>JANPIN010000098.1:0-167055 GCA_031425035.1 Saprospirales bacterium | reverse complement strand
GGCAAGCGCCATCCCGGATGACCGGCGATGGCGCTTGTTTTTACTGGTCCGACGACTCCAAGTCGTCGGACCAGTAAAAACAAGAGGCCTATAAATAAGTGCCCTCGTTCATCTTCACTTTTCCCCGAAAGGTCCAGAACACGAAGATGGTATACGTGGCCACGATAGGCACGCCGATTGCCGCAAACAGCAGCATCGTCCGCAAAGACGGGTCGGTAGAAGCGCTGTTGTGTACCGTCAGATCGTACTGCGCACCGAGCGAACTGGGTACCATGGTCGGATACAGACCAAGTGCTACCGTTACCAGCAGCAGCGCCGAGGTGCCGCTGGAAAAGAGAAAAGCGGAGAAATAGCGCCCTTTTTCGGCCAGGCGGCGAATGTTGATGGTACTTAACATGGCCAGCGCCGGCACCGCAAACAGCGCGGGATAGTGCCGGAATTTATCCGCCATTTCAGGTATGTAAATCAGGGTAGCCATCGTCAGCGTCACGAAACAAATGACGAAAAAGCGGCTCGTATCGCGCACCAGCAGCATGAGTTTGGTATGCAGCCGGTTCTCAGTTTTCATGGTCAGATAAATAGCGCCGTGCATGGCGAACAGGGCAATGACCGTCAGCGCCGTTAGCAGGGCGTAGGGATTGAAAAAATCGCGGGTATGGCCTTGAAATACAAAATTGGGACCGACGGCAATGCCCTGGATCAGGTTGCCAAGCAACAGTCCCAGCAGTCCGGCAATGGTAACACTGGCCACCGAATAACTGATGTCCCAGGTCAGCCGCCACCAGCGCATGGGTTCTTTGCTGCGAAACTCGATGCTGATGGCCCGGAAAATGAGCGCCACCAGGAAGAGCATGAACGGCACGTAAAAGGCCGAAAACACCGTCGCATACACCTCCGGAAAACCGGCAAATAAGGTGCCGCCGCCGATGACCAGCCAGACCTCATTGCCGTCCCAGACCGGCCCGATGGCGTTGAGCGCTATCCGGCGGCTTTCCTCTTTGTTGAAAAACAAATGCAGCGCGCCGGCCCCCAGGTCGAAGCCGTCGAGGATGACGTAACCGGTGAAAACCGCGCCGACCACGAGAAACCAGCAGGTGGGGAGGTCGAGACCGAGAATAGTGTCCATGGTAAAGAGGTTGAACGTTGATTAAATGCCGCTTTTTTCCCGAATCGACGGCGTAATCCGCCGGGTCGAAGGTTCCGGATCCTCGTCCTGCGCCTCCGGTCCGTGCACGATCTTTTTATTCATCAAATAAATGAACAGCACAAACAGCAGCAGATAGACCAGGGTGAACAGGATCAGGGAAAACCAGACCTGCTCCGCATTCACCGCCCGGGAAAGTCCGTCGGAGGTTCGCAGCAGACCATAGACCACCCAGGGCTGGCGACCCACTTCGGCGGAATACCAGCCGACCTGGTTGCCAATTTGCGGCAGCAGCACGGCCAGCGCGAAAATCCGCATCAGCCAGGTTTGCTGAAATAATTTTTTGCGCCACAGCAGGAAATTAGCCAGCAGGGTCAGCCCGATCAGCGTCATACCGATCATGACCATCAGGTGGTAGGTCTGGAAAACAAAATTCACCTGTTTAGGCCGGTCGGCGACGGGAAAGGCATTGAGCCCCGGCAAAGGTTTTTCAAAATCCTCGTAGACCAGGAAACTCAGCATGCCGGGAATGGACAGGCCGCTGGTCTTTTGCGTTTTGGGATTGGTTATGCCGAAAAGGTATAAATCGCCCACCGCCAGCGAATCGTAATGTCCCTCAAAAGCGGCCAGTTTGGCCGGTTGGTATTTAGCGACATACCCCGCCGACCGGTGGCCACTGAACAACTGCGCCAGCGCCGCTACGGTCGCCACCAGCAGCGCCACCCGGAAAGCTTTTTTGGAAATTTCCACGAAACGCCCCTTCCAGATATACCAGGCGTGCACACTCAGCACCAGGAAAGAACCGGCTAGAAAAGCGCCCAGCAGTACGTGGGTCAGCCGGTCCATCGAAGAAGGATTGAACACCATGGCCCAGAAATCGGTGACCACGGCGCGGGCTTTCATGCCTTCGCCTTCAATGCGGTAACCCGCCGGGGTCTGCATCCAGGAGTTGGCGACCACGATCCAGATGGCCGAAAAAATGGAGCCAAGCGCCACCATGATCGTAGAAAAGAAGTGCACCCGCGGACTCACGCGGTCCCAGCCGAAGATCAGAATGCCCAGGAAACCGGATTCCAGCGCGAAAGCGAAAATGCCCTCTGCCGCCAGCGCGGAACCGAAAATATCGCCCACGTAGCGGGAATAAGCCGCCCAGTTGGTCCCGAATTCAAATTCCATGACAATGCCGGTAGCGACGCCGATGCCGAATATGAGCGCGAAAATCTTGATCCAGAAGCGGGTAAGTTGCTCCCACTGCTGATCGCCGGTGCGCAAATACTGACCTTCGAGCAGCACCAGCACCACGCCCAGGCCAATACTCAGCGGCGGATAGATGTAGTGAAAGGCAATGGTAAACGCAAACTGCAGGCGGGAGAGGATTTCGACGGACATAGTGGCGAATTTACTGAACGAACAAGTAAATTTCAAACATTCCGCCGGCCCAAAAGATGGCTCCAGGCGGTTATTTCAGCTTGTCTGGAATGACTATAAATCCGAACGCGGCAGGATGGGAGAACGGATGAAACGGATTATGCGGATTAAAACGGATCTTCATCGCCTTACGGCGAAAAACGCGCGGGATGATGAATCCTTTATTCGTTTCAAAATCCGTTCAAATCCGCACAATCCGTTTCATCCGTTCTCCCGTCCCGTCACGCCGTGTTTTCAAAATCCGTTCAAATCCGCATAATCCGTTTCATCCGTCCTCCCGTCCCGTCACGCCGTGTTTTCAAAATCGTCATCTGGAAATACCGCTTAGCCGCGTTCGCTTTTCTTCAGTTTGGCCAGCGTCAGTTGATGGAAAGTTTCCAGTTTATCCAGCAATTGCAGCAGCAGCATTTTTTCCGCCGCACTCAGGTTGCCGGCCAGGAGGGTCGAGACTTTACCCATTTGGCCGGCCACCTGCTGGAACGTAGCCATGCCGAGCGGCAGGATGCTCAGGCGTTTGCTGCGCCGGTCGTCCGGGTCGTCGTTCTGCACCACCATGCCCAGCGCCAGCAGGCGGCGGATGATCTCCATACCCGTCGGTTTTTCGTGGCGGTTGCGCTGGATGAGGTCGCTTTTGGTCAGTGGCCCCTGTTCGATGAGCATGGCCAGGTAGACGAATTCGTCCATGGTGCCCAATGGAGAGCCTTCGAGGGCTTTGCGAACGTACACCTTCACGTACCGATTCATAAAAACCAGCAGCCGACCAATGGCCACATCGGTATGTTCCCGGGGCGGCTGCTCTACATCTTGCTCTATATCCGGTTCATTCTCGCCATTTTGCCGCAACAACCAGACGGCAAAATGCTTTGGTTGATGCATTTTGGGATACGCCCGTTCATAGGCTTCCAGTTGGGGCAAAAGCGATTGCAGTAAGTCGTATTTCATAATAACTCCAGGTCGTTGAAGAACTTGTCGGGGCCAAAAGTATGTTTTTACATAATTTTAAAAAATTTAAGCTAAAAACAAACTTTTTTTTGAACAATATCCGTATGATATGTTATTAAACCTTTTTAAAAATAATCGTTTAATATCACACCAAATTTAACAGTCTTTTACACATGCATTTTTTTAGATTCATCTGCATTTTCCTCTTCTTTGCACCTCCTCTGCTCGCTCAAAATACCGCCCTGCTGGTCGGTACCGTCCGCGATAAAGCCAGTCAGGAAGTACTGATCGGTGCGACCGTAAAAATTGAGAACACCGGTCTGGGCGCTACTACCGACACGGAAGGCAATTTCCGGATCGCGGGGGTGCCCCCTAAGTCTTATACCCTTACTGCAAGCTACCTGGGTTATGAAACCTCCACCCGTTATAACATTGTACTGACTACGGGGAATGTGGCTATCCAGAATTTTGAATTAGAAGCCGAAAGTAGTAAACTTGGCGAAGTCGTAATCAGCCAAAACAGAAGCGTAAAAATTGCCTCGGCAGAAACGCCCTTATCCACCCAAAATTTGTCGGTGGAGGAGATTAAAAGCAACCCGGGCGGCAATTTTGATATTTCCAGGGTCGTCCAGGCGCTGCCTGGCGTGGGTGGCAGCGACGGTTCGAGCGGTGGTTTTCGCAATGACCTGATTGTGCGCGGCGGTGCGCCAAACGAAAACGTGTACTACCTGGACGGGGTCGAAATTCCGGTCATCAACCACTTCTCCACCCAGGGTGCGGCGGGCGGACCAGCCGGCATCCTCAACGTATCGTTTATTGAAGATGCCACTTTGGCGACCAGCGCTTTTCCCGCACGTTATGATAATCCGCTTTCTTCGGTTCTGCAATTTCGCCAGCGCGACGGCAATTCCGAGCGTTTCCAGGGTAATATACGGCTGAGCGGTACGGAAACTGCGCTGACGGGCGATGGGCCGATTGGCAGTAAAACCACGTATTTGGTCTCGGCCCGGCGTTCCTATTTACAGTTCCTGTTTGGCGTGCTGGGCCTGCCTATCCGTCCTAATTACTGGGATTTTCAATATAAAATAACCCATAAGTTTAACGCCCGCACCACCCTGACCAGCATTGGCGTCGGGGCCATCGACGAGTTTACCTTCGCCGCGCCCAAAGATGCCAGCCCCGAAAATCTGTACATACTAAGTTCGGTTCCGGGGGTGAACCAATGGAACTATACGCAGGGTTTTACCTTAAAACAACTGATTGAGAACGGTTTCTGGAACCTGACGTTCAGTCGGAACATGTTCGACAACCGCCTGGATCAGTTTGCCGACAACTACGACAGCAAGCAGACCGACGAAAACAAACGGATCCTCGGACTAAACAGCCAGGAAATTGAAAACAAACTGCGCTTCGATTTTAATCGCTACAACGGCCCCTGGAAATGGTCGTTCGGCGCCGGGCTGCAATTCGTAAAATACAACAACCAGACATTCGCGCTGCTCCGCCCGGAGGTACGCGATAGCGCCGGCAACGTGCTGCAGGCACGTTCGACCGCCAATTTTAGTACGGCCATAGATTTTGTCAAATTTGGCGCTTTCGGACAGCTAAACCGGACGTTTTTCAACGAACGGCTCAGCCTTTCCTTCGGCCTGCGGTCGGATGGTAATTCTTTCGCCGACCAGGGCGCAAATCTGTTAAAAACGCTGAGTCCGCGCCTGTCCGGTTCTTACGGACTCCTGCCGAAATGGAAGTTGAACGCCAGCCTGGGCCGTTATTACAAAATTGCGCCCTACACGGCCCTTGGTTTTCGGGACGAGAACAACGTGCTGGTCAACCGCGACCTGCCCTACACCCGCTGCGATCATTTCGTAGCCGGTCTGGAGTACCTTCCCAACCCCGGCCTGCGCATCACGGTGGAGGGTTTTTATAAAAAATACAGCGATTACCTGGTCAGCGCCAGCAATGGTTTGTCGCTTGCTAATGCCGGCGGAGCCTTCACCGCCGTCGGAAATGAGCGCTTGCTGGCCAATGGTCAGGGCCGGTCGTACGGCACCGAGTTGTTCGTGCAGCAAAAGTTGACCAAACGCCTCTTTTTCATCACCTCCTATACCCTCTTCTGGACAAAATTCAGCGGTGCAGATGGTCGGCTTATCCCGTCGGCCTGGGACAACCGTCACCTGTTATCGCTGACGGCCGGTTATAAATTCCGCCGCAACTGGGAAATAGGCGCCAAATTTCGCTCTCAGGGCGGTGTCCCCTACACGCCGCTCGATCTGGAAGCCAGCCGACAGACCTATGCTACGCTGGGTAGCGGCACGCTCGACTATATGCGGATCAATCAGGAACGCCTGCAGAATTTCAGTCAGCTGGACCTGCGGGTGGACAAGAAATGGAACTTCCGCCGGTCCACCTTCGATCTATTTCTCGATGTGACCAACCTGCTGGGCCGGGCAGCGCCGCAAGCGCCGACCTACACCTTTCAGCGTAATGCCGATAATACAGCCTTCGCCACGACCGATGGCCAGAGCCTGCGCTCCGACGGCAGTAACGCCATACCAATTATTCTTGGTGAAAGCGCAGGATCGGCACTGCCGACGATAGGTTTTATTTTTGAGTTTTAACGGGCCACTCACATAATCCGCGTCCCCTCTTCGATCACCCCACCCTTTTTCACCACCACCACTCCATCACGGATGCAGTAATTATCCGTGTCCATATCTTCCAGGTGATCGCCGCCCTTGATGACTACGTTATTGGCCACCCGGCAGTCTTTATCCAGAATAGCGTGTTCGATGTGACAGTAGTGGCCGACGCCCATCGGCACCTGATCGGGATGGTTGGCAATTTCTTCCAGCGTCTGGTAGGAATCGTTACCCATGATAATGGTGTCCTTGATCACCGTGTTTTCGCCGATCCTGGAACGCAGGCCGACAATAGAACCCTCGATGATGCGGGCATGAATAATGCTGCCTTCGGCGATGAGGGCGCGGTTGAGCTGGGTGCCGCCGTAGAATTTAGCGGGCGGCAGCATCCGGCCGCGGGTGTAAATGCGCTGGGTATGGGAAAACAGGTTGAACGACGGAATGTGGTCGGTCAGCTCGATGTTGGCGTCAAAAAAGGAGCGGATGGTACCAATGTCGGTCCAGTAACCTTCGTACTGGTAAGCGGCGACTTTAAGCCCGTTTTCAATAGCGGCCGGAATGAGTTCTTTACCGAAATCGGTCGCCTCCGGATACTGATCGAACATATCGCTCAGCACCTGGCGGCTGAAAATATAAATACCCATCGACGCCATGTAGTGCCGGCCCTGTTTATGGTGGGCGCCGCTGACTTCGCTGGCCCAGTGGGGCAGCAGGTCGGCAGAGGGTTTTTCCACAAAACGCGGAATATAGCCGTCATTATCCACCTTCATGATGCCGAAACCGGTCGCGTCGCGGGCATCCACGGGCAGGCAGGCGATGGTAATATCGGCGCCGGAACGCTCGTGGGCGGCGGCCATTTCCCCGAAATCCATCTGGTATAGCTGGTCGCCGGAGAGAATGAGCATCAGGTCAAAATCCTGGCGCTCGTAGTGCTGCCGGCTCTGGCGCACCGCATCGGCCGTGCCCTGGAACCAGTCTTTATTGCCGGGCGTCTGTTCAGCCGCCAGAATATCCACGAAACCGCTCGAAAAGGTGTCGAACTGGTACGTGTTTTTGATGTGCGCATTCAGCGAGGCCGAGTTGTACTGGGTCACCACAAACATCCGCTTCACCCCGGAATTGATGCAGTTGGAGATCGGAATGTCGATCAAACGGTATTTACCCCCAATCGGTACGGCTGGTTTGGAACGTTTTTCAGTCAGCGGGAACAGGCGGGAACCAGCGCCGCCGCCCAGAATAATGGAGATCATATTCGACATAAGGAGAGGGTATTTGAATTGAAGAAGGGTTGGTTTAGTTGACTGCTTATTTTTTCGGATTAGTTTTTTTACCGGTCAACGCCGCTTTTTTAGGCGTTTCCTGATCTGCCGGCGCTTTTTCAACCGCTGGTTTGGTCGTCAACGCCATTTTGGCGATTGTCTTAAAACTGGTGATTTCTTCGGCGATGCTGGTTTTTGTTTTAGGGGCTTTAGGCTTGGCCGGGGCTTTTTCCGCTATGGGTTTGCTCATTGTCACCTCCGGCGCCGCTTTTTTGACCGTGCCTTTGCGCGCCGGCGCTTTTTTGACCGCTACTTTTTCCTCCGGCAATTGATCGACGGCTGACGGGTGACTCTTTGCGGGTTTAGCGGCTGCCGATTTTTTGGGGGAAACGGGTGGAATATCGGTCAGTATTTGTTCGACCGGAACGATTTCCTCCTTTTGCCGCGTTGGACCCACCTGCGCACCTACCCACTCGTACACCTGCAGGTATTTGGCAATGGAATTTTCCCAGGAAGAATCCACGGCCATAATGCGTTCGCGCAACGCAGACATAATATCGGGATTACGGTGATACATCGAGGAGGCGCGGTGAATCGCGTAGCCTATATCCCCGATGGTCGCCTGGTCGAAGCGTATACCGCGGCCGGTGCTGCCGGGTTCGCCGATGTCGGGCACGGTATCTTTCAATCCGCCGACCGAGCGCACGATGGGCACGGTGCCGTATCGCATGGCGTACATCTGGTTCAGGCCGCAGGGTTCCACCCGGGAAGGCATGATCAGGAAATCCGAGCCGGCGTAGATCTGGTGGGACAAGGCTTCGTTATAATCGATCACGGCGTTGAACCGGCCCGCATAGTGGTACACCATGTTGCGGAACTGATTTTCCGTATGACTTTCGCCGCTGCCCAGCACCAGGAAACTGGCCTGGCCGCCCATGTTCAGGAAGTTACGAATGGCGTCGGGCAGCAGGTCCACGCCTTTTTCCCCGACAATCCGCCCGATGAAACTGATGAGCGGCTGGCCTTCCGGGAACTGGAACCACTCGCAGAGCTGGCGTTTATTTTCAGCTTTAAATTCCGTTATGTTCCCATCCATCCGGTAATGGATCATGGGGTCCGTGGCGGGGTCCCAAACGTCGGCATCAATGCCGTTGACAATTCCATACTCTTTCTGCCACTCGTCGCGGAAAAGCCGTTCCAGGCCCATACTGCTGTCGTGCAGTTCGTATAAATATGATTGCGAGACAGTAGTCACCGCCCAGGCGCAGCGCACGGCGGAAGCCATCGGATTGATCGTATTATTCCAGTCGACCAGCGGCGCCCCCTGCGAGCGGTACGGCGGCAGCAAATTGCTGCTTTTCCAGCTGAATGCGCCCTGATACTGGGCATTATGGATGGTGAATACCGTTGGGATGGGCGCGAGTTCCTGGTAGGCCGGACAAAATTTGAGCATCCAGGGAATGAGGCCGGTATGATGATCGTGGCAGTGCAAAACCCGCGGCCGGTCGGTCCAGGGGAAAGACAGCAACCAGTCGAGCACAGCCTGCTGGAAAGTAATGTAGCGCTCCACTTCGTCGGCATAAGGCCGTCCGGAAGGGTCGTTGTAAATACCGGGCCGGTCGTACAGGCCGGGAATATCGACCACGAAAAGCGGATAACCGAGGCTGTTGCCGGCTTCCTGTTGCACGGTGAAACGATGCCGGCGCCAGTTCACCCAGACCTCACCGCCGTACACCGTGATCCATTCACGGCCCCGGATCCATTTCAGATCGTACTTCGGGATGATGGCGCCCGATAATATACCGTCCTGACTGAGGTACTTGGGCAAGGAGCCAACCACGTCGGCGAGACCGCCAGTCTTGGCAGCCGGATAACATTCTGCGGAAATATGTAGTACCTGGATCATATTGAAAGAGCTGGAAAGCGCGGGTAAAATACAGACAAAGCCTGCGTTCTTTCCAAGCCCGGGCGGGGTTAAATTTTTATTGCCCCGATAATTGACAAATGTTTAGCGGCCGGAGCCGATAAAGAAGCTAAAATATTTTTCATAAATGCGGTACATAATGTCAGGAATGTTGGGCTGAAAGGCATACTTTATTTGGGAAGTTTCGGACTTTCGCCCTGCATCAATATTCTCACGTTCAACCTCCTCAATTATGCATAACAAATTTTCGCGTCGCAACTTCCTCCAGCTTTCCGGTCTCGGACTGGCGGCAACGGCGCTGACGAGTGATCCGCTGTCAGTAGCCGACAACTTTTTCAAGCCCAAACACGCCGGCATCCAGCTATGGAGCGTCCGCGACGATATGAATAAAAATGCAGCGGGTACCCTGCAGGCGCTGGCAAAAATGGGCTATAAAGAAGTGGAACCTTTCGGCTACGATCCGGCCACCGGGAAAATATTTGGACTGCCCTTCGCCGATTTTGCCAAAATGGTGAAATCGAACGGCATGAAAATTCACAGCAGCCACAACAGTTTCGGTCTGTCGGATTATAACCCCTCGACAAAAATGCTGTCGGACCGCGCCAAAAAAGTCATCGACGCCGCCGCTTCCATTGGGCAGAAGTACATCATCAACGCCTACATGAATGACACCGACCGCAAGAAAATACCGGAAATGGTCAAGGTGATGGAGGCTGCCGGTATGTATGCCCGCAAAGCCGGTCTGCGTTTCGGCTACCATAACCACGATTTCGAGTTCACCACCAAAGGCAGCGACGGCCGGATGTTATATGAAGCGTTGCTCCAGGACATCGACCCGAAACTCCTGACCTTTGAAATGGATATTTACTGGGTCGTTTTTGCCGGTCAAAACCCGGTGGACTGGTTCAATAAATACCCCGGCCGTTTCGAGCTTTGCCACGCCAAAGACATGTCGGCGGCCGACAAGCACCCCTCGATCGAATTCGGCGACGGCACGATCGATTTCAAAACCATTTTCGCCAACCGGTCGAAAGCGGGTTTAAAGTACTTCATTATCGAACTGGAAAATTACCTGACCACGCCGATGCTGGGCGCTGAAAAGAGTTTGATGAATTTTAAGGCGCTGAAGGTGTAATAAAGCCGGTAACAGAATGGGTCCGTCTCCTAAGTCTGGTTTAGAGGGGTTTAGAAAGTTTAGAGGGGTTTAGAAAGTTTAGAGGGGTTTAGATTCCGAGCAAGGAACATTGATTATCAATGATATGCCTTTTTTTCTAAACCCCTCTAAACCACCTAAACCCTAACGATTACCCACAAAACCGACAGAACGTTCATTGACAGACTTAAGTAAGCATCAACTTTGTTTGATGAAAAAGAGAATTCATACGCATTCCGTGTTTGGAGATACGCGTTTGGAGTCGAGGTTTGATACTCTGCTGAGCATAAGTAGCCGACGATTGAACTCCTCCATTGGTAAAGCCCAGCCAAATTGGGCGTCTACCAAAGCAACTTACCGTTTTTGGGACAACAAATCTGTTCATCCCGAAGCACTCATCGCCTACCAGTTTTCCAAAATAGAAGCGGGTTGGGGCGCCGAGAAGATGTTGCTGCAAGTATGCGACTGGACAGAGTTGGACTACACTGGTAGCCGGAGTGCGGCTACTTTAGGGCCCCTTTCTTATAAACGACAGCGTGGTTTTCATCTTTATAACAGTATGATTGTTAGTCATTTGGGTTGTCCACTGGGTTTGCTGAAGCAAAGTTATCACACCCGAACGGATGCTAATTTCGGCACTTCCAAATCCCAGTGTAATCAGCGTATATTAGCCGATAAAGAGACTGCTCATTGGGTAGAACATTTTCAGCGGGGCCAAGACCTGGTGACTGCTCGTGAGGATTTGCAGATGGTTTTTGTGGCCGATCGGGAAGCTGATTTCATGGAACTTTTTGCCCAGCGAACCGTCGAGCGCATGCATTTTATCATTCGCTCCCAGCATGATCGCAAACTTTCCGATGGAGCAAGTAACCTCGTTCCGCGAGTAAACACCTGGCCAGTGCAAGGTATTTACGAAGCGCAGGTGATGCACTCCAAAACGCGAAAGATGCGCAAAGCACGTTTGGAAGTTCGTTTTGGGGCCTTGGAAGTGCAATTATCAAAGCCTTTGCCGCAAAAAAAAGGTCTGCCCGCTATGCGTCTTTTCGTGGTCGATGTACGCGAAACAGGCAATCAGGACGAAGCAATCCATTGGCGTTTACTAACGACTCTGCCAGTAGAATCATTTGCTCAGGCGGCCATCGTTATTCAATACTACATTTGGCGCTGGTTAATTGAACGCTTCCATTTTCTGCTTAAAAGTGGAGGAGCGGCAGTCGAAAAACTCCAATTAGCAACACCCCAGCGCCTTAAAAATGCCATTACCACTTTTAGTCTTGCTGCCATGGACGCTTTCAAACTACGTTACTTAGCCCAAAATAACCCTGACGAAAATATTTATTCTCTGGGAATCTCCGAAGTCGAGCATAAAGTCCTCTACACATATGCACACAAAAAATTGGGCCTAACTACCGGATTTGATCCTGATAATCCGCCCTCCATCAAAGAATACTGCATTACGCTGGGCAGAATCGCCGGCTTCTTCCCTTCCAAAAAACAAACCATTCCTGGCCTCCTCATCTTGACTAGAGCCAGAGAACGTTTGGATACCCTTGTTGATGCTTACTTAACCTTTCAATGAACAATATGTCGGTTTTGTGGGTAATCGTTAGGGGTTTAGAGGGGTTTAGTTGCTCACTGGTAGCAATGAAATCGAAGAACTTTCAAACCTACTTTACATTCGCTCTGACTGAATTCAACCAAATACAGAAGCCGCTCGTGCATCACGGGCGGCTTCTTTTATTGACCTCTAAACCTGTTCTCAACCTATTCCAAACCCCTCCTTCAATTATCACTTATCACATTCCGTGCATACAGCGTCAACGGCTTCCAGTATTTCGAGGTAGTTATATTATCCACCACGACCCCCCGACTAGAGGTGCTGTGAATACAGAAAATGCCCGATTTATTGCGCTCGACCACCATGGCGACGTGCTGAATGTGGTTCTTCTCGCCAAAAATCACCAGATCTCCGGGCTGGACATCATCCAAAGGGATGGGTACCCCTTGTTTGGCCTGTTCTGCTGAAGCCGGCGAAAGTTTGATCTTGAACTCCTTCATGACGTAACTCGTCAGCCCTGAACAGTCGAAACCGGTTTTGGGACTCGTGCCCGCGTAGTGGTACTCGGCGCCAATT
This sequence comes from Saprospirales bacterium, assembly GCA_031425035.1. Lineage (GTDB taxonomy): Bacteria > Bacteroidota > Bacteroidia > Chitinophagales > Saprospiraceae > M3007. The sequence continues at coordinate 154,429 of JANPIN010000098.1, read as the reverse complement.
TGTTCTTTGGCATAGTCCACTATTTTCTGGCGCTTTTTCATCTCCGCGCTGCGCTCGGCAGCACTCGGTTTTGATGATGCGGTGGATGGTCCCGATTTGCTGCCGGACTTGGATACCGAGCACGCATTGGTGGCCATCAGACCTATGTAAGCAAGTAGTAAAACGGAACGAACGACTTTCATTTGCAAAAATTTACACATAAAACTCCGGAGTGGCCGCTATACACGTGGTCACCGGCAACTTTTGATTTTATTTAACAAGCCAGGCGCGTACGTAGGACCCGGATGTTCAGGCAATTTTTGTTCTGAATAACACATAATCCAGGGAAAAACGGCCCGGCCCTAACAGGAAAATGGCAGCGTATACCGATAAGTACAACAGCGGTAACTCCTTGTCTGTCAACGGATTCGACCAGTTGACCGCCAGCACGGCAACCGCCATGGCTGCCAGCAACGGAAGCAGGGCCAGACGGGTAAATAAACCCAGCAGCACCAGCACTGAGCAAATAGCCTCGGCAAACACCACCAGGTAGTAAGAAGTGCTGGCGCCCAGCCCCACCGGATCGGGGAAACTGTCCGGATCTTCCGAAAAAAGGGTGAGTTTCATGGCGCCGTGGTTGTACACCATCAGGCCGCAAAAGACGATGCGCAGTAATAACGCAGCCCCATCCAGCGTAAGTGGAACAGGATTTAGAACAGGCCGTACCATAGGTTTTGTTTTTAGTTAAGACGTGGCAAGTGTACATAAAAACAGCGGTAATGATGTAGCCGGCTTCTGTCTGATGAAGGACATTTTCAGAAAAACGGAACTCCCTCTAAACCAGCCTAACGTCGGGTAATTTTATTCCCTTAACATCGGATAGCTCTAAAATAAGACCTACTCAAACTTAAAGCCCCTTACCTTTACCTAATGCAATGGAAAGATTCCCCCTACCAGTTCGAAGGGCTGGATAAATACCTGGACCGGATCCGGGAAAAAAAATTCCGCCTGGATGCCCTGCGACCGCTCCCAACGGCCGCCTTGCAAAATCTGCGCACTAGCCTCGCCCTGGAATGGACGTATCATTCCAACAGCATTGAAGGCAATACCCTGACCCTGCAGGAGACCAAGATGGTCATCCAAGACGGATTAACCATTAAAGGAAAATCGCTACGCGAACATTTCGAGGCAGTCAACCACCAGGAGGCAGTGGAATACGTGGAAGAGCTGGCTGTCAAAACCTATGTTTTACGGGCCAGTGACCTGCTGCAAATACATGGTTTGGTGTTGCAAAAGATCGAAAAGGAGTTTGCCGGCCGATATCGCAATGCGGGTGTCCGTATTTCCGGAGCCAATTTTACGCCGCCCAATGCCCTTAAAATAGATGCCTTGATGGAGGAATTAATCCATTGGGTCAATGATGAAAACAACCCGCTGGACATTATTATCAAAGCCAGCATATTTCACCACCGCCTGGTCTGGATTCATCCTTTTTTTGATGGCAATGGCCGCACAGCCCGACTCCTATTCAATTTATTGTTGATGAAAGACGGTTTCCCGCCGGCCATTATTCTAAAGAACGACCGAAAAAAATACTACGATGCCCTGAATAAAGCGAATCAGGGCGATTATGGAAAATTACTCCTATTGGTCATGCAGGCCCTGGAGCGTTCCCTGGACATTTATTTAAGCAATCTCACGAACACGTATGAGGACTACCAGTCCATTTCCGATATTGTGAGCGAGCCAGATATTCCCTACAACCAGGCCTACGTGAGCTTACTCGCCCGTCAGGGGAAAATAGATGCTTTTAAGGAAGGCCGAAACTGGCTAACCTCCAAGGAGGCCGTACGGCAATACAGGGAGCTGCGGCAGCGAAAAAGGTAGCGCTTGGGGGTCTACTGCAGTTTATACCGCAGTCCCAGCAACAGCCGCTGCCGCTGAATCGGTGCGTAATTATATGCCGGATCGAAGGTATGCCCATACGGATTGTCCACCGCCACCTGCTTATCGAACGGATCGAAGGCGCGCAGGATCACCTCTTCCCGGGGATAAAATCCAAACAGGTTTTTGACGCCCGCATAAATTTCCAGCTCCCGTGCCTGGCCCGTTGCCCGCGTCGGTTTCCAGGTCAGTTGTATATTATGGATAGAAAACCAGGGCGATTGCTCCGGCCGCGGGTCGTTCGGCAACACCGGTAAGTGCATCGGGCTGTTCAAATTGCCGGTATAATCCAGCATCAGCTGCCAGCGCGTGATTGGGTAACTCATGGTCCAGGTACCGGAAAAAGGCGGCGCAAAAAGTTGCGGCAGCCGCTTCCCGTTTTCCAGCCGGTAAACATCCATTGCGGTTGCGCCGGCCATGACTTTCAGGCCGTTGAGGAAATTGAAATCCAGGTTGATGGTCGCCCCGGAACTCACCGCGTATCCATCCAGATTTTTATAAATGATCTTGTTTGGATCGGTGAAATAGTCCGGCAGGATCTGGTTGCTGAAATAGGTGTAAAACAGCGAGGCATCCAGCCCGATAAATCCGGCGTGGCGCGGGTAGAATTTACGCACATAGTTCAGATTTGCGTTCCAGGAGCGTTCCGGCAGCAAGTTTTCGGCGGTTACGACCTCCCGGGCGCCCGTCAGCGCCGCATGGTCTTCGGTAAAAATATTCGCCACCCGATAACCGGAGCCGGTGGTGAGCCGTAAAATATGCTGGGCATCGAAAGCCAGTTTATAACTGAGCCGGGGGGTGAAAATGCTGCCGTGCACCGAGTTATAGTCGTACCGCAGCCCCGCCAGCAGGGTGTTTCGTGCGTTCAGCGTAATTTCATCCTGTGCAAATATACCCGGCAGCCAGACCTCCGACGGGTGAATAGTGGCCGGCGAATTATCGTCATATAAGGTGTAGCGCAAAGCCGCACCCAGTAAAAGGTCCTGTTTTTGGCTGGGTGTCAGGCGCGTAGTCAGCTGGGTGAACCCGACCTGCTGTTTAGCCAGCAGCACCGTAGTGCCATACACAGAGTTCTGGTCGTGCACATTATACGAGTAATCCAGCGTGACGGCATGCCCGAACGGCAGCGGCTGGCGGCCCAGCAACTCGAAACGGCTGGTGTACACACTTTCGCCGTAAATGCTGTCCGTGCCCCGCCAGCGTGGTTCCCAGTTCAACTGGCCGCCCCAACGATTTTCATAGACATAACGCAGCGCCAGACTAGACTGCCGTTGCCGCCGGTCCGTATAGCCCCATTTATTAAACACCGACACCCGTTCCTGCTGGGCGATGTCCGTAAAATGATCGCCGTTAATATCCAGCAGGTGATCAAAATGAAAGTAGTTCAGACCGAAAAGGCTGCTGAGCCGCTTTTTAGCGACCGAAAAAGCCGCGTCCGCATTCAGTTCCCCGATCGACGTGCTGAATACATCGGCGTAAAAACGCGGCGCCGTGAGCGGACTTTTGGTAATAATATTGATCAGTCCACCCACTGCTTCCGAACCGTACAAAGTGGACGCCGGCCCTTTGACAATTTCAATGCGCTCCACAATGCCGTTCGGAATGCCGCTGAGGCCATACACCGTGGCCAGGCCACTCACGATCGGCATGCCGTCGATGGTGATCATCGTGTAAGGACCCTCCATCCCGTTGATGTGGATATCGCCGGTGTTGCACACGTTGCAATTCAGCTGCGGGCGTACGCCGTTGACCATGCCGACCGCTTCGAAAAAACTGGGCGAGGCGGATTTTTGAAAAAATCGCGGTGTATACACTTCCACCGGGATCGGCGAGGCTTCTTTCAGCACTTCCTTCATGGTGCCGGTGACCACTACCCCGGAAAGTAAATTGTCCGCCGGTTCGAGCAGGACCAGTAGTTCTTTGCTGTCGGCGTTTACCTGCTTGGTCCAGGTCCGGTAACCCATATATGTAATGATAAAAGTCGCTTTTGAAGCCGGTAGCTCCAGGTGGAAAAAGCCGGTGGTATCGCTCAATGTGCCCTGCTTCTGATCCCCGACTGTCGCAAAAATAGTAGCGGCAACGAGCGGTTCCCGGGTCAGCGCATCGAGTACCCGGCCGGTAAACTGACCTTGTTGCTGACCGGATAATTGCCAGCTTACGAAGAGCAACAGAAAAATGGTATATGATTTTTGCATAAATAACGCTTTGATCTTGAACTTACAGCCAGCATTTTTGCCAAACGTAAATAAATACAAAGTTGGGCTAATTATGTTTTTAGATTAGTCTAAATTTTTATTTTGATAAATACTAAGTCTGCCGCGAAACACGCCGTCTGCTCGTTTGCCGAAAACTTCTTGTAACTTTGCGTATAATTTACGCATTCACCTCATGTATCCAGCGCAAGACATCAAAATAGCGGTAGATGCCATCGTATTTGGCTATAGCAATCACCAGTTACATGTCCTGCTGGTGCGACAAAAATTTGCCCCGATGCAAGGCCAATGGGTATTGGTGGGCGGCTTTGTCCACGATGGCGAATCCTTACAGGCAGCCGTTGAACGCGAGCTGCGGGAGGAAACGGGCTTAACAGTCAACTACCTGGAACAGCTCTATACCTTTGGCGACGACATACACCGCGACCTGCGTATGCGGGTAGTATCGGTAGCGTACTTCGCTCTGGTCAACTCGACCGAACTACGCCCCCATGCCGATACGGATGCCGAGGAAGCTCAATGGTTTCCGATAGATCAGTTGCCAAAGCTGGGCTACGATCACGACCATATTTTGGAAGTGGCCCTCCAACGCCTCAAAAACAAACTTACCTATCAGCCCATCGGCTTCGATTTACTGCCTGAATACTTCCTGTTCTCCGACCTGGAGAATTTGTATTACAGCATTTTACGGCAGGAAATTGACCGCCGAAACTTCCGTAAAAAAATCCTTGGTTTCGGCTTTTTGGAAGAAACCGACCAGATAAGTAAAAAAAATGCTGGCCGCCCGGCTAAATTTTTTCGGTTTAATAATTTGAAATACAAACAGTTACAAGAAGAAGGCATTATGTTTGAAATAAAGTTTGCGTAAAATTTACGCAAACATGTGGCGGTTTGAATTTCTCCATATAATTTTGCGTAAAAATAACGCAAATGGTTTACGCAAACTTATGCCTCGCTCTTGATTTCCAGCCATTTTCCGGCGGGGAACACCTTCCTTTTAAATCTTTTCTTTTTGCCGGCGGCGAGCCACATATCAAAATCCAGCCCGGTTTTGATCCTGCCCGCCCGGTGCGCATTGCCCAGCGGGTAAATTCATTCCAGGATTTCGGCCTGCTTTGCCTGGCAGTGGACGCCATGCGGCGCATGGGTGTCCGGCACATCGAGGCCTTTATCCCTTATTTTCCGGCAGCCCGGCAAGATCGGGTGATGGTGCCCGGCGAGCCGCTTTCGGTGAAAGTATATGCCGACCTGATCAACGCCCTGCGCCTGGAGCGGGTGACGGTTTTTGACCCCCATTCGGAAGTGACTCCTGCGCTTCTGGAGCACTGCGACGTACAAAGCAACCACGACTTCATTCAGCAGGTACTGGCCCAATTACCGGATGCCCCACTGCTGATCTCCCCCGACGGTGGGGCCTTGAAAAAGATCTATAAATTATCTGAATACCTGGGTGGTCAGGCCGTAGTGGAATGCAGCAAAAGCCGTGATGTCAAAACCGGCCAACTCACTGGTTTTAAGGTTTATAGCGATGATTTGCAGGGGCAGGCCTGCCTAATCGTCGACGATATTTGCGACGGGGGAGGCACCTTCATCGGACTGGCGTCGGCACTGAAAGCGAAAAATGCCGGCCCTTTATATCTGGCAGTTAGCCACGGCATTTTCAGCAAAGGGCTGGAAGATCTGTCGGCTTGTTTTTCCAAAATTTTCACCACGGATTCTATTAAAAACATTGCCCATCCGGCGGTAACGCAGATTGCACTTTCCTACCACTGATTTCAAATCTTCTACGCATGGATCACTATCTTCTGCCCGGACACTCGGCCAGCCGTTTGTTGGAAGAATATCAACGCTATCAATCCTTGGTCGTTGCTTTTGATTTCGACGATACTGTATACGATTTTCATCAAAAAGGCCGGCTCTACACCGAGGTCATTCATTTGCTGCGCGGTTTAAAAAGCATTGGTTGTTACCTGATTTGCTGGACGGGTCAGGAAGACCTCTCCTGGGTGGCGAACTACTTGCAAGCAAGTCTAATTCCCTTCGATGCCATCAATGAAAACCCGCCTTTTCACCCCAGCACCAGCCGAAAAGTGTATGCCAATGCTTATCTGGACGACCGGGCGGGGTTACGGCAGGTTTTTGATGAATTGCAGGAGGTACTGCAAGAAATACAGCTGCAAAATGCTGATAAACAACCACATACCAAGTTAACCCCTCTTAACTAAGCAGGTCGCAGAAAACGCAGCCATCCATTCAAATCCAACATCTACGCACTATGAATCCAATGCTTCTTACCGACGGCTACAAAGTCGATCACCGTCGCCAATATCCCGAAAACACCACCCTCGTTTACTCGAACTGGACGCCCCGCAAAAGCCGCGTAGCGGGCGTGGAGGAAGTCACTTTTTTCGGCTTACAGTATTTTATCAAGCGCTTCATCCTGGAAAGCTTTGAGCGTGATTTTTTCCAACAGCCCAAAGAGCGCATCGCACAACAGTACACCCGCCGCATCAATAACTATCTCGGCCCGAACCAAGTAGGTATAGAGCATATTGAAGCCTTGCACGATTTGGGTTATATTCCCATGGTTTTCAAGGCTTTACCGGAAGGTGTGAGTGTGCCCATGCGGGTGCCCATGTTTACGATGTACAACACCTTACCCGAATTTTTCTGGCTCACCAATTATTTTGAAACCCTGCTCTCGGCGGTCGTTTGGCTGCCCTGTAACTCGGCCACTATGGCCCGCCAGTACCGTAAAATTCTGGAGCATTATGCCCAGGAGACCTCGACCATGCCGGAATTTGTAGACTGGCAGGCCCACGATTTTTCGATGCGTGGCATGGGCGGTATTGATGCCGCCATGAGTTCCGCCGCAGGCCATTTGCTCAGTTTCACCGGTACCGACACCATTCCGGCTATTGACTTTTTAGAAAATTGGTATAATGCAAATTCGGATACTGAACTGGTCGGCGGTTCGGTGCCGGCCACGGAACATTCCGTGATGTGTATGGGTACGAATGAGGGCGAATTTGAAACTTTCCAACGTCTGATTTGCGAAATCTACCCCGTTGGTATTGTCTCTATCGTGTCCGATACCTGGGATTTATGGAAAGTGTTGACGGACTACCTGCCACGTTTGAAGACGGAAATCGCTGGTCGTAACGGCAAAGTGGTAATTCGTCCCGACAGTGGCGATCCGGTGGACATTCTCTGTGGCAATCCTGACGGCCGGAGCGAAGAAGAACGCAAGGGGGTGGTCGAACTGTTGTGGGAGGTATTTGGCGGGCAGGTGAATCACAAGGGTTATAAGGAACTGGCCCCCTGCATCGGTACCATTTACGGCGACAGCATTACGCTGGACCGGGCGTGGCAGATTTGTGAACGACTTCAGAAAAAGGGTTTTGCCTCTACCAACGTGGTGCTGGGCGTGGGTTCGTTCACCTATCAATACAATACCCGCGATACTTTTGGTTTTGCCATGAAGGCCACCTACGGCGAGGTAGCGGGCGAAGGGCGGGCCATTTTCAAAGATCCCATCACGGACGACGGAACGAAAAAATCGGCGAAAGGACTGATGAAAATTACGCTGGAAGATGGCCGCTATGTCCTCACTGACAACGTAGGCTGGGAAGACGAACGGCAGGGAGAGCTCCGCGAAGTTTTTCGCGATGGTCAACTGTTGATCGATCAGACTTTGGCCGAGATTCGTGCGCGGGTGCGGGCCAGTTTGCGGGCGGAAAAAGAAGGGGCGGAGGTGCAGGGTTTATTGAAATAGCAAACTCCTGTACATGAGTCCTTCTGGATTTTGTGATGGCACACTAAGCAGGATGGGAACGCGGATGCAACGGATTTGGCGGATAAAAACGGATTTTTTAATCCGTGAAAATCCGTGGTATCCGTAAAATCCGCGTCCCCATCCTGCTAAATGTGCGTGATCAACTGAGGGGGAATACCTTATGTTTTTTTCACTGTATGCCTACGCTTTACCCAGTGGTACCAGCAGTTTGAGGCTCACGTTCCGGCCCATATTAAACACCCCCAATCGTCCGGTACTCAAATTCTCCGGCGCGTATTTCAGTCGGCTGAGGTGGGATTGATAAGCGGTATCCAGTAAATTATCGGCAATCAGAAACACCCTGCACACCGGCCGGCCCTTAGCGCTGGTAATTTGTCCCCCCATACCCGCTCCCAGCAGGAAATAGCCGGGCGTAGCGGTCTCGGTCCCAAAAGCGGCGTAGTAGTTATTTTGATCGAACGTGTAGGCGCCCTCCAGGTACACGAACCCGTCCTGCAGGTGTTTGCCTACTTTTTTGAAGTCGCCGCGCAGTTCCGAGCGCAGCCTGGCCGCCGGAATGAACGGCAGGTAACGGCTGCTATCCGGCTGGTTTTGCTGAATGCCTTGTACCCAGGAAAAAGAGTTTTCAAAGTGCAGCCAGTCGAAGGGATGCGGGTGCAGATCGAAGGTAATTTCACCGCCGGCGAGGTAGGCATCGCCCTGTACGAATTTGAAAGTCGGCACCGGGTCCGTCGGATCCACAATGCTGTCGCCCCCTGCGCTGCCCCGTATTTTTTCGGCAAAAATGTACTGATCGATGCGGTTATAAAACAGGCTGATCTCCGTGGTCAGGTGGCGGCTGTTGAAAAACAGGCCCACGTCCGATTGCAGACTATACTCGGGCTGCAACTGGGGATCGCCGATTTCGTAGCGGAGCGTTCCCTCATGCCGGCCATTGGAACCGGATTCGGCAATATTAGGCGCCCGGAAACCGCGGGCGACGTTGAACTTGGCGGTAAGCTGCTCATTGAAATTATAGGCCACCCCAATGCTGCCCGAAGCGCCGGCATAACTGGTTTTATATGCGTTGAATTTCACGTCGTCGGTGGGTTCCTGGGTCAGATTTCCATTTTGATCAGTATACAGCGATTGGGTTTCCACGCGGCGATGATCGTAACGCAGTCCGCCGCTGAGGTTGAGTTTGCCGAATTTACGCTCAGCCACCGCATAGCCGCCCACATCGAACAGATCGTAGGCGGGTACCAGCGCATCTATCCCCCGGTTCCGGTTGCTTTGGGCCATGCCATTTATGCCCAGGGTAGTTCGCCAGCCACCAGTTTCCGGCAGAAAAATCTTCGCGTCATAGTTGAAAGTGTTGAGCAGGAAATACAGATCGGTCGCTTCCGGGTCCAGTACATCCTCCAGTTCTTTCCGCGTATTTTGTTGAATGCCCAGGGAGAAGACCAGGTTGCTTTTACCAAAAAACAAACTCGTCGTGTTGGAAATCCGGGAGTGGCCGATCTTTTGCCGTGGCGTCTGCAGGCCGTACCCGCGCAGGTCAGCGCCAATGGCGGGCTGTTCCTGCACGCTATCTCCTACGGCTACCAGTTTAATGAACCGCCCCGCAGCATCCCGCTCGCCTTCCACCAGGCCCAGACTTTGCCGGAAGGTGCTGAAATAAATATGGGAATACCCCCAGTTTTTATTCCAGCCGAAGTAGCCGTTCAGGTTGCGCTCGCTGAAGCCGGAATTGTACACCCGGCCATCGTAGCGGTTCTGGTAGTTGCCGGCTTCCTTCAGGCTGCCGCGCAGCAGCCAGTTGAACCCGGCTTTATTACCGGCATTGACCAGCGAAGCGCCGAGCAAATTATTGTTGGACTGGTAATTCAAGGTAGCGGCCGAGCGCACCAGGCCGTCCGGCAAAGGGTTGGGCGTCAGGAAATTAACTACCCCGGCAATGGCATCCGAGCCATATATCAGGCTGCCCGGACCTTTCAGCACCTCTACCCGATCCACTGAAAATTCATCGATCTCAATGCCGTGTTCATCTCCCCATTGCTGGCCTTCCTGGCGCAGACCGTTATATAGCGTGATGATCCGGTTATAACCCAGTCCGCGAATAACGGGTTTGGAAATGCCGGCGCCGGTGGTGATCTGTGCCAGACCCGGCTTTTTGGCAATAGCATCGATCAGGTTACTGGAAGAAACCTTCGTCAACGAGAGGTTGTCGATGATGGCTACCGCAACCGGGTGTTCGCGTAATTCGGTGGCGTGGGTGGTGCCGGTCACCACCACCTGATTCAATTCGGTCACCGCTTCTGATAGCTGAAAATCCTGCCGCGAACTGCCCTGCACCTGTACACGCAGGGTTAAAGTTTGATACCCGGCATACCGCAACTCGACCAGGAAATAGCCGGCGGGCAGGTTTTTGAGTTCATATTGACCATTTACATCGGCTAAAACGCCTTGTTTCAGGTCGGAAAGATAGACGCTGACCTGGGGCAGGGGTTCACCGGTGGTTTTATCGGTAATGGTTCCCTGTAAGCTGTTTTGGGCAAAAATCGGTGCTGTGAGGAGCAAAAAGGCCCAGAAAATGTATAATCGCATGTGATCGTGCAGAGAAATCGGTAAGCGCCACCGGGCATGGCTGGATGGAGAGGGACTCCATGCAGTGCATAGCCCGTATGATCTATGCAACATCCGTTCCGCCCGACCAACCAAGGGGAAGGAATGAGGCAGGAACAAAAGAGCGTTGATGGCCGGGTGGGCCTGACCGAAAATTAGAAAATAGTGTGTACAAGGAGCAATCAGCAGGCGGGCGGGCCACGGGATGGCGCCGTCTTAGTCGCCCGATCCACGGCAGGCGCCTGATAGTAAAGCGGGCCTTGATCAGCTGGCTGATCCGCCTGTTGTCCGGCAAATACCAGTACGGCAGGCTGCGTGGCTACGGAGAGCACAAAAGCACAAAGTGTGCAACCATCCGGTGCATAACGGGCGTCGTGAATGTGCTGAGCAGCCGGGTCATGCTCGACCTGGCAGACGGGCCGGTCATGGTGATCGGCATGGGTCATAAAACCGTGCATCGTTTTCAATGACCAGGCGGTCATGAAAAAGAGCGCCAGCGAAAAAGCCAGCCAACGACGGTATGACGGTACTATTTGCAAATTAAAGCACTTGGATTGCACAAAGGTAAGAACACAATCTTATGCAAAGGGGGATGTATCAAATGTTCCTAGTTATAATCTACTAAAAAACGAAGCCCGGATCGCGATGACCCGGGCTTCCAGCCTTACAGGCCGTCTGTCAACGCAAATTGCTTGCGCCGTGTAATTTAACTGGGTGGCAGGGCTTATCTATTCCAGATCCTCCTGGGCGGTTATGTCAAGGCCTTTAATACCCGGCCCGCGTTGGTGTACTCGCTCTTTGTGTCGCGTCAGTTGACGCTTGAGGGCCTCCGAAGAGGCATTAATGGCCGCTTCGAATGTACGTCCGGAGCGCTTATCCATTAGCCAGCCACCAGGTACGTGAATTTTAACTTCCGCAATTTTTTCATGAACAGGACCGCCGTTATCCTGTAATTTAAGATGTACCTCGGCCTCCACCGTCCGGTCAAAATACCGGTTCAAACGACTGAGTTTTTCATTGACGTAACTCAGTAACTTCTCGTCCGCACGGAAATGAACGGACCTTACACTAATGTTCATCATAAGCACCTCGTATAATTGGTTAAAAGATAGACTTGCTTCTGTTACGCCCTATAAGCGGCGTTTATTTTTTGATAATACAATTTTAGGAGTTCCTGATGAAATAAAAAAGGGTTTGCTAACTTAATTTTTCAAAATTCGCCCAGCCTGGCTTTTTCTATGGCTTATAAATTTTTAACCAAAACATTTAATTAATAACCCTTACTTTTGCGAAATTAAAAGACATACCTATCCGCCTTTCTATAGTTGAAAAACGTAGGAAAATAGCGTTCGCAGGGCCTGGAAGGGCCTTTTTGTTAATATAATTACTTGGAAAAATTATGCCTTCCCTGGAATAGGGAAGTAGGGCCGGGCTAGCCTACTCGGTTTCGGCCAGGGCCCGTTTGCCAATCGGCTCCACTGCGGAGATAGGCAGTTCCACGAAAAAGTCGGTGCCTTCATTATCGCGGGTCTCAAAGCGGATGTCGCCATCATGCCCTTCAATAATTTTGCGGCAGATGGCCAGACCCAGGCCGCTGCCGGAGGTTTTGGTCGTGAAATTGGGTTCGAATACCCGATCCCGGATTTCCGGTGGAATGCCGCCACCATTGTCGCTGATTTTAACAACCGCCATCTTATCGCGCCGGAATACAGACACGCGCACCATCCCCTCCCGATCGGAAGGAATAGATTGAATCGCATTGATAACCAGGTTGTTAAATACCCGGATCAGGTGGTTCTTATCACCAAGAATGGTAAAATGCTCCGTGGAAGGTTTGAGTTTCATATCCACGTTGCGCTGCTCGCTGAACAGATCGAACACGCTTTCCACCATTTCATTGAGTTTGACCGGGTCGCGCTGTTTGATGTCGATATTGGCAAACATGGAAAATTCCGAAGCGATCTGGGCCAGCGAGTCAATTTGTTCGATCAGCCGGGTAATGGCTTTACGGAGGTAGGCTGCCGCCTGCTCGGGGTTATTCGATACGCGCTCCAGTTGCTGCATAGAGAGCTTCATGGTCGTCAGCGGGTTCTTAATGTCATGCGCTACCTGGCGCGCCATGTCCCGCCAGGCGCCTTCGCGTTCCAGGCGCACCATCTGGACTTTAGAGGCCTCTAATTTATCCACCATGCGGTTATACTCCCCGATCAGGTCGCTCACTTCATCCTGTGCGTCGCCCTTGTATTCGAGCGGCGCATTTTTATCCTGGAGTTGCAATTCCCGGATTTTTTCCGAAATCATCGTCACCGGGCGGGTAATGGAACGGGCCAGCAGGAAGGTTACCCCAAAGGCGATCAGCAGCAAAAACACGTATACACTGGCCAGCAAACCGATGAAATCCGACACTTCCACGCCCACACTACGCTGGGCCAGGTTGTAAGGGACGCCCAGGAAACCGCGCAGGTGGTTTTGTCCGTCGCGCAGCGGCAGGTATTTGGTAAAAAACGGTAGCCCACCTATTTTTTCGGTTTCCACAACTTCGGGCTGGCCGCCGTTGCGCAGGGCAAAAAGCGCACTGGGACTCATTTTCGGCGGTAAAACGCCAATTTTCCCCAAATCTTCCTGCGTCGTGTACACGAGGCTACCGGAAGGAGAATACAGATTGGCATCCATGGACAAGCTGCCGGCCAGGGTAGCCAGCGTGGCCGGTAAGGCACTGCGCAGGCTATCGGCGGGCAGGGTAGCATCGACCAGGCGGGTTTTGAGGCCGGTCAGGGCGGCGGAGGTCCGGTAATCAGCGTAATTCTGTTCCACATCGGCCGCCGTCTGGCTGAAGTGCCGGTAGGTAATAAAACCGATGACCAGAAAAGCCAGACCGATGACCGAGAGGTTCGAATAGTGAATACGTTTGGCCAGCGATCCCCTGGTGGTGAAGGAAAACCGGTAGGCAGTCGGCAAAAAACGAAAGTAATTATTGGCAAAAGCCAGCAGGGCAAGCAACAGGGACGCGGACGTAAACAGCATGGAAAACAGGTACAGCGGCTTGAACCACCCGCCGTTGCTGCGGCCGACTGCCGTACTGGTCGCGCCATCGGCACTTTTGAAGACGGCATCTACGCGGTTTTGCGCCGGCGTTTGTATTTCGCGGACTTCCCCTTTTTGCACTTGAGCAGCCAGTTGGAGCAGGTTGGCGCGCCCTTGTTCGACCAGGAACTGGCCATTTTTCTGCACGGCAAAATCATAGTGCGCCAGGCCTTCCAGGTTTTTATACGGCGTGGAATAGAACATCCGGGCGTACACGCGGGTGGGCTTCGGGTATTTATGTTCCAGGAAACAAAACACGCGGGCCGGTTGCGAGGCATCGCCCATGCGCCGGGTCGTGATGGCCATCATGTACCGAAACTGGCCTTCTTCGCCCGTTCGGTAACGGATTTTCGGGTTGTTTGGCAAGGGTTCGCCGCGGTTCCAGTTTTCCTGCACGACCCAGTCATAGCCCTGCGTCTGGCCGAGCAGCATGGGCTGGTTGTCTTTATCGAAAGCGAAGGCGTTTAATTGGTAGTGCTGGAAGAGGTAGTTCTCATCGAACAAAGTACTGTTCATTTGCGCCCGAATATCGTCGACCTGCGCCTTAAACGGCCAGGGTTTGAGCAGGATGCCCAGCTTGGTCGAATCCAGCTCGAGGTTGGCCAGGAAACCCGGCAGCAAGGTGGTTTCTACGGTTTCAATATCGCGGTCAGTCGCCAGCACCTGTGCGTACTCCCGGCGCAACTGCCTGTCTTTCAATACATTAAAACGATATAAAAACACGGCCGAAAAACCGGCGAACAAAAGCAGCCAAACCACGATCCAGCCGAAACCAGGCTCCGTATCCTGGGCCAGTATATCCAGCACGACCGCAAATAAGAGTCCGCAACCCAGCACGTACAAGGCATTGATCGGCAAACCCGCCGCCAGGCAAACGCCTCCGAACAGCAGTGCCGTTCCACCCAGCACGGCGCCGCGCTGCATACGCGGAAGGCCGAGGCCGGCCACCAGCTGCACCAGGCGCTGCGATATCAAAAATACCGACGACAACCAAACGGAGAGGCCAATAATTGCCGTTACGCTCAAGCCGCGCAGGTTCAGAATATTATCGAAATCAAACTCCAGCCCCGAGTGCCCCACTACATGCGCCATCACCTGCACGCTGAACAGAACCCCAAGCATGGGCACTAAATAACCAAGGGCAGCCAGGCCCATCCGAACGGGCAAAGCGCCTCCAGCAAAACGAACGGTGGACAGCAGCCGATGGCTCAACAGGGCAGCCCACAAACTCAGGCCAATGCCGAAAAGCCAGTCCCCCAGCGTGGACCCCAAAAAGGAAGGTGTTTGAAAAACGTAAGCAAACCAGGGCAGCGCGCTAAATTGCGCAGCGCCAAAACCGGTTATTTTATTCAGAAAAATGAGTCCGCCGGCAGCGCCGACCACTGCGGCGGCGCCCGCTAAAGGCGAAAAACGGTTCGACAACCAGTTGGTCGCCTGGGACAGCAGGGCCAGCAGAACGCCAAAGAACAGCAGGTAAAAGCCCAGTTTCAACCATTGGATCCAGGCGAGGTGCACCGCACTATCGGCCGAAATGCCGCCGACCGATTCCCCATTGACCACCACCGGAAAATCCGACTGCGCACGGACTTCGACCTGCACGGGAATATTTGGGCTCGCCGGAAATAAACTTTCCGGCTGGCTGGCATGTAGTCCCGCCGTATAACGCAGTGGCACCAGAATGGTACAAATATTCTGACCATAGGGCTCGCTATAGGCCAGATAAGTGCCCAGGGGCATGCGCAGCAGCGTACGGCCATGCAGTGCAGCCAATTGGGCGAGTTTATTTTTATCAGGCAGTGCTTTTGTATTGGACCAGAAAAGCAGGGAATCGGCGTGGTATACCAGGAGCGTATAGTCCTTCCGGGCGAGTTGATCGAGGATAGCGCCAAAATCGGCTGGCGGCTTATCGTTGATCGTTTGCCCGTCAAAAAAATTGCGGTGTTCGTGCAACCAGGTCAGGCCTTCCGCTTCCTGTTGCCCTAAGTAAGTGGAAATTTGGCTGGCATGCTCTTGTAACAGCGTCGTACCTTCGTCCCACTGTCCCGCACTAATGGCGACTGATAATAGGATGCCCATGGCGACTAAGTAGAGCAACAGGCGTTTGAACATGGGTATAGGGCAGGAATATGTAGGCGAAAGATGGAAGTAAGTATGGGCGATTTTATCGGCGGCCCATTCGACGCACCCAAGCCATTGGAAAGTATTGGGCAAATGTATCTAAACAAAGTTTACGCCAATACTGAATGGCTTGAAAAATCAAAGCGCTTTTTTAAACACGACATTAGCGCGCCTGAAGTGCACAATGTCGTAATAATGTGAAATTTAGCCCGTAAAAACGGCAATAAAGATAGAACTACAGACCGCCCTGCCGCCTTTTTTTCTGTGAAAATCAGAAAAGGGGAGGAAAGTCCGGACAACACAGCGCACCGCACCACCTAACGGGTGGAGTTGCCGAAGCAGTTCGGCAGCATAGAAAGGGTCACAGAAAATAACTGCCCGCTATAAGCACGGCGGATTTGGGGTAACCCGTTTTCGTCGGGCCAAAGCGGGTAAAGGTGAAAACGTGCGGTAAGAGCGCACGACCATGCCGGGTAACCGGTGCGGGGGATAAACCTTGCGGGTTGAAATGCCATGTACACCTTGTGTCCGCTCCCGCTCCTGCGGGCTGCGGGTGTGCGTTGCTCGCGCACAGCATGGAACCGGTTCGCCAGGGCCATCAGCAAGGGGGGTAGGCAGCGCAGACTCCAACGGCGACGTTCGGAGCCAGATAAATGGCAGGGACCGGCCGGGCAACCGACCGGTACAGAATCCGGCTTACAGGTCTGTAGTTTTTTAAAAAATTGGGTACTTACAAAACCACCCCTTTTTCACATGAATCGTTTACCGCTCTGGCTGCTCATGGGTTTTTTCGGCTTATTTTCTTTTAAAACGGCTGTCAAACCGGCCCGGGTTATTTTTTTCGGCGACAGTATTACCGAAGCGGGCGTGCTTCCCGGCGGTTATATTGACCAGATGCAGACCGTTCTCCGCACGCAAAATAAAGCGGATGCCTACGAACTGATCGGCTCGGGCATCGGCGGCAACAAGGTGTACGACCTGTACCTGCGGCTGGAAGAAGACGTACTGGATAAAAAGCCGGACGTGGTGTTCCTCTACGTGGGCGTGAACGACGTCTGGCATAAAAGGACCTCCGGCACCGGCACGGACGCCGATAAATTTCGCAAGTTTTACGAAGCCCTCATCCGCAAGATCAAGGCGGGCGGCAGCCGGGTGATCGTTTGTACCCCCGCCTGCATCGGCGAAAAAACGGACTGCACCAATCCCCTCGACGGTGACCTGAACCTGTATTCCGATATCATCCGCGATCTATCCAGCCAAATGCAGACGGGTATTTGCGACCTGCGCCAGGAATTTAGTAATTACCTGGCCACCCAAAACCCCGACAATGTGGCGACCGGTATGCTCACCACGGATGGCGTGCACTTAAATGAAGTGGGGAATAAGCTGGTGGCGGAGGTGATGTTGCGGGAGATGGGGCGGTAAGCCCTACTACAGCAGGTCCGGCTCCCAGTCATCCCCCAGCGCCTCGGCCGGACTCCAGAACAACCGCTTGAAATCCATCACCCGATCATCTTCCACCAGCACGCCTTCTGCTTCCAGCATGCGCTGCATCATGTCCGGCATCGGAAAATGGTGGCGGCCGCTCAATTCACCTTTCTGATTGACCACCCGGTGGGCCGGTACGCGGTCGCCGGGCTGCACATTATTCAGCGCCCAGCCGGCCATACGCGCCGAACCCAGCGCCAGAAAGTCAGCAATGGCGCCGTAGTTGGTCACCCGTCCGCGCGGTATTTGACGCACGACGGCGTACACCAGTTCGTAGTAAGAAGGTGATTGCATGCTGCCATTTATTTTGGTTATGGTGATAAAGGCTGACGATGCTTGTTAAATAATTGATAATCACTCATTTAACAAGCAAAATCACCCAATTTTTAACACGACCTATGTTCTAATGCCAGGCTGCTCATCAACCTTATAAACTTTATAAACCTTATAAAATTTTTACAACCCTTCCCACTCCTTCGTCAACCGGACATATTCCTGCCAGCCCAGCGCTTCGGGGCGTTGTTCGAAATAAGGGTCACTGGTCAGGCGCTCGGCGGAAAAGAAGGGTTTCAAGGTGTTCCGCAGCATTTTACGACGCTGGCCGAAAGCCGTTTTCACCAGGGTGCGGAAGCGGCCTTCGTCGCAGCCCAGCACCTGATTCTCCTGGCGCGTCAGCCGGATCACGGCTGAACGCACTTTTGGCGGCGGCGAAAAAGAGCCGGGTTCGACGCTGAATAAATACTCCATCTGGTAAAATGGCTGTAACAGCACGCTGGTGATGCCGTAGGTGCGCGACCCCGGTTTTGCCACCACCCGGTCGGCTACTTCCTTTTGGAACATGCCGACCATTTCCGGGATCTGCGCCCGGAAATCCAGCAGTTTGAAAAGAATTTGCGAAGAAATATTATACGGAAAATTCCCGATCAAGGAGAATTCCCGCTCCCCGAACACGGTAGCCGGATCAAAGGCCAGAAAATCCTGGTAGATCAAATGATCGTGTATAGCCGGATAATTTTTATTCAACACCTCCACCATATCTCGGTCGGCCTCCACGGCATAGGTCGTGTAGGTCGTTTTTGCCAGCAGGTACTTGGTCAGCATGCCCTGTCCCGGACCCACTTCCAGCACCAGGCCACTCTGATCGGCGTACCGCAGACTATCGGCAATGCGTTCGGCAATGGCCTCGCTTTTTAAAAAATGCTGCCCGTAAGATTTCTTGGCGTACATGTAAATGGGTTAATTCGGTGGAAAAAGCGGTTATACTTTTCCACGTCGTTTAGTTGATTGAATTGTTTTCGGCGCTGGCTTTAATAAGCAAGGAGCCGGTTGGTCGGCCGACGCGCAGGGAGTCGGCTTTGTCCAGTATTTGCTCCATTTCCCGGACAGTACTGTCCTTTCGTTTCATTTTCCCAAACCAGGTCCGCGCTACGTCTGCATTGCCCGATCGTACGGCCAATACGCCGCAAACGGCAAAAACGGCGTCGTCCAGTTGGTTAAGAATTTTGCCCCGCTGCACATCCGGCAGTCCGCGAAAAGCCTGAAATCCGGTGGCAAAAGCGCCCTCCGGGTTATGCAGGGCGATAAAACGCAGGTCGACGTTCAGCGAATCCGCCACGTGGTAATAACCCCAAATGACCATATCGGCGCCACAACGTTCTCCCAGCATCCGGCCATCGATCTCGTCCGGGTTCAGGTTAGTTATATCCAGACCGCTCAGCAGCTGCGTCGCGATGGGGAAATTTTTATTCGTAGACAATTTCTGTATCCGGCTACGGATGGCTTCTTCTGTCTTGACTGCCGTCTCCCCTATATTTTTAAAAGGCAGGATCAGCACTTTCGGGCCGCTGCCGCTAAATTCCGGGCAAGCCACCGTTTTTAATTGATCCCGGGCATCGCTTTTGCCGGCCGTAAAATGCCAGATGCCTACGGCTAAAAGCAGCACCGCTAAAGCGCCGGCCGCCAGCCAGACCCGGCTCCCCGATCGGTTAGCAGGCGCTGAAACACTGGCCCCACGTCCGTTCTCCAGCGCGTCCAGGGTCGTGAGCAGGGCATCATTGAACTGGGCATAACTGCGTTGTGCTTCCTGAAAAGTGAGGATGCCCTTTATTTCCTGCTTTCGGACGGCGTTGTAATTGGCTTCCAGCACCTGCAGGGTACGTATGGGGTCGGCATACTGCTGTTCGTTTTCCAGAGCGGCCAGGATGGTTTGCAGGGCCTTACCGGTTTCGCCCTCGCGGAGGAGCGCCCGGCTGGCCAGGATGGCAGGTTTCAGTTCCATACAAATGCAAGGTGAAGATTTTCAAATAGTCGTGATTGATCGGACTGGGGCAATAACAACACCGTTCTTTCCGAGCAGCCTCATCAACTTTATAAACCTTATCAACTTCATCAACTTTATAAACCTCAAAGATCGCCCAATTGCGGACGGATCAACAACTCTTCCACCACGGCAGCGGGCGACAGGTTGTAGGCCGACCAAACCGCCAGGGCAATGTCCCGGGCCTGCATCAGGCGGTCTTCGGGAAAATCGACGCCCTGCCAGGAATCGGACCAGGTCGCCCCGGGCAGGATAGCCGTCACTTTAATGCCCTGGGTTTTCAGCTCTTCGCGCAGTACTTTCGAGAACCCCAGCAGGGCAAATTTAGAAATACTGTACGAACCGCCGTTGGGGTAAGCCAGAATACTCGCTACCGAACACATATTAAATATATGCCCGCTGCGGTGCGGCAACAAGAGCGGCATCAGTCCCCGCGTGAGGTGATAAGCGCTGTATAAATTGGTTTCCAGCAGGGTTTCCAGCGTACCATTACTCTCTTCGGTGATCGCTCCGGGCATAAATATACCGGCATTATTGACCAGTACATCCACCTTCGTCCAGCGGCTGCGTACGAATTCGGCGAACTCCATCACCTCCGACCTTTTGCCCACGTCGGCAGCAAAAGCCAGTAAATGGCTGTCTGGGAAACGCTTCTCCCAGTCGCGCTGCATGGCATCCAGATCGGACTGCGTGCGGGCGCAAACGCAGACGTCGAAACCGTTTTCAGCAAATATTTCGGCAATAGCCCGGCCCAGACCCTTCGTGGCTCCGGTGATGACGGCATTTTTTTTCATACATCGTTTATGTTTAACGCCTCAAAGTTTTGTAAAAAACCCGAACCTTTGGCTTTTAAATCATTCACCTTTGTGCTTCGCGAGAACGGTGCGGTTTGCAAAAAGCGGGCAAGCCCAAATCTGGCCGTTCAATTGTATACTATTTGCCTCCGGCTACGAATAAAGGATGGATATACCTTCAAGTTACGATTATCTTGGTCATCTGGGCCGCTACCTGATTATGATGAAACAGGCGTTCAGTCGCCCGGAGAAACTGATCATGTACTGGAAAGAGACCATGCGGCAGATGAACGACATCGGCGTTGGTTCGCTGATTATCGTTTGCCTGATCTCCATTTTCATTGGTGCGGTAGCCGCCGTTCAGTTCGCCTACCAGCTCGATGGGCAACTGGTGCCGCGTTACTACATCGGCTACATCGTGCGCGATCTGGCGCTGATCGAACTCTCTCCCACCATTACCTGCCTGGTGCTGGCCGGGAAAGTCGGTTCCAACATGGCCGCTGAAATCGGCGGTATGCGCCAGAAAGAACACGTGGATGCCATGGAAGTAATGGGCGTAAACACGGCCGCCTACCTGATCATGCCGAAAATAATTGCAGCGCTGGTCGTCATCCCGCTGCTGGTCACTTTTTCCGCTTTTGTCGCCGTGCTGGGCGGTTATTTATCCAGTGTTCCCACCGGTTTGATCACCGATTCCGAGTACATTCAGGGCGTACGTTCTTTCTTTCTGCCCTACAATGTGGTCATGATGTACGTCAAATCCTTCGTTTTTGCCTACATCCTCACCAGTGTTTCCTGCTACCAGGGCTACTATGTACGCGGCGGCAGCGTCGAACTCGGTCAGGCCAGTACCCGCGCCGTAGTCTATAGCGACATCCTGATTCTGCTGGCCGATTATATTATTGCCGTTTTGTTGACCGGATGATCGGAACTTCCCCTTTCGCTTTTCCGTTCTGACTAACGTACTTTTGCGTTTCCATGAAAAAAAGATATTTAGTCAGTGCGGCACTGCCTTATGCCAACGGGCCGCTCCACATCGGCCACCTGGCGGGGGCTTACCTGCCGGCCGATATTTACGTGCGCTACCTGCGCCTGATGGGCAAAGAGGTGGTTTTCGTGTGCGGTTCCGATGAACACGGCGCGGCTATTACCGTAAAAGCCCGTAAAGAAAACACCACGCCGCAAGCCATTGTGGATCAATACCACGCCGTATTACGCGATACTTTTCAGCAGATCGGGGTGGCTTTCGATATTTACCACCGGACCAGCGAACCGATCCACCACCAGACGTCCCAGGATTTTTTCAGAACGCTTTTTGCCAACGGCGAATTCATCGAGGAAACCACCGAACAGTATTTTGACGAAAAAGCCGGTCAGTTCCTGGCCGATCGCTATATCGTCGGCACCTGCCCGGTCTGCGCCAATCCCGAAGCTTATGGCGACCAGTGCGAGCGCTGCGGTTCCGCGCTCAGCCCCACCGATCTCATTCAGCCGCGTTCCATGCTCAGTGGCAGTACGCCCATCATGAAGCCGACCAAACACTGGTTTCTGCGCCTCGACCAGCACGAAGCCTGGCTCCGCGAATGGATCAATACTGGCCAGCTCGACGGGGTACAACTCCACGATCCGGCAGACTGGAAGAACCACGTGATCGGTCAGTGCAACAGTTGGCTCGATCAGGGCCTGCAACCCCGCGCCATGACCCGCGATCTGGAATGGGGCGTGGACGTGCCGCAGGACATACCGGGTTCGGAAGGTAAAAAACTCTATGTCTGGCTGGATGCGCCCATAGGCTATATTTCCGCGACGAAACAATGGGCGATCGATCATGACCAGGATTGGGAAAAATACTGGAAAGACCCGGAAACGGCGTTGATCCACTTTATCGGCAAAGACAACATCGTCTTTCACTGCCTCATTTTCCCGGCCATTCTGAAAGCGCACGGCGATTTTATTTTACCCGTCAATGTGCCGGCCAATCAGTTCATGAACCTGGAAGGCCGCAAGCTGTCGACTTCCAAAAACTGGGCGGTGTGGGTACACGAGTACTGCGCCGATTTCCCGGGCCAGGAAGATGCGCTGCGGTATAACCTGGTGAAAAACATGCCCGAACAGCGCGACAGCGAGTTTACCTGGAAAAATTTTCAGGAAACGAACAACACGGAACTGGTCAATAACCTGGCTAATTTCGTCAATCGTGTGCTGGTGCTGACCCATAAATACTACCACGGACTGGTGCCGGCGGTGGATGTAAACCTGGCGTTCAAAAGCGGCTGGGCCACCGACACGGCCGGACAGTATAATGAAGAACTGGGCCAGCTCCACGCTAAACTAGAGAGCATGGGCCGCGAGATCGAACGCTTCAATCTGCGGGAGGCCCTGCGTATCCTGATGGAAATATCGAGCGCGGGCAATGCGCTGCTGCAGTTCAACGAGCCGTGGAAAACGGTGAAAACGGAGCCTGAAATGGTGAAAGTGGTGCTGAACCTGAGCCTCCAGATCGTGGCCGCCCTGTCGGTGGCCGCCCGGCCGTTCCTGCCCTTTTCGGCTAACCGGCTGCGCAAAATGCTGAACCTGAGCCCCCTGGAAGACCGCGGCGAACTGCTGGCCACGCTCAACGAATTGGTGGAAGGCAACCCTATTTTGCCCGCCGGACACGCCATTGGGCAGGCCGATCACCTGTTCAGCCGCATTCCAGACGAGGTCATTCAACAGCAGATCGATAAACTGGAACAAAGCCACGCCGCCACAGCCACCGCTCCGACAACAGAACCTGACCCGGCTACGCCTAAAACAACGAACTATATGCCCATCAAGGAAGTAATACAATTCGACGATTTTGCCAAAATGGACATTCGTACCGGCACCATCGTGACGGCGGAAAAAGTCGAAAAATCCAAGAAATTACTGCGGCTGCAGGTCGACCTGGGCCTGGAGCAACGGACCATTTTATCAGGAATTGCCGAACATTTTCAACCGGAGCAGGTTATCGGTCAGCAGGTTATCGTGCTGGCCAACCTCGCGCCCCGGATGATGATGGGCACCGAATCGCAGGGCATGATCCTGATGGCCGAGAATGCCGAAGGACAACTCAGTTTCGTGAGTCCAACGGCGGGCTGGCCCAGCGGGTTCGGCGTCCGGTAAATATAAGTGTAGTGCCTTCCCGTTTTATTGGAAGATAAGCAATCCAGTTATGCATGATTAATTCACAAAAACCCACCCTGGAGCTTAAAGGCAAACTCCTGACCGGGCTGCTCGGTGCTTTTATCGGCGGCATCATGAAACCTCCCGTCGGGGGTATCATGGGTTTTTTCTTTGGTTCTATGCTGGGGCATTATTTGCTGGATCAACCCAAAGAACAGGAGGCCGAACAGAGTGAATTCAAGGCGTACCAGCGGCGGCAGGGGGCGTTTATTTACCATGTTTTTACGCTGTGCGCGAAAATGGCTAAAGCCGACGGCTCGGTATCGCGGGGCGAGATCAATTTCATGGAGCAGCTCATGCGCCAGCAGTTCCGACTGAATGACCGGGGGCGCGCGCAGGCCATCCGGACCTGGAAAAACTCCAAGGATTCACACGATCCGTTCGATACGATGCTGCGGGGCTTTTACCAGGATTTTGGTCGCGAACGGCACCACGTGCTGAACATGATGGACCTGCTTTTTGCCGCTGCCGCCGCCGATGGCGGGCTGCATCCGCGGGAAGAAATTTTACTTAAACAGGCGGCCCATATTTTCGGCATCAACGGCCCGAAATACCAAAGCATTAAAAGCAGGTACTACCACACGCAGCAACAGCAGCCCCCCCGCTGGGATACGCTGGATCCGCACTACGCTATTCTGGGCGCCCGCGCGACGGAAACACTACCGGAAATCAAGAAAAAATTCCATTTGCTGGCCATGCAGTGGCACCCCGATAAGGTCGCCGCCCGCGGTGGTTCGCCTGATGCCCTGCGACATGCCAAGGAGAAATTCCAGCAGATCAACAATGCTTACGAACGCATTGTGGAAGCGCGTAAGCCATAGCCTTATAGTGAGCACAAAGTGGTTTAAACAAAATTGTATTTTAAGTACCTAATGATCAAATATTCAAACCAGCAAACCACTCAAACCTGCCCTTATTCCGGCGTAACCACAAAAAAACCGTCCGTACCCAGGGGCTGGTAAAGCGGCATCAGCATCAGCCCGTCGCAGGGCGCAACAATGGGCCCGTGCACGTCGTCGGCCAGTACCTCGCCCACCTGAATTTTCTGAAAATTTACATAGCCCGGGCGCATGCGGAACTGATCATTGGCATGGACGCGGTGTACGTGTAACAACCGGGTCACTTCGGGCAAACCCGCACTATACTCCTGGAGAATGGCATCGTAATAATTATCGCCGGACGCCTGACTCATACAGCCCAGCGTACGCAGGCAATGCATAACCGCCGATATACACCGGCTCACCGAAAGCGGATCCGCATGTTGCCCGGCCTCGAAAGCCACCCCCAGCGTCTGCTGCGGGAAACCGTTTTGTGAAAAATGGCCTTCCGTCGCAAAATCGAGCAGCGTGCCGCTAATGCCCTCCAGTAAATCCAGAATAACCGGTGTATGTAAGTCCCTGGCCAGGGCCAGGCTGGCGTCTTCGTCGGTGGGTATGCAAAATATGCCGCCCGCAGCGGAAGTCGTATGCAGATCGAGCAGCACCAGTTTATCGGGCTGGCTGGTCTGCACCGCTTCCTGAATGGCGGTGTAGAGTTCGTGAATTTCCAGGTTTTCGGCATACAGGGAAGCTGGATTTTCCGACAGCACTTCTTCTACCGATCCAGCCAGCCACAGTCGGTTTAAATCCTGGCGAATAAACCGCTCTCCATTCTTAAAAGCCTGCCGGTGACCGATCAGACCGATCAGTTTTCCGGCAAAAGCAAAATTGGGTTGCAGCGCTGCCTGCTCCATTAATTTAAATACTTCCTGCAATGCCTGCACACCCGCCGGTTCATTACCGTGTAAAGCGCCAATAACGATGACCAATGGGCCGGGATGCGTGCCCCCAAATTGTCCGATTATCCTGTTCATACCAAGTAGCCTAAAAAAAGCCACTCCCGGCGGGGAGTGGCTTCACTATTTATCAACTGCAAAGATAGCAGTAATTACTTTTTAGCATTCTTCATTTCCCGGATACGGGCCATGTGTTCAGCGCTCATACCGCGTTTTTTTGCCGTTCCGTCGGCCGCTGGTTTTTCCGCTTTCGGTTTCGCCTGCACGGTCTCTCCGGCGGCGGCACGTTTGGCCACCCGCGCTTCGCGAATTTTAGCCATGTGTTCGGCGCTCATACCACGTTTTTTCGGCGTTCCGTCAGCAGCTGGTTTTTCCGCTTTCGGTTTCGCCTGCACGGTTTCCCCGGCGGCGGCACGTTTAGCTACCCGCGCTTCGCGAATTTTGGCCATGTGCTCAGCGCTCATACCGCGTTTCTTCGGCGTCCCTTCAGCAGCTGGTTTTTCCGCTTTCGGTTTTGCCTGAACGGCATCCCCGGCGACGGCACGTTTAGCCATCCGGGCTTCGCGGATCTTGGCCATGTGTTCGGCGCTCATGCCGCGTTTCTTCGGCGTTCCGTCGGTAGAGGCAGCGGATTTCGCTTTCGGCGTAATAGCGCCGCTGGCAATCGCTACGGCACGTTTAGCCATCCGTGCTTCACGGATCTTGGCCATGTGTTCGGCGCTCATACCGCGTTTCTTCGGCGTATCTGATACTGGCTTCTCAGCCTTTGGCTGGGCCGGACGACCTGGCTTGCGGCGTGGGGCACTGGCTTTAGCCTCCTGTTCTGCGGCGCGGTCGGCGGCTACTTGCTCCTTCGTACGACGAACACGTTTGTTGGGCGCTGGTGCTGTAGCGGTGCTGGCGGTTGCCGCCTTCGCGCTAACCGGACGACCAGGCTTACGCTTGCCGTTGCTCTCGCTCTTTACCGTGGCCTTGGCCGCGTTATCGAGCGCCATTTGTTCTTTCGTCCGACGGACGCGTTTGCCGGTGGCAGGTGTGCTGGCAGCAGTAGCTGTTTTAGGCTGGGCGGGACGACCGGCTTTACGTTTTTCAGTACTGCCATTGGCTGCTGCTGCCTTATCGATGGCGATTTGTTCTTTCGTACGACGTACCCGTTTTCCGATGGCCGGAGCTGCGGCGATTGCACCGGCTTTAGGTTTCGGTCCGGGCTTTTGACGGCCCGTTGTTGCCGGCATGGAGGTAGCAGTTCCCAGGGCAGCGGCTTTAGCCTCCCGGCGGGCCTGGTGGGAAGCGCGGATCTTCGCCTTATGATCTTCACTCATGCCGCGTTTCTTCGGCGTAACATCGGTGGCGGTTGCGGCCGTTAGCTGCGTTTTTGGTTTTGGGCCGCGACGTTTAGGTTCGGCCGCAATACCGGCAGTGCTCACCACATCAATATCCGGAGCAGGCGCCTGTTCGGATTTCATTTTTCCATCCGTTACCAGACGAATATGATGCAGGTGGTGTTGGCTATGCCAGACATACAGGGCGATGGCTTCCTGCATCTGGACCGTACGTTTAGAACCGGGGTTATAATAGGCGCGTTCCAGATCTTCTTCGGAAAGAGACTCCAGAAACCCTACCCAGCGCTGGTGCAAAGCCTGCAGTAATTTAAGGGACATTTTAACCGGACCATGAATGCCATCTTCCGTTTCCGCCCATAACCCTTCTTCATAGGGTTTAATAATAGGTGTGTTTTCCGTGACCGCCAGTTTCATGCGAATATAAGCATTCATGTGGCTATCGGCAATATGGTGGATGACTTGCCGAACGGTCCAGCCATCCGCACGATATGGTTTATCCAAGTCGCTTCCACGCAACTTTTTAACCATCTTTTTTAATTCTTTTGGAAACCGGTCAAGCGCTCTGATGTGCTTGCGGGTGTCGTCGAAAGAATACGTCTGTCCGTATTCGAATGGTCCGATGGGGTATCGGCGATTATCCTGTTCTTTCATTGTTATTGATTGTTAAATAGTTTTTACTAATTCACTTATAGTAAACGGCCGTAACCGAATAACTCATTTCTTATCTTTCCAGCGCCATAAATAGCGGCTGGCAAGTGTACGATAGGGTTGCCAGGGAGCAGACAATTCCAACATCTTTAATTTTAATTCTTTTCCTTTCTCCGTTAAATCATGCAAACGGGTCATTGCCTGTTGTATACCAAGGTCATCTATTGGAAAAACGTCCGCGCGACCGAGTGTAAACATGAGTAACATTTCGACGGTCCACTTGCCAACCCCTTTAATTTGAGACAGGAAATTAATTATTTCCATATCTGTCATACTAGCCCAATCATGGTTTTCTAAATCGTTTTCCAGAGAGAAGGTAGCTACGTTTTTTAAGTACCCTGCTTTCTGGCCGGATAAACCCACACTGCGTAATTGAGTCGGATCAAGTAATAGTAATTGGTCTGGATGGGGATAGTTATCAGGGAAAAGGCCGCAGAAACGATCAAAAATCACATTGGCTACTCTTACACTCAGTTGCTGGGATACAATGGAATCGAGCAAATCATGATAAATTTTTCCGGAAGGCTCATGAAGTGGCAATTCAGTCTGTTCAATTACAGTCCTGAGTAGTGCATCTTGTTGCAAATGAGCAACCGCTGCTAGAGAATTCATAGTGCAAGATTAAACCTTTTCAAATTAAAGCAGCTAAATTATTTATTTTATTAGTGACTAACGCCGGTTTTGACATACAATTGTGAGGCGCTTTATTCCACATGTTTTTTATTTATTTTTTCATAAATACATGTATTTCAATTATTTATATTAATATTTTCGGGTTGAGCCAGGCATTTATTCTTCTTTTTACCGAAAAAATTTTCAATAAAAAAAATTTATACCTTTTAAAGATCCGCTAATATTTTCAATAAAAGGAGCCGGTTCGGCAGCCGAATGGCCTTTTAGCCAAACGTACTTCGGGCGCTTTCCAACGGCGGCCGAAAAACATCTTTTGAAAGTTTTGAACAAAAGAAATAATATTGCCCTGCCGGATAATCACCTTCAACCATAACCGTCAAACGATAAACATGGGATTTCAAAAAGTAAACACCGTAGAGAGTAGAAGTGAAATGCAGCACTTCGTCCGCAGCTTACTGGACGATGTGCAGGCCTTCGAGTACATGCTGGAGAACAACTGGTTTGAAACGGATATTATCCGCATCGGCGCCGAACAGGAAATGTGCCTGGTGGATAATAAAACGCTTAAGCCGGCCACGATTAACATGGAAGTCTTGAAGCTGCTGGGCGATGACAAACCCTGGTGCGTCACCGAACTGGCCAAATTCAACCTGGAGACCAACCTGAGTCCACGCGAATTCACCGGCACTTGCCTGAGCGATCTGGAGGCGGAAAACCTGCACTACCTCTCCATCATCCAGAAAGTGCTGGATGGCTTCGATGCCAGTATCATCCTGTGCGGCATTCTGCCGACCCTGCGCAAGCACGATCTGGAGATGCATAACCTGACCCCCAAAGACCGCTACTTCGCGCTCATGGCGGCCATTCAGAAGCATCTGCTGGGCACCTCGTTTGAGCTGCGCGTGGAAGGGGTGGACGAGCTGCTGGTCAAGCACGATTCGCCGTTGCTGGAGGCCTGTAACACCAGTTTCCAGGTGCACTTACAGGTCACCCCGAACGATTTTGTCAAGCTGTACAACATTTCTCAGGTGCTGGCCGCGCCGATCATCGCGATTGCCGCGAATTCGCCGCTGGTATTCGGCCGTCGCTTGTGGCATGAGACGCGCATTGCGCTGTTCCAGCAGAGCCTGGATACCCGCACCACGCACGATCACATGCGCGAACGCCTGCCCCGGGTGAACTTCGGTTCCGGCTGGCTGCGCGGCGGCATTACGGAGATCTACAAAGAAGATATCAGCCGCTTCCGGGTGCTGCTGGCCGGCGCTATCGACGAGGATTCGCTGCAAATGGTGCGGGATGGCATTACGCCGAAACTTCGCGCCCTGCAGATCCACAACTCCACGGTCTACCGCTGGAACCGGCCCTGCTACGGCATTAGCCCGAATGGGAAGCCCCACCTGCGCATTGAGAACCGCGTGATGCCCGCCGGCCCAACCACGGTCGATGAAGTGGCCAACGCGGCCCTCTGGCTGGGCTGTATGGTAGCCATGGGCGATAAATACGACGACATTACCCAGAAGATCGATTTCGTGGATGCCCGCGATAATTTCCTGAAAGCGGCCAAGTTTGGCATCGACACTACCTTCTCCTGGCTGGGCGACAAAAAAATACCCGTCACGGAACTGATCCTGAAAGAACTGGTGCCGCTGGCCAGGGCCGGTCTGAAACAACGCAAAGTGAGCCCGGCCGATATTGATAAATACATGGGTATTATCGAGGCCCGCGCCAGCGAACATACCACCGGCGCCCGATGGGCCCTGCGCGCTTTTACTTCCCTCAAAAAAGAAGTCACTAACGACGAAGCCGTCACCGCCGTAACTGCCGCTATTTTGAAAAATCAAAAAGAGAATAAACCCGTCCACACCTGGAAGGAACCCTTGCTCTCCGACCTCGAAACCTGGCAGCCCAGCAAGATCAAGGTGGAAGAATTCATGTCCACCGACCTCTTCACCGTACAAAAAGAAGACCTGATCGAACTGGTGGCCGAAATTATGGACTGGCGCAAGATCCGCTACATGCCGGTGGAAGACAGCAAGGGCGAACTGATCGGTCTGATCTCGTCGCGTATGCTGCTGCGCCATTTCGTACATAAAGACGAGCCGGAACAGGAACACAAAATAGCGGTGAGCGATATTATGATCACCAAACCGGTGACGGTAACGGCCGAAACGTCGATCGTGGATGCCATGCACATCATGCAAAAGCACCGTATTGGCTGCCTGCCGGTGGTCAAAGGCAAGGAACTGATCGGGATCATTACCGAAATGGATTTCCTGCGGATTACAAGTCGGCTGCTGGAGCGGCTGGAAAAATAAAATACAGGCTATATATTGGCCTGGTAGTGAGGACAAGTAGCGGGCCGCGTATTGCGCGAGTGGGTGACAAAAACGCGGCCCGCTTACTGCCAGAAAAAAAATTATAGTAGCGTACAACCGGAAGGCTGCATTTAGCATCATTTGTTTGAACCAAACATTCTTCCGTTATGCGCTACAGAATCATTCTATTCATTGTCTGCTTATCTTTCACCTTTCCACTTGCTGCCCAGCAATTTTCCTTAGGCGTTCGGGCCGGATACTCGCTCAGTGATGAAATCTATTATGGCCAGTTTCCCGATAATATTTCGCGCCCGGATTATGCATTATTGACGGGTTACCATGTCGGACTCGATGGTCGTCTGCAATTGAATGCGGGTTTCGCCCTGTTAGCCGGATTGCAGTATGCTCAAAAAGGCTACACCGGTCGACTTTATTGGCCTACAGGTCCTGCTGACGCCCGTTATATGCTGCATTACGCTACTGTACCCGTGATTGCTGATTTCAATGTCTGGAAAGGCCTATCCCTGCAAACCGGCTTAGAGGCGGGTTGGCTGCAGAAGTCCCGCGTAAAATCTGCCGGAGAAAGTTTTGACCCGGAGATTCTCGCGGATGTTTATAACGATTTTGATTTGGGTGTGGTGGCCGGCCTGGAATACCGGTTTGGCAAGTCCTTTTTTGTGAGTGCCCGGCATGTTTTTGGGGTAACGCCACGATCAACCTTCGAACTGACGAACGAAAATGGAGAAAGATTAAAAGATTTGCGTGTTTACAATAGTTCCACCCAGTTTTCGGTCGGGTATCAATTTAATTTTGCGGGTAAGGATTAGTATTAAAAGTAGAATTTGAGCGGGTGCATTGCAACCCTTCGTTTAATAATAGAAAGGACTCAAAAGCCCTGTTGCTGGCTGAGTGACCATGCGAAACTTTGCAATGCACCCGTTTTATAGGCAAGTTTGAGTGGTTTGAATAGGTTTGTTGGTTTGAATATTTGATTGTCATGTACTTAAAATCCAACTTTATTCAAAACCACTTTGCGTTGACTATAACAAAGATTAAGTAGCCTCGAAGGAATAAAATAGCCTGCCTGCTAATACAAGAGTTATGAAAATATTAAACATTTTATTGCTCTTATTAATGGTTGGCAGTTATGCGTGCACTAATTCTTAGAGGCTGTTTAAAACCCCGAATGGAGCGGAAAGTGCCGAATTTTGACAGTAGATGAAGATTTATTTTTAGGGCATAGCTGGGACTATTCGTTAAAAATAAAGCAAAATATAGTGGCAAAAGGCGGGGCTTTACGCCCAATGAGGGGTTTTAAAACAGCCTCTTATTGCTCGTCTTTATCCGCGCTGCTTTCCGAAGGAATATCACTCAGTACGACGGGTTCTACCTTATCGGGTGTTGCATAAGTATTGGATTCTGCCGGCGGTACATCGCTGGGCGCATCTTCTCCTTCCAAAGCCCGGTCGCCCGGCACTTCGGCCGTTTCAGCAGCGGGTTCGGTGGGTTCCCCAGGTAGCCCTTCGTGGAAAAAGCTGCGCTGAAACAACAGAATACACAGCACCCCGATCGTGATGGAAGCGTCGGCAACGTTGAAAATGGGGCTAAAAAACAGGAAATCGCTGCCGCCCAGCCAATCGGGCAGCACCACGTATTTGATCGGGAAATAAAGCATATCGACCACCTTACCGTGTAGAAAAGTGCCGTAGCCCTGCCCGAATGCCGTGAGTTCCGCCAGTCCGCCATGATAAGGCGACTCCGTGAAAATCATTCCATAAAATGCGCTGTCGATAATGTTGCCCAGTGCGCCGGCCGTGATCAGCCCAATGCTGTAAACAAAACCCATCGGTGCTTTAGCGTGCATCAGCAGGCGAATATACCAGACCAGGCCGGCCACCATCAGAATGCGAAACAAACTGAGTAAAAGTTTGCCGTAAGACCAATCGAAGGTAATGCCGAACGCCATACCCTCATTCTCGACGAAGTGCAGCCTGGCCCAGTCAGCGCCCATCATTTGCACGTCTTCATTATACTCAAAATGCGTTTTGACGTAAAATTTCACGGCTTGATCAATCAGCAGCACCAGCAGCACCAGCAGGCTCACTTTATATCCCTGTTTCAAATTATCGGTCGTTTTTGTGAAAAAAGAGTGCAAATAAACGAGGATTCAGGTAAAAATTGGATACGAAACCACGCTTAATTCACAAAGGTTCACTACGTGTTCAATTGGCGCAACAACCAGTCGCGTTCCATGATCGGGTTGGCAGCAACGACCAGCTCCCGAAGTTTTTCCTTTTGCGCCTTGGAATAGGGATTGATATGCATCAGTTTTTTCATCAGACTGAGCATATTTTTATAGGATAATTTCCGGGTGGGGTCCAAGGCCTCCTTGCGTTGCAGGTAAATGCGCATGCTTTCCAGCAGCGACTCGAAGGCGTCGAGTTCATCCTGTTCGAAGTAAATTTTGAGCAGCATGGTTTTCGCAATGATGTTCAGCAGCATGTCGTCGTATTCGAACTGCGTCAGTAACTGCTGGGCCTGGTTGTAATCGCCCTTTTCAAAATACACCCGGGAAAGGTTGAAATTCACGATGCTGTTGCGCTGTTTTTCCTCCAGGAAACTTTGAAAACGTTCTATAAACTGTTCCGCCCAGTCGAACTCACCGATTTTAACGGCAAAGGCTACTGCATTTCCAAAGGTGTATCGGGTAATAATATTATTCTCCAGCAGTATTTCTTTATCCATTCCGGAGCGATATAATTTCAATGCTCTTCGGCAATAGTCCACATTACCCTGATTTACCTTAGCCGTGCAGTAGTTCAAAGCTGCCAGATAGAGTGTCCGTGTTTCCGAATGATGAAAATGCTCCATTTCATGGTGAATGAGATTTTCCAGTCGGTCAAAATACACCTCCTCATTGGGATGGGTGAAAGCCATATAGGTGTAATAATTAACCGCAATCGCCGGTTCATCCAGTAAGTTTCGTTCTTTCGTATAGGCCAAAACCTGGTCCAAAAGCCCATGGTCATAATTGATCGTTTGATATATGCGATGGTGGGCAAACATATCTTTACTAACTTTCAGACGTTCTCCCAAAAACCATTTCTCCAAAGCATCCGCGGTTTCCTGTAAATTCACCGATGCATTTTGGGTAATGCTCATTTTATATTCGTACTCCTCCTGCTCTAAAAAAAATTTGTGGAGCAGGTAATAGTCATTCCGCAAGGGCTGGTTATTCAGATTATCGGAAGCCAGACGGTACGCCTGCTTGTAAGATTTTTCCAATTTCCGCTGACGGTAAATACGCGATAGCGTAATTTGATAACGTACCCGGTCGCTGGCCTGATCCGTAAACACCAGATATTCCTCCAGCGCTTTCAACAAAAAATACATCACCTGACGCATGTAAGCATCATCATAGGCTTGTGCGGGGAAAATAGCCAGCCAGGCCTGTTCTTTTTCCACCTCATAATCCGGCGCCGTCAAAACTTTAATCAAATAGTCGAACAGCCGGACCACGTCCTGCCGTTGGTTATGCGCCGGCGACTGCAGCCACTTCTGAACTTCCCTTATTTCCTTACGATTCAGGGAGCGAACAATTTCAATTAAAACACTTTTTTGCATAGATTTTTTACCTATTCGTTCAACAAACGAAACAATCAAAATCCTGACATTCAAAATCAGGTTCTAAAACAATCAGTTGGCAATCAATTTTTTACGCAATAATTTTACAATTTTAACCTAAGTCTGTTGCGACAAAATTGATAAAAATAATTCAACAAATGGAGTTTTTTGTCTTTTGCCCCCCACAATTCCTGTCCCACTTTTGTACCATCAATACACAGCGACGTTCGCGCTTAATCCTGACGCTCATGTACAAGTACCTTTTTACACTGCTTTTGATGTGCTTTGCCGGACTGGTTTCCGCGCAGGGTTGGGAGCGTGTCTATGGAGGTAGCGGTCAGGATGATCTTTCCGGTGTAACCACCACCCCCGATGGCGGTTTCGTGATGACCGGCTACTATAACTCCGAAAGTCAGATCTATCTGATTAAAGCCGATGCGAACGGCGACCTGCAATTCAGCAAGAAGTTTCCTGTTAACGTAAAATCGGCCGGACGCGCCATCGTGGCCACCCAGGATGGTGGCTATGCCATTGCCGGTTATACCCAACTGCCTGTAGGTTCCCAGCGCGACTTTTGCCTGCTGAAGACCGATGCCTTTGGCAACCTGCTGTGGGTTAAAAACTATGGCCTGACGAATGCAAACGAGGAAGCGAACGACCTGATCGAATTAGCGGATGGTAGCCTGGTACTGGCCGGCTTTCGCAAACAGATGGGCGAAGAGGACTTAATGGTCATTAAAACCGATCCGAACGGCGCCCAGACGGGTATCAACATCATCGGCGACCTGAATTCCAGGGAAATTGGCAATTCAGTGGCATTGGCCCCGAACGGTGACGTCGTCATAACCGGCGAGTACCGCCAGTCTGCCGGCAGCAACTCCGATGTACTGGTCGTCCGCCTGAACGCATCCATTACCGGGCAGGTCTGGAAACAAACCTATGACGTGGTCGCACAGGTCGACGATATTGCCTATGCGGCGGTCATGGCGAATGATGGCAACATCGTTGTAGCCGGCTATTCGTATGGCAACGGACTGGTTATGAAAATACCGGGTGACGGCGCTCCCGCTCCAATCTGGTTCAATACAAGCGCTGACAGCACCCGTTTTTATGGTCTTGATAAGGACCCTGCGGACGGATATTATGCCTGTGGAGCCAAAGAAATTTCCGCAGCACAAACCGATCTGAATATCCGGCATTTCGATGCCCAGGGCGCTAATCTGTGGTCGCGCACTGTAGGCCGCGCCGGTCTCGACTATGGCAAATCGGCTGTCACCACCCGCGATGGCGGCGTAGCGGCAGCCGGCATAAGCGAACCATTTCTGGATGTGATTGGTGGGGGCCAGCCGGATGGCTATCTGGTCAAGGCTGATGGGAATGGGGTGGTGTTTACCAGCTATTTACACGGCAATGTGTTCCGTGATTTCAACGGTAACTGTAGCCTGGATAATGGCGAACCGGAACTGCGCGACTGGATCATCAAGGCCAGCAGCCCGAACCTGACCCGCTATACCATTTCCCGGGAAGACGGTAGTTTCCAGATTGCCGTCGATACCGGCACCTATGCGGTAACTATTATTTCCCCTAACGACTACTGGAAAGCCTGTACCGGCACCATCATAGCGCCTGTTCCATCCTTTGGAGATACGATTACGGTCAACATTCCGGTACGCAGTGAATTTGATTGCCCCCGTAATGAAGTGGATATTGCCACGCCACTGCTACAGCGCTGCGCGGAAAATATGTACACGGTTCGTTACTGTAATTCGGGTACCGTTCCTTCCATAAACACGGAAATCATTGTCCATTTAGATCATTTCCTCACCCTGTCCAGCAGCAGCATTCTGGCGGAACCGGTCGGAGGGAATGACTATAAATTCAATATTGGTACACTGTCCAACGGCGATTGCGGTGATTTCAGATTCACAGCGTTTTTAAGTTGCGACAGCACGGTTACCGGACAGACGTTCTGTGCATCCGCCCACATTTACCCGGACACCTTTTGTAACACGGGTGCCTGGAACGGTGCTTTCGTGCAAGCCCGGGGTGTTTGTGATGGCGACACCGTGCGCTTATTCCTGAAAAATAAAGGTTTTGTCGATCCAACTACCCCCATCGGTTACGTAATCGCCGAAGATGTAGTTATGCTCACCGCACCGAATGATCCGAACAACCAGGTGCTGCTGGTTGGTACTGCGGAAAAGGAAGTCTTCAAGCATGAGGTCAATGGCAAGACGTACCGCATTATTGCCGATCAGGAACCCACTTACCCGGGTTTGAGCCGCCCTACCGCCGCCGTCGAAGGCTGCGTCAACGATACTTCCAGCGCACCCATATCGCTGGGTTTCTATACCATGTTCCCGGAAGATGATGCCGACGCGTTTTTGTCGACTGACTGCCAGGAAAGTTCCCCAACCAGCTATAATCCGCAGCTTCTGAAGAGAGGCCATCCCAAAGGCTACGACGTGGCCCATTACGTCAGTCCGGAAACCGATTTGGACTTTTTAATCCGTTTTACCAACACTGGTGTCGATACGGTGCAGCAGATCACAATTCGTGATACCCTCTCTGCTGCACTCGACCCCACGACGGTTCATCCAGGTGCTGCCAGCCATCCCTACCAATTGGATATTTACGGTAACGGCATCGTACAATTTACGTTTACCAATGTCAATCTCGCGCCAGATAGCAGCGCGAATGAAGGCTTTGTTCGCTTCCGTGTGTCCCAAAAACCAAATCTGGACCTTTGCGGAACGACTATCTTCAACAGCGCTGCTATCTATTTTGATTACAATGCGCCGGAAATGACCAATGAGACCTTTCACACGGTCTGTGCGTTCGACACCTTTGTTATAGTAAAAACCGTAGAGTATTTTAATCCAAAAGCCAGCCTGAAAGTGTACCCGAACCCGATGACGGACGGCGCTACTTTCGAGGTCACCGGCCTGGATGCCCACATTTACCGATTGGAACTCTACGACATGCAAGGGCGGACAATCAGCCGCGAATCTTTTAATCAACCTACATTCCAATTGTTCAGACACCAACTCCCGGCCGGATTAATCCTCTACCGCCTGACCGCCGATGGTCAGCCGGTAGCCGCCGGGAAGTTGCTTGTCCAATCCCGGGAATAAGAATTATTCCTCTCCTGCTGAATACATTCATGCAACATAATTGAAGGCCGCGAAGCATACGAGCATCGCGGCCTTTTTATAGGCTGAGCACAACCTTTAGTTCGTCCCAAACTCTTCCCTGGGCAGCGTTTCGGTATCGAACCCAGGTCGCACGAAGGTAGGCCAGTCCGGAAAATGTTGTTCCATCAGGTGGCGGAACTGGTTGATCTGCCGGATAAACCCGCTGATCGTCCCTTGCTGATCGGGCCAATGGCGCCGTACCACCTCCCAGGCGCCCATACTGCGCTGGGCCGCCATCATGGCGATTTTCGCGCTGCCGTTCGCGTCACTCTGATTTTTACTATCCCAGTGGTCTTCGTGCATATCTTCCAGACCGCCGAGTGCGCGGCTGCCTTTTACGAACATGAAGTGCATATACCAGTGAATGACCTCCATCGCCTCGGCCAGTTCGCTGCGTTCCTGCTGGTCTCTGCCTTCGGTAAAAGCGGCGTTCAGATCGATGTGCCGGGCGGCCAACTCGGCTTCCTGGGCCCTTAAAAACGCCTGCACCGCTTTATAATACCGCGTACCCTGTTTACGCATTGCCGTTTGCAGCGCTTCGATCTGCGGGTTCGGTTCTTCCTCCTCCAGATCCGCCACCGGGAATTCCATGTCCGCCAGCCAGTCCGGCGTTTCGCCG
The DNA here is from genome assembly GCA_031425035.1 of Saprospirales bacterium. Lineage (GTDB taxonomy): Bacteria > Bacteroidota > Bacteroidia > Chitinophagales > Saprospiraceae > M3007. The sequence goes on along the minus strand of JANPIN010000098.1, from coordinate 116,678 downwards.
GTCGGCAGATCGAACATGGCGTCCAGTTCTTTGAAAAAATCTTCGGGCTGCCAGTTCTGGCCTTTTGCCCAACGTTTGAGTTCCAGCACGCCCACGGCGCAACGGTCGAGGAAGCGGCAGCGCTCGCACCAGCGATCGCAGTAATTGTGGACGCCGGTAATCAGATGTTCGTTGGCCATAGTTTTGGTGTTTTTGGTAAAAAACTGCCGGGAAGATAAAAGTCCAGTAGTTTCTTTTCAAATTCGCCGCTGGCAGAAAAACAATCTTTGAATTTTAAACACTCGGAAAATGATCAAACAGAAAATACGCATGGGTATGGTCGGTGGCGGCATCGGCGCCTTCATCGGCGGCGTACACCGCATGGCCGCCGCACTGGACGGTGAAATCGATCTCGTTTGCGGCGCTTTCAGCAGCGATCCCGACAAATCCCGGGCCTCCGCCGCGCAACTCGGCTTGCCGCTGGAACGCAGTTACGCCAGTTTCGAAGCCATGATCCATGGGGAAAAAGAACGGCCGGCCGAAGACCGCATGCAGTTCGTCAGCATCGTTACGCCGAACCACATGCACTTTGCACCGGCTAAAATGGCGCTGGAAAATGGTTTTCACGTCATTTGCGATAAACCCCTGGCCTTTAATATGGAAGAGGCGCTGGCGCTGGAAAAACTGGTGCAGGAAACCGGACTCGCCTTTGCCCTGACCCATAACTATACCGGTTACCCCATGGTGAAACAAGCCCGCCAGATGATCCGTAACGGGGAAATCGGACCCATTCGCAAGGTGATCGTCGAGTACCCGCAAGGCTGGCTCAGCACGCCCGTAGAAGCCACCGATAACAAGCAAGCGGCCTGGCGTACCGACCCGGCCCGCAGTGGTATTGCCGGCGCCATGGGCGACATCGGGACCCATGCCGAGAACCTGGCCGAGTATATAACCGGACTGCAAATCACCGAGCTCTGCGCCGATATCAGCACGTTCGTGCCCGGCCGCCAGCTCGACGACGACGGGAACGTGCTGCTGCACTTCAACAACGGCGCAAAAGGAATTCTGCACGCCAGTCAGATTGCCGCCGGTGAAGAAAACAACCTCAATATCCGGGTATACGGTGAAAAAGGCGGCCTGGAATGGCGGCAAATGGAACCCAACACGCTGCTGGTCAAATGGCTGGATCAACCCACCCAGGTGTACCGCGCCGGCACGGGCAATCTGTATCCGGAAGCTAAAGTGCATGCCCGCATTCCCGCCGGGCACCCGGAAGGTTACCTGGAAGCTTTTGCCAACATCTACCGCAATTTTGCCTTTACCCTGCACGCCCTCGCCGAAGGCCAAAAACCCGATCCGATGTATGATTTCCCCTCGGTGCAGGACGGCGTACGCGGCATGCGTTTCGTGGAAAAAGTGATCGCGAGCGGGAGAAGTGAGAGGAAGTGGGTAGGGATGTAGGAGACAGGAGACAGGAGACAGGAGACAGGAGACAGGGGGCAGGGATTAGGCTTGGAGGATTCTTTTTTGTCTGACGAGTACGGCTGAACCTTCGGCCATGAAGATGGAGGCGGGCGGGGCGGATAATGGGGCGGTGAACTCGGGGCCGTAGAAACGGGCGGTGTCACAGATGATTTCGTGTTCCATGACGTCGTATACGTCCCAGCGCGGATGCTCGACGGCGTACTCGAAGCTGCGGCTCGGTCCTTTTTTGGCGTAGCCCCAGTAGTGCTCGGTGATAAATTCCGCCGCACTACCGGCCTGGAGCGGATTGGGCTGGGGGTTCGCCTGTACGGAAATCCGGTTCCAGGGGCCCCCGCTATAGTTTTTCCAGTCATAACCGACCTGGAAGCGCTCTTTTTCCATTTGCCATTGATGGCGCATTCTGCAGGTCGCATAGCTTTCGCCGTAAATGGAATTGGCCACCCAGACAATGGCCGGCTTGGGTACGATCTCGCTGATAAAAACCACGCCGCGTTTCCAGACGGTTCCGTCAAAATGCCGTACATAGAAGCGCAGATTTACTTCTTCAAAATTACGGTGCAGTGGAAATGGCACACCTAATACTTTGGTTTTCAAGAACATAAATCCGACCAGGCTGACATAGTGATTGCCTTCCCAGGTGTCTAACTCCGTACCGTAAGGCAGATGGGGCTCCAGTAAGGCCGGCGGAACCACGTAATTGGCCATAATGAGTTTGCGCCACTCGGCAGTCAAAAAAGGTGCGGACATGTCAAAATTTAAATAGTGGATGGACGTATTCGTTCTGTTTTTACCGGCATTTTAACCACGCCAACTGCTAAACACCGATAAGCATGTTTTGGACGAGTTTCGGCGTACATTGCTCGAAAATAACTGCCAGCTCATTTGGCGACGGAGCAACATTTGGCCTTCCATTCAACCTTATTCAATTTCCTATATCATGTTTCTCCTCTTTCTTGGTCTCGTAATTTTAGCGGTGGCCACAACTGTATCCAAATTAAATCCATCACTTGCCTCTATCGGAAAAGGCGGGCGTTTGTTTGGCATTGGCCTGGTGGCCGTGGGTTTATTATCGGCCTGTTTCGTGCAAATACAACCGGGCGAAGTGGGCGTTCAGACGCTCTTCGGGAAGATTCAACCAGGCTCCCTGACCGAGGGGCTCAATTTTGTAAATCCGATGGTGGACGTGAAACATTTCGACGTCAAAACCCAGAATTATACGATGTCTGCCGTGCATGATGAAGGGGACAAAGAAGGGGATGATGCCATTCGCGTGCTCACGGCAGATGGCCTGGAGGTCGTTATTGATCTCTCCGTTTTGTACCACATCATACCCGAAAAAGCGCCGGACATTTTGCGCAACATTGGTACAGATATTCTGGACAAGATCGTGCGGCCTATTTCACGCACCAAAATTCGGGATAATGCCGTTTTCTACGATGCCGTCGCGCTTTATTCCTCCAAACGCGAAGAGTTTCAGGTTAAAATATTCCAGACCATCGAAAAGGAATTCAATGAGCGCGGCCTGGTCCTGGAAAATCTGCTGATCCGTAATATTCAACTACCGGAATCGGTTAAGCTGAGCATAGAATCAAAAATCAATGCCGAACAGGACGCGCAAAAGATGAAATTCGTGCTGGATAAAGAACGCCAGGAAGCCGAACGTAAGCGGGTGGAGGCCCAGGGCATTTCCGACTACCAGCGTATTCTAACCTCTACGTTGACCGATAAACTGATCCAGTACGAACAAATTAAAGCCCAGCGCGAGATTGCTACGTCGGCCAATGCCAAGGTGATTTTCATGAATGGCAAATCTGCGCCGGTACTGCTGGGCCAGTAATTCACCTCCCGGTTCTACTGACCGTACCCCCTGTTATGATTCAACTCTCCGCCATCATTATCACGTACAATGAGGAAAAAAACATTGGCCGATGCCTCGATTCGTTGGTGGGGGTGGTGGATGAAGTAGTCGTGGTGGATTCCTTTTCAACCGATCAGACGGCAGCTATTTGCCGGCAACATGCGGGTTTAAGATTTTTGCAAAACCCCTTTACCGGGCACATTGAACAGAAAAACTACGCTTTACAACAGGCTGCTTTCCCCTATGTGCTGGCGCTGGATGCCGACGAAGCGCTGAGCATAGAACTGAAAAAATCGATCCTGCAAGTCAAAGCGAACTGGCAGCAGGATGGCTACACGATGAACCGGCTGACTAATTATTGTGGCCAGTGGATTTACCATTCGGGCTGGTATCCCGACCAGAAATTACGGCTTTGGCGTGTGGAGAATGGGCGTTGGGGCGGCACGAATCCCCATGACAAAGTAGAAATGTCCGCCAGCAGCCGGACGGCTCACCTCGTTGGCGATCTGCTGCACTATAGTTATTATACGGTGGAGGAACATTTTGAAAGGGCGGAAAAATACGCCGTCATCGCCGCCCAGGCCATGTACCAACAGGGAAAAAGGGCCAGCTGGCTGAACGTGTTTTTCAGCCCGGTGCTGAAGTTTTTACGCAACTACGTGCTTAAAGGTGGATTCCGGGATGGAAAACTGGGCTACACCATCTGCCGGCTTTCCGCTTTGGAAACTTATTGGAAATACCGCATCCTGCACAGCATGCCTTGATTAATTAGGCTATTTTGGTCTCCTGGATCATGGCTCGGGTCTTTTCAATCGCTTTTTCATGAAATGCTGCCGGCGGGCTGGACTGGGCGTATTTGGCGAGATCGGCCCTCGACAGAAGGTCCTTTATGGCCAGGTTCAGTACTTTCGGAAATTCCGTCGTTTTCAACATTTCTTCAATTTCCACCGTAGTGGATTCCAGCGCGGCAACACCATAACGTTTCTGCAAATACTCCCGGACGATCAGGCTGAGTTCGGCATAATGCTCTTTGATCTGATCTTTTTCCCACAGCCTTTTTTGTTCCAATAACGTGATCTTCTGCAAGGCCTCCGTATGGATCGGAGTGGTGGGCGTTTGCTCTGCTTGCACTTCCACAACGGGCGCCGGCTTTTTCTTTTTGGGTCGCATTAGCCGCCGGACAACGATCAATAATATAAAAACACCCAGTGCGTAGGGCCAGTAACTCCACCAGTCGACCGGCGAACGCTCTATGTCGCGAATAGCAGCCATCGTATTGACATCCGCTTCCGCCGCCGTGGGCAAAACGGTCAGGCGCAGCGGATTGGTTTGTGCTGTTTCCCCCAGATGCAGCCGCACGTTCAGCGGGGGCAGGTCGAGGGAAGCGCTATCAAAAGTGATCAGGGTAAAATTTTGCACCCACTGCGGGCCGGTGCGGTGCCAGCCGGAATGGCTCAGGATATTTTTGGCAGGCATCAGCGCTGACCAGGGTCCGAAATCAACCTGCCCGGGCTCCACGCCGGTACCGGAAACCATAATGCGCAGCCGGAAAGTATCGCCCGTTTCCACCCGTTCCGGTTCGACATTGGCGGTTGCTACCGACTGTGCCCTCCCCCGGTTGTTTATAAATAAGGCCAGGCAACAAAGTACTATTTGCCAGCCGGTGCCGCGTCTTTGCCCCTTAGCCATGCATCACGATTTTGGAACGCCGGGCAAAAAACTGCAGCAAAGCATTGACATAGGGTTGGGTGGTACTCAAACTGAGGAAATCAGCGCCGGCGCGCCGGAAAAGGGCTTGCGTATCCATGCGGTGCTGCTCGAAAGACTGGCCATACTGATAGCGCAGTCGGGAACTGGTGGTATCGACCCAGCTTTGTTCGCCGGTTTCCGCATCCGCCACGCGCAAAATACCGACGTCCGGCAGATCGCGTTCGAGGGGATCCCAGCAGTGAATGCCAATGCAATCGTGGCGGTTAGCCAGCACCCGCAGCGCTTCTTCGTAGTTATCGGCCAGGAAATCCGACAGCACGAAACAGACGCAGCGTTTTTTCAGGCCATTATGCATATAGCGCAAAGCCCCGCCCAGATCGGTTCCCCGGCCGGTGGGCTGGGTGGTCAATATTTCCCGGATAATGCGCAAAATATGCTGGCGCCCTTTTTTCGGCGGTATGAACAACTCGATGTGATCGGAGAACAGCATCACGCCCACTTTGTCGTTATTGGCAATGGCCGAAAAAGCCAGTACGGCACATAGTTCGGTCAGGTATTCCGCTTTAAACTGCGTATGACTGCCGAATACGGCGGAGCGGCTGACATCCACCAGTAGCATGACGGTATTTTCCCGCTCTTCTTCAAATACCTTGATATAAGGCTCGCCGGTGCGGGCGGTTACGTTCCAGTCGATGGCCCGTACGTCGTCGCCGGGGTAGTATAACCGCACTTCACTAAACGACATGCCCCGACCTTTGAACGCGCTGTGGTAGCCGCCCGTGAATAGGTGACTGCTCAGACCGCGTGTCTTGATCTCTATACGGCGAACTTTTTTAAGCAGATCGGTGGTATCCATTTTTGAATGCGGAATGCGGAATGATGAATGCGGAATTGCTAGGGAATGATGACGGCGCCCAGAATTTTTTCAACAATATCTTCCTGGCTGATGCTTTCTGCCTCGGCTTCAAAGGTCAGTCCAATTCGATGCCGTAACACATCCGTACAGATTGCGCGCACGTCATCGGGGATGACAAAACCCCGTCCATTGAGGAAGGCCATGGCGCGCGCGGCTTTAGCCAGACCCAGGCTGGCCCGTGGCGATGCGCCGTAACTGATCAGCGGCGCCAATGCCTTCAAGCCGTAATTTTCCGGGTTACGGGTAGCGAAAACGATGTCGAGAATATACTGTTCAACCTTTTCATCCATGTACACCTTCTTGACGGTTTCCCGTGCGCTCAGCAGTTTTTCTACCGAGGCGACCTTGGAAATCGGCGGTTCATCGTCATTCAGGTTACGGCGAATAATGCGGCGCTCTTCTTCCAGCGACGGGTAACCGATCTTGATTTTCAATAGAAAACGGTCGGCCTGCGCTTCCGGCAGCGGGTAAGTCCCTTCCTGCTCGATCGGGTTCTGGGTGGCCAGCACGAGAAATGGTTCCTCCAGTTTATAGGTCTCGTTACCAATAGTTACCTGACGCTCCTGCATGGCTTCGAGCAGGGCACTCTGGACTTTAGCCGGGGCGCGGTTGATCTCATCGGCCAGCACAAAATTGGCAAAAATGGGTCCGCGCCGGATGGTGAATTCCGCCTTGGCCGGGTTGTAAATCGTGGTGCCGACCACATCGGAAGGCAGCAGATCGGGCGTGAATTGAATGCGGCTGAACTTCGCATCCACGGCCGTCGCCAGGGTTTTAATGGCCAGGGTTTTGGCCAGTCCCGGCATGCCTTCTAAAAGTATGTGGCCGCGGGTGAGCAAACCGATCAACAAGCGTTGAAGCATGGCCTCCTGACCGACGATGACATTGGCGGTAGCGGTAGTAAGTTGTTCCAGGAAAGCACTTTCAGCCTGCACGAGGCGGGTAATGGCTTCTACGTCCACGGATTTCTGCATGTGATGACAACGGATTTTAATAGCTAAAGAGCGAAAGAAACGAAGGTTGACGGATATAATTTTAAGACATCCCATCAGGTGGGGAAAAATTGCAGCGACTTTGGGGAACGCCCTGCTGCCGGTCGCTTATAGTCTGTCCACCAAAGTCAATACAAAAAAGGGGCCGCTGCCTCGAACTGGCAGCGGCCCACAGGAGCGAATAATGATGTTATCACTCAATTGTAAAACGCAAACGGGCAAATATGTAGCGGCCGTTAAAGCCCATTTGCTGCACCCGGCGCGAGTAAACAAAACGCCCGGCACTTACATTATTGGAGTGCAGATGCCGGTCCTGATACACGTCAAACAGGTTATTTGCTCCTACCGCCAGGCTGATCTGTTTGATCAGCTGGTAGCTGAGGGTCAGGTCGGTCACCACTTTCGGGCTGAAAGTCTGGTCGAAGGTTTCATTTTCACCCGTCAGTGCGTTCCGGAAGGCGGCCGGGTTATAGGTCATGGTCGCGGCCGTGTAATAGGGCTCCGTCTTGGGCCAGGTACTTTGATCGGCGAAATTAATGGGATCCAGGTAGGCCACTTCACCCCAGTAGGCATTGCGCAGCATGGCGGAAAACTTCCCTGTTTTATAGTTGATGGTCAAACTGGCCTTGGAACGCGGGTTCGCCACCTCGATGCGGCTTTGGTCTTCCCGGTTAAAATAATTGCCGACCTGCCCGGTGGATTCCAGAATATCCGACGAGTTGATGATTGGCTTGCCGTCGGCGCCCTTTTTCACTTCATTTTTGATGAACGTACTGGCCAGCACGAACCGTAGTTCCTGGCTGTTTTCATCAAAACGGGTCACGTAAGAAAGCACCGCTTCCAGGCCGCGCGAACGGGTATTGACGGCATTGGCGAAGAAGTTGGCCGTGGTTGCTCCGGCGGCGGCTAACTGAGCGGCCAGTTCAGCGTTTCCACCGGCGCTGAAATTATTCGTCAGTACTATGCGGTCGTCGATATCGATCTGATAAGCGTCCAATGTCAACTCTAAACCACCCAGCGGACGCCAGGCAATACCGGCGGCGTAACTGGTCGACGTTTCCTCTTTCAGTTCCGGAATACCGAAAATCACTGCCGGGCGGCTATCGTTGGTGAAAGTACCGCTCTCAACCGGTTGCAACCCATTCGGGCCGTTGACAAAAAGCGTATTGGTTTTAGCATAGTATTTCTGCTGCTGCGAAGGCGCCCGGAAGCCCGTACTGGAGGAAGCGCGAATGGTAAAGTTATTCAGCACTTTATAACGGGCAACGGCCTTGTAGTTCACCGTCTGACCAAAGTCGGAGTAATTCTCAAAACGCAGCGCGCCGCCGATCAGCAGTTTCTGGGTGAGGTCCAACTCCACATCGGCATAGACAGCGGCGCTGTTTCGGGTGTTTTTACCCGTATTCTGGGGCTGAAAACCGGCAAATACCTGGGCGCCGGCCCCTATACCGGCCGCAGTGTTGTAGTTTTTATAGGAAGCTTCTTCCCCGGCATCGATTTCAAACTGATCGCTCCGGTACTCCCCGCCGAGGGCCAGGTTCAAGCCCTGCAGTACATTATACTCATGGCTCAGGTCGAGGTTCGTCGTGAGCTGTTGAAAAGACAGGCCGCCCGCATCGAATTCCCGCTGAATATTGGTGGGCTCGACATTTGACTGGGTGTAGTTCACCGAATTAGAAACGCTGAAATCGAAAGTATTCCGGCCATACGTCTGGCTCAGATCAGCATTCCAGGAGCCGATTTTACCCCGTACACCGATAGATGCCGCCAGGTCGTTGACGTCGCTGTTGATGTTCGGCAAAAAACCATTGGGGTAAATACTCAGGGCATTCGACGCAGCCGGAATGCCGAAAGGGTAGCGGTAGAAACCGGCCGCATTGCCCTGTTTGTTATTGAAGCCGCCAAATAAATACAGTTCCCAATTATCCGAAAGGCTGTAACCACTGTTCAAAAACAGGCCGCCGCTCTTGACCTCAGAATTGCCGATACGCATATCGAAGGCATTGCGGGTCAGGCCGTTCGTGGCCAGAATAGAGTCGTCGCGAATTTGACCGGCGCCGTTTCTGGGATAAATCTGTCCGGTGTACAAACCAGTCCGGTTTGTTGCACCGCGTTGGGAATATTCTCCAGTCAGGTTCATGAAACCTTTCGTACCCAGTTTGAAGCCGTAATTCAGCCCGCCCTGATAGGTTAACCCATCCTGTACCTGCACGGAAGGGTCAGCGTCGATGTTGTTTAACTTATTGTAAACGAAGTTCTTATCATAGCTGGTGACGTATCCGCCGACCGACGTGGTGGCATCCAGCAGGCCGGTCGTTCGTTTGGTCACGATATTGATCACCCCGGCAATAGCGTCGGAGCCGTATTGGGCGGAAGCGCCATCGCGCAGTATTTCAATACGTTCGACCGAAGAAGCGGGAATGGCGTTCATGTCGGTGCCGACCGTGCCGCGATTCACGGTACCGTTCACGTTGACCAGTGCGCTTTGGTGGCGGCGTTTGCCATTAACCAGCACCAGCACCTGATCCGGGCCAAGGCCGCGCAATTGAGCGGGGTCCACGTGGTCGGTACCATCGGAAATCGCCTGCCGGGAGGATTGAAAGGAAGGCGCCACATAGGTGAGAATTTGATTGAGGTCGACCTGGCCGACTTCGTTCATAACGCTCTGGATCGGAATCACATCGACCGGCACAGCGGTGGTCAGCTTGGTCCGGGTGGCCGCCCGTGAACCGATCACGACCACATCCGCCAGTTCGAAGCCTTCTTCCAGGGTGGCGTTCAAAACGTTGTCGGTGCCGATATTGAGCTCGAGGGTTCTATTACCCGTATAGCTGAAAACAAGCCCAGTGGTACCTTCCGGCACTTCCAGACGATAATGCCCGGTCACATCGGTCATCGTGCCCCGGTTGGCATCCTGCACTTTTACGGTTGCACCCACTAAGGGCTCGCCATTTTCACTGGTCACGAGACCGGTGATGATGCGCTGAGCAAAAAGTGCGTTAAAGAAAAGCAGGAAACAGGGTAAGAGAAAAAGTCGCAGTTGCTTCATACGAAGTGGATTTATAAAAAATGAAAAAATACAGTGAAAACGCAACCTGTTTGCCAAATTCAGGTTGCACTTCACATGTAATAAAATTAAAATTGCATGCCTGGACCATTTGATTGAAAAGACCTGCAATTTGGCCGGCAACTCCCGAAAGCATAAATTTATTTAATAAAAAATTAAAAATAAACCCTCGCAAATTGGTGACTTTCTGCAAAAACAGCGTCTTATGTTCCCCATTTGAGAAAAATCGGGAATTTTTTTCCACAACCCCTTGCGCGGTGTATTAACAATATCTTAAATTGCATCGTCTTAGTTGTAATCCTCAGTTGAAACATCCCACCGCCAGTACCTGATTTTTGTACATTTTGCTACTTGATTTAGTACCCTGTACTGTTTGATCTTTTAGCCAGTCCGTACCTGTCGCTCGCCCCGAGCAACCGCCTTTGAAAGTACGTTTCGTATCACTGGATTTTAACAAGACATGAGAATGAGCGCATTACACTCAAACCTTACTTTACTGTCCGATCCCAATAACGTTGACAAAGTTGAACCATTTGTAAACCGCGTAGCTTCCCGGTACAATCTCTCTCCTGATACCCATGGTAATATTCTGATCAGCCTGACCGAAGCCGTTACCAACGCTATCCTTCACGGTAATCAGGCCGATACCAATAAAAGTGTTTCTATTTCCCTGCGTTGCCAGAACGATGCGCTCGATATCAGCGTTTCGGATGAGGGCCCGGGTTTCGATCCTAACTACGTACCCGACCCGACCAGCATGGACTGTCTGGAAAAATGTGGCGGCCGTGGTCTCTTTCTAATGCGCCACCTGAGCGATGAATGTTCTTTCAAACGCGGTGGCCGTACGGTAGAAATGCGCTTTAAATTGGGCTAATTTTGCCGCATGCAATTTCCGGATTTACCTTTTGAAGACGCGCCTGACGCGCCGGTTTCTTTCCATTTTGAAGATGTCGATTTCGATTTGCCTGATGAGCAGATCCTTAGCAACTGGCTGCTGTCAGTTGCCGCTGCCGAAGAGCAGGATTTTTACGAAGTCAACTTTATTTTCTGCTCCGACGAGCATCTCCGCACCATCAACGTAGACTTCCTACAGCACGATTACTACACCGATATTATCACCTTCCCACTTTCCGAAGGCCATATTCATGGCGACTTATTTATCAGTGCCGATCGGGTACGGGAGAACGCACAAACGGAGGGTAGTACGTTCCTGCATGAACTCTGCCGCGTCATGGTCCATGGTGTGCTGCACCTGGCCGGTTATGGTGATAAAACACCGGAAGAGGCCGCTACGATGCGCAGCAAGGAGAATGAATACCTCTTACGGCTGCCGCTTATCAATTAGTTCAGCGGTCACACCGTATATTTGGGCCTAAACTGACGAAAATGTCTGCCCAACTGAATCTTCCCCCCGCGTTAGAAGCCCACCGCGCTGCCATCCTGGCTACCCGCGAACCTTTTGTTCAGGTGCTGGCCCAGCCGGCCCGTAAAATCGAGTTGTGGGAAAGCAAAGTCGGCGGACTGCCTTATTTACCCAAAGGCATACCCTTTCCTACTGCTTCGGATGGTCAGGAACTGTTTTTTCTGGCCCAGATCAATTTTGCGGACTTGCCGGCCCTGGCTCCTTTTCCAAGCGAGGGCATTGTCCAGTTTTACATTCAGGACGATGACCTGTACGGGATGGATTTTGACGACGGCGAAAATCCCGATACTTTCCGGGTGCTGTATCATCCCAAGGTGGTGAAAGACCAATCGGCGTTGCAGACAAAATTTCCGGCTTTACGGGACTATGAGGATCTGTTGCCGCACCATCCCGAGGAAAGTTATCCTTTGAAATTCGCGCTGTCCGAGGAAGTGGTGCCGGTGACCGACTACCGTTTTTTTGAAAAATTCGGGCAGGATTTCTTTCAGCAGTTTGGCGATAAGGAATGGGAAGTAATGGATGAATACGCCAAAATGGTGCGTCCCCAGGGCCATAAAATTGGCGGCTATGCCTATTTTACCCAGGATGATCCACGCCGTGCCGATGATCCGATGCTGCTGCTTTTCCAGCTTGATTCCGACGAGCCGATGGACCTGATGTGGGGCGATATGGGGGTCGGCCACTTTTTTATCCGGGAAAAAGACCTGATTGCCCGGGATTTTTCGAGGGTGCTGTACGACTGGGATTGCCTATAACCCTTCAAAAGGTCGCATTCTTTCCAGAATTGACGTACCGGGCGCATGCCATACACCCTGAATGCCGACCTGGCAAGCCGCTTGCACGTTGACTTCCATGTCGTCAAAAAAGACCGTTTCTTCCGGCAGCAGTTCGGCATCGGCCAGCACATACTCATAAATATCGCGGTTCGGTTTCCGCATACGCACCAGGTGCGAAAAGTAAACGCCGTCGAAAAAGAGGGATTCATAATCCGGCAGCCCATGTTCCCGGCGCATGTATTCAGCGATCCATTGCTCATGCAGTTCGTTGATGTTGCTCAGCAGAAACACTTTATACTGCCGGCGTAAGCGGAGCAGCATGCTGAAACGTTCGGCGGGCATCCCGATAAAAATTGAATTCCAGGCGGCTACGACCTGCTCCGGGGGAATAGGTGGCCGGGCAGCCTGGCTGATGGCGTCCACAAAATCCGCCGTGGAAAGGCCACCCGTTTCGTACAGCTCTACCAGTTGATCCCGCTGAATCTGCTGCCGGGCGCTGGCATACTTCTCCCCAAAAGCCGCTTGCAAATGCGTTTCAATACGGGACAGATCGATGTCGAACAGGACGTTGCCAAAATCGAAAACAATGTTTTTAATGACTTTCATGCAGGTATAGCAGAATTAGTGCGGACAAAATTGCGGCATTTTTACCACATAAAATTCTAAAACTACCCGTCGGATTACCCATGCAGCCGATCAAAATAGTACCTTTGCCCCGCTCTTACCAAATTTTATAAAAAATATCCGCTATGGCGCGCATAGAATTGGTCATGCCCAAAATGGGCGAAAGTATCATGGAAGCCACCATCCTTAAATGGCGCAAAAAACCAGGCGATTTTGTGGACCTGGATGAACCCGTGCTGGACATTGCCACCGATAAAGTGGACAGTGAAATCCCGTCGCCGGTTGCCGGCACCATCGTCGAGATTTTATTCCAGGAAAATGAAGTAGTGGCCATCAACAAGACCATTGCCATTATCGAAACGGAAGCCTCGAACGCACAGCCGGCCGCCTCGCCGGCCCTGGTCCAGTCCGCGCCATCAAATGGCCAGGCGGCTACTTCAGCAACCGCTGCCGTGCCCTATGCACCGGCGGAACAGCCTGTCGCTATGCAGTCCGAAGGTCGTTTTTACTCGCCACTGGTACGGACCATTGCCAAAGAAGAAGGCATTGCTTTAGAGGAACTCGGTCGTATTGCCGGTAGCGGCGCGGAAGGCCGGGTCACCAAGAAAGATATGCTGGCTTATCTGACCAACCGCCAGCAACCCAGCGCGCCCAGCGCCGCACCAGCTCCCGCCAAACCAGCTGCCGCGCCCGCACCGGTCTATTCCGCTCCGGCCGTTAGTGTATCCGGTAACGTGGAGATCGTGGAGATGGACAGGATGCGTAAACTCATTGCCGACCACATGGTGATGAGCAAACACGTGAGTCCGCACGTCACCTCTTTCGTCGAAGTAGACGTGACCAACATGGTCAACTGGCGCTTGCGTATAAAGGACGAATTCAAGAAAAAACACGGCGAGAACATCACTTTCACCCCTCTTTTCGTGGAGGCGGTAACCCGCGCGCTCCGCGATTACCCAATGGTGAATTCCTCCATTGACGGTAACCGGATCATCATCCGCAAAGACCTGAACATCGGGATGGCCGCCGCTCTGCCCAGCGGTAACCTCATTGTGCCGGTGATCAAAAACGCCGATTTCCTGAGCCTGACTGGTCTGACGAAAACGGTGAACGACCTGGCTAACCGCGCCCGGCAGAACCAGCTGAAACCGGAAGAAATACAGGGCGGCACCTTCACGATCACCAACGTCGGCACGTTCGGGAACGTCATGGGTACGCCGATCATCAATCAGCCGCAGGTCGCTATTCTGGCCGTTGGCGCCATTCGCAAGAAACCGGCCGTACTGGAAACGGAGTTTGGCGACGTCATTGCGGTTCGTCAGATGATGTTCCTGTCGCTGTCTTATGATCACCGGGTGGTGGATGGCATGCTGGGCGGTTCTTTCCTGCGCCGCATAGCCGATTACCTGGAGCAATTTGATGCGCAGCGCAGCATCTGATCCCACATGATCAAACGCATCGTAAAACTGACCTTTCGCCCCGAGGACGTGACGACTTTCATCGACTCGGTTTTTGAGCCGAGTAAAGTGTCGATCCGTGCCTTTCCCGGCTGCCGGCACATGGAGCTGCTACGGGCAACCGAACAGCCGCACATGCTCTTTACGCTGAGCATTTGGGAAGATCCGGCGGCGCTGGAAGCTTACCGGCAATCCGACCTGTTCCGGCAGACCTGGGCTAAAACCAAGGCGCTATTTGCCGAAAAAGCCGAAGCCTGGTCGGTAGAAGTGGTGGACGCGCCGGAATAAATGAACGTTCGTATGTTGCAGTCCTAATTGCCGGCATTATGGACAAAATACCAAAGGAACAGCGTTTCAAAAACATCGTCTGCAAGGGGCTGGAACACCTGCAGGAGCAACTGCAGTATGGACAAAGTACAGTGATCAATAAATTTAAAACCCTCGATCACCCCATTTCCCCGGCTTCTTTATCCAATATTAAAAAAGGCAAAAAGGTTGGCCTGGCTACCTTGAGTCAGGCGGCAAAAGGCATGGAGGTCCTGCTGTCACAGGAACTGGACCTGGTTTTTGATCCCGAAATACAGGATTTCCGGCTACAGCATACCCCCGGCTGGCAGTCCGTGGTGGTGCCCGAAAGGCCGGAATCCGCAGCCGTGCAACCGGTTTTCATCCTGCATGCAGACGGACGATTACCGCTGCAGCAAAAGACCGCTTTCATCCGCAGTGCCCGGCAGGAAGTGCTGGAAATTGGCGTCCGTTTGCATTCTTTTTCCAGCTATTTTACCTCCCAGAATGACGGGGTATATAGAGCCCATGTAGTGGCGCTTTTGCAAAAGGGCGTGCAGGTCAAAGGTTATTTGCTCCACCCTGAGTGCAACGAAGCGCGACTGTATTTTGACGACCGGGCGAAAGTTCAGGGTTTCGAAAAAGACGCCATCGCGGAGATCAAAAAAGTGATGCAACAGTTACGCACTATCAGTGCGGAATTCGAGGCCCTGCAGTTGCCGGGCAAGTTTGAAATCTATCTCTACAAACACCTTCCTTATGGGTTTTTCTTTGCGGTAGACGGCGCTACGGAGGCCGGTAAAATGCTGGTTTCGCCCTACCTGTACGGCGTACGGCGCGCCAATTGTCCGGTGTTTGAATTCAGCAAAAAAGACCAGCCGCTGCTGTTTCGCAAGTACTGGGAATCCATGCAGTTGTTCCTGGACGGCGCCCAAAAGCTGATCTGAGCGTGATTTGTTTTTACAACTGTAAGAGGCTGGCGCATAAGTAGGGTTTAGAGACTAACGATTACTCACAAATCCACCAGTTTTATATTTTCCTAAACCCTTGTTGATCAGTCGCTTACGTAGAGCAATTGGAACGCGGATTTTACGGATTAAACGGGTTTTCACAGATTTTTATCCAAATCTGGCAAATTTTGGTACGCAGACCAAGTCCTAAAATCCGTTTTTATCCGCAGCATCCGTAAAATCCGCGTTCCAACTGCTCTAATCGTGCACCTCGGCGTTTTTGTGGGTAATCAACAGGGTTTAGACAGGTTTATGAATTTACGTAAATTCATATAATTTTACATAAACACTTATAAATCAATATTGTACAACTCTCATTTTCCGCCTGCCGGCAACTTTGCCCTGTCAAAATTGATGAACAGGTGCGGTACGGCGGATTGACTTAACGGCTGCTTACAGCGGTCTTTTTCCTTCCCGTTGGCTCCATTCGCGAGCGACAGTTCAGGTCTTTTTTCGGCTTTTCACTTTTGGAAATATGGCTTTACGGCTGGCCTTGCGGCGGCAGTAAGCCCGGCCGCTCAATGCCTTCGACTGACCCACCTGCCATCTCATTTCTTAACCTCTAAGTTTTTTCAACATGAAAAACATGAAGAAAGGTTGGCAGGGATGTATTACGCTGGGCCTCTGGCTGCTGCTGTTCCTGCCCACCACCAGCGACGTGTCCGCAGCGGACGCCATCCGTCTTACCTGCCCAACACCGACCGGCATGTCGGTCACTGCCAAAACCTCCAGTTCCGTATCATTCGCCTGGAACACCATGAGCGGCGCCAGCGGTTACCAGGTGTACTACGTGCGGCTTGCGGACAGCAGCACCAGCTCGGTCATGACGACGGGCAGCCCCGCGATTACCGTGTCCGGTCTGGCGCCAGGTACTTACCGTTTTTACTTTGCGACGGTTTGCGACTCCGGGACGTCGGACTATGTGGTGTTGGATGATATAGTCATCAATTAAACCATAAGGTACAGGTAAGCCGCCGTTTTTCTGGTTGGTGGCTTACCTGCCTTTATACTGCTCCGCTTTTTCCTTCAACCAGGACCGCATAAATAAAACGGGTTCCTTTTCCACACGTTCAAGTAGCTCCTGGCGCGTTACATTTTCCTGTAGTAAAACTTTGACCAGCCGCACAAAAGCAAAAGCGGCGTCGACTGAGCCACTGGAAGGCTTTTGATGCCGGATGAGCATGAGCCTGAAATTTTCACAGTGATCGAGGCATATATAATTATCTGCTTTTTGTTCAATATATAACTGTATAGTCATGGCTCTAACCCGAATATTCATGTGCGGGTCATCGAACTCCAAACCCGATAGCAGCGGCTTTACCTGTTCAAATTCCTTTTTAAACATATGAATCATCGCCCGGCATAAACGCTTGATCTCCTCTCTCCCATTATCCGGCAGGAGGGCTATTTTATCGGTTATAAAATCCTCCGCCCAGACAAAATCATTAGCGGAACAGGCCACATTTACAATATTGGCAAACTGCCGTTTATGCATGCCTGACTGCCGGGTAAAAATGTGGTGTTGTAACCCGAATATGTTCAATTCATGGGACTTCTGTAAATAAACATCCTGTTTATCTTTTCTCATTTGTATACTGACGAAGTTTTGCAAGTACCCGAATATGCCATGTAATTCATCCGGGTTCAGTACATCCGCACTTTCAGCGAGCAGGCTTACTATGTGTTCGTAGTGTTCAAGTTCTTCCGATTCAATGAGTTGATATAGTTCCCGGTATAACAGCAAAAGGGCATCTTCCTGTAGCACCTCCGGATCAGGTTTTTCGCTGGCTGGCACAAGATTCAGATTATCTGCTTTGGTTAAAGCCGGCTGCCTGTTTATGTTGGCCATCCGGCAGCGCATCTTCAAACTGACTATTTCAGCACCTGTTTCCAGCGTCGTGAGGCATTGTTGCATGTCATAAACAGCCGGTTTAGTCAAAGGAAGATGATCATAGTGCGCATAACTGGCGGCCAGTTCCAGTAAATAGTCATGGGTAGTTTTTTGAGGAGCGGCCTGGGTTTGTAAGTAGTGACTGGCGGCCAGCTTGGCATGCTCGCTCTGCAGCCCCCTTTCCTCCAACACCCTTAACCACAGCGCCTGGCCTTCCAGATCTTCGCGGTGGGCTTTTTCGACCAGCAAAAAATCTTTCAGCCATAAATGCAGCTCCGACAATTTATTGGAGAGGTTCTTCGACGACTTAACGAGGTCCTTTTCCGCCATCGAGGTGGCCGGTTTATATATTTTGCGGTAAGCGTAGGTCAGTTCCAGTTTGGGCTCCTTTTCGAAGTGCGGATAGAACTTGCGAATGTAGTCGAAAACCCGCTGGGCTACCTCGTCACCCCCATGCATCTGCTTCAGGTACTTTTGAAAAGAAGGGATTTCCGGCGCCTTTAACGTGCGTAACAGGGTAAAAAATTTAGATTTTTCCATCATTTTTTTCTCGAAACACGGGGAAAAAACATAAAACTACTGCATGCAGTAAAAAGCGTGCATTATTTGATATTTATATTAAATATACTAATTTAACACCTGTGTAAAATTTACATTTTAAATGTATTAAGTTGCTTTTTAAGTAAAACGCTAACACACATTTACTCCCTGACTTCGTTTTTGCTGCAACGAGCCAACTTGCAATAAGGAACAGATATACGGTGCTAACAACCTGGTTGCGAACTTGCCGCTCTAACAAGCTCTATGGACCTTGCAGCAGCAATTAGAAATTACCACCAGCGATGTAAACACGAACCCTTTATACATGGATTTCGCCCGAAAATACATACTCGAAAAGTTTGATGAACATCTTCGGCGCAGCTTTGAAGGTTACTGTTTGCGACACGAAATTGAAAGCACCCCATCCCAGTTTTTAACCTTTTTGATTGACCAGGATTTGATCGGCGCTACAAATTTGCAACGTTATACGGTACTTCGGGAATACGAGCGGATCAGCGAGGAATATGATTGTCCCAAAACGCAAATGGTGGATACGCTGGCCAGTCGTTTTAATATTTCGGAACGAACAATATGGACCATGCTGAAGCATACCAAACAAAGCAAAAAATAAGATTCCCACGGCTTCCCTGCGCCGATTTTTTGCAAGACGGCTAATGAATCTCGTCCGGAAGGACATCCAAATGATGAGTACCGGCATCGAGAAGTGATGCCGGCAAAAAACCAAATGAAAACTTTTTTTACAACATTATCGATTGCATAATGCCTAGACGGCTGATTTACCCAAGGCGATTTGTAGCAGCCAGGAGCATGCTGTTGGCTACATCGCTTGATTGACACTGAACCAAACGAAAACGCTCCCGGCCAAACGGCCGGGAGTTTAGTGTCCTGATGTAGTTTTTTACAGTAACCATGGAAATAACCGTACTGATTCTTACCCCACTCCCAGTGGAGTATAACGCTGTAGTTGCGCATATAACTGGCCAGCGGCAGATCATTTTCAAAGCGGAGGCGGCCTATGAGCTTGGAAATTTTGTCGGCAAACACCATACCTATCAGGTAGTGCTGCGCGAGCCGGGCATGAAAAACGTGGATATGGCCCTGGCGACCGAAAAGGCCATTCAGGCCTTTCATCCGCAAATTGTTCTATTGGTGGGCATTGCCGGCGGGGTGAAGGATGTAGCCATCGGTGATGTGCTCATCGCAAAAAAGGTCTACGGTTATGAATCCGGCAAGGAGGATCATGACGGTTTCAAGGCCCGCCCCGCCGTGGAATCCTTCAGCGGCGAGTTACTGGCCCGGGTACAGGTCCACAGTCGCCGGCAAAATTGGCAAGACCGCTGCCCTGACGGCGCAGCCAATGCCCATGTATTCATCGGACCGATCGCAGCCGGTGATAAAGTCATCGCTGGCATTGACAACCCGACCTATCAGCGCATAAAACTGCATTATAACGACACGCTGGGCCTGGAAATGGAGGCCATTGGCTTTGCAACGGCTTTACAGGGGCATCGGCAGCTGCATGGCCTGGCCATTCGGGGCATTTCCGATCTCTGTGCGGGAAAAGCGGAAACCGATCAGCAGAACTGGCAGGTAATTGCGGCAGAACGGGCGGCAGCCTTCGCTTTCGAGTTGTTATATGAATTAGATGCATCCTCATTCGTCACCGTTCGCCATCGTCCGATAGAAGCTCCTGAAACCAAGGCGAATAACGGCCAGGTGCAGGAGTTGATCGAAGGGTGGCAGGAAATGATTGCGCGTGGAAAAGCCAATGAGGTGTTTCCAAAACTGCGACATTACACGAAAGCAAATAGCCCAAGGGTTTATGATGCTACCCTGCATCTCTCCGACCGCTGGGAATCGTTCGAGCGCAAATCCATGATGGGATTGATCTCCAACAGCGAAAGAAATGTAGAGCGGGCACAGATCACGGCTGACTTACTGAATTTGCTAGGTAAACTGCACGTGGATTGAACCTGTTGAAAGAGTTCTCACTGGTTTAAATACATCATTTTTACTTCGTACGCCCCGGCCGACACCACTTTTTCCCCTTCCTCGACGCCCTTCAGGATCAGCGTCCGCGTGCCGTCGTCTTCCCCGGGCTGCACGTAACTCAGGGTAAATAATTCCGGTCCATCCTTGATGAAAACCGCCGGTTTTCCATTGATTTCGGTTAGCGCAGAGTTGGGAACAGAAATCTGCCGGGTCGTCTGCTGATTCAGCGCTTTCACCGTTACGAACTCGCCGATCTTGAATTCCCCGCGGGGGTTATCCATTTCAAAAAGAACCCGCTGGCTCTGATTGCCCGGATTGATGGTCTGCGCCTGCGCGATCAGGCGAACCTCCGCTGTTTTGTGGTCGTCGGTACTGCAGGTGACCAGAAATTTGTTCCCGGCGCGTATGGTCGGCACATCGCGGTCATAGACCTGGGCTTCGACATAGACCTTGCTTAAGTTGGTCACCGTCAACAGGGTTTGGCCGGCCACCACCTCCGCGCCCGGCGACAAGGTGAAGGCGGCAACTACGCCACTGATCGGCGCCACCAGGTTCAGGTTGCGGTTGCCGGCCGCCGCACTGGCGCCACCCCGGTTTTCCAGCGTTTGCAGTTCCACGAGGGCCTGATTATAGGCGGCTTCGGCAGCCTGCACCTCCTTGGCGGCGGCTATATCCCGGATCTGGTTCAGCCGATCCAGTTCGCGGCGGGTAGCGTTTACCCGGCTGCGGGCAGTCTCCACCTGGACCGCCAACCCCGCAGTGCTGGACGCGATGCCCACCTGCTCGGCAGCACCCAACGTTTGTTGTAACACCGCCAGCACCTGACCGGCCCGAACGGTCTGGCCAACCGCTACCTGTAGACGGGTAATACGTCCGTTTTGCGGCGCGACTACCGTACCGAGTCCGCCCGACGCCGGTACGATGGTCCCGAACATGGTTGTTGCCGACTGGTAATCCCCGATGGCAATGGGGTAGGTTAAAATTTCAAAAAGGAATTGGGTTTCTTTAGGCGCAAACACCGTTTTACCATAGCTGGTACCGCCTGTTTTCGGGCCATGTTCTTCATCGCCATGGGCAAACGCCGGATTAAAGCCCGGCGTCGAAAACCAGGCACTGAGCAGGAACAGCAGCATGGTCAGCCTTCTGCTGCGACGGCGCATCAGCACCCACATGACTATTGCGCCAGCCAGCAAACCTCCGGCAAACCACCAGCCTGGCAAAGCAGGGCCGGAGGGGGCGGCAGCCACCATGGCAGCCAGCTTTTTCCCGACTTCGACTTCTTTAATACCAATCAGGTCGGCCCCGTTCGGGTGATTAATCTGCACATTCAAGGTGTAGATTTTATTTTCCGGAAATTTGCTGTGCAGTTCATACACCCCCGGCGAGAGCACTTCCACCTCAAAAGTGGCCTGGGCATTTTCCAGGGCCGTAACTGTTATGGTTGCCTTTTCAATGGGTCTGTTGCTAAGAAAATCGGCGACATACAGCACGAGATGGGCATCCTGACCAGCCGTTAATTCCGGATAATACAAGGTCAACTCATACTTATCCGACTCGCCGAAAGCGGTAAAATGATCAGCCGCAGCGGGAGCGGTCGGTTTGACGCCATGTTCGTCATCGCCATGGGCAAAAGCGGTGGCTGGAGCAAACCCGAGCAGGCTGAGCATCAATAAAACGGGCGTAAAAAAAGCGGATAGTTGCATGGCCGATATTTTAAGCAATGGGGTAATGGACGTTTGGAGAATTACTGTCCCTGAAGATAGCGTATTTGAATGCGGGCCGACTCAAAGGCCTGAATCTGAACCGTGTAGGCACGCGGTATAGCGTAGGCTTCATCGATGGTCCGCAGGAAAGTGGTATAGTCCACCTGACCGGCTTCCCGCAGGCGCAAAGCGGTGCTGAGGAGTGTGCGGCTACGCGGCAAGGCTTCCTGCTGGAAATAACGAAGTTGCCCGCGCGCGATCGCTGCCGACGACCGCAGCCGCTCCAGTTCCAGCGTGGCATTCAGGCCCTGCGCTTCCGCACGAGCCGACGCGGCCTGGTTTTCCGCCTGGGCGGATTGAATACCCGATTTGTACTGGCCGACCCAAAGCGGCAGCCCGATACTTGCCCGGAAACGGTAATCAATGGGCGTATTCCGCCCCCCCTGATTGATATAACCCAGGGCAAAATCGGGTAGGGCGCGGCTTTTCGCTAATCGCACCTGCTGCGTAGCTACTTGTGCCGACTGCTGTTCATAAATAACGGCCGGGTTATTCCCTACGGCATTGGGCAGCACAAATGCTGTTGTATCTGGGCTAAGCGGCAGCAGACGCAAGGGAGGCTGTAATGCGCATTGGAGCATTAGTTGCAAACGCAACTCCGCCGCCTGTATTTCCAATGCATACTTTTGCTGGCGGAGATTCGCCGCTTCATTTTCGATCAGCGTTTTTTGCAAAAAATCAATGTCCCCGGCCGCGAACTGGCGGTTACCGGCGGTTAGGATAAGTTGAAACAAGCTGTCGCGCTCCGCCGCTTGCCGGTATTGATATTCCGCCACCTGCGCTTCCAGGTAGAGGCTGCGCACGGCGTAACGCAGTTCGTTCTGGCTCAACTGCCGGCCGGCCTTCGCTAATTCCGTTTCTGCCCGCGCCAGTTGTTTCTGACGTTTATAAACAGCCGGTAAGGCAAAGGACTGCGACACGCCGATGGTGTAAAATTCGCCGGTTGGGCTTTCCGCGCTTACTTCGGGATTGGGCAGGTTGAATGCACCTTTTTCTGCGTATTGACGTGCCTGCACGTCGAGATCCGCAGCCCGGGAGGTGGGATGATTTTGCAGAGCAGCCTGAACCGCATCCTCGGGGGTCGTTACATTTTGTGCAAATATCCCCTGCACCCACAGCATCAGCATGACTATTTTAAAAACGGTGTTCATGATATTTCAGATTGATGCCGGCTGTTTTTAAACGTCGCCGGTTTCTTTTTTTCCTTTAAAATACTCCGCCACAGCCTCCCGTCCCCAGGCCCAGAAAACGGTCGGCGTAACCACGATATCCAGCAGGGTAGAGGAAAGCAAACCGCCCAAAATGACGGTAGCCACCGGATAAAGAATTTCCTTTCCGGCCGCCTGTGGATTCAGCGTCAGGGGGATCAGGGCCAGCGCCGCCACCAGGGCCGTCATCAGCACCGGCACCAACCGTTCCAGCGATCCGCGAATGATCATTTTCTGATCGAACTGCTCGCCCTCGTGTTCCATGAGGTGGAAATAGTGGGAAATCATCATGATGCCGTTGCGGGAAGCAATACCCGTGAGCGTGATAAAACCGACCAGCGTGGCCACGGAAAAAGTACCGCCGGTCAGCCAAACGGCTATGACGCTGCCGACCAGGGCCAGTGGAATATTGAGCATTACCTGGGCCACGATCCGCCAGGACCGGAAATGGGCATATAGCACCAGGAAAATACCCAAAGCAACGAAAATACCGAGGATACCGATCAGCCTGGAAGCGTCTTTCTGCGCTTCAAACTGGCCGCCGTATTCCAGGAAATAGCCCTGCGGCATGATAACGTGTTCCGCTACCGACTGCTGCATTTCGGCCACCGTACTGCCCAGATCGCGGCCCTGCACGTTGGCCGAAACGATGATCCGCCGCTGGCCGTTTTCATGGCTGACGGAGTTATAGCCTTTTTCGTACTCGATGTGGGCAATGCCGGAAAGCGGGATCAGCGTGCCTTCGGGCGTATGGATCTGGGTGTTCCGAATACCTTCGAGGTTTTCGCGGTCTTCCTGCGTGGCGCGGAGCACCAGGTCGAAAGATTTCTGTCCGTCCAGGATCTGGCTCACCACTTTACCTCCGTACAATACTTCCAGGTCGCGGGCCACTTCGCCGGTCTGCATACCGTAGCGTTGCAGGGCATCCCGGTTGAGGCGAATGGTCAGTTGCGGCACCAGCACCTGGCGTTCTACCTGCACATCCACGGCGCCGGGTACTTCTTCCACCGCCTGCTGTACCTGCGTGGCCAAAGCACGCAACTCGTTCAGATCTTCGCCGAAAATCTTGATGGCTACCTGAGCACGTACGCCGCTCAGCAGGTGATCAAGTCGGTGCGAAATAGGCTGCCCAATGCTGACCGACACGCCGGCCAGGTTGTCGAGTTGCCGGCGAATATCGGCGACGACTTCTTCCCGCGAACGTGCGTCGGCATGTAGTTCCACCTCGATTTCGGAGTTACTGACCGGCTCCACGTGTTCATCGAGTTCGGCGCGGCCCGTGCGGCGGGCCGTGTATTCGACATCCGGTACCCGCCGGATGAGCTGCTCGGCAACGGTACCGATCTTGTTGCTTTCCTCCAGCGAAGTGCCGGCCGGAGCGTATAAATTGATCGTAAAACTCCCTTCATTGAATGGCGGCAGGAACTCGGTACCGAAGCGCGTAACCATAAATGCGGCGCCAATAACCAGGACGGCGGCAAAACCAATGACCGTTCGTGGATTCGCCAGCCCGTAGTGCAGCACTTTGACATCCTGTTTTTTTAACCAGCGTACGAATGCTGACTCCTGCCCTTCGTTGAGTTTAGATTTGGGCAGTAAATAAGAACAAAGCGCCGGCGTCACGGTCAGCGAAACGACCAGGGAGGCCAGGATGGACGTGATATAGGCAATACCCAGCGGGGCAAAAATGCGGCCTTCGATGCCTTGCAGTTGAAACAAGGGGAGGAACACCAGCACGACAATAATGGTCGCGTAGACAATGCTGTTCCGCACCTCGCTGCTGGCTTCATAAACTACCCGCATGGCATTTTTCGGCTCCCCGGCTTCCCGGTTTTCCCGCAGCCGGCGGAAGACATTTTCCACGTCGACAATAGCGTCGTCGACTAATTCGCCGATGGCAATGGCCAGTCCGCCCAGGGTCAGCGTGTTAATACCTATGCCGAACCATTTGAAGATCAGGGCCGTAATCACCAGTGACAGCGGAATGGCAGTCAGAGTAATGATCGTGGTCCGGAAATTCAGCAGGAATAAAAACAGCACGATGATGACCAGGATGAAGCCGTCGCGCAGGGCGTGTTCCACATTGGTCAGCGAATTAACGATGAAGTTTTTTTGCTGAAAAACCTTGGCGTTCAGTTTTACATCTGGTGGTAGTGCGGGCTGCAATTCCGACAAAGCTTTTTCAATTTCGTCGGTGAGGGTCACCGTACTGGCGCCGGGCTGTTTTTCTATGGTTAAAATAACGGCCGGGCGACCATTTACCGAGGCATCGCCCCGCTTGATGGCTGCGCCGAATTTCACCTCGGCGACCTGGCTCAGCAGCACCGGCGAACCGGCCCGGTTGGCAACGACGGTCCTTTGCAGGTCTTCCAGATTTTTGGAACGACCCAGCACAGAGATCAGTACCTCCGAGCCATAACGGTTGAAAAAACTACCGGTCGCGTTCAGGTTGGCGTTGGAAAGCGCCCGGTCCAGATCTTCCAGCGTCAGATCATACTGTTTTAAACGGGCGGAAGACACCAGCACCTGATATTGGAGCCGGTCGCCGCCGATCGGAATGACCTGCGCCACGCCCTTAATAGCCAGCAGGCGGCGGCGGATGGTAAAGTCGGCCAGGGTCCGCAGGTCCGCAGCCGAACTGGTGGTTTGGCCCGTCACACTATCCGGTTCGGCGGTGATACCAACCAGCATAATTTGCCCCATCACCGAAGAAATAGGTCCCATGACCGGCACAACGCCGGGCGGTAGTGGTACGGTAGACAGCTTTTCGGCCACCAGTTGCCGGGCGCGGAACACGTCCGTTTCCCAGCCGAATTCGACGAACACCAGCCCGATGCCGCGGGAGGAACTGCTGCGCACGGTTTCCACCCCCGGCGATCCATTGAGCGCGGTTTCGATCGGCAGTACGGCCTGGGCTTCCACTTCTTCGGGCGACATGCCGCCGGTCTCGAGAAACACCGTTACGCGGGGCCGGTTGAGATCGGGCAGTACGTCCACCGGCAAATGACTGATCACCCAGCTACCCCAGACCAGCAACAGCGCAGCAGCCGCCACGACGAATAGGCGGTTTTGCAGGGAAAATTTTATCAGGGCGTTGAGCATGGCCTGTTTCTAAATGATGGAAAGCAAAAAAATGGCAGGAGGCGGTTAGCCGGTGAGTTGAACTGCCTCCTGCCGGTTTACTGACTGTTAGTGGTGATGCCCGTCGCCTTCCTCGTGGCCGCCGTTGGCGTCATGGTGATGTCCGTGGTCATCGTTGTTCATTTCGCCGGCTTTGCCTTCGGTAACATTGATCACGAAATCAGCCGTGTGCACTTTGCCGTTGGTTTGAAACTGCAGCCAGCCACGGTACATACCGGCTTCGGTAAAAGTAGCGTGCAGGTCCAGTTTGCCGGCTTCGACGTCCGGGTGCACGTGTAAATAGTGCTCGGCGCCGGTTTGGATCACAACCACGTGGGCCTTGGCGCCCAGGTAATTCTCAAAACTTTCGGCAGGCACCATTTTACCGCCCTGCATGACCGTACCGGCAATGTGCATCTGGTTGTTGGTCATGAATTTACCACCCTCGGGGGCCAGCGTGACCGTATAGCCGTCCACCGAACTGCTGAGTTTTTCTTTACTAAAAGTAACAGTTTTGTACGGTGTACCGCTGATCGCCAGTGGAATGCGCTCGAGTTGTCCGGCAGCGCCAGTCGGCATATAATCGGCAAACAGGACGTAATCGCCGCCTTTATCGAACATCAGTTCGTTCTTGCCGCGCCCGTCTTTGAACTTCTGGTCCTGACCCAGCACCTGGAGCTGATAGCTGCCGTCGGCATTGTACTCGGGATGCACGTGATCGAACCAGGCCAGATCTTTAGACACGACGATGAGGTGCATCTTTTTTTCATGGTGCAGGTCGAGGGCTACGGGCGTGTTGGCCTGGCCGACTATTTCAGGTTTCAGGGAAATCGTGGCCGCTTTACCGGCTTCCAGCACTGCCGGGCTGCTGGTGAAGGCCATTTTGTACTGGTTTCCGGTAGCGGCATTCGCTTTGACCGGCTCCAGATCCATGCCGCATTTGGAACATTCGTCGCCCGCTTTCCCCGTTACTTCCGGGTGCATGGGGCAGGCGTATACGACGCTGGCATCGGCCGTTTGCGTAGCCGTCTGTTCATTCTTGGGCGCATCATTTTTGCAGGCGGTAAAGCCTATAGTTAAAAGCACGAGCGCCAGGCCCGTGAGGAGCATATTTTTCATAAAAAGCTGATTTTTAAATTTTTGTAAAAAATGCCAATACGGGATCAAGGGTAGATACAGCATACTGTATCCATCTCTACGATCGAAAATCCCGACATTGAAAAGGGGGACTCGTCTGGCTGACGGGTCATTAGGCAGCTGATACAAGGATCAGCTCTACCTGGGGGGGCTTTAGGATAATTTGGGCGGCTGCCAAACGGGCAGATAAACCGCCTCCGGCAGATGCCCGGCAAAATAAAAGGCCAGTTTCTGCAAGGAAAGTGCGGACGGCAGGGTAGCGGGTGCGGGTACCTGATGCAGGAGAAATACCGTACTGCCACTTCCAACTAAACCGCAACCCGGACAGTGGCACCCGCCCTGCTGATGATCGCAAGGGCAGTTGGATCCGGCAGATTCCGGGTGATGGTTTTCCTCCGCAGGCGCCTTCGCTTTTGCGCAGCATGATTTTTCCGTAGCAGCCTTTTGCGGTTTGGCGCTATGTCCGTCACATGCCCAGGCACGGTTTGCCGACAAGGCAAACAGCGCTAACAACAGGAGCAGGATGACAGGACGTGATTTCATACTTCAGGCGAAGGTAACGCAATGCGAAAAGAAAATGTTTTAAAGGGGCCTTTTAGGTTAAAGGAAGGCTTTCGCGCACGGTGAAACCCGCCTTTTTCACGAGATCCACGGCCTCTTTTTCAGTCAGTGTACCCTCGATGGTCAGTAGTTTATCGGGGGTCGTAGTATCCACTTCCCAATGGCTAATGCCTTCCGCGTTTTGCACATGCTCCGTGAATTGGGCTACACAGCCCATGCAGTTAATATTGGTTTTAAACTTGAATTTTTCCATGATGTTGAAAATTTTAAACGGTTGAAAATTAGAGTTTTAGTTGGCGCAAACGCAGGCTATTGGTCACTACGGACACCGAACTCAGCGCCATGGCCATGCCCGCCAGCATTGGATTGAGCAGAAAACCGAAGGCCGGATACAGCACGCCGGCCGCAATTGGAATCCCGATGAGGTTGTAAATAAAGGCCCAGAACAGGTTCTGGCGAATGGTCCTAACGGTGCTGCGCGACAGCCGGAATAACTGCGGCAGAGCGATTAAATCGGAGCGCATCAGGGTGATGGCGGCTACTTCCATGGCGATATCGGTACCCTGCCCCATGGCAATCCCCACCTCCGCCTGAGCCAGTGCCGGCGAGTCGTTGATGCCGTCGCCGACCATGGCCACCGTTTTTCCGGCCGCCTGGAGCTGCTGCACAAAGCTGGCTTTGTCGGCCGGCATCACCTGGGCCTGAAAATGGGTAATACCTACCTGGCGGGCAATGGCAGCAGCCGTCTCCTGATTATCGCCCGTCAGCATATACACCTCGATGCCTTGCTGCTGGAGCTGGCTAACGGCTTCGCGGGAACTCGGTTTAATCGGATCGGCGATGGCCATTACGGCCAACAGGCCTTCCTGTTTGCCGGCAAAATAGATCACCGTTCGGGCTTTCGCCTGCCAGTCTGCGGCCATTGTTTGTACGTTTTCCGGCAGCGTCAGGCTTTGGTTTTGAAGCATTTTTTCATTGCCCACCACGTACATACGGCCTTCATACATAGCCTGCACCCCTTGTCCGGTTACACTTTCAAATTGCTCCAGACGAGGCCGGCCAAGTCCGCCATCCATCTCCAGTTTTCTCACCACCGCTGCGGCCAGCGGATGTTCGGAGCGGCTTTCCAGGGCCAGCAGCAAACGGTGGAATGCCGCATCCGGCTGGAGCCAATGCCAGTCGGTGACCTCGGGTTTGCCCTGGGTCAGGGTGCCGGTTTTATCGAGCACGACCGCATTCACGCGGTGGGCCAGTTCCAGGCTTTCGGCGTCTTTAATAAGAATATGATTTTCCGCGCCTTTACCAACCCCCACCGTAATAGCAGTGGGCGTAGCCAAACCCAAAGCACAGGGACAGGCAATGATCAGCACCGTTACCAGCGCCAGCAGGGCATGGGTAAACGCGTTATCACCGCCAAAAATCAGCCATGCGGCAAAACTGAGCAGCGCCACACCCATCACGGTGGGTACGAATATGCCGGCAATTTTATCCACCAGCCGCTGCACCGGCGCTTTACTGCCCTGGGCCTGCTGGACGGTCTGAATGATCTGGGCCAGCAGCGTTTGACTACCAATTTTTTCGGCGCGAAACTGGAAGCTGCCCTGCTGATTCAGCGTTCCGGCAAACAGTTTATCATGGACATTCTTTTCGGCCGGCAGCGGCTCGCCGTTCAGCATACTTTCATCCACAAAAGAATGGCCTTCGGTCAGCACCCCATCTACGGCGATTTTTTCGCCGGGACGCACGAGCAGCAGTTCGCCGATTTGTACGTCGCCAATCGGCAGAGTGAGCTCCTGTCCGTCCCGTATGACCCGGACGGTTTTGGGTTGCAGGCCCATGAGTTTTTTAATGGCGGAGGACGTTTGCCCTTTGGCGCGTTCCTCCAGATATTTACCCAGTAAAATGAAGGCGATAATAACCACCGCCGCCTCGAAATATACGTGCGGTTCCAAGCCGCGCTGAATCCAGTACTGTGGATAAACAGTCGTAAATGTGCTGAAAAGAAAGGCGACGCCGGTGCTCAGGGCGACCAGCGTGTCCATATTGGCCTTGCCGTGACGTGCCTGCCGGAAGGCATTTATAAAAAACGTGCGGCCGAAAATCAGCAGCGCGGGCAGCGAGAAGCCGAGCATGATCCAGTTGGCATACGGCAGATCCATGAAAAACATGCCGATGATGACCGTTGGTGCGGCCAGCAACATGGCGCCCAGCGTGCGGCGGCGCAAACTTTCCGTGTGGATTTGGGTGAGTTCCGCCTGTTTATCGGCTGCATGCTCCGTTTCAATGATCAGATCATAACCGACGGCCTGCACGGCTTTTTGCAATGCAGGCAGCGTGACTTGCTCGGTGTTATAGTTTACCTGAACCGTTTGGGTAGCGAAATTGACCGTGGCCGATTGCACGCCCGGCAGGTTTTGCAGGCTGGATTCCACGCTCACGGCACAGGCGGCACAACTCATGCCGAGTACGGGCAGGTTTACTTTACTGCCGGCGGCATTGGAGCGGGCAACGGCATGCGGGGTAGGAATGGTAGTGTTTGTCATAATAAGGCTGTTTAATGCCACAAAGTTCGGGGCAGGGACTGCTCGCGGCGGTATACAATTCCGGGGAAGTTGTATATGATTGTGCCTGGTGGCCGCAAAACGGGGAAATATGCACTGGACACGGCACTAGACCACATCCAGCGACTTTCGGCCGAAGCCATGCCGTCCGTGTACCGCTTTGAACTGGGTGGGCGTCGATCCGGTCACCTGATGAAACTGCTTGCTGAGATGCTGCGTGCTGCTATAGCCGGTTTGCCAGGCAATTTCGCCCAGGCTCAGTTCCCCGTATACCAGCAATTCTTTGACCCGCTCAATCCGTTGCGCGATCAGGTATTTTTCAATAGTAAGCCCTGCCACGGTGGAAAACAGTTTGCTCAATTGCGAATATTCATGTCCGGTCTCCCGCGCCAGGAAATCCGAAAAATTCATCGCTTCCGGTTTTTGACCCGCCTGCTGGTGGATCTCCTTGATAATCAGGCTTTTTATTTGCTCCACCAAACGGCTGTTGCGGTCATCGAGCAGTTCAAACCCTTCCGCTTCCAGTTGCTGACGCAGTTGCAAAAGTTGTTGCGCAGTGGGTGGAACTTCCAATTCCACTTCGCCCAGCTGTACGTTTTTTACGGCTAAGTCCAGGTCGATCAGCAGACGTTCGACCGTACGGATGCAGCGCGGGCAGACCATATTTTTGATGTAAAGCGTCATAAGCTGTTCGTTTTATAAACCCTGAAAAGCGCTCAAAATAGCCGGTGCTACTTTGCGACCCCGTCGAAATTCCAGCCCCTGAAAACGGGCCAGCGTCTGCGCAAACTGCTTTTGCCAGACCTGCATCGGCCTGCGGAGTTCCCCCAACGGCGGCGTATCGGGACCAATTACACCCAGCCAGACTTGCTTGGAACCCGACAAGTGGCGATTATGTTGCATCCAGCGGGCCATCGTGCCGCTGCCCCGGCCATGATCGGTGGTGACCAGCAACGTGCTTTTTCCGGCATATACACTGTCTTGTTGCAGAAAGTTCCAGAGCTGCGCCAGGTATTGATCGATCTGGTGAGCGGCGCCGAGATAGGCCGGGTAGTTACCGGCGTGGCCCAATAAATCCGTGGCATTCAGCGCCATATAAAGCACATACGGGCGATCATTGCGCAAATAGTCCATGGCTGCTGCCCAGGTAAAGGGATCGTCGAGTTTTCCCGGGGGGATAAACTGATTAAAAATACGCGGTTTCCGATTGTCTTTTCCGCTGCTGACCGGCATGCCGGCGCGTTTAGCGTGTAAAATATACGGGAATGCATCCCAGCTGGAAAATACCGCCACCTTATTGCGCAGCCGCTCCTCCTGCTGAAAGAATTCGAGTACATTTTTGTTGGGATTATAAATTTTCCGGTTGGAGTAAATCCGCCAGTTGTCGGCGCGGCCGGTGAAAAGCTCGTTATAACCCGGGTAGGAAAAAGCCCAGAAGTTACTGACGTTCATTTTATTACCGTAGTGGCGGTTGCCATAGAGCTGGCCTTCCCCGGCAAAAGTGGACCATATAAAAGGCAGCAGGGCGCTGCGCCGCGCTTCCGGCGTGGCGGCCCAAAAACCTGCGGCAACATTGGCCGTGTCGAGCGCCTGAGAAACCGGGTCAAAAAGCAACGTGCTGTCCGCGCCGGTAAAAACTTCCTGCCAGCGGAAACCATCGATGGTGACGATGAACAGGTAGCGGGTGTTGGCTTTACCGGTAGTTGCCTGTTGCTCCGGCAGCTGCTGAAGGCGCGTATTTTCCTGTAGAATGACTTGCGAATGAACGACTAAGGGGCAGCAGAAAATGCCCAGGAGCATCCAGCGTTTAAACTTTTCCATATTTGTTGAACGGATGTTTACTCCTTAAAAAGGCGTACCAAGCACAGTCTTGTTCAAAAACTGATCATCCGCTATGCACCAGGGAGGATAACTCTACGGAGCGACTATTAATTTCTCTGTGCAGACCGGGCGGCCATCCTGCCACAATTGAACGAAATACGTCCCGGTCTGCAGGTCATTGGTAATGGCAAAATGTTGGCGACCCGCGCTGAGTTGCTGGGTCTGCACCACGCGTCCCAGCAGGTCAGTTACGGTCAGGCGATAATCGGCGCCAGCCGGCAGATCCATGGTGACAACCGTCTGGCCAGCCGGGGCTGGGTTAGGCGACAATGTCAACGAACCTTTGAATGCCGGATCGATTGTACCCGATGTCTGGGCGGAGAAAACCAGGTTCATATTTTTGATCAGCGTCACCACCGGACCGCTGGTACTATGTTCGATTAAGCCGCCGGACACGTCAATATTGGTCAGCACTTTGGCATAATCGGCGATCAGGTGGATAGTATGCCCATCCAGCGTCGCTTCGGTTTGGGTTGACAAGGTGATGGATTTATAGTTGGCATCGCCGAGCGCGTGGATTTGATACATGTTGGCCAGGTTGCTGCCGGCCTGTCCCTCGATGGCCAGAAAGCGGTAACCGGCCGACCAGCCCCAGTGCATAGCGGGATCCTGCGGCGCCAGCGGATGTTCAGGCGGGTAGTTGGACGGGTCCAGGTGATTATACGCCTGATCCACGCCGATATAAAAAGTAATACCCTCGACCTGGTTAATCCCCGGTTGAGCACCCAGATCGTAGAGGCTATCCAGGACCGGGCGCACCAGTAAATGAATATCGCTGAGTGGCGTCACCTGCCCCCCATCGTGGGTGATACTGATGCCCGACATATAGTATTCCAGGCGTGTGATGGTGTAGGTATAGTTGCCGGCGGAAATCGGCGCATCCAGTTGAAATGCCGCCGTGCCGAGGCGGGGCGCCAGTTGCAGCCGAAGATGATTTTGCGCAGAAAGCGACCAGGCGGCGGTCAGGAACAGGGCGGAGAGGAGAATTTTTTTCATAAAAAACGGAGCAGTTGGATAATGGCGAGGAAAATGATGCCGGCTACTCCGGTAAATATCCGCTTATCCGGTAAATGTTAGCCGTCCAATTGCCCGGAAGGGAGAAGGAACACCCTAATAGAGGTGAATATTCCTGCATATCGCTTGCGCATTGTGGAATTCAATGACATGAGCCAACTAATGTCCAGCTGCCGGTTTTGCTTTTTTTTCGACCGTTACCGGCTTTGGCTGGGCTTTTTTAGGCGCTTTTTTATTTTTTTTAGCTGGCGCCGTATGTGGTACATCCAGTTCGCATAGCCATTCTTCCGCAGCTACTTTGAACGCTTTTTTGGCTTCGGTTTTAGCCGTTCGTGCTTTTTCAAATTTTAGATTTGCCGTTTCCAGGGCCTTTTTCAAGCGGGCGACCTCCGCATTGCCAATGGCTTCCTTACCCTCTAAAAGGGCTTTTAATTTCTTTTTCATAATCAAATTCGGATATTATGGTTAAAAAAGGCCGTAAATATCCCCTGAGTTTACCTGAACTTAATATTAAGTTTACCTGGAAGGCCAAAACTTAACACTGGCGCATGTCCTGCTAATGCCCCCCTTGCTGCTTATAATGGTCGCGGCGCATGTCCTCTTCCAGATCCAGCTTGGGTCCCATCTGGATCTTTCGCCAGTCGAAGGTTTTTCCATACCTGTTTAACGACACTTGCGGATCAAAGACCCGGTTATCGGGCAATTCGGCGGTATAGGGCGTGAAATCGGCTTTTTCCGTAAAAAAATCGTCGAGCAGGGTAGCGGTGGCATCGTACTGATTTACGTAGGGCAGGCCTAAAATATTGTAAATAAGCTTCAAAGCCGCGCCGAAATTCCCATGCCGGTGCGAGACATAACCCCGCTGGACATAGGGTCCGGCCAGCATCAAAATGGAGCGGTGCGCGTCCACGTGATCGACGCCGCCCTGCGGATCATCCTCGGTTATGATGACCAGCGTACTTTCCCAATAGGGCGTCCGGCTCAGAAAATGTAGCATACGGCCCAGCGCCAGGTCATTATCGGCCACGTAGGAATGCCGGTACGGGTAACCGTCGACGGGGCGTGGGTCGGCAGTATGGTCATTGGGCAACAGGATGCCGATAAATTGCGGCATGGTATCGCGGCCGGTCAACCAGCGCCGGGTGAACTCACGTTCAAACTGCGTAGCCCGGAATTGATCGGGAATATTGGTGTTATAGCCGGCGTAGTCCTGCGAAGTGTGGTTCCACAGCGACTGGGGCAAAGGAAAGGGAATGGGGTGCACAGCGCCGAAAATGGTGTCGTTCCAGTCTTCGTGGTTGCTGGCGAATTCATTGCATTCCCCGAAATTCCAGTAAGAAATCCCGTTCCGCTGGAGGTTTTCCCAGAGCCCGCCGATCTCGTTATAGTCTTCCGGATCATTGCCCCCGGACGTACGCGGAAAACGTCGGCCGGGCGCTTTTGAAAAGGGCAACAGACGGGCATCGGCAGCGGAATTGGCCTCCACGTATTCATTGGGGACGCTTCCTACCATCCAGTGGTGGCCGTGAATAGAGGCATCCGAATCGCAGTAGAAATTATCGGAAAAAGCCCATTGCTGGGCAATTTTGAGGTGATTGGGTGCGACATCCGCCTTATGTAGCGTGTCTTTGCCCGCCATGATGGTCATTTGATTGCCAAAACGCGTCAGCGTCTGATCGCCGTTCACGCCATGCAACTGCCCGAAAACCTCGTCGAACGTCCGGTTCTCTTTGGTAATATAAACAACGTGCCGGATCGGGCTCTCGCGCAAGCCACCCAGCGGCGGACAAGGATTGCGGCCCGGATCGGTCACTGTAGTGGTTTTAAAGGTAAAATCTTTAACCTGCCGGGTCATGAGTGCCAACTGCGTCGCATCGGGAACGGCTACGGTCTGGAACAAGCCGAGTTGAATGTCGCCGATATACGTGCCTTGTGGCGGATCGACAAAGCCTTTACCCCCATTCGGACCGGCGCCGTAACCCCGGGCCGAGAGAATGTACAACTGCTTGCTGTCGGCAGACACGGCCACCCGGGTGGTACCCCAACCGGTCGGAATATACCCCAGTACTTTTCCTTTGCGTACGTCCACTACCGCTACTGCGTTGAGGCCCAGTAAAGCGACGTACAGCGTTTTTTCATCCGGGCTCAGGCAGCAGCCGAAGGGCATCAGGCCGCGGTATTTATCCAGCCGTTTATCCAATAGCAGTTTAATTTCCCGAACCACCTTGTTTTTACGATAGTCAATAACGGAAATCAGGTCATTGCTGGCATTGGATACGTAGGCAAAACGGCTGCCCACGGCTACGGAGTTGGGACTTGCGCCGCCCACAATTTCCACCTCCTCTATTTTTTCGCCGATCTGGTAGCCGGTTTTGAACTTCCCGCTTACCTGACCCGTCGCCGTGTTGACCACCCAGACCGACATGGCTTCCTCCGCCAGGGCTTCGCCCAAACCGGGGATGAAGCGGCCGTCCGGCAGGGTCACGCCTTCCTGCGCTTCGCGGCTATGGGCAGCATAGGGTGGAAATTTAAGCATCATGGAGTCGCCATTTGTCGGGGTGACGCCGGGCGTGAGCGGGTAATTATACAGGCCCACATTGGCCACGAAAGCGGAACCGCCGTCCGGACTCAGCGCCACGCCGAAGGGAATACGACCAACGGGTACAGAGAATAGGATTTTACGGCTGGCCAGGTCAATTTTCACCAGTCGGTTATTGCCCCGGTCCAGCACAAATAACTGGTTGCGTTGCCGGTCGATGGCCAGGTCGGAGGTCCAGGAATCTTCAAAAAGTTGCCCGTTCAGGCTGCCGTTCAGGTCAATCTCGCCGGTTTTCTTATAGGTTTCGGTATTGAATATCAGCACATTACCCTGGTCGCCGCCACTGAGATAAGCGATTTTGGAATCGGCGGAAAAAACGGCGCCCAGGAAGGGCGCTGTGAAGACCGGCTTGATCAGCGTGTCGTAACTCGGCACGCGCACCGCCTGTTCGGGATGTTGTAAGTCGACCAGGGTAATCACACCGCTGTGGTGCAGTACTAGAGCCCGCCGGCCATCCGGGGATAGCGCCAGTCCGTAGGGCGCACGGGTAATTCGCACCGACTGGCCGGCCGGCTGCACATAGCGGCCGCTGGGGAGCACGCTTTGCCCGCCGGGCTGAATCTGGCAGTACTGCGCGGCGCCGGGCACCTGTAACACCTGCACCGTCTTTTGGGCAAATAAGGAACTGGCAACCAGAATAAAAAGCAGCGTTTGGAGGGTTTTCATGACCATGAATTTAAAGAAAAGGGAAGAGAGGAGCGTGGAACGACAGGTTCATCTTACCAAATTACCCGCTCGGTCCGGGTCTGGTTGTCCAAATGTGTTTCCACGATATTTTTCCAGAAATCGAGTGTCGGCACGGGCAAGTCGGCGATCTTGGCGCGCTCATCGATTCGGCGCAGGAGTATGTGTTTGGCGAATAAGGGGTCCCGCTGAAAGCGCATGGCTTCTTCCAGAACCATTACGCCGCCCTGAAAGCGGAGGGTTGCCTGGCTGGCTTCCGAAAGTTGTTCATAATAAACCGGGTCGCTGAAGCACAAATAGCGTTTTGCCGCCACGTGCCCGCCAACCAGCCGGACTACATTTTCCGAAAAGCCTTGTTCTCGCAGGAAATTGGCGCCCAGGGCTTCGTGGTGCATGGTTCCAAAGCCTTCCATTTCTTCGGTATGGGTCAGCAGGTGGCCGACATCATGAAAAAGTGCGGCAATGGAAAGTTCCAGATCGCCGGTTTCTTCGATGGCGATTTGAGCGGCCTGCAGCGCATGTTCAATTTGGCTTACGGCTTCCCCGTGGTAGTCTTCCTGCCCTTTTTCCTGAAAAAGGGCCCAGATAGCAGCGATGGTAGAATGTGACATGGCGTTTTTTTTAAGAATGGAAAACCGGCTTTCCGCCAGTTTTCCATTAAACAAACCATTATTGTATGAAGCAAATTTTGGCTGGCTCAATCGGGCGGAACATAACCGGCCCTCATTTCAGAGGGGGTAGGAAAGCGGAAAAAGCACCTAAGCCCGAAAACAAGGCCAAAATTGTGCTCTTTTTGATTTATAGGCCGCCGATCAGGTATTAAGTTACCATAAAGTCGCGGCCGTATTTTCCGTGTTAGTCTCCGTCATTATCTGCCTGTACAACTACCCAGGCCGCTCTTTTGGGAGCGGGCATGTCCGTCCCTTTTATCGCTTTCCACAACATTTCATTGAAAGCCCGCGCCGGTACCGCATCCAGTTGGGCCAGGTTGAAGGTTTCGGAGAGCCGGCTCAGATCATTTACTGCCATGTTGCGCGTATCGAGTGGAATCCGGTTTGGCTTGGCGATATAGGGTTGTACATCCGGCGTTTTACTGAAACAGCGCCACATGGGCGTAGCCGCCGCATCGTACTGGCTCATGGGTGGCAGCCCCAGGATCAGTTCTATGGTGCGTAACATGCCCGAGGTGGAGTACATCGAATGATCGATGAAACCCCGCTTGACGTAGGGTCCGGCGACAAAGGCAATACTGCGATGCGCATCGACGTGGTCGGCGCCGTCCTGGGCATCGTCTTCGAGGATGAACACCACGCTTTCCTGCCAGATAGTCGATTTGGAAAGGTGCTCGATCAGGCGCCCGACGGCCAGGTCGTTATCGGCCACGGCCGCCTGCGGGGTATAGGCGCCCTTTGACAGACCGCTGGTATGATCACTGTAAATACGCAGGGTACTCAGCCGCGGCACCTGCCCGATGGCCAGCAGCGAATCGAAATCATGCTCCCATATTTGCACGCGGGTGATGTCGAAAATGCTCAGGTCCCAGGCCGGATAAGTCGTACAAAAATGACCGGCAATGGTGGAATAATTGGGTTTATAATCGTCGGCAAACTCGCCATAGGTGCGATAACTCAGTCCCGCCCGGCGGCAGTAGTCCCAGAGATAACCGCCTTTGGGATGGGCCAGCGCCCGGGTACCTTCGTAGTCGTACACGCCGCCGCGACCACCATACTCGGTTGGCCAGGATTTTTCCACGTAGTCGTTGGCGTAGGCGCCCAGGCTCCAGTTATGACCATCCGCGCTGACTTCCGCATCGACGTAGAAGTTGTCCAGCAGTACGAATTCCCGGGCCAGTGCATGCTGGTTCGGGGTTATTTTTTCGGGGAAAAGGCAGAGTGTGGAATCGCCGTTCCCTTCCGGCATATCACCCAGCACCTGGTCGTAGGTGCGGTTCTCCTTTACTATATAAAACACGTATTTGATCGGCGATGGGTCGCCCACGCGTTTCGGAATAGGATTTCCCGTTTCGCCGTCCGCCTGTAATTCCTTGGCTTTGGTATAGGGCGTATTGGTGTACACTTCTTTCGACCAGGCTGCCAACTGGCGATCACTGGGTTGATCAATAATGCTTAAAGTGCCGAGAAAAATTGCGCCGATATACTGCGAAGCATGGTGTTTCTCGCCGTCGGGCCGGGGCGCATCGGGATTGGGCAGACTGGTAAATCCTTTGGCATTGGCCACCAGGATCTTGCTGCCGATGGTACGCACGCTGGTGGGGTACCAGCCGGTAGGAATAAAGCCGCGCGCATGACTGGCGGTGGCTGATTTGTTTTGCAGACCGGAGACGTCGAACACGGCGAGGCAGTTATTATCCGCATTGGCGACGTAAAGCGTTTTTTCATCGGTTGAAAGGGCCAGGCTGTTGGTGGTCGAGCCGTTGGGCGCATTGGGATAGAGCGCGGCATTGAGCGTTTCGAAGGTGCGGCGCGTCCGGGTGGAAATTACTGAAACCGAGTTGTCCTGGGCATTGGCGACGAATAACCACTGGCCGTTTCGGGAGAACAGCATTTCGTTGGGATGGTCGCCCACCGGCAGATCATATTGGTGCGCCAGCGTAGCGGCATCGAACACGGCCACTTTTTTTAAACCCCAGAGGGTCACGTACAGCGCGCCGCCGGGGGACAGGTTACAGGCATAGCCTTCACTTTCCAGCTTTATTTTACTTTTCACCAGGTTGGTCCGCGTGTCGCAGACGTATAACATAGAATCGTATTTGGTACAAACAAAAAGCTGGTGACGGGCATCGTCTACGGCCAGCCCAACGGGGAAAATACTGGCGCCGGCCTGGCCCAGGCGGATGAGGGTATCGGGGTGGAGTTGCTGGTTCTTGAGGGCATACACCATAATACAGTTATCCAATCCGCCGGAAGCGTAGAGCCGCTGGCCGTCGCCGGCCCAGGCTAAACCGTAATAGGCCTTGGCAACCGGCATACTGTCCACCGTTTTTTCCGTTTGCAAATCCACCAGTTGCAGGAACTGGGAACCGACGCCGTTATTGGTGACGGCCAGGAGACGGCCATTGGGCGAAAGCGCGGCGTTCATCGGAAAGTCGCCGAGTGGAAGACTGCGGCCGGCGGGGGTGAGTGACCAGCCGTTGGGGAGTTGGACGCGGGGGGCGATGGTCGAAGTTGGCGCCACCGTTTTGCAGGCGCAAATGAAAAAGACCAGTGTGAAAAGAAATGCATTTTTCATAGTAGCATGCATATTTTTATACGTATCAGCCAGTAGCGCAATACGATTGCGCCGAAAAATAATGCCCTTAAATAACAATTGGGCAACCTAAACAAATGCAGGTCGCCCAATTGCCATCTATATCGCTATTTTAATTTTTCACTACCCACAGTTCACTATTTACGCTGTCGTCCGTGTCGCCGAATTGGCCTTTCAGCGCAGCGTTGTAGTTGCTGGTGTTGTTATCGCGCTCGCTGGTCGGGTATTGGAACCGGCGGGGAATTACGCCCCCGTTGCCCGTACCGGGCCCGCCTTGTGCAAAGGCAGGAATACCCGTACGACGCCAGGTGTAATACGATTCCAGTCCGGCCTGCATGAACAGGGCCAGGTATTTCTGCTCCAGGATTTGCTGCAGGCCGGCGGCTCCGGCTTGGTAGGCGACGGGGGTTTGGGCCAGGTAATTGGCAATTGCCGTGGCATCCGTGATATCAAAGAAATTCATCGAAGCGGCTATGCCTTTGTTATACCAGTCCTGGGCGCTGCCGGTCGCCCAGCCGCGATTGATCGCCTCGGCAATACCGAAGCACATTTCGGCATAACCGATCTGTACACCCGGTTCGGCCGTGTAACCGCTGTAGTAGCGTTTGCGGCTAATCAGCGACACCAGACCATTCTGAGCCTGTAGCGTCATTTCGTCCAGGCCTTCGTCAAATTTTGCTCCGATATACGCCGAGAAATCCGTGGCAGGCACACCGGCGGCAATTTTTGCGGCGGCAGGCTCTGCGATAACGAACACCCGTGGATCCTGCAAGCTGGTCAGCAGGCCGATATTGGTAGCCGACATATTGTTACGCAGTGCGTCGAAACCCAGGTTGTCGGGGTTGGTCGGGTATTTATCGGAAGAGGTGTTATACTTGTAGGCGAGGTCGTCGTTATTGTCGACAAAAATTGGGTACTGGCCAGGATTGGTCAGGATTTTTGAAAACTCCTGCTTGATGTTCAGGTCGCCGTCGTTTTCTTTTTTGCTCAACTGGATCAATACCCGCAATTTGAAGGTATTCACCGCTTTTTGCCATTGCCGCAGGTTACCGCCGTAATAAATATCGCCCTGCAGGGTTTGGTCGGCGGCGGTGATGCGGGTTTGTAAATCCCGGTTCGATTCGTCCAGCCAGGTCAGAATTTGTTTGAAAACAACTTTTTGACCATCATATTTCGGCGTAATGTTATCACTGCCTTGCAGGGCTTCGGCCAGGGGCAGGTCGCCCATTTTCATGGTCATATCGTAATAAAAATAGGCCCGGAAAAATTTGCCCAAGGCCGAATACGCGTTCACTTCCGGCAGGTTGATCCGCGCGGCTTCCGCTTCCATTTTTTCTACGTTTTTCAAAGTAGTATACCGGAAATCAGCACTGCCCGACCAGTATTCATTGTTGCCATAGTAGTTGTAATTCACGCAGTAATACTGGCAGTAGCGGGAAATGTCGCCCCAGGGTGACACGTACATATCTTTCAGAATGCCGCGTAGTACGAGCGACGGCGGTACCGTGGTGGAGCGGTTCGGATCCGCCTCCAGGTCCTCAAATTTCTGGCAACTATTGGCCGCCAGCACAATGGCCAACAGCGCGAGAAGGTGTTTTATGTTCTTCATAATCGTTTTAATTATGAATGATGAATAATGAATGATAAACAACCTGGTCGGCGGTCATTTATCATTCATCATTGTCATTCGCTTTTAGAAAGTGATGTTGATATTGAAACCATACCGCTTGGCAGTCGGCGACTGCAGGCTGGAGTAGTTGGTGCCAATGTACTGGTCCAGGTCGATGTCCTTGCGTTCGGCGAAGTAGAGCAGATTACGTCCGACCAGACTGAAGCTGGCGCGTTGAATGATCTTATTCTCGAACCAGGTTTTCGGCAGTTCATAGGTCAGCGTTACCTCCCGCAGTTTGGCGAAAGTTTTGGACATCAGGTTGGCTTCCGCAGTGGAATAGAGGCGGCTGATATAGTCCTGCAAATAGGTTTTCGTTTCGTTTTTAGTCGTGACCAGCTCTCCCAAATTGGTGATATTACCGAACTGATCATACTTGATATTGCCGCTAACCAGTTTCAGGCCTTCGCCGACGAAGTGACCGTCTTCCTGTGGGTTATTATCCGTACCGGCTTGTTGGGACAGCCAATCCTGGTACCGTGCTTCGCCCATAGTGCCTTCCACCGTTTCGATGTTGCGACCACCGCGGAAAGTCTGACGACGGATATAGTTGGTGATGACTCCGCCGACGCGGCCGTCTACCTGCACACCGAGGCTCAGGTTTTTATACGTGAACTTGTTATACAAGCTCCATACCCAGTTTGGATCGGAATGGCCCAGCAACTGTGCTACCGGATTACGAATCACCCGGCCGCTGGCGTCGTGTACGTACTGACCGTCAATTTTGATTGGCGAGCTGTCGTAGTAACCATCAACGCGGTCGCCTTTTTTATAGAAACCATACAGGCGTTCCACGCCGTCCGGCAGTTCCAGATAGGTGCGGCGATAGGTGCTCCAGTTGGCCAGCACCTCCCAGGAGAAGCCTTTGGTGTTTTTAAACGGCGAACCGGTGATGGACAATTCCACGCCCTGCGTCTGGATTTTTACGGCATTGATCAGTTGGCTGTTATAACCGGAAGCTTCAGAAATAGGCTTCGAGAAAATTTGTGGACCGTCGACGTTGCGGAAAAGCGTCAGGTCGAAACCGATCCGGTTGCGCAGGAAACGGGCTTCCAAGCCGCCCTCATAACTCCGGCGGGTGGATGGCTCCAAGTTGCTGTTCACAATGGTGTTGGTGAAATAAGAACCCGCCTGGTTATTGTACACCAGCGGCGAAGAGTACACCGAAGCGTTTTCATACGTCGGACCATCGTAGGAGGAATTATACTGCGAACCATACCCTAGTGGGTATGACTGGCCCGGAGTTGGACCGATCGTACTGGTCGTCAAGCCGGCTTTTACGCTGGCAAATGAACCGCGCAGTTTCAGATAAGACACCGGACCAAGGTTAGCCAGTTCGGATAACAGTAAGCTGGCGCCGGCCGATGGATAGTAGAAGGTGTTCTTATCCTTGGGCAGTGTAGAAAGGTGGTCAAAGCGTCCGGTATGCGACAGGAACAACCAGGTCTTGATACCCAGATCCACCGAATAGTAGCCCGATTGTACCTGCATGGAAGAACCATAGTTACTGGCGATGAGCGGGTTGGCCGTGTTCGTGAAGGCATACAGGCCCGGCACGTTGAGATAGTCGGTTGTCGTGTAGTTGGAAGCGTACTGGAAAGAACGCAGGTTGCCACCGACCACGGCTTTGAGGTTCAGGTCATCCGTCAGGTCGCGGTCGAGGCTCAGGAACAGATCGGTGTTGCTGTCGTACAGCGTCCGTTTGTCTTCGCGGTAATCGCCACGCGCTTCTTCCCGGCCGTATACGGTGGCGGAATAAGGGAATTTTTCTGTCCGGATTAAGTCGTAAGACGTGATAGCCGTGCGGCCTTTCAGTTCCAGGCCCGGAGCCATCTGCCAGGTCAGGCCGGTTTGGCCGTACACGTCGGTCTTCTGGTGACCGCGCAGCCATTCATTCGCCAGAAACCAGGGATTGTTATAGCGTTGGTACTCCGCGTAAATCTGCTGGGTACCTTCCTTTCCCGGCTGCCAGTAATCTTTCAATTGATCGATGTCCCAGTCAGCGCCACCCCAGATGATGATGTTATAAATCAGGGAGTTCGGGCCATAGTTGACATCGGGAATATTATCCGTAAACTGGCGGTTATAGTTCAGGTTGGTTTCCCATTTCAGCCGGCTGTTAAATTTCAGTCCGCTGTAAATGTTGAAATTCGCTACTTCGAGGTGTGTATTGGGCACCATACCGGAAGTATGGTTGAACGATGTCGAATAGCGCATATCCAGTTTATCGCTGCTGGTGCTGACCGAAATATTGTTGTTCGATTGAAAACCCGGGCGCAGAAAACGTTCCAGGTTATCAGTCCCTCTGGCTACCCACGGCGTACCCTGGCGGCCACCATCCGCGGAGATTGGGCTGTCATACTGTGGAATCGACTGCCCTTCGAAACGCGGACCCCAGATGTCGTAGTCACCGTCATTGGTGCCGCCGCCACGGCCATCGACGAACGAATACCGGCCATGGTCGCCTGGACCATACTGGCTTTGCACCTTCGGGATGGCATTGAAGCCGGACTCAATCATTTGGCTGGTATTGAATTCGACACTCACGCCCCGTTTATCTTTTGTGCCTTTTTTGGTCGTGATCAGGATCACCCCATTGGTCGAACGAAAGCCATACAGGGCCGCAGCAGTCGGTCCCTTCAAAACGGTATACGTTTCAATGTCGTCCGAACTGATATTCCAGGTATCGGAGTTGATCGGCACGCCGTCTACCACAAAAATCGGGCGGCCGCCGCGCAGATTGATTTCCGGCCCGCCCAGCAGTTCCGGAGAAGCGCCGATGGTCAGACCGGACACTTTACCCACCAGGTTGTTGATGGCATTCGGCTCGCGCGCTTTCAGCAGATCGTCTCCGCGAATGTCCTGTACGGCATAGCCGACTTTGGCTTTTTCCTTGTTCAGGCCCAGGCCGCCGATGGTCACTTCTTCGAGCACATTACCCGGTTTCAATTCCAGGCTAATACTCTTTTCTGAGCCGACGGTGGCGCTCAACGGCGTGTAGCCCACGTAGCTGACCACCAGGATTTCGCCAGGCTGGGCGTCGATGGTAAAACTACCACTGTTGTCGGAAATAACGCCGCGGCTGGTGTTCTTGACCACGATCGTGGCGCCGGGCAGGACTTCTTTCGTTTCCGCGTCCATCACCGAACCGGTAATGCGCTGAGCCGAAAGGGCCGCAGTTAATAGCAGTAGACAGGCCATAAGGAGGCCTTTGAAGTAGAGGTACTTCATTTTCGAGAGAAAGGTTTAGTGAAAAAAGAGTAAAAGAAAAGGCGGGATAAGGGTCGAAACAGTGCTTCCTGCTTTTTGACGGGGCAAAAG
This sequence comes from Saprospirales bacterium, assembly GCA_031425035.1. GTDB lineage: Bacteria > Bacteroidota > Bacteroidia > Chitinophagales > Saprospiraceae > M3007. The sequence continues at coordinate 71,867 of JANPIN010000098.1, read as the reverse complement.
TATTATACGGAATTAGCTACGCTGCGCGCAGGGTATTAAGTTTGAATTAAGCAATTGTTAATCAAATACTTATCGTGTAAAAAAATTGTTACGTGCCGATGAACTGCGGGTTAAGCCAGTCCTCGGTGCGTTAAATATTGGCCTTTTCCACGCCTTTATACCGCTAATACCTCCTGGGCGAGCCCGAACGATAGGGTCATCCCAGCTCCGCCCAGGCCGTTCACGATGGTTACTCCCGGCGCCGGCTTGGTTACAAAATCAGTACGCCCGGCCAGCTTTGGATAAATGCCATGCCAGGTACCGGCAATTTGCAGATCGGGCTTGTTGAAAAACGTATGCAGGTAATGCAGGATCCACTGGTTAATATCCTCCCGGTCAAAAGGCGAAGGCTGGGCGTCATATTCATGGCTGTCGCCAATGATCAGTTCGCCGAGATGGTTCTGCGAGAGTAGCACGTGAATGCCCCATTTTTTAAATTCCGGGTTTTCCCGGTCATAGCGCATGGAAACGGCATCCAGACTTTTACAATGCTCGAAATTGGCATAGTGGCGCAAGGTGAGCCCGGCACATAAGGAGGGCCCCAGTTGCCAGTCGGCCGGTTGGGCCGCGGTACGTAACATTTGCAATTTACATTTTACTAAACCGGCTGCTTGAAATTCCCGGGGGAAGAGCACTTCAAAATCAGCGCCCGAACAGACGTAAATGCGTTCGGCCCGCCATTCTTTATCAAAGGAAGCTACCCGCCCGGTTTCCACCGCTGTGATGGCCGTATTCCAGTAGAAATGAACGCCGCATTTCTCCGCCAGATAAGCGGCCACCGCCGGTAAAGCCTGGCGCGGACTCACGGTTAACTCGGTCCGGCTATGCATGGCGCTCCGCAAACCACGGGTTTGAGTAGCCGGGCTCAATGTGCTGACCTGCTCCGCCGATAACAAAGAGCAGTCGTATCCCGCGCCGGCAGTCGTCGCCATAAACTCTTCCAGCACTGCCATTTCATCGGCATGATAAGCGAGGGTGAGCGAGCCGTTCGCCTGCATCCAGACCCCCGCTTCCCGGGCCATCCGCAGCCACACTTCCCGGGCGCGTAAAGCCCGTTCGAGCATGGGGCCGGCGGCCTGACCGACCGGCCAGATCAGTCCGAAATTGCGGATGGAAGCCCCGCATGCGTAGGGCGTACGTTCAAACACCGCTACCCGCAGTCCCTGTTGTACCGCCGTGTAGGCCATGGCCAGGCCCACAATGCCGGCCCCGATAACGGCCACGTCATAGCTGGATTCGGAAATTGTTTTCATGTTTATAATCGTTTAGAAATTCAACCGCATTTTTCTCCGGAAATATAAGAGCGACAGCAGGGTAGCGACAACCGTCAAACCCGCCGTGATGTAAGCGGCCCCCTGGAAGAAGTCGAGCCAGGCAACCTTGCTTGCGGCGAAGTTGCGCCCAAGCAACACGGCCACGCTGCCCAAATACCCGAACGAATCGGCGAAATACATCAGAAAGCCCACGTTGGCCTGCTCCCGGAAAGTGGCGATCATCCTTTCGAACAACATGCCCTGGTAAATAATATAGCCCAGAAACAGACCGAAACCAGACATAATCATCCAGCTCACCGGCGACAGGAAGTGGCGCTGAAAGGCGAGGGTGGAAACGCCCAGCAACACGCCGCCGAAAAGGATCAGCAGATGATTCAGGTAAAATGCGCGGGCGTTGTTGCGTAAAAAGGAACAGCCGGCAATAATCACCAGGATGAATAAGGAAATGACCAGTTCGGACGTAGTCAGCAGGCCCGGCTGACTGCCATAGCCCAGTGCGGTCCATATTTCTACGGCGAAGTTGTCGCGTAAGTCCCGAAAGGCGGTGAGCACGATGTATACCACGACCAGCAAAATTAGTCCGGGCGCATACCGCAGCAACAAGGATGTACGCTCCGCTCCGGTCATGGGCCGGCGTTCGGTGCGGGCCGCTACGTCATCCGCAGTTGGAGGTGGTATGCGGCTCAGCATCCACACGCTGACGAGCAGTCCGGGCACGAACAGCAGGCCCGTAACGGCCGGCATCCACCAGACCGATACCTGCCAGTCGTCCAGCAGGATTTTACCCACGGATTTGACTACTCCGGAGGCGAAAATAATGCTCACGCTCAAGCCAACGCTCAGGAGTTCCGTTAAACGGCGGCCTTCCAGAAAGGAAAACACGATGCCGAAGATCATACCCAGGGGAAGTCCATTGAGAAATAGAAAAACGAAATTATAGGGGAACGGGACCAGCGCAAAACCAAGTAAACTGGCTTCCGCAAAACCAATCAAAGCGAGTAAGGCAGCAATACGCCGCCCCGGCTGTAGTTCGCTGATAAATTTGATGCCCACGAATTTGGACACCGTGTAGCCCAGCACCTGCGCCATGATCAAGACGATTTTATACTGAATCCCCCAGAGCTGGAGCCCCTCGAAGGTGCCGGTGGTAAACGGCTTGCGAAAAGCGTACATGCAGAAATAGCAGGAAAATGCCGCCAGGGCTGACCAGAGTACCAAAGGCCAGTTCGGACGGACGGGCAGCACGGAGGTGGGCAGGGCGGAATAGGAGCTGGTTGCAGAACGTTCCATGGAGCGGAGGTTGTAAAATCGGCCCAAGGTTATGATCCGGCGAATTGCGCTGCGTCGTCCGCGACAGACTTCATTATTTATTAACCTGCCGTTTATCGGGCTACTAACCGGTATTGCGGTCTTTTGCTGAAAAAAAATGCAGCAGACCATCCAGATGATCATGTTTGATATGGCCGGAACGACCGTTCGTGACCGCCATGAAGTCCTCGATTGCTTCGAGAAGGCTTGTTTGGCCACCGGAATCGAGGCGGATCGCCCGCGCTTAAACGCTTTAATGGGGGTTTCCAAACTGGAGGTCTTCCAGTTACTGTGGCGGGAGCAACTGGGCGAGCAGGCTTCCGACCAGGTGGTTCAGGAAAAGGCCGACTATACTTTCCACTATTTTCGGGGCATCCTGGAAGCGTACTACCGGCAGGCCAGCGTAGAGCCGGTCGAGGGGGCGGAGGAACTTTTCGCCTGGTGCCGCCAGCAGGGCATCCGGGTGGCCGTGAATACCGGTTTTTATCGGGCAGTAACCGATATTATTTTACAGCGCCTGGGTTGGGATAAAGGGCTGGATGCGCAGCACCAAGGTGGGCCGGACTCGATCATCGACCTGAGCATTACCAGCGATGAAGTTCCCCAGGGGCGTCCCGCGCCCTTCATGATCCAGCAGGCCATGCGGATTTTTGGGATTACCGATCCGTTGCGCGTCGTAAAAATAGGCGATACCCCCGTGGACCTGCAGGAAGGTCGTCAGGCCGGCTGCCGTTTGTCGCTGGCGGTGACCAACGGTTCCCATAGCCGGGAAGAACTGGCCGTTTATGAGCATGACGGGCTGCTCGATGATTTACGGGAGCTGCGGGGGGTATTGGAGCGGAGTAATTTGGTAACTGCGGAATTCAACCATTAACCGGCAACGAGACCCCAAAAAGCGCACCCTGCCCCGGTTTGCTCTCCACCCAGATGCGTCCGCCCTGCGCTTCGATAAAACTCTTGGAAATAGCCAGGCCAAGGCCCGTACCGGTTTTGCCAGGCCCCCCGTTGGAGGGGGTCCGGAAGTACCGTTCGAAGAGCCGCTGCTGGTATTTCTCCTCGATGCCCTTGCCAAAGTCGCGCACCGTAAAGCAGACCTCGTTCCCCTGCCGAAAAATGCGCGCCTCTACCGCAGCCTCTTCGGGCGAGTGTTTGATCGCATTGGAAAACAGGTTCACCAGGACCCAGGCAGTTTTTTCAGGATCGACGGTGAGCATCGGCAAATCCGAAGCGACCTGAAGATCGAAGCGGATTTTTTTCTCGGCCCGCGAAGCTTCCACCGCCTGGACGGCATACTCCAGCAGCAAACCCGGATCAGTGACCGTCTGCGTAAGGTATAAATTACCGGTTTCCACCTGCGCCAGGTCGAGCAATTCGCTGGTGAGGCGCAATAGCCGCCCGCTGTCGCGGTGAATTTGATCGACGAGTTTTTGCTGTTCTAAATTGAGTGGACCAATACGATGGTCTTCCAGGAGTTTCAGCGACATTTTAATGGCGGCGAGCGGGGTTTTCAGTTCATGGGAAATGGTCGCAATAAAGTTAGTTTTGGCCAGATCCAGTTCTTTGAATAACGTCACGTTTTTTAGCAGCAGCACGCGCCCTGCCTCGCGTTTTTCCCGGTTATGCAATACGGTGACCGCCACGTTTTCGAGGGTGAAATAACTCTCCTTGCCATCGGCAAAGATCTTGAGCGACGGTTCGGTATTTTCCTGTAAAATATTGCGCAGCAGATCGTTGTGCAGCGCCACATCGGGTGCGTATTGGCCCAGCAGGTCTTTCTCTGATAAACCTAACAGGTTGGTCGCTACGGTGTTGGCAAAAATAATGCGGTTATTTTCGTCGAAGCCGACTACGGCATCATTCAGGTTGGCGATCAGGGTGTCCATACGCTTCTTTTCAAATACCAGTTGGGCCAGATTGGAGTGCTCGTAGTCATCTAACCGGCCGGCCATTTCGTTGAAAGCCGCGGCTACTTCCCCAAACTCATCGCTGCTTTTAAAATGCAGCCGCTCCCCATAGTGCTTGTCGGCAATCTGCCGGATGCCGGCCGTCAGTTGAACAATGGGATCGGCAATATAACCCGGGAAGTTAATGATCAGGGTAAAAGAGATAAGTAACAGCAGGGTACCGAGCAGGCTGAGCAGCGCAATGATCTGGTCGGCTTTAGCGGCCGCGTGATCGTTTTTGCGGATAATGGCCTGTAAATTGAGCTGGCCAATGTCATAGAGGTGCCGGTGAATTTCAGTCGCCGCTTCCAGACCAGGTTGCTGTTTGTACTGCTCAAAGGATTGACGCAGTTCCCCCGTCGCTGCCTCTTCGCCCTGCTCGGTGATGTTCTTTTCCTGCTCGCCCAGGGCGCTGGCAAAAATTTGTATAAAACTGTCTTTTTCCAGAGCCGGCCCATTCTCCGTGGTCAAACTAAGATCCAGTGCCTGGCGCATGACTTCCACGTGGGTGAGCGTGTGGTAATTGTCTTTCAACACTTCCGCCGCCTCGCGCCGCAGCAGGTACAGGCTCCAAATGGAGAGCGTGGTAATGAGCACCAGCATGGCGAAAAAGAAGCCGACGCCGAGGGCAATTTTGGATTTGATTCGCATGTCAGGATAAAATTATAAGGTCTACATCCGAAGCCGACATTTTTTTCAATAATTGGTTGAAAATGCTGGTATTCAGTATGATTTGGAAAAGGTTGAAGTGTGGTTTGCCCAGGCAAATGGTGGTGATTTTGCGCATTTCTACCTGGTCGATAATGGCCTGGCCTACGCGTTCGTGTTTGGCCTGAATGACTTCGGCGCCGAGTTCGGTGGCAAGCTTAAAGTTGTTGAGCAGGTGGCGTTGAGTTGCCAGTGGAATGCGATCCGTCGATTCGGCCGGCGTCTGTACGTAGAGCACAGACCAATGCGCCTGGTAGTGGGAGGCCAGCCGCGCCGTTTTACGGATAATGCGCCGGGCCATCGTCGCATTGCTGCTGATGCAAGCCAGGAAACGTTCGGGGCGCAGGTTCGATGGGCGCGCTACCTCGTTGTCGATCTTTCGCTCTACCTGGCCGGCTACTTCCTTGAGCGCCAGTTCGCGCAGTTGCAGGATTTTTTCAGACTGAAAAAAATTGCGCAAGGCAATTTCAATTTTGTCCGCAGTATAAATTTTGCCCTCCCGCAGGCGAGTAATCATTTCGTCCGCCGTCAGGTCGATGTTCACGACCTCGTCGGCCAGTTGTAGGATGCGGTCGGGTACGCGCTCGGTGATTTTAATACCCGTAATGCGCTCTACTTCTTCATTCAGGCTTTCCAGATGCTGAATATTGACCGCCGAAATGATGCTGATGCCCGCCTCCAGCATTTCCACCACATCCTGCCAGCGCTTTTCATTTTTGCTGCCTTCGATGTTGCTGTGGGCGAGTTCGTCGACTACGACTACTTCCGGGCGACGGGTCAGGATGGCCGGCACGTCCAGTTCTTCCAGGTCTTTGCCCTTGTAAAACAGCCGGCGGCGCGGAATAACGGGTAGTCCTTCCAGCAGCGCCACGGTTTCTGCGCGGCCATGCGTTTCAATATACCCGATTTGCACGTCCACGCCGTTACGCCGCAGGGCATGGGCTTCCTGGAGCATTCTGTACGTCTTTCCGACCCCCGCGCTCATGCCGATGTAAATTTTGAACCGGCCACGGCGGGAGCGGCGTACAAGTTCAAGGAAATGTTCGACGGAGTCTGGCTGAACGTCCATAGCTTGGGAATAATAGTACTTGGTGGTCAAAACCATACGGCCAGTGCCGTCGTCAGCACCACGTTCGTGGCCGTCGGATTACCGGCACGGTCCAGAAAAATATCGCCCTCGCTGTTCAGTACTTTGCCCTCCAGTCGAATCAGTGCATTGCGGTGAATCTGGCGGTCAATATTGAGTGAAAACCCGGTCGTTTGAAAAGCGGACCCGATGATCACCCCATCCTCATCGCTGTAATATTCGGCCCGGGCGGCCAGTGCCCAGCCATTGTCCAGCGTCCAGCGCGCAATGGCCACCGGAGAATACCAGAAACTGCCCGCTTCGTTGCCGCGCTGATTTTTTTCCCAGCCCGTATCCAGGCCAAGGGTCAGTCCAAAGCGGTCGGTGAATTGAAAAATACCGTATAAATTGTGAAAAAGGCGGTTGCGGGTCTCATTACCGGGCCGTACTGCTCCAAAGAATGTGCTGCTGTTCAAGGTGATTCGGCTGCCGGGTTTGTACTGAATCTGCCCGCCGGCGGAAAGGGGTAGGTCATTGGCTTCGCGCTGAATACGTTGCCAGCCGTTGAGCAGCAGCCCCGAAAAGAGCCATTTCTGATTGGCCGTGGTGTAGGAAAGTTTAGCGCCCGATTCGTAATACGGGGAGTTTTCGGCCAGTATACTACGCGTCAGGGTCCAGTTATCTTTGCCAACGGCGCTCTCGAAGCCAATATGCGAGGCAAAAATACCGAGATCGAGCCAGAGCTCGCCGCCGCCCCGCTGCACCCCGCCGATGCCGGCATTGGCTTCATAAACGTTTCGCAGCGTAGCGGGCTCACCGGCCAGGTTGGCATTGGCGTAGGTGCCGGCCATCAAGGCCAGATTTCCGCGCATATGCCGGGCGCTGACCGTTCCTTTCAGGTAAGCCAGGTTCACATTGAACTCATTATGGCGGTTATGCGAGTAAACGAAACCGGGGCGGTTGCCATCGGCCGGGTTGGCAAAGTCGTAACCATAGTAAGGCTCGGCATAACCGCTAAAGCTGAATTTCAGAGCGGAAGTATCTATTTGCGCCTGAGCGGCGGTGAGGCTGAAAAGCCCCAATATCAGCAGTATGTTTTTCATAACACATTGTTTTGCAATTAAATAATGATTTATTTCAGCGCGTCCAGGGCTACGTTCAAAGCCAGCACGTTGATTACCGGTGGGCCGAATAAACCCAGTACCGGCCCTTCCGTATGATCGCTGATGAGCTGGCGCACGCGTTCAGGTGCGAGTCCGCGCGTGCGGGCAATCCGTTCGGCCTGCACCAGCGCCCCGGCCGGCGACAAATGCGGATCGATGCCGGAGCCGCTGGCGGTCAGAAGTTCGGCCGGGACCTGGGCGGTATTTACTCCGGGGTTATGGGACAGCAATGTATCGAGCCGGATTTGCAGGGTAGCCAGGTAGTCCGGGTTGGTCGGGCCTTTGTTCGAACCGGCTGATCCGGCGGCATTATATCCGGTGGCGGATGGCCGCGGCCAAAAGTAGCGGTCGCTGCTGAAATGCTGCCCAATCTGTTTGTATCCGACGCGGCGGCCATCGACCTCGATTATTTCGCCCTCGCCGCCCTGCGGCGCAAGGCCTTTGGTCAAACCAAGAATGACCAGTGGATAAAAAACCATAAGCAGCAACAGGCAGCAAAACGTAAGCCGGATAGCCGGTAGAATATGCGGTTTCATGTGTGAGACGTTATTTAAAATGAGGAACTAAACCAGTAAACCAACCAGCAGATCGATCAGCTTGATGCCGATAAATGGCGCTACTACGCCGCCCAGTCCATAGATCAACAGGTTGCGGCGCAGCAAGGCCGAAGCGCCGATGGGCTTATAAGTCACGCCTTTTAAAGCCAGGGGAATGAGCAGGGGAATGATGAGTGCATTGAAAATAACTGCCGACAGAATGGCGCTTTCCGGGGAGTGCAGTCGCATGATGTTCAACTGTTGTAAAGCCGGAATACTCACCATGAAAAGCGCGGGGACGATGGCGAAATATTTGGCTACGTCATTGGCAATACTGAAGGTGGTCAGCGTCCCGCGGGTCATGAGCAGTTGTTTCCCAATTTCAACAATCTCAATAAGTTTGGTCGGGTCATTATCCAGATCGACCATGTTGCCAGCCTCTTTGGCGGCCTGGGTCCCGGAATTCATGGCGATGCCCACGTCGGCCTGGGCCAGGGCAGGCGCATCATTGGTGCCGTCGCCCATCATGGCCACAAGTTTGCCCCTGGCTTGCTCCTGGCGGATGTAGTGCATTTTGTCCTCCGGTTTGGCTTCGGCAATAAAGTCGTCGACACCCGCTACGTTGGCGATGTACTTGGCGGTCAGCGGGTTATCGCCGGTCACCATCACGGTTTTTACCCCCATGCGACGCAGGCGTTCGAAGCGTTCCCGAATGCCGGGCTTTATAATATCCTGTAGTTCGATGACGCCCTGCACCTGTTCATTGACGGTGACGACCAGCGGGGTACCGCCCTGGGAAGCGATGCTGGCTACGTATTGTTCGGTTTCTATGGGGAATACATTGCCCGCTCCGGTTACCGCAGCCCGTATCGCGTCGAATGCGCCCTTCCGGATGCGCGTACCATCCGGCATATCCACGCCGGAGGCCCGGGTTTCAGCGGTGAATTTTATCAACCGTGCGCCTTCTATACTCAAGGCCCGGTTGACGCTCGTGCCGGCCAGTTCGACAATGCTCTTGCCTTCCGGGGTAGAGTCGGCTAAAGACGACAGCATAGCGAACTGCATAAAACCAACGGGGTCAATGCCTGCAACGGGATAAAACTTTGTCGCCTTCCGGTTGCCGATGGTGATGGTGCCGGTCTTGTCGAGCAGCAGCGTGTCGAGGTCGCCGGCGGTTTCTACGGCTTTGCCGGATTTCGTAATGACGTTGGCGCGCAGGGCCCGATCCATGCCCGCAATCCCGATGGCGGAAAGTAATCCGCCAATGGTGGTCGGAATGAGACATACGAAAAGGGAAATGAGCGCGGAGATCGGAATGGCCGCGTGGGCATACGTGGCGAACGGTAACAAGGTAATACAGACAATGACGAACACCAGGGTAAAGCCGGCAAGCAGAATTGTCAGGGCAATTTCGTTGGGGGTTTTCTGGCGTTGCGCGCCCTCGACCAGGGCAATCATCTTATCCAGAAAACTTTCACCGGGCTGCGTGGTCACCAGCACTTTAATGCGGTCGGTAAGTACTTTGGTGCCCCCGGTCACACTGCTTTTGTCGCCGCCGGATTCGCGGATGACGGGTGCGCTTTCGCCGGTAATGGCGCTTTCATCGATGGTGGCGATCCCCTCGACAATTTCTCCGTCCGTGGGAATAATATCCCCCGCTTCGCAGACAAACAGATCGTCTTTGCGCAGCGCCGAGGAAGAGACTGTTTCCAGCGCCAGGCCCTCGCCCCGAAACCGGCGGGCGGGCGTATCCGAACGGGTTTTACGCAGACTCTCCGCCTGGGCCTTACCGCGGGCCTCGGCGATGGCTTCGGCAAAATTGGCAAAAAGCAGCGTGATCAACAGCAGCAGGAAAATGATCAGGTTATAACCAAAGCTACCCTGTGACCTATCGCCCGAAGCCAACGTGTAGATGGTGACCGCCAACATCACCATCGTGCCGATTTCCACCGTGAACATGACCGGATTCCGGAACATGATGCGTGGGTCGAGTTTAACAAAGGATTGGCGCAATGCCGAGCGGACCAGTTCGGGCGCGAAAAGCATGGCTGAATTATCTCTTTTCATGGTTGTAGTTTTAGCTGTGTTGGCTGTGGGTGCTAGCGCGGATACATCGATAAATACTCGGCAATCGGTCCTAAAGCCAGGGCCGGGAAATAAGAGAGTGCGGTAATGATAATAATTACGGAGAAGGTCATCAGGCCAAAAGTCAGCGTGTCGACCTGCAGGGTGCCGGCGCTGGCGGGAATGTACTTTTTGGCGGCCAGCAGACCGGCGATGGCAATCGGGCCGATGATCGGAATGAAGCGGCCCAGGATCATTATGAAGCCCGTCGAAATGTTCCAGAACGGATTGTTATCCCCGAGCCCTTCGAATCCGGAACCATTGTTGGCGTTGGCGGAGGTCATTTCGTACAGCAGTTCGGAAAAACCATGAAAGCCGGGGTTATTGAGCCAGAGCAGCGAGGGATCATTCGTAATGGTCCAGGCGGCCAAAGCAGTGCCGCCTTTGATCAGCAGCGCGCTTAGCAAGGTCACCAGCATGGCGATTTTCACCTCCCGGGCTTCTACTTTTTTACCGAGCAATTCCGGCGTGCGGCCCACCATCAGCCCGGCCACGAAGACCGCGATGATCAGGTAGATAAAATAGTTGAGCAGACCGACGCCGCAGCCGCCATAAAAGCCATTGACCATCATCGCCAGTAACTCGTTCATACCGGAAAGCGGCATCGTGCTGTCGTGCATGGCATTCACCGAACCGGTCGAAATAACCGTCGTCAAAATACTCCAGTAACCGGAAAAAGCCGCTCCGAAGCGCATTTCCTTGCCTTCCAGCGCGCCCAGATGCTGGTCGGCACCCAGGGCCGAAATGTTCGGATTACCCTGCATTTCCATGCTGATGTTGGGAATGGCCAGTAGTAAGAAGCCCAGGGTCATGATTCCGAAAATCACCAGCGCCAGTTTGCGACGTCGCAGGAAAAAGCCGAAAGCAAAAATCATCGCTGCCGGAATCAGGAATTGCATCACCATTTCCAGCGCGCCGGTCAGATAGCTGGTCGCTTCCAGGGGATGCGCCGAGTTGGCACCGAAGAAACCGCCGCCATTCGTGCCGACGTGTTTGATGGCGACAAAAGCGGCTACCGGGCCCCGGCTCACCTGGGTGCTGTCGCCTTGCAGCGTGACCACCGAAGCCTTACCTTCAAAGGTCATCGGCGTACCCAAAAACAGCAGCAGTATCGCCGTTACGATGCTCAAAGGAAGCAGGATGCGGGTGTTGGATTTCAGGAAATAGTTGTAGAAATTACCCAGTGCCGTGCTCTGGCGTTCCCGCAGGGCATTGAACAGCATGGCCGCAGCGGCCAAACCCGTTCCAGCACTCACAAACTGGAGAAACATCAGGAACATCTGGCCCAGATAGCTTAGCCCGGTCTCGCCGCTGTAATGCTGCAAGTTGCAGTTAACCAGGAAAGAAATGGCCGTATTAAAGGCCAGATCGGGCGTCATGGACGGGTTGCCGTCAGGATTGAGCGGCAGCCAGGCCATGTTAAGCAGGACGAACATGCCGAGCAGAAACCAGAGCCCGTTGATGGTTAACAGCGCTTTCAGGTGTTCGGTCCAGGTCATTTCACGCTGACTATCGATGCCGCTAAGACGAAAAAACAACCGTTCGACGGGGCCAAAAATGCGGTCGGTCCAGGTACGTTCGCCAGCATAAATACGGGCAATATAGCGGCCCAGCGGCCAGGCCAGCGCAATGGTAAAAAGGAACATGGCGACTATGCCAAAAATTTCAGTTTGCATAACTTAAGGGATGGGAACATTAGAATTTTTCCGGTTCCAGGAGGACGTACACGAGGTAGACAAAGACCAGCAAAGCGACGATAAAGAGCAGGATCATGGGCTCAGATTTTTTCAAAGTAGTCGGTGATGAGGAAAAAAAGCCAGAAGCAGCCCAGTCCGGAGAGGATCAGCAGAAGCGTCATGCGGTTGAATGATTTTTGCCTGAATAGGCCAAATAGCGACCTACTCCCTCCTGGCCAATGCCGGGCCAGTGGGGGCTTTATTTTTCCGCAAAATTTTAAGTAATTGAAAATCAGTTGCTTACCAAAGCAACTTCGGCTGAATCGAGCTAAGCGAGCCAGTTGGCACCCTACCATTTTGGCAGGGTATTATCAAAATGGAAAACTTATTCCCCCAGTTTGCGGTACAGGGTCGTTACGCCGATGCCCAGCAGACGTGCGGCTTCCGTCTTATTGCCTTTGGTAAAAGACAGCGCGCGTTGAATGGCCTGTTTTTCCAGAATGTCCAGATCGAACAGCCCGCTGGGCGCCATTTCAGGATGCGGGTGCAGCACGTCGAAAGGCAGCAGGTCGGGGCTGAGTTGGTCACCGGCCAGAATGGTCGCGCGTTCCAGCACATTGCGTAATTCGCGGATATTTCCTTTCCAGGCGTAGTTTTTCAGGGCGTCCAGGAATTCCGGCTGGAGGGGGAGGGGGTCGCGGCGATTGATCTTTTCGCAGAAAAAACGCACGAAATGGGCGGCCAAAAGGGGAATATCCTCCCGCCGTTCGCGTAAAGCGGGAAGGCGAATGGCGAATACGGACAGTCGGTAGTAGAGATCTTCGCGGAAGTGACCCACCTGGATTTCATCGGGTAGATGCCGGTTGGTAGCGGCAATAATGCGCACATTGGCCCGGGTCGGGCGGGTGTCGCCGACTTTCAGAAACTCCCCGGTTTCCAGTACGCGCAGCATTTTGGCCTGCAGGTCAGTGGGCATTTCGCCGATTTCATCCAGAAAAAGGGTGCCGCCGTGGGCCTCCTCGAACAGGCCTTTTTTGTCCTTCGTAGCACCGGTAAAACTGCCGGCCCGATGACCAAAAAGTTCGCTTTCCAGAATGTCTTTGCCGATGGCGCTGCAGTTAACGGCCACAAACGAATGCTCCCGCCGCGCCGATGCCTGGTGGATGGCCTGGGCGAAAACTTCCTTGCCGGTGCCCGTTTCGCCGGTCAGCAACACGGTGGCATCGGTGGGCGCTACCCGACGAGCCAGTTCGATGGTTTCGCGTAAAGGGCGGGCCGCGCCAAGAATGCTGTCAAAATCGTATTTGTTACCGACTGCTTTTTCCAGTTTCTGGATTCGCTGGCGCAGTTGGGCCTGCTCGAGTGCCCGGTTGACCAGCGGAATAATGCGCTCGTTATCATCCCCTTTAACCAGGTAGTCGTAAGCGCCGTTTTTGATGGCCTGCACGCCATCGGCAATATTACCGTAAGCGGTCAAAAGGATGATTTCCGCCGTGGGCTGCCGTTTTTTGAGGTCGCTGACGAAGGTCACGCCATGCGCATCGGGTAGTTTCACGTCGCAGAGGATGACCGGAAACTCTTCCTGTTCGAGCCAGCGCATGGCTTCTTTAGCCGTACCGACTTCCCTGACCTGAAAGCCTTCCAGTGAAAGAATACGGGCCAGAAGCTGGCGCAAGGCCACCTCATCGTCGATGAGCAGTAGATTAGCAGACATGTGGCGAATGTAGGGGATTTGGGTGATTGCCGGCTGCCATTTGCTTCCTCTCCATATGTTGGCCTGGCCGGTTGCAGCCAAAATCTAGATCCTCATCACGCTCTAAAATGGCGAACTATAAGCCTTATTAGTCAAAAACGTTTCATCCGTCAACGTCTTTAAAAACGCTACCAGATCGGCCTTGCCCTGGGCGGTCATTTGTAAACCACCGGGCTGGAGGCTAAACTGGAGCAGTTCGTCCACGGTAGCCGATTGCTTGACGCCGGTATTATAGTGTTCCACCACTTCTTCTAAAGTGGCGAAACGGCCGTCGTGCATATAAGGAGGGGTCAAAGCGATATTCCGAAGGGAGGGCACCTTGAATTTCCCCCGATCGGCCGGGTCGTTCGTGACCTGAAAGCGACCTTCGTCCATCATGGAGCCATCGGCATCCAGGCCATTGTTTTTAAATTCGTCGTCGGTGAAGTTGAAAGTCCCATGGCAGTGAAAGCATTCCGCTCCGCCTTCCGTGTTGAAAGGGTTAAACTCGGTAAAAAACAACTTGCGGCCCCGTTTTTCACTTTCATTCAAGGTCACTTCTCCACGCTGAAATTGATCGAACCTGGAATTATTGGAAACCATGGAGAACATGAATTGCTCTAAAGCCAGGCTGATCCGCAGCGGGCTTACTTCGGCGTCCCCGAAGGCGCGGATGAATTGGTCCGCATACCGTTTATCTGCACCGAGTTTGGCCACCGCATTCGGCAGCGTTTCATCCATTTCCAATGGATTTTGGATCGGTCCCAATGCCTGATCGCGCACGTGCGGCGCGCGTCCATCCCAAAACAAGCCGTTGCGGTGCCAGGCCAGATTCATGACGGACATTGCCTGCCGGTTGCCAGGCAAACCCTGTACTCCAATACTGAACCGCCGGACGTCGGAAAAAGCATCCTGTTGCCGGTGACAATCGGCGCAGGCTTGTGAACCGTCTTTGGAAAGCAATTTTTCATAGAAGAGCATCCGGCCCAGTTGTACTCCCTGTACCGTCAACGCGTTATCGGCCGGCAGATCGGGTTCCGGGAAGGTGCCGAGGCTCAGTGTATAAGCCGTCGGGTCGTAAGTAGCCGGCGTTTCTACGGGCTCTTTGGGGTTACAGGCGAAAAAGATAATGCCCGCAAGAAGGAGTAAAAGCAAGTTTTTCATGGATAAAACGCTCAATTTGGAAGAAATTTAGGATTGTTGACAAAAGCATCATCGGTCAGGCTACGCAAAAACGCCACTACATCCTCTTTTTCCGCTGTGGTTAAACCCAGCGGACGTACCAATGCACTTTTGTTCGGATGCGGTTGCCCGCCGGCATTATAATGCTCTACGACTGCCTCCAGGGTGGTCAAACTACCATTGTGCATATAGGGAGCGGTGAGTGCTACATTCCGCAGGGTCGGCACTTTGAAGCGGGCGCGGTCGCTTTCCAGTTCGGTCAGGCGAAACCGGCCGGGATCGGGATAATCAGCGTACAAACCATTACATTCAAAAGCATAATTACTGAAGTCGAATCCCGTATGACACTGGGAACAGTTGGTTTTTTCCGAAAAAAACAGCTGCATACCCCGTTGCTCCGCCGCGGTCAGCGCTGCGTTTTTTCCCTGAAAATAGTACTCGTCATACCGGCTTTGGCCGCTGATCAGTGTCCTTTCAAAACAGGCAATCGAGCGGGTAATCACAAACGCATCGGGCATGCGGCCATAGGCTTCCAGGCTCTGGCGAACGTACCCGGTATCGCGTGCCAGCCGCGCGGCCACCAGCAGGATGTTAAAATCAAATTCATTATGCTCCTGGATGGGTACCAGAATTTGCATTTCCAGGGTCGGCACCCCGCCCTCGCGGGTATAGTAAGGATGATAGGCAATATTAGCCAGGGTGGGTGCATTGCGGGTACCTGCCAGTCCGCCAACGCCCGGACTAAATGCGACTACATCACTGAATGCATTGGCTGCATGGTGACAGGATGCACATGAAAGCGTACTGTCGCGTGACAACGCAGGGTCGTAAAACAGCTTTTTGCCTAAAGCCCAGCGTGCCCCGGTCAGCTCGTTGCCGGCTGGAAATGCCGGGATTGGGAAACCCGCCGGCACCGCCAAAAGGGCTTCCGGAGTTATCGGGCCTGGCTCCGGACTTTCTTTTTGACAAGCGCCGCCGAGCATGAACAGGCAAAAAATGCACACGTAAAAATTTCTCATTGCAAAAAGTAAGGTACGCAGGCAAACGCTGGCGCCTGCGTACCTATGTTAAGACTACTATTGAGTAACGATCAGTTTTTCTACAACTACCGGGCGCTCATTTTGCCACAGGTGTACAAAGTAAATGCCCGCGTTTAGCTGTTCGTTAAATGTAAAGGCCCGAAGCTCCGCTGAAACGCTTTGGTTCACTATTAGCCGTCCGGTAAGGTCGGTCAAGGTGATGCGGTAGTCCTGGCCGGCAGTCAGGGCCATGGTGGCTACAGTCTTCCCCGACACCGATGGGTTGGGCGACAAACGGAAAGATCCTCCAAAAGCCGGGTCGATTACACTGCTTGTTTCGGCGGTAAAAACAACGTTCTTCATGTTGTTTAGCAGCGTAACGGCCGCGCCCGATGAGCCATGCACGATCAGGCCGCCGGAGACATTGATGCTTTTCAGGACCTTGGCATAATCCGCAACGAGATGAATAGTTTTGTCTCCGTTCGCATGGATTTCAGCAGCGGTAGCCAGCGTCAGCGTTTTGTAGTTGGCATCACCCAGGGCATGCACCTCGAAGCCATTGGCGAAATTAGTGCCTGCCACTCCTTCAATAGCCACGAAGCGGTAACCTGCGGACCAGCCCCATTGCATGGCCGGGTTTTGTGGCGCCAGCGGATCATTCGCGGGATAGGAAGCCGGATCGAGGTGGTTAAACGCCTGATCAACACCTACAGAAAACGTGATCGCTTCCACATTTTGGATCGCCGGGAAAGCACCCAAATTATACAGGCTGTCTAAAGCCGGGCGCACCAATAAGTGCATGTCGGTCACCGGCGTTATCTGCCCGCCGTCATGCGTGATTTTGATTTCGGAAATGTAATATTCCAGACGGGTGATTTTATACTGATAAGTACCGGCCGAGACAATCGCATCGAGCGCAAACGGGGCAGCACCGAGACGGGGCGCCAGGTGGATCTCCACGTTGCTTTGGGCTTGTGCCGTCAAAAAAGTGAGCACGGCAAAGGCAAGGAATAGAAGTTTTTTCATGAAATAACGGGCAAGTTTAAAGTGCGTGAAATGGGTAAAAAATTCAGTTTGTTTTAGTAATCTGGAATACGGCGGTTCCCTGCGCAGTCGTAATATACAGGTAATTCAGGCCGGTGGACAGCCGATAAGCGTCCAGATGATCAACGCCGGATTCATCAAAAAGTAGCCGGCCCGATTGGTCATATCCTTGAAGATGAAGCGGTTCCCAACCATTATCGGCGGTAATTACTAACCTGCCGGCATTACCTGCCAAAAGTGTAGGCGCTACGTGAAGATGGGTTTGGGCAGCATTTTCTGTAGCGATAGAAGCAGCCGGACCAACGATGAACTGACCCATCATGCCCATATCTTCATGACTCAGAATGTGGCAGTGATACATAAAAGGCATATCCAGATCGTTGAAATCCTAGTACCGGGTGATGAGCTTCACCGAGCCATTCATGGGTGGAACAACGACCACGTCTTTCCTGCCGCGCAGGTTAGCGGGCGGACTCGCACCGTTGACCGACAACACATAAAAATGGTTCCCGTGAATATGGAATGGGTGGGCCATCATGGTTTGGTTGGTAATGGTCCAAACTTCGGTTCTACCTTGTTCTGTGGTAAAATTAATTTTAGATTGATCGAATTTTACCCCGTTGATGAAGAAATTGGTCATGCTCATCATCGGCTGTGCCGACAGACCAATTGAACGGGCCGTCGCGCCTGCCTGCGGCCAAATAGTGTTGGTCGTTAATATTGTCGGAATGGTCGTCACCGGATTGATAGTCGAGGCAACTACATGGATGGTCAGCAAATCAAAATCGGTGTTGTCTTTTGGTCCCATCATGCCGCCCATCATCATCGTACCTCCCGGATAACCCTGCGGCAACTGCGTCCCGAAATGACGTAGTTTCAATGTGCTTCCTGGCAGGCCATTCAGGTCTACGAGGATTTCGGCGCGTTCGCCAGGGGCCAGTACGAGCCTGGTCAAGGCAACCGGTGCGTCGAGCAAACCATCGTCGGAAGTAATCTGCCGGAATACGTGATTATCAGCAAAACCAAAATCAAAAAACCGGTGGCTCGATCCGTTCAACAAGCGCAGGCGCACAACCTGGGCCGGCAATTCGAGTAAGCCATTGATCGTACCGTTTACGAGCACTTCATTGTCCGCTTCGTCATCGGCGACAATTTGTTTGGCCGCATCGAACGTTTTCCATTGGAATACCAGCGGTATATCATCCAAGCCGTACGTTCGCGGCAGGTTGAGCGCCGCCTCTTCCGCATCACGCACAATGATGAATCCGGCTGCCCCTTTTACCACCTGGGCCAGGGTTTTATGGTGGAGGTGTGGATGATACCAGTAAGTCGCCGCTTTATCCATGACAACGAAGGAGGGCGACCAGGTTTCTCCGGCCAAAATCGGATTATGGGGGCTACCGTCATTCATGGCGGCCACATGCAAGCCATGCCAATGGGTCGTGGTCGTATCTCCAAGCTGGTTCTGCAGATTGATCGTTACCTGCTGACCTTTTTGCAAAATAATGGTTGGACCCAGGTAATTTCCATTGTAGCCAATAGTTTGGGTAACCACGCCGGGGTAAAACTCGTAGCTTCCATTTTGCAGCTGAAGATCAATTAAATTGCCGGACAGGGTGTCAGGAATAAAAATCGGCGTTTGCGCACGCAGTTGCTGAAACAGCATGAAGGTGACGACCAGCAGGGTTTTATATTTCATTATGTCAAAATTGGCGAAGACAACACCCTTCCTAACGGGTGCTGCCTCCAGGGAGAAAATCAAAATTTATACTGTAGTCCGGCGTTCAGCGACACACCACTTTGCCCTTTTCTTCCAAAAAAAGCCGGGTCAACTGAAATTCCCCACCGGGGTGTAAGCGCATAGCCAAACCCCGCTCCCAGTTGCCACGCTAGCGCCGTCTGCCCGCGTTCCACGAGCTCCAGCCTGGGTATTCGTCCGGTGGCAAAACACAGGTCCATACAGGCTTCGTTGAAGTGATCCACTTGAATAATCGTTTGGGCAGGCAGATTGAATTGTCCACCGACTTGCACGAAACCCTGCCATCGACCCTGTCCAAAATAGCAGCGGATGGTCAAAGGCAGCACCCAGTTTGTACTGCGGCGCAGCGTGCGCATATCCAGCATAAATGGCTCATCGGCTGGCATGGCACTCACGCTGTCCACCTGCGCTATTCGTACGGTTACATTGGATTGTTCGTTGCCGGATTGAAGCGCGTATTCAAATTCATATTCTTTCGGACCAGGGTCATAAGCATTCAGGCAAATGCCGTCCATGAGACGCAACGTAGCGGTATGCGAGGAAAGTTGTGTCATTTGACGCCGGTTCAAGCCCGCATTTACCTGCCAGCGCGCTCCCAGCCTATATCCTAGGGTGAAGCCTTTTTGCCAGCCGAAAGCTGGTCCCTGCTGATGTTCGGCGAAGGTCGATTGCCCTCCATGGTGCATTTCTGCGCCTGTTGCCGGCTGCCATATCCAGACCGGCGCGGCGCCCATCTCCACTGTCCAGTGCCGCGTGCGAGCAGATTTTACCGGGAAATTAATCAATGGGAATCCTGGCGTCGCGCTATGCAGACCGGCAATTTCTTTAACCGGCAACGTTCCAAAAGACGGTGATCCGGATAAATCCAATGGGTCATTATCTGTTTGTAGCTGCTCCGCCGACAGTATATTTACCGTTAACGGAGGGATGCCCGGTACAGTACCAGATGTCGCTACACTTGTTTGTTCAGCCCCCGTATTTTGATAATCTGCCAATTCCCGAGCAGCGTCTTTTCCTGGAAAACGGTCCGGCAGGTTAACTGTTACCGGGTATTTCCGCAGGTTGGGCTCTATTACCAAAGGGACGGCACTCGAAAGGGTATTACTCTTATGAACTGGGTCAAACCTGTAGTCGATGGTGAAAAACACAACCGTCATACTTAACCACCACCATAGAACAGGCCGCCTGCGCTGCCTGGGCAACTGCGCCTCAATACCCGACCAAAGATGCTCGGGCGCTTCCGGTGCATACTGGTGCAAATTTTCATGCAGGTGTTTTTCCAAACCGTTGTATTCTGAATACTGCTCTATCGGTTTCATAATAAGAGAAAGGTTTTAGCTAACAGCCTCCGCATGAATGCTTTGGCACGGTGGAGTTGCGATTTTGAAGTGCCAATTGAAATGTTCAATTCCCGGGCTATTTCCTCATGGCTGTATTCTTCGATGATATATAAATTCAGTACCGTTCTAAAGCCCGGAGGTAAATGCTGGAGTAATGTTACCAGGCGGCCTGATTCATCGTCGGTTAGGGAATCTTGTTCCGCCGCCAGCAGAACTCTTTCCAAATCCAACTCCTCTAGTGGCTGTATGTCAAACCGTTTTTTTTGAAAATGCTGTATGACCGTACGAACCACAATACGCCTTACCCAACCTTCCAGACTTCCCTCGCCCCTGTAATGTCCAATATCCCGAAAAACCTTTACAAATGCTTCTTGCAGCAAATCCTCCGCCTCTTGTCGGGACGGTGCAAAACGTAAACACACGCCAAACATTCGGTTCTTATATCTCACCCATAGGTCACGTTGTGCCTGGCGGTTACCTGTACGACAGGCTTCCGCTAACGCTAACCCATCAGGGTCGGTCAGGAAATGGGTGTTGGCCATATTTGTAACGTTCAGCTATTAAGTGCAAACGGGCTGGAACAAAGGTTGCATGGGGAAAAAATTTCCAGGATAAAATACGCATATCTCGATAGTACGTAAAACAAAAAATGGCTTACACGATTTGATCGCATAAGCCATTGATACATAAGGTGATCTCGATGGGACTTGAACCTTCTTTTCGTATGGCCAACGACAACAGGATAAATCAGTCTTTAAATGCAGTATTTGATGTTGTGTTGCCGTAATCTGTTAAGCCTTGCCACATTTGGCTAAAAAAACATACCCAAATACGTACCCAAACCAAAAAGTACCTTTACTTTTGGCCGTGTTCAATAGCAAAGCACTTTCAAGCCATGCCAAAAGTCAAAGGAGTACCTACCGTGCGATTCATTCTCCAAAGCACGAAGGAGCCAAAAGTACCTTCCTACGTTTTTTTGTACTTTGTGTACAAAGGTCAGCGGCTTAAATATTCCACCGGCGAAAAGGTCTGCCCGGAAGCATGGACCAAGGGGCAAGCCATTGCAAACCGTAAATACCCGGAAAATACGGACGTGAATTTGCGGCTTAACCGGCTGGAAGGCTTCACCATTGACATTTACCGGGAAACAGCCGGACAGATTGACCCGGTTGATTTTCGCCGGGAACTTGACTACCGTATGGGCTATGCCGTTCGCCCGGAAAACACCAAAGTCGCAATTCCTACCCTCTTACAATTTATCGAAACCACCTTGCAGGAACGGGCGAAGCAACCCCACGCAAACAAAGGCACCCTTGCCGCTGTCACACGGGTACAAAACCACCTCGTTACCTACGGACAGGAAAAAGGCAGAAAACTTGTTTTTGAGGAAATAAACCAAGCGTTTTTCCACGATTTCAAAGCCTGGCTTTTCGGTGCGCCGCGCAACCTGCAAACCAACTACGTGCATAAACTTTTCAGCCTTTTGAAAATGTTTATGCGGGATGCAAAGCGCCGGGGCTATCATTCGACCGACGCTTTTGAGGGCTTCAAAATCGGAAAGGAGAAAACTACCAAAATAGCACTTTCATTCGATGAGCTGGAAGCCATGTACCGGCTCGACCTATCCGGCAATCAGCGATTAGAGCGGGTGCGTGATCTGTTTTTGATCGGTGCTTATTCCGGGCTGCGCTTTTCCGATTTCAGCCGCCTAAGCCCGGAACACGTGGTGGCCGTCGAAGGCGAAAAGATGCTTTCAATCACTACCCAAAAAACGGGCGAAGCCGTATTTATTCCCCTTTTTCCTATCCTGGAAATATTGCTTACAAAATACGATTTCAGCGTCCCGAAAATATCCGGGCAAAAGATGAACGACTACCTGAAAGAGTTGGGGCAAGTGGCGGGCATGGACGAACGTATTTTTGTTAGCAACAGCGCCGGGGGCAAACGCCACGAACAGGAAATGGCACGTTGGGAAAAACTCACTACCCACGTCGCACGCAGATCCTTCGCCACCAACTTCTACCGGGCCGGGCTACCTGCCTTCCAGATTATGAAAATTACAGGCCACAAAACGGAACAAGCATTCCGTCAATATATCTGTATTGATGCAAAAATGGCGGCAATGGATTTTGCCAAAGATGCCGCCCGGATAATGAAACGCCCACACTTGAAAGTAGCAGGTTGAAACTTATTGCCGCATTTTATTGACTTCACCCGCACCCGTAACGATCTGACACACCACGTACAGCCAACCTAACAGACACAAAAAACCCGCGCAACGCCTGGACAGCAACAACGCGGGAATCGTTCACAACAAACAATTTTTAACAAATGGGAAACCCATTCGAGGGCAAATTTAAAGAATTTGCCAGCACATTAACGGCAAAAAACGCTGCCGACCATGCCGACGCCACCGCGACCAAATCCGGCGAAGTATTCAAAGACAAACCTTTCAGCGAAGAATACCACACTTTGTACCGTGTGGCGACAATCGGCCAAAGTGGTTCGCAGCTCATTACGTTCTGCACTACCGCCGCTTTAGGGGTCTTTGCGCTCACTCATATTATCCCGCTTTGGTGGGGTATATACTTAGCCGTTCCGCTTGGTATTGGCTTCGCGTTCGGAGTTGAAAGGGTAAAGCGTTCTACCCTGGCCATTGCATCGAAGCACCTACTCAAATACAAAGAATTTGGCTTTGTCGGCATTGTTGCCGTC
The DNA here is from genome assembly GCA_031425035.1 of Saprospirales bacterium. Taxonomy (GTDB): domain Bacteria; phylum Bacteroidota; class Bacteroidia; order Chitinophagales; family Saprospiraceae; genus M3007. Next base: position 49,239 of record JANPIN010000098.1, on the reverse strand, counting down.
CTGACATTGTTTGTCTCCATTGCCGCCGCTTTGTATGGTGCGAAGGAGTTGCCCGGCGTTGTCTATGCTAAGCCTGAACGCACAACGGACGCCACCGCCGCCGCTGCCCTGGCTGCCGACATTAACCGCGTACAAGCCGACATAGACCGCGTACAGGGTGGCCTAAAAGCCGGCAAGAACTGGACAGCGGAAAACCGGACATTGCCCCGACTGCAAAAGGAACGCGCCGCCCTGGTCGAACGTCGGGACGCAGCCACCACCGCCACCGAGGGCCGAGCGGATGCACAGCTGGCCGAGGCACAGCAGGAACGCGCCGCCAAGGTGGAAAAGATGCAAGCGTACAGCGTTGGCGCTGCCATTGCCGCCGAACTGATATTCCTACTTTGCACCGTGTTCGTTTTCTATTACCTGTTTCGCCACTATGCCGAGCAGGAAGCCGAGCAACAAGGGGCAGCAGACCTGGCAGATCCGGCCGCCGTTACTTTCTCCAAAAACGGCACAGCCAAAGCAGCCGCCAACCTACGGACGGGCGAAGGAGTGCGCTACACGTTACGCGCACGCGCGGACGATAATCGTACAGAGGCGAAACCAGACCTAACGAAAATCGTAGACGATAACCGCCGTTTGTGCGATCACTGCAAAACGCCGTACATATATCGCCACTCAAAGCAGCGGTTTTGCTCCGATGGTTGCCGGATAGCGGCATGGGAAAACCAAAGCGGAAAGAAACTGAAACGAACGAAAGCAACTAACTAACCACCGGGCCGGGCTGCCTGGTGCGGCCTGGCCTACCTTAAATTGATTCAAAATGAATAAATATGAATTTACGCCTGCACAGATGGTCAATTTTGAAAAAAGTGGATTCGATCAAGAAACTGTCAGAAACGCCGGTCACCGAGTGTTCACATACGAAAAATGGTTAGACCCTAACACTGGCTATTTTCCTTCCGACGAAATAACAATTTTTTACGTACGTGAAAATGGCGATTGGTCCACAGATAAGAAAGAGGGAGGTAAGTTGACTTTTTTTATCCTGCCAAAAACTGAACGGCTGAAAATAGAGCAGCGTAAAGCGGAAATTCTGGAGCATTTTGTCAAAGCTTACACAGATGCGCTAATTGGTTGCTTTGAAAGTCGATACGAAGGCTGGCAAAGAGGCGAAGCGTTGATTAATGAAGAACTGGAGCAAGTGGAGGCACTACTTTTTGAAGGGATGAAGCCCATAAAATATGCACCGCGTTGTGTTGGGTATTGGTTAAATTTCAAAAACGATGGTATAGAAGAGGGTACGATTTGCGCTTGGAATAGATTACTCCGTCAGGATAAGGTAGAAATACACTCCAGCATTTCAGAATACCATGCTTCGCTGCCTGTTAATGAGTTATCTACCAAAGAACCGACTTTACATTTTGTAGTGGCTGCAAAAGCCTTTGACCACTACCGGGAATATTTAGAATCGAAGTTGAAAGAAAATGAGCCGTCCGCGCCGAAAGAATCCAAAAACCCGGATTTTACTTTGGCCCGGCAAGTGTTGGCTGTACACTACCTTCTGGAGTTTTGCCAAGTAAAGGGCATTGATCATACCAAGAAAGCAGCCTTTATAGAGTTTCTAACCGAGAAAAACCCAAAAAATATCTATGAAGCAGTGCGAAGTCCTTTAGCGACAAAAGCGGGAGACTTCAGACGAAAAGATTTAAAGTATATCCGCGTTTTTTTTGATAATCTGGAAATGCGAGGAATAGTTCAAATGATTGATAATGAATTAGATAAGCCGGAATAGTAAAAATTTGTAGTGACTACACGAAGTCACTACACGGGGTGAAGCCGCCGATAACTTACGCTATCATTTTTCACAAAAATCTGAATAGCGCATGGAAAACGTGGTTTTCACCCAGCTGTCAATACCTGAATTTCGGAGGCTCATACAGCAGGAACTAGAGCAGTTTCACAAAGCAAGTACAACTAAACAACAACGCCAACCCAACGACGTACCGGGACAGGCAGGGGCTAACTATGTCACCAAAAAAGAGGCTGCCCGACTTATTTCAGTATGCCCCTCGACAATTGACAACCACGCAAGAGCAGAAAAACTCAAGCGTCACTACGTCGGCAAGTCTGTCCGGTTCGATAGACTGGAAGTGCTGGCTTTGATGAAAAGCAACACCAATCACAAACAAAACAATCTACCTAATGAATGATAAAACAAACGCCCGCACCGGAGGAAACGGAGCGGGCGCAACAGCCAAAACAGACGGCGAAATAATGGACAAAGTTAGCAGTATTCCTCAAATATCGGGCAGCCTTAACGATGCTTTGAAAGAATCGGATAAAGCAAATAACCTGTTTTTAGTCCGTACGGCAAATAAATGCCTTTCGGATGCAGCAGGCAGGCCAAACCCAAAAAAGCTGTTTGGTGAGTTGTGGTGGGAGGGCGAATTGTGTATTTTGTTTGCCGATACGAATGTCGGAAAGTCAATTCTTGCGATACAGATTGCCGATAGTATAAGCACCGGAAAACCCGTTCCTGGCTTAATACTGGAAGCTAACCAGCAAACGGTTTTGTGTTTTGATTTTGAGTTGAGCGACAAACAATTTGAAGTCAGATACTCCGAGAATTTCGCCAACCATTACCGATTTAACAACCAGTTCCACCGCGCCGAAATGGACCCCGATGCTGATATGCCGGACAATTATGAAGGGGGCTATGAACGGTTTTTGTATGATAGTATGGAGGCTGCAATAGTTCAGACGGGCGCGGCTGTCTTGATCCTGGATAACATCACCTATCTAAAGAATGCAACCGAAAAAGCGCAAGACGCTTTGCCGCTGATGAAGTACTTGAAAGCATTAAAAAACAAGTACAGTCTTTCGGTTTTATGCCTGGCCCATACACCTAAACGCGATTCATCGAAGCCCATAGGCCGGAACGATTTACAGGGGTCCAAAATGCTGATAAATTTCTGCGATTCATCTTTTGCAATTGGCGAGAGTTTTACCGATTCAGGAGCGCGCTACCTAAAGCAAATTAAAGCCCGGAATTGTGAAATAATCTACGACAGCGACAATGTGATTTTATGTCAAATTTCTAAGCCTTCCAATTTTCTGCAATTCGAGTTTTTAGGACACGCGAACGAGCGCGACCACTTGAAATTCCAGACCGAACAAGACACCGAAAACCGAAACGACCAGATTACAAAATACAAAAATGCAGGGTTGCCTAACACTGAAATTGCTGCAAAATTGGGGATAAGCGAGGGAGCCGTCCGCAAGCGATTAAAGAAGATTGAAGAAGAGACCAAGAGCGCAGAGAGCGTCTAATTCGTACCGTTCGTACTTCTCGTACCTGGTACGAATAGTACGAATGGTACGAATGAAGCACCAAGAAAAGAAACAAAATGAAATGCAAAACGCTGTTTGTCAATACCTTAAAGAAACAAGCAAAGCCGACAGCCACAAAACGCAATTCGTACCATGAATCTACTCGACGTTAAAATATCGTACTTCGATGACTGCCACACCACCACGCAGCCGGACAACAGAGGGACGTTTTTTCAACTCGCTACGTCTGAAAGGCTGGCCAGCAAACACCGCCCATTGATCGAAGAAATACGGGCAACCGACAACACCACAGAACGGAAGGAATTAAAAAAGCGGCTGCCTATCATTACGCCGTCGGGTACGTTTTCACACCGATCAGCAGCAGGGTTAATCAGACATTCTGGTTTACTGTCTTTTGACCTGGACGCACAGCAAAACCCCTTCCTGGACGCCCGAACGGTGAACACCGCCAAGGCCGAACTTTCAAAGCTGCCAGAGGTTGCGTTCTGTCAAATAAGCGCAAGTGGAAACGGTCTTTGGGGGGTTGTTCCGCTTGCGTTCCCCGACCGCCACAAAGAACAATTTGAAGCCCTGGAGACTGCGTTCAATTCAATGGGGTACGTCATTGATCCGTCATGCAAAGATGTTTGCAGGCCACGCTTTTGGAGTTACGACCCGGAGCCATATTTCAACGCAGCAGCCCAGATTTTTACCGGCCTGCCTAAGCCCAGGCCGGTCTTTAATGCACCGCCCAGGAACGCCACAGCCCGCCCGGATGACCTGGCAGGCCAAGCGGCCGACTACCTAATAAAAGAGCGGGTTTCGCTTGAATGTACCTATGCCAATTTTTTACAAATCGCCTTTGCTTGTAAGTCTGAATGGGGGGACGCTGGAAAAGAAATTGCGCTCGACATTCTCCACGCCTGCACCACCTTTTCCGCATCCAATACCGCACGCAATTTCGACACACATTGGCGCAATATCCGGCGAGATAGTGGCCGGGTGGTCACAGCTGGCAGCCTTGTAAAATTGGCAAAGGATGCCGGTTTTAAATACCGCGCCCAGGATGCCCACACCGCGCCACAATTGCCCACAGCGGCAAATTATGCACCGGCTGCCGGTGTTCCTGCACAAAACCGCGAACACCATACAAACCCAAAGACGGGCCAAGCCTTTGACCTGGAGATGACCGCCGATGGTTACCCGGCCGGATGGGACGCACCCGCCGACGTACGCGAAGCCCTGGCCGCTTACGGCTGGAAGTTTGAAGGACGGCAACCCATTACAGAGCAAGGAGAAAAAGAATGGCAAGAGAGCCGCCAAAGAGCGCAAGCGATAGTAAACCGCGCGCGAAGTCGGGAAAATGAATCCCGCGCAAACAACCTAAAGAATGGAAAAGCGAAGGGCCACCAAACCCGGCGCTAATAGATCGCAATGAAACGCTTTACTCTAAAACAGAAACGAAATGGCATTCACAAAGGGCAAACCCAAAACAGGAGGGCGAAAAATAGGCATACCTAACACCGTAGATAAGGAGCTTCGCGAACGGGTTAAAGAACTTGTTGAAAGCCATTTTGATGACTTGGCCGACTGTATTTTTGAACTTGCCCAAAAGGAACGAATCGCAGTGTTGCTAAAACTTATGGAGTTCGTTTTGCCGAAAGCAACCCATGCACGTGTAGAGGTTGAGAGCATTCAAAAAATTACCGAAGGCGGTGTTTTGTCTGCTGACCAACTCGAACGGTTAACAGCCATACTTGATGAATAATGTAACCCTCGAACTGATTACCGGGTTTGGCATAGGTGAAAACCCGCTATTAACGGCACCTTCACGCTTCTAAAATAGAACAAAATAGAACACGCTATGGCATTCATCAAAGGACAGTCAAAGATAGGCGGCCGAACAACTGGCACACCAAACACCATGAGTAGGACTATACGCAGTCGGATAAGTGAACTTGTCGAAAGTCGTTTCGATAACCTTGCCTCAAACCTTTCTGAACTTGAGCCAAAAGAACAAATAGTGGTATTGCTCAAGCTCATGGAGTTCGTTGTGCCAAAGGCAACTCCTGCACGTGTAGAAGAAACTCCAGCACCAACGGCTTATGACTTCGGTCACTTGTCATTGGAAAAAATGTTGCTGCTCAAATCCTTACTTGAGGAAGCGCAGGGAGATAACCAGCCAGGGGGCAGCAATAGTCTTCCTTTGGGCTAACACCGAAGAGAAATGGCGAAAGCATGGGCGCAACACAGTTATGGAATCTTAAGTAAAGCTAAGGCCTGGCTTTCATAAATAAGTATCTAGCCATCTTGCATCGTCAACAAGAAGGTTTCCCCATGCTGCCTTTCTGGTTGTATTAGCGACTATTACTCTGTCATTTTTATAGAAATACTGTTGCAAAATTGTAACAATGTCTTCTGGAGATAGGTCAGATGTAACAAACCATGTTGAATTTGAAATAGGTAAGTAGTGAGCGAACAAGGTAGTTATCTTGTTGATAAGTGGCTGGTAATCTCCACGCCGCTCATTGAATTCAAAAATAACTACATAGGAGTACATGGGCACTTGGTTTATTAGGTTAAAAGCAATTTGTGAAAATAACTTACACCTTCCTGCCTACCATTGGTTATTTAAACTTTCCTCCATATGTTTATTCAGGCTAATGATGATGGCTTGCAGTTCTATTTTCCCGGAACTTTTGATTTCATTCCACCACTTCTGATATTGTTTTTTGAAACCTGATGGCCAGTTACTAGGATAGTCTTCGATTATGTCGGCCCCTTCTCTGACCACAAGATCCCCTCTTTGATAGGTAATATTGCTCACAAGTATCCTATATTTTTCCGGCTTGACAGACACTTTAAAATCATAAGTGAAAGTGCCTGCTTCGACCCGCACACCTGCATTTCTGATAGTTGCCGCTTGAGTTCTACCCCTACAAACAAGCACCCCTGCCTCTTTGTCTTCTATTTGAATAACTGCATCCCCTGACTTGTAAGTCTTGTATACCCATTCCTTAGCCGACAGGAACAAAGTATCTTTTCCAGCCTTTAGAACCCGTATTTCGTCAAAAACACCTTTACCGTTTGCATCTTTTTTAAGTTCTGCGATTTCAATTTTTGTACTGTCTTGGTTTTGGGCTGAAATTTTCGATGCAAAAATTAGAGCGAGAAAAAGGGTAAAAAAGTAAGTTTTCATGTTTAGCTTTTTTATTGTTAAGATCAAATGTAGTACATAGGTTAGACAAAGACAGATGAAAGAAAGCCGCATGGGCCGGGTTGAGCCGTATCAGTTCCAATGTTAAATTAACCTTTGGCTCTATTTTCAATTTTCACTATTACCATACCCAACACCGTACCCAAATCAAAAACAAGAAAGGCTAACAAGTTGATATACAACTCATTAGCCTAACACGTTGTGATCTCGATGGGATTCGAACCCATGACCACTTGATTAAAAGTCAAGTGCTCTACCAGCTGAGCTACGAGATCAGACTAATCGAAAACAGAGCATCCTCGAAAAGCGGGGCAAAGATAACTTCGTCTGTATGTAATTTCAAAGCACTCGTGAAAATTTCTCCAATGTATATTTGGTTACAGGCCAGATGAACCCCCATTCGACCAAATTAGTTTCGGTTTACCCTGCTTAGGGAAGAAACTTTTCCAGGTTGAGGGGCGTTTCATTTACCTTTACCAGACAAAAAAGGGCCCGTCATGGGCGGACAGACTATGGAATCTATACGTCAAAAACAAATTGGTGAGCTGCTGCGGCGCTATTTCGGGATGCTGCTGAGCGAAGAAGGCAGCCTCATTTACGGCCGCGATAAACTGGTGACGGTCACGCAGGTTAAAATGACCCCCGATCTGCTGGTCGCAAAAATATACATCAGCGTATACGGCACGGACAATAAACAGGAGGTGCTGCTCGAACTGGAAGATAATTATCCGCGCCTCCGGCAGGCTCTGGGTTCCAAGGTGGGCAAAAATATGCGCCGCGTACCCGATCTCGAGTTCTTCCTGGATGAAACCATAGACGAAATGTACCGCGTCGATGCCTTGATGAATCGGGTGAGCGACGACGACCAGAACATCGGCAAGTAAGGTTCGCTACCGGCTCTATGAAAATCGGTTTATTCTTCGGCTCTTTCAACCCTGTGCACATCGGTCATTTGATCATTGCCAACTTCATGGCAACGCAAACCGACTTGGATAAGGTCTGGCTGGTCGTCAGTCCGCAGAATCCGCTGAAACCGAAAAAATCGCTCGCCCGCGACCACGATCGGTTGCATCTGGTACGGCTGGGCATCGGTGACAACCCCTATCTGGAAGCCTCTAACGTGGAATTTAGCCTGCCCCAGCCCTCCTATACGGTCGATACGCTGGCTCATTTACAGGAAAAATATCCGGAGCGTGAGTTCGCCCTGATCATGGGCGGCGATAACCTCGCCTCGCTGCATCTCTGGAAAAATTACGCCCATATTCTCGCCCACTACGACATTTACGTCTACCGGCGGCCCAGTTATGACCTGGGCGAACTGGCGACCCACCCGCGCGTCCGGCTGTTCGAAGCGCCGCTGCTCGAAATTTCCGCGACCTATTTACGGGCATGTCTGAGCGAGGGCAAATCGGTGCGCTACCTGGTCCCGGAGCCCGTTTGGGAATATTTAGAAGCCGGCTCGCTGTATAAGAAGTGACTACAGCCTGCCTCTCACCATTTTTTGCCGCCGCCTGCTCACTATGCCCGGCGAGAATGTCGCATTTTTGCCGGCCATGAAACTTTCCGTCATCATCGTTAATTACAACGTGCGCCATTTCCTGGAGCAGGCCCTGCGCTCGGTACGCAAAGCCATGCCGGGCATCGATGGCGAAGTGTGGGTGGTGGACAATAACTCGGTGGACGACTCGGTCCGCATGGTGCAGGAAAAATTTCCGGAAGTCCTGCTGGTGGCCAATAAAAAAAACGTGGGTTTTGCCGTGGCCAATAACCAGGCCATCCGGGAAAGTCAGGGCGAATACGTGCTGCTGCTGAACCCCGACACCCTGGTCGAAGAAGATACTTTTTCCAAATGCCTGGCTTTCATGGACGCCCACCCCGAGGCGGGCGCCCTGGGCGTAAAACTCATCGACGGCAGCGGCAAATACCTGCCCGAAAGTAAACGTGGCTTCCCTACGCCCTGGGTGGCCTTTTGCAAAACCTTCGGACTATCCTCCATTTTTCCCAAAAGCCGGCTGTTCAATCAATACTACCTCGGCTATTTATCGCCGCAGGAAACGAACCCGGTGGACGTGCTGGTGGGCTGCTTCATGTTCATCCGCCGCCAGGCACTCGACCGCGCCGGCTTGCTGGACGAAGCCTTTTTCATGTACGGCGAAGACATACCTGTCGTACCGGATCAAGCAGGCGGGCTTTGAAAACTACTATTTCCCGGAAACACAAATCATTCATTATAAAGGAGAAAGCACCAAAAAGGGCAGCCTGAATTACGTGCGTACGTTCTATCAGGCTATGATCATTTTTACGGAAAAACACTTCACGGGTCCCCGCGCCGGCCTCTTCGTACTGATGCTGGAAGCCGCCATCTGGCTGCGCGCCGGTATGACCCTGGCGCGGAACACCTGGAATAAAATCTGGCTGCCCGCACTGGACGGGGCGGCCATTTACGTCGGACTGATTTTCCTGAAAAATTTCTGGGCCAGTTACTATTACAAAGATCCGGACTGGTTCAAACCGAACGTGCTGTGGTTCAATTTCCCGCTGTATATCCTGATCTGGCTGGTTACCGTGTGGCTGAACGGCGGCTACGACCGGCGCTATGACCTCCGGCGGCTGGTACGCGGACTGGGTTTCGGCACGCTGATCCTGGCGGCGGTTTATGGCTTCCTCGACCTGGATTACCGACCCTCGAGGGCCCTGGTGCTGATGGGCGCCTGCTGGGCCATGCTCGCCACGATTGGACTCCGGGCAGCGGCGCATTTCATGGCTTACCGCAACTTTCGCATTGGACGCGACCGGGTGAAAAATCTGGTGGTCGTCGGTTCGGCCGCCGAAAGCGAGCGGGTGATGGGCCTGCTGAAACAAGCCGGCGTGCCCAATAACTTTATCGGCACGGTAGCGCCACCCGGCGACCACGATGATCGCACCTACCTGAGCAGCCTGGATCAACTGGACGAAGTCGTGCGCGTTTACCGGGTGAATGAAGCCATTTTTTGCTCTAAAGACATTCAAGCCCGGGATATTCTGGCCTGGATGACCCGCCTGGGCCCTTCCGTGGACTATAAAATAGTGCCGGAAGAAAGCCTCAGTATTATCGGCAGCAGCAGCAAAAATGAGCCGGGTGAGTTATACACCATCGCTATACGCTACAACATCGCCGAGCCGGGCCAACGCCGTAATAAGCGGGTACTGGATGTGTTGTTTTGCCTGTTTTTGCTAATATCGGCGCCTCTGTGGGCGTTTTTTTCACCCAAAAAAGCTTTTTTCTCCGCAAACTGGTGGGCCATATTCCGTGGCAAAAAAACCTGGGTCGGTTATGCCGCCAATGAGGAAAGCAGCACTTTGCCCCGTCTGAAGCCCGGCGTGTTCACCCCGCTCGATCAGTTGCAGGGCCTGAAGGCCAATGCCCCGACCATCGCCCGGCTCAATTTTCTGTACGCCAAAGACTGGAATGTCTGGCGGGATCTGGAAATACTCTGGAGTGGAAAAAGGTAGCTCTACTTCTGCGCTTTCAGTACCAGCCAAACGGCCACCGCGCCAAAAATAATGTTGGGTATCCACATGCCCAGTGCAACCGGTACCGTGCCGCTGCTGGCAAACGATACCGCAAATTTGGAAAGCAAAATAAACACGGCGCCAATACCAATACCCAAAGCCAGGTGCAGCCCCATGCCGCCCCGCACCTTGCGACCGGCCACGGCCAGTCCGATAATGGTCAGGATAACGTTGGTCGCCGCGTCGGCCGTGCGGCGCTGCATTTCAATTTCATAACTCTTTATATTGGATAAACCCCGCCCCCGGTCGCGCGCAATGGCTTCCCGGAGCTGCGGGGTCGTCATCTCCTGGTTCTGATTTTGATAGTAAATAAAATCCTGGGGCGAGAGGTTGATGGCCGTATCCAGCGGAACCGTGGAACGTATGTACTGCTCCCGCTGGCCGTCGGGCAAAAAGGTGCGCACGGAGTAATTATTGATTTCCCAGATGTTCGGCTCCGCTTTCCAGCTCACGTTGTCGGCCTCCAGAATACTGATCACCCGACTGCCGTTAAAACGCTCCAGCCGCAGCCCGCTGGCGGTTTTGTTGGTCTTGTTATAGCCACGAATAAACACCTTGGTATCCTCGCCCAGCAGAAAGTGCAGGTTGGCGGTTTTACCTTTTTCCTGGTCGGTCCACACAAATGTATGCTCGAACCAAAGGCGGGATTTATTGAACATCGGCGTAAGAAAGTGATTCAAGCCGAGGTGCAGCACCGCCACCGCGCCGCCCGCCAGCAAATAGGGCCGCATCAGGCGCCGGAAACTCACGCCGGCGTTCAGTATGGACAGGATTTCCGAGTTGAACGCCAGCCGGGAGGTGAAAAACACCACCGCAATCAGGGTGTACAACGGCAGCAGCAGGCTGGCAATATTGAAAATAAAACCCGGATAGTAGTCCAGCAGGATGTTCTTCACCGTGCAGGGCTTGTCCAGAAATATCTGCACCTTATCGCTGAAGTCGATGGCCGCGGAGATCAGCGTACAAATGAGCAGTGAGAAGATAAAAGTGGACAGATACTTCTGAATCAGGTACTTATCAAGGAGTTTCAACATACTGGTTCGGACTGCGGCTAGAACGTGGTGGTAAACGTACAATCAGGGGTTGGCGTTGTCTGACGAAGCGGGTTAACTGAACAGGCTGACAATATCGTCCTGAGAAAGTTTTTTGATCAGACCCTGTTCCGTACTGATAAGATCCTTCGCAATATCCTTTTTTCTATCTTGTAAAAGCAGGATTTTTTCCTCCACGGTATCCTTACAGATCATTTTATAGGCAAAAACCTTCTTGACCTGCCCGATCCGGTGCGTACGGTCGATGGCCTGCTGTTCCACGGCGGGGTTCCACCAGGGATCGACCAGGTATACGTAGTCGGCTTCCGTCAGGTTGATACCGACGCCGCCGGCCTTGAGGCTCATCAGGAACACGCGGCACTGCTGGCTTTCCTGAAAATTACGCACCCGGCCGGCCCGGTCCTGGGTCGATCCATCGAGGTATTCATACGGAATGCCGGCCTTATCCAGGTGCTGCCGGATGAGGTCGAGCATTTTCAGGAACTGCGAAAAGACCAGGATCTTGTGGTTCCCGGCGTTCTCTTCTATTTCGCGGATGATCTCATCCAGCTTGGCCGAATCGTTGCCATAGTCGGCATCGTCGGAAAGCAGGGCCGGCGAATCGCAGATCTGGCGCAGTTTCAGCAACGCTTCCAGGATCAGGAAAGAAGATTTTTCCTTGCCTTCCACGGCCATTTTATCCACAATTTTCTGGCGGAACGACTCGCGGAAGGTCTCGTACACCTTGCGTTGTTTCGGCCCCATTTCGCAGTATAGAATGGTCTCCGTTTTATCGGGCAGGTCTTTGGCGACTTCTTCCTTGGTCCGTTTCAACAGGAATGGGTAGATCAGTTTACGCAGTTCGCGCGCTTTTTCCTCGTCCCGGAATTTATCGATAGGCGTGGCAAACTCGGTGCGGAAAAACTCCTGGCCACCCAGTAAGCCCGGATTCAAAAAATCCATCTGCGAAAACAGGTCAAACGTGTTGTTTTCCACCGGCGTACCGGTCATCACCAGCCGGTTTTTAGCCGTGAGCAGTTTGACCGCTTTGGAGGTGAGGGAATCCGGATTTTTAATGGCCTGCGATTCATCCAGCACGACGTAGTGGAACTGCACTTTTTTAAACGTTTCAATATCGCTGCGCAGGGTGCCATAGGTGGTCAGCACAATATCGCAGTTTTTCAAAAAGCCCATATCCCGTTGCCGGCTGATGCCGCGGTGCAGGTGGATGCGTAGTTCCGGGGCAAATTTATCCACCTCGGCCTGCCAGTTAAAGAGCAGCGTGGTCGGTACCACCACCAGGTTCACAGCCTGGGGAAAGCGGTTTTTCTGCTCCTGCAAAAAGGTGAGCACCTGGAGGGTTTTACCCAGGCCCATATCGTCGGCCAGGCAACCCCCCCAGCTGAATTCATCCAGAAAATGCAGCCATTTATAGCCCTCCTGCTGGTAGTCGCGCAGGGTAGCCGTAATATTATGCGGCAGCGGCACGTCTTGTATTTCTTTGAAATACAGCAGTTTCTGTTTTTTTTCGTGGATTTCCTGCTGAATTTTTTCATCATCGATCTGCGAATACAGGTCGTCGATCAGGGAAAAATGCAGTTTGGAAAGTTTTAATTCGTCGCCTTTGATCTGGGCAAATTTGAACAACGAGGCATATTTTTCCGCCCATTCTTCCGGCAGCATCCCGAGCGTGCCGTCATTCAGCTGCACGTAGTTTTGTTTCTTCAAAATGGCCTTCCGCACGTCGGCGAGCGAGGCGAACTGATCGCCGAAGGCTATTTCCACCTTCATATCGAACCAGTCGATGCCCGATGAAGCGCGGATTTTAATGGCGCCCCGGTTGGGATTGTACTTGAATTTTTTGAGCTGCCCAAAACCGAAAATCGGCATGTTTTGCTCTTTGGCGGTTTCAAAAAACTTGAACAGCCACTGGTTTTTCATCACCTCCTCAAAGGGCAGGTGAAAGAAGGACTGGCCCACCTGGCGCTCAAAATCCGGGTGTAGATCCTGGATGGCCCGGTAAAAATCGGTCTCCCGGGACGGCACCCGTTCCCAGACCGTGATCTGGTCGTCCGCATAGGTGACGCGCTCCTTTTTGCCATCCAGTAGGAATTCGAATTCCGGCTCTTCCGGATTCGGGTTCTGGTAGGCAAACATGGGTACGAGCAACAGGTTCTCGTCGTCTTCTTTCAGATACACCCGGCCTTCCGTAAAGCTTAAAGGCTGATAATCAATGGCTTTGCTAATATCGAAGGCAACGGAGAACTGCGCGGTCAAGGGCAGTACGAACTCGGCCAGCAGGTTGGATAAGAAGACCTTTTTGACCTTAATGCTGCCCGTCGGCGCCAGTTGATGCAGGATGGTCGCGGCGGCATAGTCGGCGATTTTAGCCAGCTTATCCTCGTGCTGGATCAGCCAGAATCCATGGAATTTGAGGTCGCCGGCTGGAATCACTGCGTCGCCCAGGGTCACAAAAGCTTCCAGCACGGCGAAATCGCCTTCTTCGCGCAGTTGAAAGGTGGGTTTGAGCGGTTGCGGTATTACCTCGACGCGGGTCAGTGAGTTTACGCGGTGCTGATTATCGGCGCTGAACACCGTGATCTTGTCGTGCAGCAGTGGTAAGGTGCTGGCCCACACCTGCCCGAGGTATTCGCGGGCGGCCTGGCGGGCGGGTTCACTCAGCTCGGCTAAAGTGAGCGAATGATAGTACCAGCGCGGCATTACTTCGCCGGTCGCCTTGACCGCCGCCGTCAACGCCGAGGTGGTAAAGCTCTTTTTGGCAATGTTCAGCAGCCGGCTGTCCGCCTGCGTGATTTCCGGAATATCGGCCTGCTCGCCGTAGCCGCCGTACATGTTTTCCATTTTACCGACATGGCTCAGTTTGTCCTTATCGGGCTGGTAACGGGCGGTGAGCGGCACCAGGATCATGTCGGGCAGCGTCTGCTGGTCCATTTTGGTGAAAGCGTACACCAGCACGCGCAGGGCGGCGTCTTCTTCCTTATCCATCGCCTTGGGTACGAAGAATTTCTGGTTATTGGCGGCCAGCGGTATGGGTGCATTTTTCAGCCATTGGCCGAGTTTGGCGGGCGACTGGATGGATTTATCCAGCACCTGCATTTCCAGTTTCCCTTTATCAGTGATGCGAAAGCTGAATTTGCCCTCCAGGTTATCGTCCATGGAAAAGCCGTATTCTCCGAGCAGGCGGTTTTTATCTTCGGTCCAGTCACGCATGCTTTCAAAAGCCTGTGGGCCGAATTGTTCGCGCAGGGCCAGCAGGGCCGCTAGTTTATGCGCACATAGCGGGTCGGGCAGCATTTGGGCGCAGGAGCAGGAGGACTGGATCTGACCGGGCCCTATCCGCACGAAACGGAAGGTGTAATCCTGGCGTACAATGGTTACCCGCCCCTCACAAAAACCTTCCATGGCGGTGTAGAAAACGACCTTTTTCGCAATGTTTCGGTTTTTCCAGGTGGCTTCTCCCGTATTTGCGTGCAGGCTATGATCACTGAGGTCCGCCAATTTTAACTCGTTTTCCAGCATGGAATACTGCGTCTCCGGCGCGGTTTCTTCGATGAGGTCTCGCTCGCTCAGGGCCATCAGGGCGGCGACCCGGTGTTTGCAGAGTCCACCCCAGTCGTAGGGGCAGGTGCAGGCCGAGGAAAGCGTTTTCTTGCCCTGAAAATTCCGGATGGTTACGGTGTACTGGTCGCCACCGCGTTCACTTTGCACTTTGAAAATGGCCAGCCCGCCCTCTTTGGGATCGAAGACCAGCATGTCGTATTTTCCATTTTTATAAATAAAAAGTCCTTTATCCAGCGATTGGGTGGTGGCATTGGCGCTGAGATATATATCAATCCGCTCACTCCCGGGTTGTCTCATGAAGGGTCCTGATTTTTTGCAAAACGCAAAAATACGGGCTTACCGTCAACTGCCGGTTCTTATAAAGCGATTGATTGGAAAGTTTTCCAAAATATGGCAATTGGGTGGAGTGAAATTTACAAAATGTGTGAAATTTTAGAAAGCGTTACCTTTGTCGTCTTATCACTACTTATGAAAACTCCCCATGGTTGTAAAGTCAATAATGAGCGGCTAATTGTCGGAGAATTGACCAACCACTACCGTTAATTTAAATATTACTGAATATGGCTTATATCGCAGGTCCAGGTAAAAAGGGAAATTCAATTATCCCAAACAAGACTCTTCATCCCGGAGAAGTCATCGCTATGGAAATGATGGTGCGTAACCTGACCAAGAACGATTTTGCCGCGCAGTTGAATATCAAACCCAGTCAGCTAAATGAACTCCTGAACGGCAAGCGCCCTGTAAATGCTTCTATGGCCCTTCATTTAGAGACTTTACTGGGCATTGACACGGAGTTCTGGATGCGGATTCAATCCGCTTATGACCTGGCCATCGAACGCCAAAAATTAAAAACTTTGACTGTCTAAACAGGGATACTGTTAATTTGAGCCGCAAAAGTGCTAACCGCATTTCTGCGGCTTTTTTAATCATTAACCTGAACAATGGGATTTCGTTCTACCCTCATCCGCCCTTTTGCCAAAGTCATTGCCCGTTCCATCGACCGCTGGTCGGCCGATGCGCTGAACCGCCAGGAACAGGTGCTGAAAAACCTGGTGACCAAAGCCGCCGCTACCGCCTTCGGACGCGATCACCATTTCGATCAGATTCGCAACTACGATGACTTCCGGCAGGCCGTACCGATCCGCGATTATGAGGATTTGAAACCCTATATTGAACGGGTAAAACTGGGGGAAAAAGACGTTCTGTGGCCGGGTTTACCGGCTTATTTCGCCAAAACGTCGGGCACGACCTCGGGGGTGAAGTATATTCCGATGAGTAAGGACAGTACGCCGCCGCACTTCGGGACGGCGCGTGATGCGGTTTTCAATTATTTCGCCCGGACGGGTCATGGGGAATGGCTCGACGGCAAAATGATCTTCCTTTCCGGCAGCCCTACGCTCGATCAGGTGAACGGCATTCCGACCGGCCGGCTGAGCGGAATTTCCAATCACCTGGTGCCGGCCTGGCTGCGTACCAACCAACTGCCTTCCTGGGAAACCAACTGCATCGAGGACTGGGAAGAAAAACTGGAGCGCATTGTGGACGAAACAATGCATGCCGATATGCGGCTGATCTCCGGCATTCCACCCTGGGTGCAGATGTACTACGAACGCCTGCTGGCCCGCACCGGGAAAAGCACGATCAAGGAGGTATTTCCCAATTTTTCGGTTTTTGCCTATGGCGGCGTCAATTTCGAGCCATACCGCGCCAAACTGGAAGCCCTGGTCGGCGGCCCGGTCGATAGCGTGGAGACCTACCCGGCTTCGGAGGGTTTTATCGCTTTTCAGGACACCTTTCCCGGCGAGGGTTTGCTGCTCAACGTCGATGCCGGACTCTTTTTTGAATTCGTGCCCACCGAGGAAATTTTCAAGGAGCACCCCACGCGCCTCTGGCTGAAAGACGTGGAACTGGGCGTCAATTACGCCCTTATTTTACACACGAATGCCGGTTTATGGGGCTATAACCTCGGCGATACCGTCCAGTTTGTCAGTAAAAACCCCTACCGGATCATCGTCAGTGGACGGGTTAAACATTTCATTTCCGCCTTCGGAGAACACGTGATTGGCAAAGAGGTGGAAGAAGCCCTGCTGCCGGTGGCCAATGCCTCGGGCATCCGCATTGTCGAATTTACCGTGGCGCCGCAGGTGAATCCGCCGGAGGGTGGACTGCCTTATCACGAGTGGTTGATCGAGTTCGATAACGTACCGGCAGACCTGCAAACTTTTGCGCAGGAAGTGGATAAGCGGATGCGGGCCCAGAACATTTACTACGACGACCTGATCACGGGCAACATCCTGCAGCCCTTGAAGATCAGGGTGCTGGCCCGCGATGCCTTTCGCGACTACATGAAAACGCAGGGAAAACTGGGTGGTCAGAATAAAGTGCCCAGGTTGTCCAACGACCGGAAAATTGCCGATGTATTGGGCTAGTGCCACGTCCAGGGAATAACGCACCCATTTGCGGCCCTATTTTTCGCTCCATTTCTGTATTCGTCGGTTAAAATGTCCCGCATTTCGCCCTTCTCTTGCCTAATGGAGCAAAAAACAGGTCTCGCCAATCGGCACGTCATTCCCTGGACGCGGCACTAGTTCTTTCTACGGTTCAGCAGCTTTCAAACGGGGGTAAAATGTACCCATACGGGCCTTGGATGTTAGCACACGGTTCAACCGGGCGGCATGGATTTAGTAGAAGAAGTCGGGCAAATGATCATGATTTCATGTCCGTCAAACTTCTATCTCTTATGTCCAACAACGACACCTATAACCCCCTCCACTACGAAACGCTCATTCGCAGGGCGTACAAGCTTTACCGTACTTCCGGGCAAGGCGCTTATTCCTTTTTCATGGAAAGCCTGATGGCTTATGAAAACATGCCTACGCTTGTGGAAATGTATCAGATGCAGTTGGAGAAAGTAAAAGACTACCTGGAAAAAGCCTTCAATAAATTCCTGAAGCTGGACCTGGAGGAATACGAACGGCAGGGACTCATCCGGTTAAAGGAGGATCTGCATACGGCGTATACGTCGGCAAAAATTTCCGGCATTGTCAGTGATGGGCTGGCGATCACGGATCGTTTCAGGCCGGCGTAAAGGAGCTTTATCGAAGAAAAAAATGCCCTAACAAAAAACGACTTACACAGCACCTCGCTATGTAAGTCGTTAATAATATTCGTGACTCCGGAGAGGCTCGAACTCTCGACCCGTTGATTAAGAGTCAACTGCTCTACCGGCTGTGCTACAGAGTCATTCTTTGCTGGATGCCGCAAAGTTAATTTTAAACGACAAGTGCTCTGGACAAAAAGAGAAATTTCACTCCGTTTTGTCAGCGACTGCCTGCTGCGTTTTTTTCCTGTTTTGTTTCTAATTTTTCCAGATCGCTGATGGCGGGGCCATTCATCACCTTGCCATAACTATCGAAACGCGAACCGTGGCATGGGCAATCCCAGGACCGTTCCACTTCGTTCCAGTGCACAATACAGCCCACATGGGTGCAAACCGGGCTCATCCGGTGCACCTGGCCGTTTTCATCTTTATACACCGCTACTTTCTGCAGGCCTTCGCGGATAACAGCGCCCGCACCCGCCGGAATGTTGGCCGTTGCGTCCGCTTCTCCCGGCGTGACATAGTCCTTGAATTGCCAGAAAGCCAGACTGCCCTCCTTGATCAACTGATCGGCCGCCCGCAGGGTTACCCGGGAAGGCCTGTATAATTCCGACCAGGGATTATCGCGGCCCATGATCTGGTCGGTCACGATGCGGGCACCCAAGGTGGCATTCGTCGTGCCGCTGCCCGTGTCGCCGGTGATGATATAAACGTGTTTGTCATCCGCATGACGGCCGTTATAACCGATGCCGTCTACCGATTCCATAACCTGGCCCGACCATTCATAGAGCAATTCGCCAGTCTGGGGAAAAGTTTTCCGTGTCCATTCGGTCAGGCAACGGAAGCGCTCTTCCGTTTCGCCGCCATCTTCATTTCGCCCGGTATGGTGGTCCTCGCCGCCGGCAATCAGGATGTCGTGATCCGGCATTTCCACCAGCCGCACGTAGTGATAGGGGTCCAGCGTATCCCAGAACAGGGCATAAGGCAGCGCGCCTTTTTCAACTTTTAAGCCCACCACATAGGTCCGGAAAGCGGCCTGTTTCAAGTGGACGCCCAGCGTTTCGCTGATCGGAGAATTGGTGGCCGTCACCAGGTCGGTACAGCGAATGGATTGCCCGTTTTCGGTTTGCACCAGCACATCGTCCTCCCGCTCATCAATACTTACCGCCCGGGTGGAGCAGTAAATTTGAACACCCAGCCCTTTAACGGCTTCCGCCAGGCCATACATGTATTTCAGCACGTGGATCTGGGCCAGCTCCTGGACTTCCATACACGGGTAATCGGGCAGCCCCGCTACCGGAATGCGGTGGTGTCGCAGTACCTCCACCCCCATCCCCTGCAATATTTCCTGCTCCTGATCGATGGTTTTCACATCCTTGTCGCGGGGGGCAAACAGAAAAACCGGTACCCGGCGAAAATCACAGTCAATGCCATGTTCGCGGGCGATCTGCTCGATAGTATCCATGCCATACTGATGGCTTTCCCGGATCAGCCGAATGTCTTTGCCGTGAAAACGCTGCAACTGGCTATAAGGATAGTCTGTAAAATAGGTCAGCTGCGCGGTCGAGCGGGACGTTTCTCCCTGCGATACCAGCGGATTTTTATCAATAACGACCACGCTCTTGCCCTCCTGTGCCAGCTGATACGCCGTGGTCAGACCGGCAATACCGGCGCCAATGATGCACACATCGCAGTCAATATTTTTTTGAAGGGCAGGAAATTCACTGCTGGGCGAAACGTCCATCCAGACCGAGGTGGTGTAACCGGAAGAATTCATAGCGAAGTTGTTTTGGTGAGGAGATTTTTACGTTGGGCAATAGGGCTTAAAAAAATTATGCCGCCGGGAAATGCTCGGGCAATCAACATGTTGTTTTCGAAGGCCATTACATCGCGCTGGATGCTTAGAGCATGTATCTTTGAAACCATAATCTGCTGCCTTATGACTGATTTCAAAGTACAAATACAGGATTTTATCGGCCAGGGCCGGTTGAAAGAGGCCATCGAACGCGCCAAACAGGCTGCACTGGCCGGAATCACCGATCTGGATACGCCGGCCACCCTGTTGAGCGCCGAATACGCCTATCTGGAACGCAATGCCCTGCAGGGTTTATTGACCGCCGCCGAGGAAACTGCCCGGCGGCAAAACATCGCTTTTCGCCTACTCAACTTGATCAAGGACCTGGTTGCCCAACCGGAGCAGACCACGGTAACCGCCAAACAGGTGCTGCTGTTTTTAGGCGCCAATCCTTTTCATAAGTTACCCCTGGAGTTGGAACGCGAGGTGCAGGAAGTCAGCGCTGGATTGGATCGTTTTGGCAAAAGGGAGGTCTTCGATTTTCGGGCAAAAATTCACGTGACGCCAACCGATCTGCAACGGATGCTGCTGGAAGGTGAATATGCTCCGCGCCTGGTGCATTTTGCCGGCAATGCGGTCGTGGATCACCCCGAGTGGGGAACCGGCGTTATTTTCGAGGATGAGCGGGGGCAGCCGATAACGGTACGCGGCGACGTGCTGGCGCTTATTTTTCGCCAGTTTCCCAGCGTGGAGTGTGTGTTCCTGAACACCTGCGATTCAGGGCCGAGCGCACTGGCCATTGGTCAGCATGTCCGCTATGTAATCGGGATGAATGCCCGCATTTACGATGAATCGGCCATCATTTTTGCAGTCGCTTTTTACGAAGCCATTGCCAGCGGAAAAAATATTCCTTTCGCCTTTGAATTTGCCCGCACCCGGCTGATGACGAGTTATTATGCAGAGCAAGTCAGCATTCCGGTCCTGATTGTGAACGGACAGTGCGACGAACCCGTGTATGTGGCCGGGGACAGTCATTTGAGCGAACCGACTCATGCCCGATTGACACGGTAAGAATAGCCGTTGGCACTCCTTTTTTGCGTTTGCGCACTACGAAGTCCGCTACCTGGCGACTTTATGTTTGTTTTGATAATCAACCCTCCATGAATAAATTTATCCTGCCCCTTTTTCTCCTCGGCCAGACCGTTTTACCGGCGCAAACACCGGCTGAATTTTTCGTTGCCGATCAAACCTTTCGGTTGGATGGCACCAGCGAATTCGTGTATGCTTTTGCGGAAGGCGACCAGATAACCCTCACCGCACAGGAACTGACGGGTAAAGAATTGAAAGACGTGGAAGTGCTGCAGTATCCGGATTATCCGGTTTTTCGGGCCTATGAACTGGATACGGCCCTGACCAAAACCCTTTATATTCCCAAAACCGGCGTCTATCTCCTGCGTTTCCACGAAAAAGGGCTGAGCAAAAAAGTCTGTCGTTTCACCCTGCGGCGTAGTCCGGGCAATGCGGAAACGGCCCGTTTCGATACCCGGGTGCCCTGGGATATTCGGCTCACGCCGCAGTACCGGGTTAGTCGCCGCGCCGTACCGGCCGGTAAAAAAACCGAGGTCATTGCCCTCGGTGGCCAGGTGACGGTGAGCGCCAGTAAGTTTTACTTAAAAAAAGCCGTGAATGCCTATCAATTTACCTTGCCACCGCATACCCTGCGCTGGGCTTACCGGATTTCCGTCGGTCAGGCCACCGCAGAAGCCCGGCGCAGCGATGCGGATAAACTTAGTCAGGCGCTGCAATCCGGCTCCGCCAAATTGCTGGCCGCGCAGCCCCAAACAGCGTTGGGCGCTTTCGCACTCGGACTGGCCATCGACCTGACCGTATCGACGGCCGGCGAAGACGTGGAGTATGCGCTGGTAGACTGGGTGAACTGGGGTAAGTTTTCCAAAGGGGAGAATTACGATGCCCATATTCAACAGGGCGGCGTCAGTGTGGATGCCCAGCGCCGCTATACCCCGCTGGAAGGCACCTGGTTTTTTGCCCTGAAAAGTGATAACTGGGTAGACGACATTAATGTAAACATTGACATTGAAGCTGTTACGGAAGTTCCGCTCTTTGAAACCGAACTGTATTTAGAACCGGAGCAACCGTAACACCTGCGTTCAGCATTAGGCCATGCAGCGGCAATCATCCAAATTTTTGGAATGACTCTTATTGGTGTTTAAATTTCAAAATTTAGATCAATCTAAAAATATATTTTACTTTTGTTTTAAAATAAATTGTGCCGGCCAAAACTATTTCGGCACACCTTGTTTACGTTTAAACAACCAGCTTTTCATGACCACTACTGCGGAAGAAAACTACCTCAAAGCCATTTTTAAAATTGTGGAACGAGAAAGTAAAGCGGCCAACACCAATGCGGTGGCGGCGGCCATGCAAACGACGGCGGCGTCCGTCACCGATATGTTGAAAAGGCTGGCGGAGAAGGAGTTAATCGTGTATGAAAAATACCGGGGCGTTCAACTGACGGCATCGGGCAATCAGGTGGCGACCAGCCTCATCCGCAAGCACCGGCTGTGGGAAGTCTTTCTGGTCAACAAACTCGGGTTTGCCTGGGACGAGGTGCACGAAATAGCCGAACAACTGGAACACGTGCAAGGGGAGCACCTGGTGAAACGCCTCGATGATTTTCTGGAGCATCCGCAGTTTGATCCGCATGGCGATCCCATCCCCGATGCTGAGGGGCGCTGGGCTTATCGCGCGCAGCGGCTGCTGGCCGATCTGCAGCCGGGGGTACGCGGCGCTGTTTCCGGCGTAGAAGAACATAGCGCCGTTTTCCTGCAATACCTGGACCAGATAGGTTTGGCCCTCGGCACGGAAATAGAGCTGGTGGAACGCATGGACTATGACCAGTCGGTGCGCGTACTGATTCGTGGCCAAGAGCAGGTACTCAGTGAAAAAGTCAGTCGTAATTTATACGTGAAAACGCTTTAATCTTAAACCGAAATGAATGAAAGAACCAGCGACGTATCGCTTTCCGAAGTAAACGCCAGCGTAGAAACCGAGGTAAAAGGCGGTTTCTGGCGGCGTTTAATGGCTTTTATCGGCCCGGCATATCTGGTCAGTGTCGGCTACATGGATCCGGGAAACTGGGCGACCGATCTGGCCGGGGGCAGCCGCTTCGGTTACGCCCTACTGTGGGTGCTGATCATGTCCAACCTGATCGCGTTACTTCTCCAGAGCCTCAGCGCCCGTCTGGGCGTGGTCGCGCGCCGCGACCTGGCGCAGGCTTCGCGGGAACTATACCACCCGGCCGCCAACATTTTCCTGTACGTCATGGCCGAAATCGCCATCGCCGCCTGCGATCTGGCAGAAGTGCTGGGGATGGCCATCGGTCTGCAACTGCTTTTCGACATTCCCTTGCTCTGGGGGGTCGGCATCAGCGTGTTCGACGCTTTTCTGCTGCTGCTGCTCATGCACCTGGGTATTCGCAAGCTGGAAGCCTTCATTTTCGGACTGATCGTGATCATTGGCGGCGCCTTTGCCGTGCAAATGTTTTTGGCCAAACCGGTCATGAGCGAACTGGTCACGGGCTTTATCCCGTCCATTCCGAATTCCCAGGCGCTGTTTATCGCGATCGGCATCATTGGCGCCACGGTCATGCCGCATAATTTATACCTGCATTCGGCTTTGGTGCAAACCCGCAAGATCAAGCGGGATAGCCAGGGACTGCGCCGCGCCATTAAATACAACATCATCGATTCGGCCATCGCGCTGAATCTGGCCTTATTCGTGAACGCCGCTATTTTGATCCTCGCAGCGGCTGTTTTTCACAAAAACGGCTATAACGGCGTGTCTGAAATCCAGGATGCGCACCGCCTGCTGGAGCCGCTGCTGGGCAAAGGTTATGCCCCCGTTTTGTTCGCCATCGCCCTGATTGCCGCCGGCCAAAGCAGTACCATCACCGGCACTTTGGCGGGACAGATCGTGATGGAAGGTTATTTGCAACTGCGTATTGCGCCCTGGTTACGCCGACTCATTACGCGCCTGCTAGCCGTCGTTCCGGCGATGGTCGTGATCAGTTTAATGGGGGAAGCGGCGACCGGCAATCTGCTGGTTTTAAGCCAGGTCATTTTGAGTATGCAACTGGGTTTTGCGGTGATCCCGCTGCTGCACTACGTCAGCGACAAAAGGAAAATGGGCGAGTTTGCGATCGGGTTCTGGCCAAAACTGGGTGGCTGGCTGAGCGCCATTATCATCGTTTCGCTAAACATCAACCTGGTGTATTCGGAAGTCAGCGGCTGGCTGGCCAACGCCGGATCAAATGCCTGGATCATACGACTTTGCGTGGTCCTGCCCTTACTGGGTATAGCCGCCATGCTGGGATATATTACCGTAAAACCATTGATCGCCCGGTCGAAGGAGGCCAAAACGCGGGTTCCGCACGGACTATTCGTCGCTTTCGATACCATACAAATACCAGACTATAAAGAAATTGCCATTGCGCTCGACTTTTCGCCCACCGACCAGAAAATACTGGAACATGCCCTGCATATTGGCGGTAAAACAAGTGAATATTTCCTGATCCACGCGG
Organism: Saprospirales bacterium; assembly: GCA_031425035.1. Lineage (GTDB taxonomy): Bacteria > Bacteroidota > Bacteroidia > Chitinophagales > Saprospiraceae > M3007. Next base: position 25,044 of record JANPIN010000098.1, on the reverse strand, counting down.
TGGAAACAGCCGGTGCCTGGGTCATGGGCGACAATATCAGCGACTACGAATCGGATACTGACCGGCAAAATCTCGAGGCGTATGCCGAGTTTTTACGGGAAAAAGGCTACCGCTGCGAAGCCCTGATCGGTTTCGGGCCGGCGAAACAGGCCATTCCAAAACTCGTGAACGAAAAAGGTGTTGATCTGCTGGTGATGGGTGCACACGGCCATAAGACCATGAAGGATTTAATATTCGGCACCACCGTCGGCGCCGTCCGCCACGCCGTGCAGATCCCCGTGTTGATTGTGCGGTAGCAGCGGGTCAATCACCCTCAAAAAACGCAGACCATGAACAGATTTGTCCTGTCTTCGCTTGGTTCGGCAATAAATGCCCTGGCCGTTTTGTCGCCCGTGGAAGCCGGTAAACGTATTCTGCAACTCTTTTCCACGCCCCGAACTGGTCGGCTGCGGGCACAGGATCGCGAATTTCTGGAGACGGCGGAGTGGGGCACCCTGCGGGTAAAAGAGCTGGATGTACAGTACTATGTCTGGGAAAAATCTGGTCCAACCGTCCTGCTGGTGCATGGCTGGGAAAGCAACAGCGCGCGTTGGAAAGTCCTGGTGCAGCGTTTGAAAAAACAAAATTACCGCGTGGTAGCCGTGGATGCGCCGGCGCATGGTGCATCCGGGGGCAGCGAGTTCAACGCCATTTTATACGCCGATTTCATTGCCGCTGCTGCTGAAAAATTCAAGCCGGACGTCGCGCTGGGGCATTCGGCCGGTGGCATGGCGCTGGCTTATTTTTTATTGCACCATCCGGGCATTTTGCGCAAGGTTGGGCTGCTGGGTGTTCCCTCCGATTTAGGGCAGATTACCGGCATATTCGGACAGGTACTGGGTTTGTCCGCCCGCGCCATGCAGGCTTATGCTGAACAGGTGGTTCATAAATTCGGCCATACCCTCGAGTACTTCTCCGTAGCCGAGTTCGCCAAGTCCATCACCGCCGACTGCCTGATCATCCACGGCCGCGATGATATGACGGCGCCGTTCGCCGATGCCGAACGGGTAGCGACCAACTGGGTGGGCGCCAAGTTCCTGGCCACAGATGGTTTAGGCCATAGTTTGCAGGGAGAAACGGTGTACCGGGCAATTTTACAGTTTCTGGGAACGTAAAAGGTGGTTAAAGGGTTGATGAAGTTGATTAGGGTTTATAAGGTTGATTTTAAAGTTTCCTGTAGCATGGCGGTAAAGCGCTGACGGCTTTTCTGCTATCTTCGCGCCTCCTTTTTAGCCTCTGGCAGTACTTCCGATCAACCTTATAAACTCTATCAACCTCATCAACCAATAATTCAATCATTCTACCCATCAAAATATGTATCGTACCCACTCCTGCGGCGAACTCCGCCTTTCGGATGCCCAGACTACGGTGACCCTGGCCGGCTGGGTTGCCATCAGCCGCGACCTGGGCGGCCTCACTTTCGTTGATTTGCGCGACCGCTACGGCATTACCCAACTCGTTTTCGACATGGACGATCATGCCGAACTCTGTACCCGCGCCCGCCGTTTGGGCCGCGAGTTCGTTATTCAGGCGACCGGCACCGTGCGCGAACGCACCAGCAAAAATGCGAACCGCGATACCGGCGACGTCGAGATCCGGGTGACCGAATTCACGGTGCTGAACACGGCTAAAACCCCACCCTTCACCATTCAGGACGATACGGATGGCGGCGACGATCTGCGGATGAAATATCGCTACCTCGACCTGCGCCGGAATGCCGTGCAACGCAACCTGATCTTCCGTTCCAACCTGGCCATCCAAACGCGTAAATACCTGGCGGAAAAAGGGTTCATCGAGGTGGAAACGCCCAATCTGATCAAGAGCACGCCGGAGGGCGCCCGCGATTTCGTGGTGCCCAGCCGCATGAATACCGGCCAGTTCTATGCCCTGCCGCAAAGCCCGCAGACCTTCAAGCAAATCCTGATGGTGGCCGGTTTTGATAAATATTTTCAGATCGTTAAGTGCTTCCGCGATGAAGACCTGCGCGCCGACCGGCAGCCGGAGTTCACGCAGATCGACTGTGAAATGTCTTTCGTACACCAAGAAGATATTCTGAACACGTTTGAGGGCCTGACCAAAAACTTATTCCAGGCGGCTTTGGGCGTTGAATTGACCGAGTTTCCACGTATGACCTACGATGAAGCCATGCGGCGTTTCGGCAGCGACAAACCCGACCTGCGTTTCGGGATGGAGTTCGTCGAACTGACGGACGTGGCCCAGGGCAAAGGTTTTCCGGTCTTCGACAGCGCTGAGTCCGTGGTCGCTATTTGCGCGCCGGGCTGCGCCACTTATACCCGCAAACAACTGGATGAACTGACCGAATGGCTGAAAAGACCGCAAATTGGCGCTAAAGGCCTGATTTATGCCCGCTATGAAGCCGATGGTTCGATGAAATCGTCGGTTGATAAATTTTACGACGCCGACGATCTGCAAATCTGGATGGAACGCTGCGGCGCCAAGCCGGGCGACATCATTTTCCTGCTTTCGGGCGAAGCCGAAAAGACCCGCAAGCAACTTTCCGAACTGCGCCTGGAAATGGGCACGCGTTTGGGCCTGCGTCGTCCCGATGATTTCAAACCGCTCTGGGTGGTAGATTTTCCGCTGCTGGAATGGGATGAAACGGCCGAGCGCTTTTTCGCTATGCACCACCCTTTTACCAGCCCGAAACCCGGCGATATTGCCAAAATGGATTCGGACGACCATGCCGTGCTGAACAGTATTCGCGCCGACGCTTATGATCTGGTGCTCAACGGCGTGGAAATCGGCGGCGGCTCCATCCGGATACATGACCGCGATTTACAGAGCCGGAATTTCAAACTGCTGGGTTTCACGACCGAAGAAGCGGAAGCGCAATTCGGTTTCCTGCTGGGTGCTTTCGAGTACGGCGCCCCCCCACACGGCGGTATTGCTTTCGGTTTCGACCGACTGAATGCCGTGATGAACGGCGCCAACTCCATCCGCGACTTCATCGCTTTCCCGAAAAACAACCAGGGCCGCGATATGATGATAGACGCTCCGAGCAGCATCAAACTGGAGCAGTTGCGGGAACTGGGGATAGAAGTGAAAATCTGATTTTCTGGGTTTAATATATAAGAAGAGGCTGTCTCATCTTACATACCGCACTTTAAAAATCCGTTTTAATCCGTTCCATCCGCATAATCCGTTCTCCGATCCCGTCAAGTACGCACGCGGGATTTATCACTTAATCTTCTCCTCCACAATTGCCATTATCTCCTGCTCCAGCCGCTCAGCCTCTGCAGCCATTTGATCACCGGCTTCGATGATGGTTCTGGCAAATTCCTTATCGTCCAGTCCTGACGCGTTAATTTTTACGTTCAGCAGCGCACCCCGCAGGGCAGTCCGGGCGCAAAGTGCACCTACGGCGGCATCCGTTATGCTGTTGGGATTACCTTTTTCGACCATTTCCCGGATGAGCTGGAAGGAGCCGAAACTATCCTGCATCACCCGGTAAGGCACTTCGATGGCGTGGCGGGTTGCGGCCTGTATGGCGGCTTTACGCGCTGTTTTATCCTCCGGCGTGGTGTTGGGCAGTCCGAAGGCGGCCATAATGGCATTGAAAGCATCGGTGTCGTCATCGACCGCGCGCAACAGCGCTTCTTTAATTTTCTGGCCACGTTCAGCAGCATAGGAAAACTCTTCCCAGCGATCATCCCAGCCGCGTTTATGGCTGCTTAGGTTAGCGACCATGGTGGCCAGCGCAACCCCAAGCGCGCCGACATAGGCACTGACGGATCCGCCGCCGGGCGCAGGACTTTCGCTGGCCGTTGCATCGGCAAAAGCGCATAAGTCCTTTTTGATCAATTGTTTCAGTTTAGCCGGATTATCGGCTTCCAGGTTATACTCAATGATCTTACGTTGCGGATCAAAGGGCGCCAGTTCATCGATACCCATGGATTTAACCGCGATTTTTATCACTTCGGCATCGCTAATACCCGTGCTGCGCTGTTGTTTACGCAGGAAATAACGCCCGGCATCCAGCATGACCGCCAAAGGCACCAGACCGACCAGTTCCGAGCCGGTGACCCGCATGCCGCGTTGGCGAGCACTTTCGCAGCAAGCTTCGAAGGCTTCGTGCAGGGCCGTGCTGCTGGTATCGGTGATGTTCATGGAAATTTGCGCCACCCCATATTCTTCGATGAACCAGCCGATAGCTTTCACGCCTTTCAGGAGTCCGGACTGCCGCAGCGGTTCGCCGTGCTCGTCTTTGAGTGGTTTGCCGGTTTGCGGATCATTCAGCACCCGGCCTTTTTCCCGAATGTCGAAAGCGACGGCATTGGCGCGGCGCACCGAGGTGGTGTTGAGATTTACATTATAGGCAACCAGGAAATCGCGGGCCCCGATCACCGTAGCACCTCGCTGCGCATCGAAGCGGGCGGGACCGAAGTCCGGTTGCCAGTCTTCGTGCCGGAGTTTTTGCGCCAGGCCTTCATATTCTCCCGCCCGAATGGTGGCGAGGTTCTGGCGCTCCGGACGGCTGGCCGCTGCTTCGTATAGATAAACGGGCAGCTCCAGTTCCTGGCCGACACGCTCTGCCAATTTACGGGCCCAGTTGGCAGCCTCGTGGATGGAAATGTTGGCAATGGGGATCAGCGGGCAGACGTCTGTGGCGCCCATGCGCGGGTGTTCGCCCCGGTGCTGGCTCATATTGATAATTTCGCCCGCCTTTTTGATAGCCTGAAACGCGGCTTCCACCACCGCTGCCGGCTCGCCCACAAATGTGACAACCGTGCGGTTCGTTGCTTTGCCGGGATCCACATCAAGCAATTTGACGCCTTCCACGCTTTCAATGACGGCCGTTATTTGCCGGATCACTGCCGGATCACGCCCTTCGGAAAAATTGGGCACGCATTCGAGGAGTTGCTTCATGGTCTTATTTTGCAAATATTATTCAGCGGAGTTAGCGACGTTGGACATTCTACCGCCAAAACCAATTAGGTAATCCAACGTCTGGCGTCCAAAGACTAAAAATCACCGACCTGCACTTCATTAAAATACCCCATCGACCAAAGCACCAAAATAATGATGCCGATGGCGATCCGGTAATACCCGAACACCTTAAAGCCATGGGTGGTGAGAAAACGAATAAAACTGCGGATGGCCAGAAAAGCCACCAGGAACGCCACCAGGTTACCTACCCCCAGCAACATCAGTTCGTGCTGCGAAAAGGAACCGCCGTCGTCGTGGATAAAGTCCCACAATGATTTACAGGTTGCGGCGAACATGGTCGGTACCGCCAGGAAAAAGGAAAACTCCGCCGCCGTCGTTGGCGAAAGGCCCTGGGTAAGTCCGCCGATAATCGTAGCTGCTGAACGGCTCACCCCCGGCACCATAGAAATAACCTGGAACATGCCGATTTTCAACGCGCCGGGCAGACTAATGTCATCCACCGAGGTCTGGGCCGTGCTGCGTTTTTTAAAATAATCATCGAGGAACAGGAACAGTATACCCCCGGCGATCAGGGCAACGGCGACCACAGCCACGTTTTCCAGCAGACTGTCAATTTGCTTTTTTAGCAGCAGGCCAAAGACCATTGCCGGCAGAAAAGCGACGAAGAGTTTGACGTAAAATCGGAAATTTTGCAGGAAACGCCGCCAGTAAAGCACCAGCACCGATAGAATGGCGCCAAACTGGATGGCCACGGTAAATACTTTGACAAAAGGCTCCGTGGCTATACCCATGGCGGCGGAACCAATGATCATGTGCCCGGTAGAAGAGACCGGTAAAAATTCGGTCAATCCTTCAATAATGGCCAGTATAATGGCCTGTACTACGTTCATACCTCCGTCGTCGTGAAATTAGATTCAGCAACGGTGGTGGATTTTTTCTTGAAAATTCCAACCGCTACCATCACAAAGCCGGCTACCATCAGGATGGGAGCGAGGGTAATGCGCTGGAAACTATAAATACGATCCGGTTCCCAGACATTTGGATCGGGCATGGCGCCCCCGGACATCGTCAACAAGCCTACCAGAATAAGGGCGAGGCCAATACCCATATAAATGAAGTTCTGACGGCCGAAAATCAGTTCCTGGCTGCCAACGCTGAAGTTGCTTTCCAGTTTTTCGCGGCGCACGGGAGCGGGTTTCGGCGTACTGCGGGTGGTAGCAGGTTGCGGGGAACGGGGTTGGGGCCGTTGCGGTTGTTGTTTTGCCATAGTGGTGGAGCGTTGTATGCCGCCCGATTTAACTTTTTAAGAATCAGCAGTTTACTATTCAATTAATACAGGTCGTCGACCCGCATTTTAAGAAATTTATTAACTACAAACCAGGTACTCAGCCCGGAAATCAGTACGCCTAGCACGATCATGCCGATGAAAACGACCACGACATAGTCAAAGTCTTCGAGCTCCTGAATTTCCGGGATCAGCCGTTGTATCCAGTAAAGGGTACCGAACAAAGCCATAATGGCCAGTGCCGCACTCCATAAACCGTTCAACACCCCGCGCTGAATATATGGCCGGCTGATGAACGCCCAGGAAGCCCCAACCAGTTCCTGACTTTTGATCAGAAAACGGTTGGCATATAAAGCCAGCCGAATGGTGTTGTGAATGAGCGTAATGGCGGCAAAGATGAGCAAAAAACCCAGGGCCAGGGTGATAAAACCCAGATTCTGGATGTTTTTACTGACATTCCCCGTGTTGGCCGCCTCAAAATATAACTCGGCGATGGTACTATCCTGCCGCAGTGCTTCACGCCATTGGTTCAGGCTATCATCCTGTAAATAGCTGGCGCGTACGTTAAATTGTATGACGTCGCGCAGCAGGTCCGGGGTGGTTTCCAGCAGACTTTCTTCCCCCAGGTCTTCCTGCATAATTTTCATGGCCTGGGCGCGGGGAATGAATTTGATGGTTTCCGTTTTTACGAACGGCTGGCTTTCCACCTGTTTGACCACCCGGGCTACTTCTTCCGGCGGCGTATTTTCTTTAAGCTCCAGCCAGATATCGACCTTTTCCTTGAATAGTTGCACTAAACGGTGGCCATGCAGGGCCGTCAGGCTAAAAAAGCCCACGATATACAACACCAACGCCACACTGATAATAGCGTAAATAAAAGTAGGCTTGTTACGCGCCATGGAGCAAAAGGTTGAGAGGGCTGGGAGGCAAATGTTTTGAAAATGCGGCTATCGAAGTAGATTTGACTTCAATATTCGCCGAACAAATTCGTTTAATGCCGGCAAATGTAGCCTAAACCCACACTTTTGAAGTACCCGGAGGCAATCTGATTATGAAACTTAGTACCCTTTTTCTTTTTTTTAGCTGTTTTTTCGCACAGCAGGATAGTAAAATTTATTTTCAAAACCCTTCCTTCGAGGATACGCCCCGCGAATCGGCTTCGCCCATCAGTTGGGAATCGCTGACTGATAACAGTACGCCGGATATTTTGCCCGGTCCCTGGGGCGTGAAATTTGCCCCCCAACATGGCAAAACCTGCCTGGGTCTGGTTACCCGCGCCGATGGCACGCGGGAAGACGTTTCCCAGTTGCTTAACCAGCCGCTCAAGGCCGGGAAGTGTTATACGTTTTCCATTTACCTGGCCCATGCCCCGGCCTACGTAGGCTATAACCAGCCTTTGCGCATTCGGATCTGGGGCGGCAGTTCGCGGGGGGGCAAGGACGTACTTTTATATAGTTCGCCGCTGATCGATCACAGCGACTGGAAAAAGTACGACGTGGAGTTTATGCTGCGCAGCGATGTGCAGTACATCACCTTCGAGGCGTACTTTGCGCCGGGCGTGCTGTTCTTTTACAAGGGCAATATTCTGATCGACAATTGTTCCCCCATCGAACGTTGCGACCGGGCTTAATGCTTGATTTTCAGCCAGATACGGACGTCTTCTAAAGGCCGCTCATTGGCGTCGCGGGGTAAAGCGGCAATTTTATCCACCACATCCATCCCGCTAATCACCTCGCCGAATACGGTGCACAGTCCTTGCAACTGCGGCGCGCCTCCTAGTTTCTCGTAGAGGCGGCGTTCTTCCGGACTAAAGCGAATTTGTAACTTTTTTTCCCAGGCATCGAGGGTCGCTTCCGTCTGGGGCCGGCCCTGCACGATAAAGAACTGGGACCCGTTAGAACGTTTCGTGCCGCTGTCTGCGCCCATTTGCTGGACTGCCGCCAAAGCGCCGCGCAGGGGTAATGCTTTTATTTCCGGGGGCAGAAAATAGCCGGGGTCGCCATTGCCCAGGCGCATTCCGGGCCCGGCTACCCGCGAATCGGGGTCGCCGGTTTCCACACGAAAATCCTGCACGACCCGATGAATGAGCAGTGAATCGTAGAATTTTTCCCAAACCAGTTTTTCAAAGTTGTTCGCGTGCCGGGGTGCTTCGGTAAAGAGGCGCAACTCGATGTCGCCCTGCTCCGTATGCAATAGAACGGGCGGATATTTTTGCTGACAACTGCCAAGGAACAGCGCTGCGCCTGAAAACAACAGGCATACCCGCAGCAAGGACTTAAAGCGGGTCGGCAAGAGCAGCTTCACTGTCTTCGGCTTCGAGTTCCTTAAAGTACCGGATGGCATTTACCTTCAGAATTCTTTCCTGTTCAAACGTGCTTTCCTTCGGCATTTCCAGCACCTGCCGGTAATGCGGCCAGCCGTCTTCATCGCGGCCGACAAATTCGTAGTACCCATCTGTACTCAGCAGACGGCAGACGGCAATATGCATAAGATCCTGTTTTTCTTCCTTGCCCCAGCTCTTTTTCCAGCGCCCCAGTTCCTGAATACCGATCAGGAAAAGCACCGTGTTCAGATCGGGCAGGGTTTCGCGGCGCATCGAATCTTTGACCTGATGTTGTACGCGCAGCCATTCAAAGTCCAGTTCCCAGTTTTCCATGGGCCAAAAGTAGAGCGATCTGGTGGAAATTAGCCAATGTAGATTTTGTTCCTTGCATCTGTCCGGCGCGGACGTTTGGAAAAGTGAACTACGCGGAGGCCGGGCTACATTTGGACAAACAATTTTCCCAACTTTCAAACTTGCAAAACCATGCGAAAAATTTTATTCCTGCCCCTTTTGCTGCTTTTTCACTGTGTCCTTTTCGCTCAACAAATTTACTACACCTCTTTTTCAAACATCGTGGCCGACATTTGTTTTGCCGACGCCATGCCCGTTATTCAATATCATCCGCAAGGCTGGCTTATTTATCAAACTACGAATGGCAACTGGGACGGTCCGGTGGATTCATCGCGCTGTATTTCGGCCCAGGCACTGCCGTTTAACGGTGCAAAAATCGATCTGGCGCAGATCAATCCGGAAGAGCCGCTCTTTATCCGGGCCACTGCGGAGCAACTAGCGGCCTACAACCTCCACTTTCCGCCTAATCAAGTCTTCAATCTCCAGGTTTGCGCTAATCTGGGAAACAACCCGGCCTATGATTGGCGCATCGGATCTGGATGCTCCCAGGATATGTGCACGGGGGCTTTTTTGGGCATTGCCATCCCCGATTCAACTGGCATTCCGGGCGGAGCAACCCGTTATCACACTACTTTAGCGGGCCCCAGTGCGGCTTCGTGTTTCGGTTCCTGCTTTCCTTCCGAATATTTTGACGAACAGGTATTAAAGGAATTGGTGCTGAAGTTTTCATTCGATTCCACAGCTCTACTGGCCGGTCAGTTTTTGAATTTAACCAATTTATGGATCGAAGAATCGTATGAGGCGCCTGGCCTGATCACAGAAGTACTGGCTGGCCAACAGTTTTTCGCGAACGGCGCTTATACGCTGAACGTGACCGATGCCGCCAATAATTTTCCTTTTAACTCAAGTTTTCTGGCGTTATACAATCCGCCGGCTTACCCGGATGCCCAGCACGAAAGTTATGTTGAGGGACGGCCGGTGCCGAATACCAGCGGTCCGCAAACGATCAATTTGGTGGTCGAACAGTATCAAACTCTGGAAATTCAGCCTTTCACTAATTTTCGCGGCGCCAAAGTACTGGGTAGCGACTCGGTACGGCATACGTTGAACCTGGTCAACAACGGCGGCGATCTTTGCATGAATTACCTGGATTTGATCTTTGGCGGCCAGGATGAATACCAGCATGGCGGAGGGACGATCAGCATGCACAATGGTTTTTCCTGCATGCAGTTTCATGATGAGAGCGCCTTACGCGTGAAAAAAAACGCCACGTTGCACTATGGTAATGCCGGCGCTGGTGTGTTGCTCTTGTGCACCGGGAGCACGATCGTGCTGGAAGAAAATGCAACGTTGTACTTCGATGGCCGCCTGGTGCTATCAGAATGCGGGCCCAGCCTGGTTTCGCAACCAATCACGATGGATCTGCCGCCGGGCGCTCACCTGGTTTTTACGGAACAGGCGCACCTGACCAATCAATTTAGTCAGCACCAGCAAATGAAACTCCGGGTACGTATGCTGGGCGGCACATTGGATGATTCTAAATTAACGCCAGAGGATCAGACTATTATCGAGCGGATTTGGCCAAGTCCGGCGCCGAGGCTGGAGGACAATCTGACCATAAATCCCAATCCTTTTTTTACCTTCATGCGGATGACCTATTTTTCCGGGCAGGAAGAGAAGGTACGGTTGACCTGGTCCGATCTGAACGGCCGGATAGTTTCCGAAGAGCGCATACAGGCGCAAATCGGGCCTAATATCTGGGAACCGGTAGTGCCCGAACCGGCGGGGATGTACCTAATGACCCTGGAAGGAACGGCGGGAAAATGTACCCGGAAGGTGGTGAAAATGACGCCCTGAACGACTTGGCCAGACAAAAAAACAGTGCCGACCCCGGATGATCCGGAGTCGGCACTGCCTCGTTTATAAAGGGTTAGAAGTTAGTTGACCGAGAAACTCAGGGCAAACGGATTCGCAGCGTTGTAAAACGTGAGTTCCGAAACCCGCATTTTCATGTAGCGGGTAAGGGGTAGTTTCTGAACGACTTCCATCAGCTCGTTTTCCGAAGCGACGGAGAAGACCGCCCATAATTTCGAGTTTTCAAGCGACAGGGCATAGTTCAAAATTTTACCTTCACTAAGCAGGCCATTAACCGCTTCACGTTGCTGGGAAATGCGATTGAAGAATTCATCAGGCAGATCCTGGGGCATGGTGAAATCCACCATGTACTGAATTAGGTTGTTGTCCATGGGCAGAGTTATGAACAAATGAATGTGGAAATTGTGGGCAGCACTGTTGACAGGCAACTTGCAGGCAAATGTAAAAGAAAATGCGAGATTGCGAGGATTAAGTTTCTGCTCATTCACTTATGCAAAAACCGTGCAAATCTGCTCTTTTTGTCGCCTTTCTGTCGTTCCGTCAGTTAACCAGCAAATAGCAGGAACTTTTGGCAGTTTTCATAATTCCTAACATTTGATGTGCATAAGTTGCATAAACAAGCATGCCATAGGCGGGATTTACCCCTGGCGTTATCAGAATTTTATTCCCAGCGCTTTGAGCGTTTCCAGATCGAGGCTACCCTGCGGGAGGCCTTTTTCACGCTGAAATTTTTCGAGGGCCAATTTTGTCTTTGCCCCCATGGCGTTGTCGAGTGCGCCCGGATCATAGCCCCGGTCTTTCAAAGCCTGCTGGATTTGGCGAATGGTATAGCCCATCTGCAGTTTTTCATTACAGATGACTTCCCGCCATTCGGTGAAGCCGCCCGCTTTGACCAGCTTTTGTTTGGTAATGGTGGTGTATTCGACGGGGATATTTTCCACCTTGTTGCTGGCCGGTGTTTTCACGACACGGTTATTAACGGCCTTGAATTCAGCCGGCACTTTTTCTTCGCGGTAGGCGGCCGGCGTTTTCAGTACCTGTACTTTTAAATCGGTGTATTCGGACGGGATGCTCTCTTCCCGTACGGAGGCCGGCGTTTTCAGCACCTGATTTTTCGCCGCCATTTCCTGGATGGTCACCACTTCTTCCTTGATGCTGGCCGGCGTTTTGATGACGCGTTTGGTGATCGTTTTATATTCCGCCGGGATGATTTCTTCGCGCACACTGGCTGGGGTTTTCACTTTGCGCACGGTGCGGGTACCCATTTTAGCGGGGACTTCCACTTTTTTGGTACAGCCGGAATTGGCCACACCGCTGCCGTCACAACCCTTGTTCACCCTGCGGGTAATGGGCTGGTACTCCGCCGCCGTCTCCACCAGGCACCAGATCATACAATCATCCGGATCGGCGCTCAGACAACTGGCATCGGCCTTCTTACGTATCCATTTAGTTGATGCGGCTTTGATTTCGATGCGGTCGCTCTGGGCTTCGAACTTGGGCTCGGCTATTTCCACGCGGGTATACGCCGGCTCGATCACGTATTGCTCGGTGGCGTCTTCGTATACCGCCGGCAATTCAGTCAGTTTTTTACTGGCCGCCTTAATTTCCACCTGTTCGGTAATGGTTTCATACACGGCATCCACCACGGTAATCCGCTTGGAATCGCTCTTGCTTTTCTCTCCTTCTTTGGCTTTTTCATATACTGCTGGCGTCAGCAAATAGCGCTTGCCGGCTTCCTTGACCACTACGCGTTTGTTCTGCGTTTCATATTCCGCCTGGGTCAGGATGAAATGGCTGCTCTCTTCTTTAACGAGGGCTTGCTCCGTCACCGTTTCATATTCGGCGGGGACGAATACGGACTGGGTGCTGGCGGGTTTAACGATGACCTGTTCGTTCACGGATTCGTATACATCGCCGATCATGCACTTGGCATAACATTTTCCGGGTTGGGCATTTTTGATTTCGTTGGGTTGCTGAGCAGCAGCCGTCACGAGCAACCCCATGAAAATGGGCAGGAAAACGAGCAGTTTCCTCATAAGGATGGTTGGTTTTGTTTCAATGATGAGTCGGCTAAAGCCTTTGCTGTGCCGCAAAAGTAATCAAACAAAATGTTGAATGCCGGCGCCAGAGAGATTGATTTGCTACAAATTCTTTTTACCCCAGCGGAGGCAGGTTCTTCGGGTAACAAACGTAGTATTTGGTGACTAACTGGGTATAAAGCGGTACTTCGGAACATTCGTTCAGCGACCGGGTCTCGCCGTTCTTAAACAGAATATTGATCTGTTCTCCGGATTCGTCATAGGCCCGGTTACTTTCCTGACCGACATATACCAGGTGATCGGTCTGTAAATTGGAACCAAAAGCATGCCGCACCCGGGCGCGTATATTTTCTATGTACTCCGGGTCAATCGGGCTGATATGCCATTCCAGTCGCAACAACTTGCGGTCCAGCAGGCCCTGCGCCAGGTAGGCCAGGGTTGGATCGCCCGATTCCGACCAGTACTTAATGGCGGTGATGACGTCGTTATCATCCAGTTTGGCAAAATGCCGGAGCATTTCAGCAGATTCCATGGACGTGGCCGATTGCCGGTACAGCAGCCAGCCCAAATGCCGGGGCGCTTCCACCTCGGTACCCAGCTTGACCAGTTCGCGGGCGCGTTGCAGCGCATGGATCAGCATTTGCTCGGCTACCACGCCGGTTTTATGCAAATACACCTGCCAGTACATCAGCCGTCGGGCGATCAGGAATTTTTCAATGCTGTAAATGCCTTTTTCTTCCACGACCAGTTCACCATTGTGCACGGCCAGCATCTTGATAATACGGTCGTAACTGATCACGCCCTCGCTGACGCCGGTGAAAAAACTGTCGCGGTTGAGGTAGTCCATGCGGTCCATATCCAGTTGGCCCGACACCAGTTGGTGCAAAAACCGCTTGGGGTGGGTATTCTTAAAAATGGCAATGGCCAGTCCGAGTCGGCCGCCGAATTGCCGGTTCAAATCTTCCATGAACAGGCTGGATACATCCTCGTGGTGCATATCCACCAGCGTATGCTCGAGGGCGTGCGAGAACGGGCCATGCCCGATGTCATGCAGCAGAATGGCAATACTGGCGGCCTCCGATTCTTCCGGACTGATATCGGCGCCTTTGGAACAGAGCGTTTCAATGGCCTGCTGCATGAGGTGCAAAGCGCCCAGGGCATGGTGAAAGCGCGTATGCAGCGCGCCGGGATACACGAAGGAGGTAAGCCCCAGTTGCCGGATACGCCGTAATCTTTGAAAATAAGGGTGATCGATCAGATCAAGTACGATGCCGTAAGGGACGGAGACAAAGCCGTAAACGGGGTCGTTGAAGATTTTTTTCATGGGAGATTAAAACCGTTGAAGGCGGGTAAAGTTCGGCAAAGATGCTGTGGCCTTGCCCGGTGGCCCAAAGTACTTATTGGTCGGACGACTTGGAGTCGTCCGACCAAAAACAAAGATCCCCCGCCGTAAACGACGAGGGATCTTTTAATTTAAAACTTGCGGGAACCCGACCAGACTAGTCTTTCTCGCTACCGAACTGCTCGCGCAGTTGGGCCAGCACCGAAAGATCGCCCATCGTTTCCTTCTCGACTTTTTTCTGTACGTCCTGAACAGCAGCTTGTTGCTCGCCTTCTTCCTTTACGCGTTCGTTACGAACCGTAGCGTCGGCTTTGCTCTTCAAATCTTCCAGGTAGCGGGTGTGCGATACCAGGATGCGGCGATCATCGCGGTTGAATTCGATGACTTTCACCGTTACGGTATCAGCGACGTTCAGTTGCGTACCATCTTCCTTGCGGATGTGCTTGGCTGGAGCGAATGCTTCCAGGTTATGCGGCAGTTGGAAGGTAGCGCCTTTATCGTCGCGCTTGAGCACCGTAGCTTCGTGGTACGAACCGACGGGGAACAGACTTTCGAAGTTATCCCATGGGTTGTCCTGCGTCTGCTTGTGGCCCAGGCTGATCTGGCGTTTGTCTTTATCGATGTCCAGCACCACGACTTCCAGGGGAGCGCCCACTTTCGTGAACTCGCTTGGGTGTGCGTAACGCTTGGTCCAACTCAGGTCGCTGATGTGCACCATGCCACCTACACCTTCCGACAGTTCGACGAAGATGCCGTAGTTGGTGATGTTTTTCACCGTGCCGGTGTAAACGGTTCCGATGGGGAAACGCTCCTGGATTTCACTCCATGGGTCGGCGCTGAGTTGTTTGATCGAGAGCGACATTTTGCGGTCGCCGCGGTCGATGGTTACGACGCGGGCTTCCACTTCCTGACCCATCTTGAAGTATTCCTTGGCGTTGATGCTTTGGTTACCCCAGGTAATTTCGCTGATGTGGATCAGGCCTTCTACGCCCGGTTGAATTTCCACGAAAGCGCCGTAATCTTCGATATTGACGATTTTACCTTTAACGGTAGCGCCTTCGCTAACTTCCTGCGACAGCACTTCCCATGGATGCGGGGTGAGTTGCTTGAGGCCGAGGCTGATCCGTTTTTTGTTTTCGTCGAAGTCCAGCACCACCACGTTGATCCGTTGGTTGAGGGCTAGCACTTCGCTTGGGTGACCAATACGGCCCCAGCTGATGTCGGTGATGTAGAGCAAACCGTCCACGCCGCCGAGGTCGAGGAACGCACCGAAGTCCGTGATGTTCTTCACAATACCTTCGAGTACCTGTCCTTTTTCCAGGCTGCCCAGGATTTGTTCGCGCTGTTCGGCCAGATCGCTTTCGATCAGGGCCTTGTGGCTAACCACGGCGTTCTTGATCTGTTCGTTGACCTTAACAACTTTGAATTCCATGACTTTACCAACGTATTGGTCGTAGTCGATGACCGGCTTGATGTCGATTTGCGAACCGGGCAGGAAGGTTTCCAGACCGTTGCAATCCACAATAAGACCGCCTTTGGTTTTGCTGATAACGGTACCGCGAATGATGGTGCCGTTTTTGAACGAATCGACGATGCTTTCCCAGGCACGCAGGATTTTCGCTTTCCGACGCGACAGGCCCAACTGGCCCTGGCTGTCTTCCTGGCTTTCCACGTACACTTCGACTTCATCGCCTGGGGCGAGATCCGGCGTATCGCGGAATTCGCTCATCGGGATAAGGCCATCGGATTTGTAGTTGATGTCCAGCACTACGTCGCCACCGCTGATGGCGCTGACGCGGCCGCGGATGATGGCGTTTTCTTCGACATTGCTCAGCGTAACGTCGTACTGTTTGAGCAGCGTCGCTTTTTCCGAAGTGGTATAGGCAATTGCACCGCGCTTGTCCATGCTCCAGTTGAAATCATCGTGCGCACCACCGGCCTGCACGGGTTCCATTTCCGGAATGTCCAATTCATCTTCCTCTTCTGCGGCGACCGGCGCTTTTTTTCTGGCCGGTGCAGGAACAGGTACAGCCTCCGTAGTGGCGGCCTGCATTTCTTCCTGGGTTTCAGCAACTGCTTCCACTGCGCGGTCAGGCGTGGTTTCGGTAATTACTTCTTCTTCAGGTGTGGTTTCCGTAGCTACTTCCTCAACGGCCGTGGTATCCGCTTGCGCTTCTACTACTGGTGTTGCATCTTCCGGGCTCACCATGATCGACGATTCCGGGCCATCCATTTCAACCGGCACTTCCAATGTCGTTGGAACGTCAGTTGGCGTGGTTTCTTCAACATTGGCGACCATATCCTGCTGGTCGGTGTTGACGTCTTTTTCTTCTTCTACCATAATATAAAAGCGGTTGGTCTGGGGCTTTTTAAAATTGGTAATTTTTTTTCGGCCACACTTCGGGACGTGGTCGTTGTCCCTCGCTTTTTCAAAAGCGGGCGCGAAGGTAACCCAATATTATTTGTTTACCAATTTTTACTAAAGTAAGCTAAGTTTTTTTTAGGCAGGAAAGCACTAATCCAGCTCCCTTTTTTGGGCCTCCGGCAGCACAATCGGCTGTGCCTCAACGTCCTTTTTTAATTCGGTCAAATCCAGCAGGTCCTGTTTTTCTGTACCTTTTAACAAGGCCGTGAGCTGGCTGCAGCGTTCAAAGAACAGTCTGGCCGCTTCTCCCTTCAATAATTTTTTGGGCTGATAGGCGATGAGGTAGTAGTTGCAGCCTTCGAGATGGATGCGCGGACCGCTGAGCAGGAATTGCTGCAGCTCCGGACCGAATTTTTCGCGGGCCAGTGCTTCGAGTTTACTGGTCAGGTGAAAATGCTGGGAAAAATCGGGGTTGTCGGTAAAATTAATGTCTTCTGCTGCGCCCAATTTAGCCAGCACTTTATGCCACCATTGCTCGGGCTGTAGCCGAAAATCCGGCAGGGACCATTGTTTATCGTTGGCAAAAAAGACGGTTTGAGAAACGCGATGCGCCGATTTGCCGGTAGAAACAATGTAGGAATAATCGAACTGGTAGACCTCGGTATCACCAACCTGTCCGCGCAAAATATTGGTGACCTGCGTTTTTCGACCCCAGCGGCGGCGGGAGTGCCGAAATAGTTCAAAGGCTTTTAATTGAGGACTTAAACCAAAATTGTCTTTTTCCGTAAAGGACAGCCCTAAAGCCTGGGCGGTTTGCTGCGCCTCCGCTATTTGCCGTTTTTCACGCATGCTTTTGATCGTCAAACCGATGAACAAGGCCAGCGCCATCAAAATAATGGGAATAAACATCGGCAATACAACTGCCATATTGAACAGGAACATAGCGTGGGTAATTAGTCTGAAACGATGGAAATAAGTTCGATTTGCCGGTGCGATCTATACATCCGCTACGCGCATGCTGTCCAGAAAGGTACGCACGGCGCTGAAACTAACGGTCTGTTTGGAGAAATGGAATTGTGCCGCTGCCGCTTCCTCTTCCGAGGCGCCCAGGTGATGCAGCATGTTGGTCAGGTGCATTTTCATGTGTCCATGCTGAATGCCGGTCGTAACCAGCGAACGGACGGCGGCGAAATTCTGGGCCAGTCCGGCACAGGCGACGATACACATCAGCTCGCGGGCGGAAGGATGCCCGAGCAGTTCCAGCGAATATTTAGCCAGCGGGTGCAGCGCCGTAAGTCCGCCGACCGTCCCCAGGGCCATGGGCACTTCCAGTTCAAAGTGAAACTGACCGTCCTTAATATGACAGCGACTGAGGCTGCGGTACTGCCCGTGCCGGCTGGCGTAGGCATGGCCGCAGGCTTCCACGGCCCGAAAGTCATTGCCGGTCGCCAGCACCACCGCGTCTATACCATTATATATGCCTTTGTTATGGGTGGTCGCGCGATACGGATCTATAGCGGCAATGCGCACGGCCGTCGCGAAGCGATCGGCGAGGGTATGTGGTTCCATGCCCAGGTTACGGGCCAGGTCGGCGAAGGAATCGATGGAGCATTCCACCCAGGCCCGCACCCGGCAGTCGGGAGTGTAGTTGGAGAGAATGGACATGATCACTTCCACGTCGCGTTCCAGATCGGAGAGGCCGGGGTGGTTCATCAAAAAATCTTCGAGGCTGCGCGCAAAACTTTCCAGCACCGAGTTGACGAAGTTGGCACCCATACTGTCGCAGGTCTCGAACGACACCCGGATCTGGTAATACTGCGGTTCCAGGTCGGTATAATCCAGCAGTTCGACGCTGCGCACACCGCCCCCGCGTTGTTCCATGTTACTGGTCAGACTGGCGGCGCCGGCCAGCAGCTGCACTTTTAATAAAGGAAAGAGTGCTTGCAGGCGTTCGCCCTGGCCGGCCCAGCGGAAATGAACCTGTCCGAGTTTTACGGTATCCAGCACTTCGGCGTGAAATCCGCCGCGATCGGCCCAGAACTTGGCGGCACTGCTGGCGGCGGCGACCACGCTGCTTTCCTCGATCACCATGGGCAGGGCGTAGGTCTGGCCGTTGATCAAAAAATTAGGGGCGATGCAATAGGGAAGCGCGTAGTTGGCTACTACATTTTCGGTAAATCCGTCCAGCACGCGCTGGATCTGGTGGTCGGCGTGTTGCCACGAACTAAAATCCAGCGCTGCCGTTGCCGGATCCAGCGTAAAATTTTCTACCAGCCAATTAATTTTCTGTTGTTTGCTGAGCTTGGAAAAGCCGTTGATCGCCTTGTTCATAATAATTGTTTGATCCTCAAAAAGGCCGCTGCGAGTTCCAGTCCCCGCAATTGACTTTGCACAAAATCCCGCAGATCGGCGTAGTCGCCCCGGGCATATTTTAAAAAACCGGAGGCCTGACCATACACGGCCGGCAGCGGCGATTGCTGAAGTAAATAATAACCGTCGAGAAAATCGCGGATGCCGCCCGAGATGATCAGGTTGGGCGTTTTGCAGCGATCGCCGAGTTCGACATGCAGCGCTTTTGTAAACTGCATCATTTCTACGGCCGAATGACCAAGCGCCGTTATTTTTTCAAAAGTTAACTGGCGCATCGGGTCGCTGCGCAGTAACTCGAGTTTGGCGAAATTGGTGCCCCCGGCTGCGCCGAAGTCAATGGCGGCCAGCGGTAGTTGCAGCAATGCGCGCAGGCTTTCCGGCCCGAAACCCTGGCCGACCTCTTTAACGATGATCGGAAAATCAAATATTTCCAGCAGCTTTTGGATGGTTTCCAGCGGCGACGCTTTGAAAATATCGCCTTCGGGCTGCATGGCTTCCTGTAAGGGATTGACGTGCACGATCAAACCATCGGCCCGCAGTTTGGCGAGCAAATCCGGAATACGGCCGGTTTCCTGACGCTCAAAAAGCTGCTCGATCTGTGCCACGCCGAGGTTAGCGAACAGGGGCGTGTCGGGACCCATCAGGTCCCGTACGTCAAAGTCGGTCAGTAACTCGTCCGAATAAAGCAACTGCCGGCAACTGCCCAGTCCCATGCCCATACCGAATTCACCGCAGG
The DNA here is from genome assembly GCA_031425035.1 of Saprospirales bacterium. GTDB lineage: Bacteria > Bacteroidota > Bacteroidia > Chitinophagales > Saprospiraceae > M3007. The sequence goes on along the minus strand of JANPIN010000098.1, from coordinate 5,411 downwards.
CCCGCGCCAGGTTGGTGTTGATGGTTTTGGCTATGCCTGTGCCGCCGGTCATTGACGAGACCCAGAGCGGGCAGTTTTGGGTTTTTCCTAAAAAGGGAAAAGGCTGTGCACCGCCCTGCGGATGTGCGCTGAGCATCGGTTCGTAGTAAAAACGCTCGTCCAGCCCGGCCGCAGCCACCTGGCTCTGGAAGGCAAGTTCTATGTGATCCTGTTTGCGCGAGGGCGCGGTCGGATCGGAATCAGGAACGGTAAGCATGGGTTCGGTGACCATAAGGGCGGCGAAGATAGGGCTTTCAGACAGGTGGCCATAACACCGCATATTTCCGAAAAGTTGAACATTATAATTGGAATACCGCTAACAAAAAAGGGGCGTCTCCAAAAACCCGGTCGGGGTGCCGGAAGCCGGTTTACTTAATAATCTATGCTTCAGCGGGCTGTAGATTGCGGTTTTCTTTGCTGCAAACTAATTTTTCTTACTTTTGCCGCCGTTTTGGGGCAGAAATGCCTGGTTTTCGACGAATAACAAACCAACTTTCTTTTTTTCATAACCAAACAAAAATCACGGGATGGATTCTCTGATTTACTTAATTCCTCTTTTCGGTGTTGTCGGGCTCGTGTATATGTTCGTTCTGCAAAACTGGGTGAACAAACAGGACGCCGGCGACGGTACAATGCAGGAAATTGCCAAGGCGATTGCTGAAGGCGCACTGGCTTTCCTGAAAGCAGAATATCGCGTACTTGGCATTTTCGTCGTCATCGCCAGCGCCCTGCTGTTCTGGCTGAGCACCCAAGTAGACACCAGCCACCCGCTGATCGTGCTCGCCTTTGTGATCGGTGCCTTCTTTTCGGCCCTGGCCGGCAACATGGGCATGCGCGTGGCTACCAAGGCCAACGTGCGCACCACGCAAGCCGCCCGGACCAGCCTGGCTAAAGCCCTGAAAGTAAGTTTCAACGGCGGTTCTGTGATGGGCCTGGGCGTGGCCGGTCTGGCTGTGCTCGGTCTGAGCCTCCTGTTCATACTGTTCTACAATTATTTCATGGGTGGCATTTATTCCACCGAACGCGGCGCCGTGGATATGTCCCGGGTACTGGAAGTGCTGGCGGGTTTCTCGCTGGGTGCTGAATCCATTGCCTTGTTTGCCCGCGTAGGCGGTGGTATTTACACCAAAGCTGCCGACGTAGGCGCCGACCTGGTGGGTAAGGTCGAAGCCGGCATTCCGGAAGACGATCCCCGCAACCCGGCGACTATTGCCGATAACGTAGGTGATAACGTGGGTGACGTAGCTGGTATGGGCGCCGATTTGTTCGGTTCTTATGTGGCGACGATGCTGGCCGCCATGGTACTTGGCAACTCGGTCATACGCGATACGGGCGTGGCCAACGACGGTTTCGGCGGTATTGGTCCGATCCTGTTGCCGATGCTGATCGCCGGTCTGGGTATTTTGTTCTCCATCGTCGGTATGCTGCTGGTGCGCGTGAGCGACACGGCTAACCTGAGCTTCGATGCGGTACAAGGCGCACTGAACCGCGGCAACTGGGCGAGCATTCTCCTGACGGGCATCGCCTGCTATCCGGTCATTAACTATATGATCCCGGCCGGCCAGGTGACAATGAAGTTCTTCGGTAAAGGCACGCAAGTCATTGAAAATATCAATTTGTTCGGTGCAGTGGTGGTCGGCCTTGTGGTCGGCGCACTGATCTCGCTGATCACGGAATACTACACCGGCATGGGTAAAAAGCCGGTGATGGGCATTGTTCGCCAGTCGGCCACAGGCCACGGCACGAACGTTATTGCCGGTCTGGCGACCGGTATGATGTCCACCTGGATGCCGATCGCTTTGTTCGCCGGCGCTATCTGGGGTGCTTACACCCTGGCGGGTTTCTACGGTGTGGCTATTGCGGCTTCGGCCATGATGGCGACTACGGCCATGCAACTGGCCATCGACGCTTTCGGCCCGATTGCCGACAACGCCGGTGGTATTGCGGAAATGAGCAAACTGCCGAAAGAAGTGCGCGAACGCACGGACGTACTGGACACGGTGGGTAACACCACGGCCGCTATTGGTAAAGGTTTTGCCATCGCTTCGGCGGCGTTGACGGCCCTGGCGCTGTTCGCGGCCTACGTGGATTTCACGGGCATCGAAGGCATCAACATTTTCAAAGCCGACGTACTGGCTGCGCTGTTCATCGGCGGGATGATCCCAGTGGTGTTCTCCGCTTTTGCCATGCAGAGTGTAGGCCGCGCCGCCATGGAAATGGTGGAAGAAGTGCGTCGTCAGTTCCGGGAAATTCCAGGTCTGCTGGAAGGTACCGGTAAAGCGGAATACGGTAAGTGCGTGGATATTTCCACCAAAGCCGCGCTGCGCGAAATGATGACCCCGGGTCTGATCACCATCCTGACCCCGATTGCCGTTGGTTTCATTATGGGCGCCGAAGCGCTGGGTGGATACATGGCCGGCGTAACGGTGAGCGGTGTGCTGTGGGCTATTTTCCAGTCTAACGCCGGTGGCGCCTGGGATAATGCCAAGAAATCGTTCGAAAAAGGCGTCGAGATCAACGGTAAAACCTTCTATAAAGGTTCCGAACCGCATAAAGCGGCGGTGACCGGTGATACCGTGGGCGATCCTTTCAAAGATACGTCCGGTCCGTCGATGAACATTCTGATCAAACTGTCCTGCCTGGTGGGTCTGGCCATCGCGCCGATCCTCGGTCAGCGTGCCGGCGAGGGTAGCACTTCCATCCAGAAGCCCGAACAGAAAATCGAGCAGATGTCGGTGAAACCAGAAGCTCCGGCAGCGGCGCCAATGGGTTTAAGCAAGTAAGATTTTTGAAAAATATTTCTCTTATCCGCCCCCTCAGCGCCTGCTGGCGGGGCGGATTTTTTTGACCACTACGAGAAGTTGAAAGTTGCCACGAAGTTTTCCACTTTTGTGCGACAACAAACTTTCCATTATCCTTACCGCCTCATGTACGAACTCGACAAAACGCCTTTCGGCAAACATACCCGCTATACCCTGCACCATCCGGCTACGGGCAACTCCTTCAGCCTGGTGCCGGAACGCGGCGCTAACCTGCTGGACCTGACGATTGGCGGAACGGCCATACTCGACGGTTACCAGACCCCGGAAGAACTGGAAGTTGCCAAATTTGGCAAAAGCGCGGTGCTTTTTCCTTTCCCCAACCGGCTGGATCACGGCAAATATGATTGGCTGGGCCAGTCGTACCAGTTTCCCATCAACAACGCCGCCACGGACAATGCCATTCATGGTTTTGTGCGCAACGAAGCCTTCGAGGTAGACTATATTTTTCTGGCGAAAGACCATGCCAGCATTCTGTGCAGCCTGAACTATGAGGGGGATCTGGACTACTATCCCTTCCCTTTTACGCTGGAACTGGAATTTATGCTGCACGATTCCGGGGCTTTTACCCTGGAGGTGGCTTGCCGCAACCGGCATACGGCAGCCATTCCGATCGGTTTTGGCTGGCATCCCTACTTTCGTTTAACGGAAAAAGTGGACGATCATGCCCTGCAATTACCCGCCTGCGAAAAGGTGCTGATCCAGGAACGCATGATTCCAACCGGTGAGCAAACGGCGTTCAACGATTTCCAACGCAAAAGCCGGCTGGGCACCGCGGATCTGGATACCTGCTTCCAGGTGGCCAAAGCGGATGGCTCCTACAAAATGCTGCTCGAAGGCGGGGGCAAACGGTTGAAAGTCCAGGCCAGCGCGAAGCAGTTTCCTTACTTCCAGGTCTTTACGCCACCGCACCGGGCGAGCATCGCACTGGAGCCAATGTCCTGCAATGTGGATGCTTTTAATAACGGCCAGGGTTTGGTAACGCTGGAACCGGAGCGGGAATGGAAGGGCAAAATGAGCTTCACGCTGGAGGCTTGACCACCATGTTTTTTTGGACCACATTAGGGCACAAAGAGCACAGAGTTCGTAGAGGGGATGTAAAATTGTCTGTGTAATCTAAATCGGCTTTTCTAAGTGTCCTCTGTGCCCTTATGTGGTAAAAAATCTTTTTTATCGTTAAATCCGCTTCCCATGTCCGCTGAACTACGCCGCACCCTTACTCTTTACGGCCTGACCATGATCGCGGTGGGCAGCACCATTGGCAGCGGCATTTTCCGTACGCCGGGCAAAATCGCGCTGGAAGTCCATACGCCCGAACTGGTCATCGCGCTCTGGGTGCTGGGCGGCGTGGTGGCGCTCACCGGTGCACTCACCTTTGCCGAAATGGGCAGCATGTTTCCCGGTGCCGGCGGATTGTACGTGTATTTGCGCGAAGCGTATGGCGATACCATGGGGTTTCTGTACGGCTGGTTCATCCTGTTTATCAGCACTTCGGGCAGTATTGCCGCGCTGGCGGCCGTATCGGCGGAGCATTTGCTGTATTTATTCGGCGGGAAAAGTTCCTGGACACTACCGCTGGCTTTGGGCATCACCATCTTTCTGACGGTCATCAATTTATTTGGGGTAAAAATCGGGGAGTGGATCGCCAACCTGTTCACCGGGGCCAAACTGGCCGGCCTGGCGCTGATCATCGGCGCGGGCTGGTTTTTTGCCAGCCCGGGCGTGGCGGGCGCCAATGAGGCCAGCACCTTTGTGCATACGGCCCCCAGCAATATTTTCACGGCGTTTGCGGCTGCTTTTATCGGCGTACTATGGAGCTACGGCGGCTGGCACCATGCTTCCTACATGGCCGGCGAAACACAGAATCCGCAACGCAATGTGCCCCGCGCCATGATGCTCGGCGCCCTGATCGTGACTTTCGTGTACGTCTCCGCCAACTACGCCTACATGCGCCTGCTGCCCATCGAACAGATCGCCAATTCCAAAACGGTGGCCGCCGATGCCATGGGTACAATCTTTCCCGGTGCCGGCGCTTTGATGGCTTTTTTGATCGCGCTCTCCACGTTTGGAACGACGGGCATCTACTGCATGACCGCCCCGCGGATTTATTACGCCATGGCCAAAGACGGCATTTTCTTTCCGAAACTGGCCGAGGTACACCCACGCTGGCGCACACCGGTAAATGCTATTTTGATTCAAAGTGCCTGGTCGGTTTTTCTGCTGTTGTTCTGGGGAACCTTCGAGAACCTGATCGAATACGTGACCTTCATGGACTGGGTGGGACTGGGGCTGGTCGGCACGGCCATTTTTGTTTTTCGCCGCAAACGTGCGGAGGCAGAGCGAGGATACCGCACCTGGGGTTATCCGGTGACACCCCTGGTTTTTGTGGCGCTGGTCAGTTTGTTCTTGGTTTTCACTTTGGTGGGCAGACCGGTACAGGCAGGCGCGGGTCTGGTGGTGGCGCTGGTGGGCTGGCTAGCCTACCGGTTTTATTTTAAGAAAAAATAGTCTGATGTCTCACACGTGACAGGAAGGCAGAACGGATGAAACGGA
>JANPIN010000097.1:0-11077 GCA_031425035.1 Saprospirales bacterium | reverse complement strand
CAATCCTATTCCAAGCGGAATAACGAGCACCCGCTAGCGGTCGGACGGCAAAAAAGCCGTCAGACCGCGATGCCGTCGGACCGCACAGCCCTACTTCCCCGTATTCACCGTCAGCAAATTCACCTCGAACCAGCGGTCATTCAGCGCTTTACCAATAGCCAGGTCGAACATGGCATTACGCCGTACCGTTACCTGGCCTTCACCGTAGCCGTTGAGTGTTGTCTCCTGAATACGGCCGTTTACCCGTTTCAAAAAAGTAGTTTTGGTGCGTACTTCATAGGGATAAGTACCGTCTTTGGGCAGCGTAAAGGTGATTTTCCCCGACTGGGCGGTAGATTGATCCAGCACGAAACTGCGGGTAACGCCCTGCACCGTTACCCAGACCTGTTCCCGTTTTTGGCTGGCGGGCAGTATATCGCGGATGACCAGCGTGGTAGCTACTACAGGGGCGGTTGGTTTATTAGTCGTCGAAGTCGTTGGGCGGGCCGGAACGCTGGGTTTAGAGTTGGGTCCGGTGTTCGTGCTGGGTCGGGTGGGCGCGGTCACAACCGGCCGGCTGCTACTGGTCGCTTTTCTGGGATATACCTTGCTCATGAATGCCCGGTCGGTGGGCGACAAATCATGGTTCATGCCTATTTCAAAATCACCCATTGTGAGCGAGTTTGGTATGGGATAGTGCATGATAGAGGCTGGGTCATACCGGGTGTACTGGGTGCGGTTAGCGCCGTAGGTCGTCAGCACCTGTTGGTCGACCGTTGTTTCGTCCCAGCCCTGGGTACGCCGGTAATAGGCGTACAATTTGGTTTTATCCCAGGGAATACCCCCTTGCGGGTGCTGATGTTCGTGCAAAAGACCGAGCGCATGCCCGAACTCGTGTAAAATATTGCCCCGGTAATCCGCTTCGGTAATCTGACTGCCAAACCAGCCGAAATTAATGGTGGGTTTGTACTGCGGCATCCGGCTGGCATCGGTACCGATCATCGACCAGGTACCCAGACCCGGTGTAAAACTTACGCGCAGGTCGGTCTCGCCTTTTTCCACGAAAATGAATTGAATATTCGCCACGTCCGACCATTCCGGCGCGTATTTGCGCACCCGGCTGCGGGCCGTCTCGGAGCCGCCGATGAAACCCACCCGCAGACTGCGGCCGTTCGTCCAGTATTTACCGAGTTCCGGTTTAAAGGCCACCGCGCGGGCGACCATCCCGGGCGGGAGCTTCGACAAGTCGTCTTTTTCCGGAGGATCCAGTAGTATTTCAGTACACATCAGGTACTCCGCTTCCTCCTGGGCCTGGACTATAGCGATGGAAAAGACCGAGAGAAACAACAGCAGGATCGTGGATTTCATAGTGGGAAGTCAGACAAAGTGAACAGGATTTTTCCGCCGTTACCGGAAAAACTGGCTTGTAAACTGCTTTAAGCGTTTAAAAATTATGATTGACGCGTTACGTTAAACTTAAAGTTTCACTAAAGCCGGACTTAAAACCCCTGAAACTTGGTGCCTCTTTCCGGGAATCAACCTGCCCGTGTGTACTTTTCCCCAAGCTGGCATCTATTGTTTTCACTCATCTAACATCCTATGTACAAAGCCATCTTCCTCCTGATTTTTCTGCCGGTACTGGCCACGGCCCAAACTGAAAAAACCATTAAAACGTCCGTGCAAAAAGCCACCGTTTTCCTGCAGGGCGCCGAGTTGTTTTCCACCGAAACGGTCAGTTTAAGTGCCGGTACGACCGACCTGGTGTTCGAGAACATTTCCCCATTTATGACCCAGGGTTCCCTGCAGGCCGCTATCGATGGGCAGGCAGTGATCATGGACGTACACTACAACCTGAAATATGCCACTACCCTACCCAGGACTGCCGATCCGGCCCGCAAAAAACTGGAGCGTGACCTGAAGATCGTTACGGATTCACTGGTGGAAATGGGTTTCATCACCAAAGCCTTGCAGAACCAGGTGAATAACTTCGCCATCGAGCGCCAGATGCTGCTGCAAAACCGGCTGATGCGTGGCGAACAACAGCGCGATTCCCTGCGCTTATTTACCCAAAGCATTGATTTTCTGCGCCTTCGGCTCAACGATATCGATAGTGAGCTGCTGCGGCTGGAACGGGAAAACTACCGGCTAAGCCAGATGAAAGACCAGTTGAATGTTCGTCAGGGTAGTTTGCAAACGTTGTTATCCGGCAATTACCCAGTGGAGCAAGGCAGCCCGCAACCGGTTCCGCAGGTGGTGGTCACCGTGCTCGCCGAACGGGCGGTAACGGTACAAATGACGGTGCACTATTTCGTTCCCCAGGCCGGCTGGACGGCTTCCTACGACCTGCGCGCGGCCAAAATTTCTCCGGAAATAGCCCTGAGCCACCAGGCCGGCGTGTACCAGCAAACGGGTTTGGACTGGTCCAAAACGCTGCTGACCCTGTCTACCGGCAATCCCAACCAGTCGAACGACAAGCCCTTACTGCAACCGGCTTACCTACGCTTTGAGCAACCGGTCGTGTATTGGAATGACGACCGGGCCAAAGCCGCCGGCGCAGCCCAAAAGGAGGCCAGGGATGTGACAACGCTCAGCGAAGTCGTAGTGCAATCCGAAGCGGTCGAAGATGAAAAAGCGGGCGTGGCGGATTTCGTGACCGTCAATGAAAACCAGCTCCGGGTGGAATACGAGATCAGTTTGCCGTATAACATTCCATCCGATGGCAAGGCGCATAGTGTGGTCATCCAGGAGCGCAAAATTCCGGCGGTGTATAACTACGCCGTGGTGCCTAAACTCGATCCCGATGTGTTCCTGGTGGCCCGGCTGACGAACTGGGAGGAACTCAACCTGCTGCCGGGTACGGCCCGCGTGTACTTCGATGGCAGTTATGTCGGGGAAACACAACTCCAGCCCAACAGCACCAGCGACACGCTACAGATCAACCTGGGCCGTGATAAAAGCATTGTGGTCAAGCGTTTACAAGTCAAGGATAAATCGAAAGAGAAGACCCTGAGTGATCAAAAACTCGTCACGAAGACTTTTGAAATAACCGTGCGCAACACCAAATCGCTGCCCATCCGCCTGATCGTGGAAGATCAGATGCCGGTCGTCCAGGATGCAGCCATCAAGATCGACTATCTGGAATATTCCAAAGCCAGTTTTAATCCCAACAGCGGCAAATTGACCTGGGATTTGAAGCTGGATGCAAAGGAAAGTAAAAAACTGGTGTTCAGTTACGAGGTGAAATATCCGAAGGAGAAGGTGGTGACGAATTTGTAATTTGCAGCCTACCTTAGACTTGAAAATCGAACGAAACACATTATCCATGTACCAGCAAACTGCGCGTCTCAGTCCAACCGAAGTTCTCCAGCTTGAATGGGGGGCGAATTACACCGACTTTCGCATTTACCTGCATGGTCAATTGGTCGGTTCTTCCCCCGATAAAGAAAGCCTGAAATTGAGTAAGACCTTTGCATTGCCCGGCGACGATCCGCGAAAGATCACCGTGCTGCTGGCCGACGGCGGGCTGGAAATCTGGCATAACGGCGTGGAATTGCGGAGTGGCGCCAAAAATGGGGAAAAGGATCACTTTATGGGGGCGACCAATTACCTGATCGGTTACGGCGTTTTGCAGTTGGTTTTCGGTCTCATTTTAGCCGCTGTTGCCGGGCAGGAAGATCCGGACGTAAGAAACCTCTCCTTTGCCCTGGTCACCTTATTCAGTGGCATTTTGATCGGCCTGGGCTATTGGGCCCGGAAAACCAGCACCACCCTGCCCCTGACGATTGCCAGCGTATTACTGATCCTCAGCGTCATTGGCACGCTTGCTCTGGGGCAGGCCACCGGTTTATTCCTCACCGCACTGATGATTTACTACCTGTACAAAGGCATTCGGGCCGGACCGATCAACAAACCGGGGCCGGATGTCTTTGACGGGGACGGACCACTGGATGCGGGGGTATAAACATGCTCTTTGGAAAGGGCATCCCAAAACTTTTATGGCGCGTAAAAAAACATGGGGCACCCTTATAAAAACTTTTATGCCGCGTAAGAAAACATGGGACGCCCTTCCCAAAACTTTTATGCCGCGTAAGAAAACATGGGATGCCCTTCCCAAAACTTTTATGGCGCGTAAAAAAACATGGGTCGCCCTTCCCAAAACTTTTATGACGCGTAAAAAAACATGGGGCACCCTTCCGAAAACTTTTATGGCGCATAAAAAAACAGCGTGCAGGCATATGGGCAATTTTAAACGGCTGACCACCACCAGATCGGAAAGATGAACAAACAGCGGGTCATAAAAACTGCCTTTTGGTTACTAACCATCTTCGCCGTCTGGTGTAGCCTTGGGCAATGTGGTCAGGGGCGGGTGAGTGAAGCCTTTTCTTCCACTGATTCCGGTTTACAGAGTGCCCGAAAAACCATTGAAAAGGATTTTCCGGCGCACATTGAATATTTACAATCCATCGTGTCGGTATATCCCGATCCAAAACAGCGGCAGCAAATGGAGGAGCTGGTGCAGGTACAAAAAGCGCTGGTCCGTTATAATCAGTATATGGATAATGTGCGCACCCGCTTACTTACCGACGCCAGGTTACCTGAAGAACCTCAAATGGATGCTGCGTACTGGAAAGCAAATAGCCCGATGGCGCAGCAGATATTATTACAGGGGCAGCCCAATTTGCTCCAGCAGATTGCCGAAAAAACGGACCAACTCCGCGCTTCCATGCTCGCGTTGGTGGATAATGATGCAAGAGTACTTGCGAGTTTACCATCCGTATTCAAAGCAACTGCAGACGGCAACTATCAATTACGAGGAATTTCAGGTAGTTTCCGGGCATTACCTTTATCCGGTGCACTCGCAATATTTTCTGCCTTACAACTGGACGCCAGTTTGAGTATGCAGGAAATTATATATTACGGTTATGACCAATTTGGATATCATCCTCTTTGTGTTTTAGAGCATTTTCAACCCAGGGTATTGACGGCTTCTCCGTACATAATGGAAGGAGAAAGATATGCAGCAGATATTATTTTTAGTCATGATAGTCAGGCTGAAGTACTGAAAATAGCGGTCAACGGGAATTATTTACCGGTGGAAAACGGCATTGCCCACTATGAAACTACGACGGGCGGTTCCGGTCTTAAAAGTTTTACCGCTTATATCATGGCTAGTGTAGTGCGCGAAAACAAACATGGTTTATACCGGGATACTTTTCGCTTAAAAAAAGAATTCTACTACCATGTTGGACGCAGGGAAGTTTTCATACATCACCCCGACAGCTTATACTATTTTTATGCTGGGGTCGAGAATCCCATGTCAGTTAGTGCCAGCGCATACTCCTGCAATGATCCGAAAGTAACGGCAACCGGCGGGCGCTTGAAGAATGTAGGCGGCGGCCATTTTTCTGTCCTGCCCAATTCGCTACAAGCGGTGAGCATATTAGTCCAGGACAGAACGTTCCGCTACAGCGTTCGCCCCCTACCCGATCCAACGCCTACGTTTGCCGGTTTTAATTCCGGCAGTAACATCCAAACGGAATTATTAGTTGATGAAACTTATCTGGCCACCCATTTCCCGCAAGATTTCGATTTTGCAGCCACCTGCACCATTAAAGACTTTCACCTGATCCGTTTCCGACCCCGCGAAGATCCGGCAGAAGCGGATAACACAGGTGCGGATTTCAATCAGGAAGTGCTGGAACTGGTACGGACGGCCCGGTCCGGCGACCGGCTTTTATTCGAGGAGATACGAGTACAGTGTCCGGGGGATCAACGGGCGCGTACAATTTCGGCGCTTTCGCTGCGGGTGCGGTAAACTCACTTCACCTACGCCGGCAGGAAAATATCGAATCTGGCACCCTCATCAGGCGCGCTGCTGGCGACAATAATGCCGTTATGATTTTCCACAATCTTTTTAACGATGGAAAGACCGACGCCGGTGCCGGGATATTCCGCTTTACCATGCAGCCGTTGGAACAACACGAATATACTTTCTTTATACATCGGGCTAAACCCGATGCCATTGTCTGTTAAGGAAATATGGCAGTAATTTTTATCCGCAGCCAGTAGTTTAGGGCCTACATCATATTGCACGTTAAAAACTTTGCCTGCATCTATGGTGCTGGTAATGACTATATGGGGAGGCCGTTTTTCACTGGCAAACTTCAGGGAATTCCCGATCAGGTTTTGCATTAACTGCCGCAACTGATAATGGATAACCAGACAGGAACAAAGATTAATGGATTCGAAAGTCGCCTGTTTTTCCGCAATTATTTCTTTGAAGTCGTTTTTCACTTCCTCCATGATCAGACCGAGATCTATTTTTTCCAGGTTCCGGTCCGCCTTATTCAGACTGGAAAAGTCGAGCAGATCAGCAATCAGTTGTCGAATAAGCATCGCGGCATTTTCAATCCGGTGAAAATAACCCTTGCCTTTTTCCGACAGACCGGCATATTCCTGTGCAATGATCAGGTTGGCGTAGGTTTGTATTTTCCGTAACGGCTCTTGCATATCATGACTGGAAATATAATTAAAGGACTCCAGTTCCTTATTGGCAATCAACAACTCACCGGCCCGTTTTTCTTTCTCTTCATTTTGATAGTGGAGTTCTTTATTAAGCAGTTCTAATGCTTTGGTCCGTTCTGCTACCTCTTTCTCCAATTTATCTTTATTTAATTTATAACTCATGATATCGCGGTCGACCAGTTCCCTTTCCATTTTCTGTAGTTCCAGGGTCTTCGTACGCACTTCGGTTATATCATTAAAAGCCAGCAGAATAAGTTGTTCGCCGTGACTGTCCTGCACCATGCGGGTGGCATTGAGCAGCATGATTTTCGTACCGAGATCCGGGAAAACATGGGTCAGCTCGTAGTCCTGAAAACGGGAACTATTGGGAATAATATCCTCCAGTAATGCCCGTAAGGGCGAATTGATCCACTGTTTGTCGCCTAAGTCATAAATGAAAAAGCCGATAGTGGCTTCCTTGGTTATCCGGAAACTGTCATAAAAGGATGTATTGGCTGATTTCACCCGCAGGTCTTTTTCCAGGATCAGCAGGGGTTTGTGAATGGTGGCCACAATGGATTCCGCATAATTGCGGGCCCGCGTGATCTGTTCGTTCAGACTGCTCAGTTCCTGATTGACCACCATTAATTCTTCATTGGAACTCTGCAGTTCTTCCCGGCTGGTCTCCAGCTCTTCATTCAGACTTTGCAGTTCTTCACTACCGCTCAATAATTCTTCATTAGAACTTTGCAGTTCCTCATTGGCCGCTTCCTGATCTTCGGTAATGCTGCGCATATCTTCCCGGTTCTGCGCTATTTCTTTTTCCAGTTGATTAATATACAGGTCTTTTTCCTTGGAATTTATTTTACCGGAAACATTGCCCTTGTCTTGTACGGGATTTAAACCTGGCGCATTTTCATGAAACAGGATTAGAAAATGCGGTTCCACTATATTGAGCAGTGGAATAGCTTCCATGGTAATTAAATGCTGCACGCCGTTGATCAGCAGGGGAATACTGGTTTTTTCGACCGGCTCATTCGACTTTTTGGCCTTATGCAGGATATTACGTAATTCGAAGGCCAGTCCGCTTTTAGCCATTTTCAGCAGATTATGGCTGGGTTTACCGGGCGCCTGTTCTAAATACAGACTGGTTGCACCCCGAAAGTGCACAATATCCATGGCTTCATTAATCACTACACCAGCCGGCGTGTACCGGCTGAGTAATATTTCATCAGCGGTCTTTTGAAAATCCGTCTGCAGGGTTATACTATTCGGATGCATATTCTCTTCCTGGAAATTATACTCTTTACGCAGGGTGTTTACGTGAATGAACCTGGCCGGCACATCTTTACGCGTAAATAATTTACCGGATTTATCGGAAGAAGTAAACAGATCGGGTACGCTGGCACTGGTTTCCGATTTTCCCAGCAATAGAAAACCTTTGGGTTTTAAGGCATAGTGAAAAGTAGTCAGCGCTTTCTTTTGCAAATAGGGTTCCATATAAATCAGCACGTTCCGGCAGCTGATAAAGTCTATTTTACCGAAGGGGGGATCTTTTAAAAAATCATGGTGGGCAAAAATGCATAGATCCCGTATTTGTTTATTGATCCGAAAACCACCCGTAACTTTCGTGAAATAGGTTTTCAAATGTTTAGCCGGTAATTCGGCCACATCACTGCTGTTGTATACTCCGCTGCGGGCTTTTAGAATAGCCGGTTCACTGATGTCGGTGGCAAATACCTGAAAATTTCCGCCCCCCTTCCCCAGGAGTGTATGCAGACAAATCGCCATCGAGTAGGCTTCCTGGCCGGTACTACAACCCGCTATCCAAACCCGGATGGTTTCATCGCCCGTCTTATTGGCAATGATCTGCGGGAAAACGGAGGCGCAGAGCTGTTCATATATTTTAGCGTCGCGGAAAAAAGCCGTAACGGGAATCAGAAAATCCTGGAACAAGGCATCCTGTTCCAGTTTATTCTTCTTTAAATACGCCAGATAAGAGGACGGTTCTTCAAATTTACCAATAGCCATCCGGCGCAGGATCCGACGACGAATAGTCGATTGTTTGTAATAGGTAAAGTCCGTGTGTTTACGAATACGGACCAGGGCGAGCATTTGTTTATAGACCTCTTCGTCCTGCTGTGGAATATTTGACAGATCCTCCTCGTCCAGATGAAGCTGCTTTTTTATTTCCAGGATCTTCGGACCTATTTCTTCGGGCCGTAATACAAAATCCACGACCCCGGCCCGGACGGCGCTTTGCGGCATACCTTCAAAAGCCGCCGAAACTTCGTCCTGCGCAAACGTGACGCCTCCGTAATCTTTAATGGCTTTGAGCCCCAGCGTGCCGTCGGAGGCGGTGCCGGATAAGACGACGCCGATCGCGTGGTTTTGGTGCACTTCCGCCAGGGAGGTAAAAAAGACGTCGATCGGTAAGTTCCGTTCGGTCCGGCTCTTGGGCGGGCGAGGACTGAGCTGCAAAATACCGTCATTGGCGACCAGCATTTTATTACTGGGAATGATGTAAATATGATCCGGTTTCACCTTTATATCATCGGATATTTCCAGTACCGGCAAAGGGGTCACCTTTTGCAACAGTTCCGGCAACAGGCTTTCATGGCTGGGATCCAGGTGCTGTACCAGCACATACGCCATACCCGAATCTTCCGGAATGCCTTTGATCAGGCGCTTAAAGGCATCCAGTCCGCCGGCGGAAGCGCCAACACCCACCACGGGAAAGAGATTGGTGGAAAGTACTTTGGTGGTATCTTTATCTGCCTTCAACATGAACGCGCCTGAATCTCTGAAAAGAAAAAAGAAAAGGGCCTTCCGTCTGTGCCTGCAAGAACACCAGCGGAAGACCCGTTCAACTTTGCAAGATACAAATAACGACATTTTCACGCTGCCTTTTTTAAATACCGCATTAAATCTCTCCGCTCGCCATGTTAACGAATTTCCGCGCAGCCCAACCCGAAGATGTGTCCGGTAGGATGCAGGCATAATAAGGCGGGTAGAAAACAGTTTTTATAACAATGACATTACCAAAAGGTAAACGTATTTTTTTCTGGGGACTGGCGCTGGCAACCGTCTGGTTCTGCATTGGCAATTTCTGCCCGAACACCTTATATTGTTTCTGGTGATAAATACCAAGCAGGGTGGAGTGAACGCGGGCGCATTTCAGGTGTTTGACCATTATGCAGCCAACGGACATTTCCCCGGATCATACGACCAGCCAGCAGGTGCGCCTCCATTATCAGGATCGTGCCTATGCGCGCCTGGGTGTTCAACCCGCCGACTGGCAGCCGCAACTGGGCTTTCGGGCGAATGAGCACATTCTTCAGCCATTATACCAGTATTACCAGCAGATCTATCAACAAGATCCCGGCCGGTTACTCTGGGCCGGTCTTGCCAGGCTGACCGGCGGCCAGGTGTTGTTCGGCATGCGTAACCTCGTTAAAATTGCCAAAGATCCCTGCGTGCTCTCCCAGGAAATCGTGGCTGTAGCCAAGGATATTTTCGAAAGTCTGGCCTGGCAACACGAACTATTTCTGGAAGATCGCGAGCTGTTGCTATCCGTTTGCGATAACCTGTATCCGGCCCAGGCGGAGCAGCATGCGTATGCGGAATGCTGGCGACTGATCGGCGCAGACGACTCCGCCAGCATTGCCCAGGGCAACAGAATGCTGCTGCAAAACGAGCAGCGTCAGACTATTCAGCCGCACTATGAAACCATCCGCCGGGATGCCTATGCCAACCGTTATTTCCGGTTTACCCGTTTCGCCATGCGCAACATTCACCCACATCACCGCCGCTTTATTTTCGATCATCCACTGGGTGACGTGACCCGCTTTGCCGACCGCTGGCATTGGATAGATCATGCCAAGGGGATGTGGACCAGCTGGGTCGGTTTAACCCAGGCCGAAAGGAACCGTTTGGTCGCCCTTTCCAACGAGGACGTCGTTCGGCATTATTGGTAAAGACGCCTTTACCTTTGCACCTAAAACTACTACATGAATTTCCGCGACGCCCAACCCGCAGATATACCCGGTATGTCGACCGTACGCTACGCCGTACTCGAAAACCCGCTCAACACGCCCGGCCTGGTAACCGAATCTGATTATCTACTTTTCCTGACCGTCCGTGGCAAAGGCTGGGTCTGCGAGGTAGACGGCCGGGTGGTCGGTTTTGCCATCGTCGACCGGCAGGGGCATAATATTTGGGCCTTGTTCGTACAGCCCGATTTTGCCGAAAAAGGCGTGGGCAAAGAGTTGCATCGCCTGATGATGGACTGGTATTTTCAACAAACCACTACCACCGTCTGGCTGGGTACGGCGCCAAATACCCGGGCGGAAATATTTTATGAAAAACAGGGCTGGCGGAAAGTGGGCTTGGTCAATAAGGGAGAAGTGAAATTTGAAATGGACGTGGAGGATTGGCAACGGCAGAATCAACCCTAGTGCCACGTCCAGGGAATAACGCACCCATTTGCGGCCCAATTTTTCGCTCCATTTCGTTATTCGTCGGTTAAAATGTCCCGCATTTCGCCCTTCTCTTGCCTAATGGAGCAAAAAATAGGTCTCGCCAATCGGCACGT
>JANPIN010000096.1:0-4238 GCA_031425035.1 Saprospirales bacterium | reverse complement strand
GCAGGCCGGCAGTTCGCTGACCGACATTACGACCTCGGCCCAGCCCACTGCGGAAGGTTATTACCAGATTAAAGGCCATAAGATTTTCATTTCCGGCGGCGATCACAGCGGCGCGGAAAACTTCGTGCACCTCACCCTGGCCCGCATCGACGGCGCGCCGGCGGGGGTGAAAGGCATTTCCCTGTTCGTTATTCCCCGACTGCGACCAAGCGCTGACGGACTGGTTTACAACGATGTACAAACGGCGGCGGATTTTCAAAAGCTCGGGCAACGCGGTTATTCCACCACCCATTTAATTTACGGTGAAAACGAGGACTGCCAGGGCTGGCTCGTCGGTCAGCCGCATCATGGACTGGCGTATATGTTCCAGATGATGAACGAAGCCCGGATCGGGGTGGGTCATTCGGCGGCGGCGGTAGCCATGGCGGCTTACCTGGCGGCGCATCAATACGCCCACGAACGGCCGCAGGGACGCATTCCCGGCAACCGCGATCCACTGGCCGCGCCGGTGCCTATTATCCGGCATGCCGATGTGCAGCGCATGTTGCTGACCCAGCAGGTCATTATCGAAGGGTCGCTCAGTCTGGCCGCTTTTTGCACCCGGCTCAGCGATCTGGCGCACGTAGCCACCGATGAAACCGCCAAACACGAGGCCTGGCTGCTGCTGGAAATCCTGACGCCGGTGGTCAAAACCTACGCTACCGAGCAGGGCATCCGGGCGGTGAGCCTCGGACTGCAGGTGCTGGGCGGTTACGGCTTCACCATGGATTTTCCGCTGCAGCAGTACTACCGTGACATACGCATCATGGCCATTTATGAAGGCACCACGGGCATTCAATCGCTCGATCTGCTGGGACGTAAGGTGCTGCTGGAAAATGGCCGCGCTTTTCAGTTGCTGATCGCGGAAATGCATAAAACGACCGAAAAAGCGGCGGAGAATCCGGATTTACAGCCCTTTGCCCGGGTACTGGAACAGGAAATCCAACGTCTGACGGAAGTGACCAAAGCCCTGGTGGAATTTGCCAAAGCTGGCCAGGCCGAACGTTTTACCGCCGATGCTACGGTGTATATGGAAATGGCCGGACTGGTCATTATTGGCTGGCAATGGCTGCATTTGGCCGGGGTTGCACAACAGCAAGGGGCAAATGGTCGTTTTTCGCCTGATTTTTACGGGCAGGTGCAACGGTGCCTGCGGTTTTATTTCCGCTATGAACTTCCCCACGCGGAGGCCCATGCCCGGACGCTGACGGAAGGCGAACCGATGTACGTTTAAACTTGACAATTACATAACCTTGCCTGGCCAACTTGCCCCAGGTCTATCCCGTTGATCCGTCAGGCGCTACCTGCCGGCAAAAAAATTTATATATGAAATTAAAATTCCCCCTTTTACTGCTCCTGAGCCTCTGTACGCAACAATGGATAGTGGCGCAACAGCCCAAATTAGTCGTCGGCATCGTGGTCGATCAAATGCGTTACGACTACCTCTATCGCTACCAGGCGAAATACGGTCCCGGCGGTTTCAAACGCCTGCTGAAAGATGGTTTTTCCTGCGCCAATACCCATTACAACTTCGTGCCCACCTATACCGCACCCGGCCACGCGGCCATTTACACGGGCGCTACGCCTTCGGTCACCGGTATTGTAGCTAATGACTGGTGGGATCCCGAATGGGGCGCGCACCGCTATGTGACGGCGGACAAACGCTACCAGTCCGTCGGTACGCCCAATCAGAAAGTCGGCCAGCATTCGCCCTCGGTATTGCTGACGACCACCATTACGGACGAACTGCGGCTGTCGAACAACTTCCGGTCCAAGGTGGTCGGCGTATGCCTGAAAGACCGGGCGAGTATTTTGCCGGCCGGCCATATTCCCAACGCCAGCTACTGGTTTGATGATGAAACGGGCAATTTCATCACTTCGACCTATTACCCGGATTCGCTCGGACTACCGAAATGGGTGCAGGATTTTAACGCCCGTCGCCTGCCCGACATGTATTTATCCAAACCCTGGAAAATAGATTCCTCGCTGCGCTATACAGAGAGTTTTGCCAACTGGAGCCAGTACAATAACGGCCAGTACGCCACCTATTTCAACACCGGCGAAATGCCCTACAACCTGCCGGAATTAAAGAAAAAAGGCGGGTATGGCGTCATCCGTTTTACGCCGTATGGCAACCGGCTGACCCTTGATTTTGCTATGGAAACCGCCGAACGCATGCAGCTCGGTGAGGATGAATTTCCAGACTTTTTATGCGTCAGTTTTTCGAGCACCGACTACTGCGCCCACCAGTTCGGCATTCACGGCGAAGAAACGGAGGATACCTATCTCCAGCTGGACCTCGACCTGGCGCGTTTTTTCGATTTTCTGGATAAAAAATACGGAAAAGATAATGTGTTGGTGTTCCTCACGGCCGACCACGGCGGTTCGGAGACGCCCGTGCACCTGAAAGACTTGCGGATTCCGGCGGGCGTTTTTCCGGAAAGTGAAATGGAAGCTGCGCTCGAGCAGGCGATCAAGACTAAAGTAGGTATGGCCGGAGATTTCATCCACGAGGTCGGTAATCAGCAGGTTTATCTCAATTGGGAGGTGCTGGATGCCCTGGCCATAGATCCGAATGATGTAGCCTCGGTAGTCATCGATTATTTGCGGGCGCAACCGGGGGTATACGATGTGTTTACGCGCGAGGAACTTCTGGCTTTACCGGCCGACTACCCTTTCGCGCCGGAACTGCGCCGCGGCATTCATCCCAGGCGATCGGGCGATATTATTTTTCAACTGGATCCGGCCTGGCATTCCGAGGATAAATTTTTCGGCAAAGGCGGCGCTACCCACGGCTCTTCCTATGCCTATGATACCCACGTGCCGCTGCTCTGGTACGGCTGGAATGTGCAGCCCGGCACGAGTTACGCACCCATCAACATCACCGATATTGCCCCCACCCTGGCCGCCATGCTGCATATTATGGAGCCCAACGGCAACCAGGGGACCATTATTCAGGATCTGCTGAAAGGGCGTTAATTCGTAGTGGCAAAGGGGCCGTCAAACTTCGGTTTCCAGGTTTCGGAGATGGAAAAGGCCCGAAACTTGGCTTCTTCGGCTTTTGAACCGCTGAAAAGTTCATCTACGGTGCCCTGGAAAATAGCCAGCCACTGATCGAAATACTCGGCTTTCAACGGGTGTTTCCGATGCAGATCGAAGTGTTTCTGGATGGGATTGCCCCGGTAACCGTCGGCATTGCCCAACAGCAGGAACTCCCAGAAAGCGTACATGACCGGCAGGTGCTTTGGCCAATCGACATGGGCCACGTCATTGAAAATGGGTCCCAGCAAGGCGTCTTCCTGCACTTTTCCGTAAAAGGTGTCGATGAGCAGTTTTATATCGGCGGGGAGGAGGATGTCGTGTTTCATGGTGTAAAAATACGTTGCCTTTTCTCTTCAAAAATCACACTTCGCCCGATTCGCCTTCAGCCATTTTTCTTTTGCCTGATAGTCCGGCATGTGCTTTTCCACCAGGGCCCAGAAACGATCGGAATGGTTGAGTTCGACCAGGTGCGCTAACTCGTGCAGGATCACGTAGTCCTGCACCTCTTCGGGGGCGAACAGGAGCCGGGTAGACAGATTGACGTTGTTACTGGCCGAACAACTGCCCCAGTTACTGTGGTTGTATTTGAGATTAATGCTTTTGATCGGCTGCCGGAAAGTGCGGTCGTTCCAGTCATGCACCCGGCGCTGGATCTCGGCCTGAAAATCGCCGGCCACTACCCGCGAGAGCAGGGTTTTGATGCTGCGGTTGCGGTGCAGATCGGTGGCTTTGGCAGACAGTTGTAAACTGATGGTGTTGCCGATGAGCCGGGCGGTATGGGTGGCGCGTTCCTGTACCTGCACTTCCAGGTGGTACTGGCGTTTGCCAACCTGTAGCAGGTCGCCGGTGACGTAGTTTTTCCCGATAAAAGCTTCGCGTAAAGCGGGTTTTTCCACGAAGACACGGCCAACCCAGGCCTGGAGTTCCAGCAGTTGTTTCTGAATAAAATCCGGGGGTACGCCCACTGGCATCCGCAACGTAACGCGTTTACCGGTCACGCCGAAGCGGGTATCATGGCGTCGTTCGAGGGAAATTTCCACCGGCAACTCGAGTCCGCCGGCGTTTATATGCGCAGAATATTTTTTCAAGGCAGGTCCTGAATACGGTTAAAAGGGCAGCAATCAAACGCCAATCCAGGTGTTGGGGGGGTTGGGGGG
>JANPIN010000095.1:0-47780 GCA_031425035.1 Saprospirales bacterium | reverse complement strand
AAATACCGATATTTGACGGCAGAACTCCTTCGGTAGTGTAAGCATAAATTTGATTTGTCGTGATCTCAAATTTAAGCACTTCCGGGGAGTTCTCTCTTGGGCTTATTTGGCTAAAGTCGAACTAAGAAACCGTGGCCTTATCGGTCTGGGGTTTTTCAAATATTTTTTTCAAAAACGGATGACTGAACACGGCGATCAGAATGATCACCACGCCCAGGTAGAAATGGGGATCCAGGGTTTTATCTTCCCGAAAGATCAGCGCCGCTAAAATGACGCCGTATACCGGTTCCAGATTAATGGTCAGGTTGGTGGCGAAAGAGGAAATATAGCGCATGGCCAGCAAGGTCAGATAATAGGGTAAAAGGGTGCACACCCAGGTCAGAATACCCAGCCATAGCCAGTCGGAGGGCCGGGGCCAGACGGCTAGTGCGGGATCATGCCACAGAAAAAACGGCAGCAGGAGCGAGGTAACCAGCAACCCGCCGGACAGTTCCACCAGGCTCATGACCAGCGGCGGCGGCGGCTCATCATCGATGATTTTTTTGTTCATCGCCGAAAAAACAGCAGCCAGTAAAGCGCCCAAAACCCCGACGGCGAAACCCAGCCGCATGGTCCAGTCGATGTTGCCCACCACCAGCGCCATACCCGGCAACACGAAAATACCCAGCGCCAGTTCATACCATTTGATTTTCTGGCCGAGGAAAAAAGGCTCCGCAAAGGCGGCAAAAAACGAGATCGTAGCCATGGAGGCGACGGCGACGGAGGCATTGGCAATCTTAATCGCGCCGTAAAAACATAACCAATGCAAGCCCACGATCATGCCGATCCCCAGCATACGCAGGAACATGGGCCAGGTCACTTGACCCCGTTGGGTGCGTGGAATAATGATGATCAGGGTCACACAGCAGATCAGTACCCGCCACCACACCAGCGACAGGGCCTGCAGGGAAATCAACTTGCCCAAAATGGCGGTAAAGCCCCAAATAAGCACACAAACGTGCAGGTAGACATAAGACCGTTGTTTATCCGTCAGCATAGCCGCAAAAATAGCACCTTTGTTTAGACATTGTCCAAATTCTAAGCCCAGTAAGCCGTTTACATAAGGGTGACAGAGTCCGCAATTACCCGAACTACTTTTGCTGCCTCCTTTCGCGTATTACCCTGACGGGGAACGGACCTATATTATGTTAGACGGTTACCACCTACTTACCTTGACCCACCGCCATACGGCGCTCGAAAATATTGGCCACGCTATGTTGCCATCGGATGCTCCAGCGGAAAAATTACAACAATTAAAAGCTGCGCTGGGCTGGGAAGAATTACTCTACCTGTCGACCTGCAACCGGGTCATGTATCTTTTTTACAGCGCCCAGCCCCTGGCCGCCGATTTGCCACAAACGCTGCTGGCTGAATTACGTCCCGACCTGGCGTCGGCCACGATTGCCAAAACTGCCGCCGCCATGCAACTCTTACACGGGGTGGCCGCCGTCCGCCACCTGCTGGAAGTAGCCGCCTCCATGGATAGCCTGGTGGTCGGCGAACGCGAGATCATCCGCCAGTTGCGCGAAAGTTATGATCGCAGCCGTGCGCTTGGCCTCACCGGCGACCATTTGCGGCTGCTGCTCCGAACCACCATCGAAACCGCCAAAGAAGTGTATTCGCGCACGGGTATTGGTTCCAAGGCCCTCTCCATTGTCGCCCTGGCTTTTGGGGAAATGCGCAAAATCGGCCTGCCGGTCAATGCGCGTATTCTGCTGATCGGCGCCGGACAAACCAACCAGCTTTTTGCCAAATTTCTGATCAAAGCCGGGTATAACCGCGTCACGGTGTTTAACCGGACCCTCGTTAAAGCGGAAGCGCTGGCCGCCAGTTTTGAAGGCCATGCATTGCCCCTCGACGCGCTGGCATACTATTCCGAAGGTTTTGATGCGCTGATCGTTTGCACCGGGGCGACTTCGGCGATCGTTACGCCGGGGCTTTACCGCCAGTTACTGGCCGGCGAAACCGGGCAGAAAATGGTGGTGGACCTGTCTATTCCCAACAACGTAGACCGGGCCGTGACCACTGAATTTCCGGTCCAGTACATTCAAATTGAGGATTTGAAGGAAGTGGCCCGGGAAAACCTCGCTTTCCGGGAACGCGAGTGTGAAAAGGCCGGCATTATCATTGAAAAGCGCATTCAGGAGTTCCGCGAAGTATGGCACGAACGCCAGATCGAACGGGCCCTCGCCCATATCCCCGCCGAAGTACGGGCAGTGAAAGAACGCGCAATTTATGAAGTCTATGGTCGTGAATTTGCCGCCCTGCCGCCCGAGCAACAGGAATTGATGCTGAAAATGCTGAATTACATGGAGAAGAAATGCGTCGCTATTCCGATCAAGGCGGCGAAAGCGATAGTGCTGCAGGCGCGCAAGCAGCGGCCGGTGGTGAAGGAAGTGACGGAGGGTTAGGGGGTTAATTTATTTCCCCTTCCGCTCCAGCACATTTTTCACCGCTGCCAGCACGTCTTTTTTACCGAGACCATATTTTTCCAGCAGTTCGGCGGGTTTTCCGCTTTCGCCAAAAGAGTCGTTTACGCCCACGTATTCCATTGGCGTTGGCAATTTCTGCACCAGCAGGTTGGCAATGGCATCACCAAGGCCACCATTCCGCTGATGTTCTTCGGCTACGACCACGGCGCGGGTCTTGCGCACGGAAGCCAGTACGGCCTTTTCATCCAGCGGCTTGATGGTGTGGATATTAATGACTTCGCAGGAAATGCCTTGTGCCGAGAGTTCCTTGGCCGCTTCGATGCTGGTCCAGACCAGGTGGCCGGTCGCGAAAATGGTCACGTCGGTTCCATCAGCCAGGTGCAGGGCTTTCCCGATCTCGAATTTTTGATTTTCCGGCGTAAAAATGGGCCAGGCCGGGCGACCAAAACGCAGATAAACCGGTCCGAAATAATCGGCGATCGCGATGGTAGCCGCTTTAGTCTGGTTGTAGTCGCAGGGGTTGATCACCACCATGCCGGGCATCATGCGCATCAGGCCGATGTCCTCCAGGATCTGGTGGGTAGCGCCGTCTTCACCCAGGGTCAGGCCCGCGTGGGAAGCACAGATTTTCACGTTTTTATGCGAATATGCGATGCTCTGGCGAATTTGGTCGTATACCCGGCCGGTGCTGAAATTGGCAAAAGTGCCGGTGAACGGAATCTTGCCCGCCGTGGCCAAACCCGCCGCAATGCCCATCATGTTCGCCTCGGCAATACCGATTTCAAAAAAACGCTCCGGAAACTCTGCCTTGAAATGCTGCATCAACAGCGACTCGATAAGGTCGGCAGTAAGGCCGACAACTTTTGGATTCGAGCGGCCCAGTTCCAGCAGGCCCTGACCAAAGCCTTCGCGGGTAGCGCGGGTGCCAGTGGAGATGATATCGTTTATGTTCATTTTTTATGCAAGGAGGTGTTTATAAAGCAATTTATAAAATGGAGGACACTATTCAGCGGGAAAAGTCCACCCCATTTGTGCGGCGGTTATTCGTGCTTGTTTGGACGCTTCCAAGGTTTCGTCTGCGTTTTCCAGGCTTTCCTGTAAAGATTCGCTCCAGGAAATAGCAAACAAGGCCTTTTGTTCGTCGGTAAAAAGCTGCATTTTCTGGTTTAATTCTACCCAAAAGGCTTCTCTCTGTTCAGCTGTTTGGAGCGTCATGTAAATGTTCGTCAACTCCTTCATTGTGAAGGGAAGCGTCACGGTTTTTCCGGCGGCTTGCCAGCCTGCAATAGTTCCCGCTCCTTCTGAATTTTCCGGATTTTGTCCAGGCCAAGATTGATCTGCTGATTGAGCCATTTTTTTCCTTGTTTTGAAAATGCTGAGGGAATTTGAACATATAGCTGGAGTTGCATTTTTATGCGTAGCTCGTCCCAGTCCAACTGCTTTAAAAGTGCTTCCCTTTCTTCTTCGGTCGTGGTTTTTGTGGGTAGGAATTAACAAAAATAGGGAAAAAGGCCTAGTAATCTCCGAGTTCAACTTTAACCAGCTGTTTCATTGCCAGATCATACTGTTCCTGATTAGGTGATTTCCCATGCCATTTATAAGAGCCGACCATGTAGTCGATGCCATAGCCCATGTGGGTTTTCATCAGGATGACTACCGGTTTGCCTTTGCCCGTGCGGCGTTTGGCTTTGCGTAACATGGCGATCACGTCGTCCATGTTGTTGCCATTTTCCAGTATCAGTACGTCCCAGCCGAATGATTTCCATTTAGCGGGCAGATTGCCGAGGTCCATGACTTCCTTGGTCGGCCCGTCGATCTGCTGGCCGTTCCAGTCTACCGTAACGATCAGGTTATCTACTTTCAGGTGGGCGGCGGACATGATGGCTTCCCAGCATTGGCCTTCATCCAGTTCGCCGTCGCCGGTGAGGGCAAATACCCAGCGCGGATCGCCGTCGATTTTTTTAGCCAGTGCCGCCCCAATGGCCACCGACATGCCTTGCCCCAGCGAACCGGAAGCCACGCGGATGCCCGGCAGCCCTTCGTGGGTGGTCGGGTGACCCTGCAAGCGGGAATTGAGTTTCCGGAAAGTCGCCAGTTCCGCTACCGGGAAATAGCCGGTGCGGGCCAGCACGCTATACCAGACCGGCGAAATGTGGCCGTTGGATAGAAAGAACATATCCTGACCCTTTCCCTCCATTTTGAAAGTTTTCGGGGTATGTTTCATGATATTGCCGTACAGGGCAACGAAAAATTCCACACAGCCCAGCGAACCGCCGGGGTGCCCGCTTTGCACGCCAAATACCATGCGGATAATATCGCGGCGGACCTGCGAAGCAAGCATTGTCAATTTTGTAGTATCTGTCATAAACCTGGATGAATCTAAGGGGGAATGAAGAGCGACGGAGGATAACGCCGCAGCCGCAGCTGTTTGGTTCGGGCAAAAGTAGCAATTCAGTCTAAATACCGTGGTCCTATCCAATATTTATAGTCGGCACAAAACGGTTAATTACCAGGACCCGGCCCCACTTGGTCGTTTTATGAAACGGAAAAAAAGCATTCCGCTACTTTCGCACCCTTCACTACACAATATTTAAGGATGAAAAAAATAATGATTGCCGCCCTGTTCCTGTGGAGCACGGGCTGGCTGGTGGCGCAGGATTTAGCGGCTACCCTCCATGATTACCAATTTACGCCAGTGAAAAAACTCGGCGTTACCAGCGTGGAAAACCAGAACAAATCCAGCACCTGCTGGGTCTATTCGGCCAATTCCTTCTTCGAAAGCGAACTGCTGCGCATGGGCAAACCAGCCGTAGACCTGAGCGAAATGTTCATCGTGCGCGCCGGGTATCTGGAACGCGCCGATAATTACATCCGCCGCCAGGGCGCCGCCGCTTTCGGACAGGGTGCGGAGACCCACGACGTGTGGAACATCATTCGCAAATACGGCATGGTACCGGAGTCCGTGTATTCCGGTTTTCCGGAAGGGCAGGATAAACCGGTACACGGTGAAATGGAAGCCGTGCTGAAATCCATCCTCGACGCGCTGAATAAAAACCCCGACGGCAAACTGAGTGCGCAGTGGCGCAAAGCCTACATGGGCGCGCTGGACGGTTACATGGGTACGCCGCCGGCCAATTTTACGGTCGCCGGTAAATCTTACACACCGCAAACCTACCTGCAAAGCCTGGGCCTCAACCCGGATGACTACATTGCCCTTACCTCCTATAACCACCACGCTTTTTACAAACCCTTCGTGCTCGAAGTGTCGGATAACTGGTCGAACGGCCAGTTCTATAACCTGCCGATCGATGAGTTCTGTCAGGTGGCGGAAAATGCGGTGGATAAAGGTTTTAGCGTCGTCTGGGCCACCGATGTGAGCGAGAAAACGTTTTCGGCCAAAGAAGGACTGGCCGTGATGCCCGCCAAAGCCTGGGAAGACATGAGTGCCGGCGAACGGGATTCCCTTTTCAAAGCGCCGGGGAAAGAAAAACTGGTCACCCAGGAACAACGCCAGGCCGCCTTCGACGAACTCAGCACCACCGACGATCATGGCATGCACATCACCGGCATGGTCAAAGACCAGAACGGCACGAAATACTATATTGTGAAAAACTCCTGGGGCACTGTGAAAAAAGAAATGAACGGCTACCTGTACGTGTCGCAGCCCTATTTTCGCTCGAAAACCATGTCGATCCTGGTCCATAAGGATGCCCTGCCGGCCGCTATCCGGCAGAAACTGGGTATTTAAGGCAGGTAGGTTAATGGTGGGCGCCTCACATTTTTCTGCACCCAAAAAAAATAGCCGGCCAAATATTTGGCCGGCTATTTTTTTACAATCAACTTTGCATTTCAAAGAACTTTTAAATCAAAATTTATGCAAAGCGATTCAGGTAGTGATCTGTCCTTTTTCCAGCGCAATGCCAACTCCCTCAAAGGGCTGGTGATCTTCGTGCTGATGCTCATGCTGCTCATTCCGGCCTCGATGATCGAGAGCATTATCCGGGAACGACAAAGCCGGCAGTACGAGGCGGTGAGCGAAGTGGCCGGCAAATGGGGACTTACCCAGACCATTAACGGGCCCGTGCTGGCGGTGCCCTATGAAATAATCATGCGCAATCCGGCCGGACAGGAGACGAATCGGGACCTGAAATACGCCTACCTGCTACCGGACGATCTGCAGGTGAACGGCGAGGTTTTTCCGGAAAAACGCTATCGCGGTATTTTCGAAGTGGTGGTGTACAACTCCCGGCTGGTGCTGGAAGGCGTGTTTCCCAAGCCACAGCTGGAAAATCTTTTGCCCGCCGGCGCCATCGTTTTATGGGATAAAGCGGTGGTGCAAATTGGCATTCCTGACCTGCGGGGTTTGAAAGAACAGGTCAGCCTGAACTGGGATGAACAACCGGCCGTGGTATTTGAACCGGGCCTGACGATGTCGGGGGTTGTAGCCAGCGGTATTCACGTGGCCGTACCGCTGGAAGCTGCCGGGGGCGCCCATCGTTTTCATCTGGAGGTCGCTTTGCAAGGTTCCGGCTCGCTGTTTTTTACGCCGGTCGGGAAGGTAACGGAGGTGAATATCCGGTCCACCTGGAGCGATCCCAGTTTCAACGGCGCTTTTTTGCCCGACCAGAAAAATATTTCTCCAACCGGTTTCGATGCGCAGTGGAAGGTGTTGAATCTGAACCGCAACTACGCCCAGGCCTGGACCAGCGACACCGATGTTGATTTTACCGGCAGCACTTTCGGCGTGGATTTCCTGGTACCGGTGGATAATTATCAGAAATCCATCCGTTCGGTCAAGTACGCCATCATGTTCATCGGGCTGACCTTCCTGGTCGTTTTTTTCGTGGAAATGCGCAACTCCCGGCGGGTGCACCCTTTTCAATACGCGTTGATCGGCCTGGCGCTGGTCATCTTTTATACGCTGCTGGTATCCATTTCCGAGCATATTTCCTTTAACGGCGCCTATGCCGTGTCGGCCGCCATGACGATCGGGCTCACCGGTTTGTACGCGCGGGCCCTATTCGACAGCCGGAAAATGGCCCTGCTGGTGGGGGGCACCCTGCTGTTGCTCTACGGATTTCTGTTCACCGTGTTACAATTACAAGACTATGCCCTGCTGATTGGCAGCCTGGGTTTGTTCGCTATCCTGGCGACGGTCATGTATTTCTCCAGAAAAATCGACTGGCAATGAGTGTTTCCCAGCGCTATAATAAGTGGAAAGCGGTGACGGCCAGTATGCCGGCCGTTTCCGTACGCAGCCGCGCCGGGCCCAGGCTTACGCCCTGAAAACCATGCTGTTGGGCGAATTCGACTTCTTCGGGGGAAAAATCGCCTTCCGGACCGATGGCGATCACGGCGCTCAGGCCAGCCGCCAAAGTTGCTTTTAAATGGGGCAGCGGCTCGTCGGCGCACCAGGCCAGCCGTTTTTGAGCGTCGGTGGCGGCGGCGGCAAACTGGCGAAAAGGGACCAGCCCGTGCAATTGCGGCAGCCAGGCACGCAGGGATTGTTTCATGGCCGAGACCAGAACTTTTTCGAGCCGGTCGAGCCGGACGGTATCCCTTTCGGAGTGCTGACAGCGCAGCAGGGTGATCTCGTCCACGCCGATCTCCGTGGCTTTTTCGAGGCACCATTCGAGGCGTTCCATTTGTTTGGTCGGGGCGATGGCCAGGTGCAGGCGGCCCGGTGGTGCGGGTACGGAAGTCGTGCTGAGTATACGGGCGGAAGCGCCGCGTTTGCCCACTTCGGCCAGTTCGGCGTCGTAAATATGGCCGCGCCCGTCCGTCAGTTGCAGTCGGTCGCCCACTTTACGGCGCAGCACGGTGAGCAGGTGCCGGCTCTCCTCTTCGTCCAAATGCGCAAAACCATGCTCGATACGGGGGGCGTAGAATAGTTGATCCAAAAGGTTAGGTTAGTTAGGTTGAATTTTCAAAACATACTGGGTTTAACTATGAACTATGAACTATGAACTATTTTTTAGTTCATAGTTCATAGTTCATTACCCCGGTTCGAAAAAGCCCACGCTGGCGCCGACCCAGTCTTTGCCTTTATTATACCGAACGCCCACCATTTCGCCTTTACTCATGCGGATGAGGTTATTGACGAGACGCGGTTTATCCCATTTTTTATCCCAGAGGATCATCATGCGGATTTCGCATTTGGAAGGTTCTGCCGGGTCCGGGGTTTGAATGCCGGCTACATAATCCACCTTACGTTGCAGGATGAAATTGGCGGGGTCATCGACGTTTTCGACGTCTTCGCGGGTGATGTTGATCTTTACGCCCTGACCGGAAAAGGAAAAGAGTGGTTTAAGCACCCAGTTTTCAAGATCGTCCGGAATAGTAATCAGTTCATTGACAAACAGCGTTTTAGGCACGAAAGGCGAGTCCAGAAACGGTAGGGTATGCTTGCTGATCCGGAAGAACCAGTTCGGGTGGCCGACCCACTCGGCATTGACTTCGGTGGTCAAATCCCAGGCGCGGGGCAGGTCGTTGCGTTTTTCGAGTTCATCAAAAATGATGCGGTTATAAATGCGCTCGACCGCGATCCGGCGTCCGCTCTCGTCGAAATAGTAGAGATCGCGGCCTTCCCGCTGCAGATCGGAGAGACATAACACTTTAATACCCAGGTGCTTGCGGCTGCCCCAGAAATCGATGCGGGTATTCTGCTTTTCCGGTTCTATTTCGAGCAGGATGACGTTTTCGGGTTTGGAATCACCGACAATGACTTCGTGGAGCAGATTCAGGTAGCCTTCGTTATCCAGGCCTCCGAACAGGTGCGTATATGCAGCGGGAATGTCGAAGTGCTGACGGTAAGATTCCGCCAGGAGGTGCTGGAAGAAATAGAGGGACGGAAAGCCCTGCATTTCAATGAGTTGCGGGGTGTAGCCGCCGTTGGCATCCCGGCAAATACCGAAATCCAGTTGCAGGAACTGGGTGTGGGCATCTTCTCCCGGTACCCGTAAATGGGTGGGCAGGGCCGCTTCACTGCGCTGTTTGAAATCCGGGAGCGTCAGGGAAGCGCAAATATCTTCCACGCCCTGTAGCAGCTGATGTTTGAGTGCATTCGGCACAAAAACCGGCGTTTCGGAAATACGAAAAGTACAGGCCTCTCCATAGGCCGTATTCACGGTGTTCAGGAAGGCGGCATATTTTTCCTGGCTGAACTGATTATTGTACTGCTGGCGGATAGACTGTTGCATGGCGCTGGTTGATGACGAAGTCCGCGAAGGTTTGTAATTTTTTGAAAATAATGCGGTGTCGCGCTGTTTTTTCCGTAAAATGATCGCAAACAGCGGGGCAAGGAGGTTGATTGCCAGTATTCAGAACACGACTTTTGAAATATCTTTGCCCCCGACATGAAGACCCCCCGCGCTTGCTTACGTTTTTTTTCAAGGTCATTTATCCAGCGCGCAGTATAGCGACCGGACTTTCCCATTTTGAATTAAATTTTTGAAAAATGTCCGACTTGAAGTCGCAAATAATACCCGATAACATCCCCCGGCATATTGCCATTATCATGGACGGGAACGGGCGCTGGGCCAAACAAAAAGGTATGCCGCGGGTCGTTGGCCACCACAGCGGGGTAAAAAGCGTGCGGGAAGTGACCGAAGCGGCCGCTGAAATAGGGGTCGGCTATTTGACGCTCTATGCTTTCAGTACAGAAAACTGGAACCGCCCACCCGCCGAAGTAACCGCACTAATGGCCCTGCTGGTGGAAACGATCAAGGGCGAAATCCGTGATTTAAATAAGAACGGCGTGCGATTAATGGCCATCGGCGACCTGGAAGCCTTGCCGGCCATCAGTTATAAAACGCTGATGCAGGGCATTGAAGCTACCAAAAACAACACCCGAATTACCCTGGTGCTGGCCCTGAATTATTCCGCCAAGTGGGAAATCCTGCGCGCTACCCGCCTGCTGGCCGAAAGGGCGCAAAAAGGACTGCTCAACCCGGCCGATATTACCGAACACGTCTTCGAAGACGCCCTGAGTACCAGCGGCATTCCCGACCCCGAACTCCTGATCCGTACCAGTGGAGAAACCCGTATTTCCAATTTTTTACTGTGGCAGATCGCGTATGCGGAATTGTATTTCACCCCCGTTTACTGGCCGGATTTCGGTAAAAAAGAACTTTTTGAAGCCATTTTAAGCTACCAGCGCCGCGAACGCCGTTTCGGAATGACCAGCGAACAAGTAGGTAAATAACCCAACCAACAAACCCTCCCAACCAACAAACCTCCCCTTCTAGTTCACCACCACTGCCACCTTGCCATCCCGGCTAACGGCCAGCCGGCTGATGTTTTTTACGCCATAAACCGAGAGGTCGCCGGCTTCCTGCCAGCTGCTCTGCCGACCAGGCCGGAATTGCCAGAGTTTAGCGCCACTGCCGCAGATATAAGCCCCATTCGGGAGGATGGCGAAATCCTCTGTACCGACCGGCATCTTGATCAGCAGTTCGGAGGACTGTTTTTGCGGATCATAAATTTTTAAATACCAGGTTTGTTCCGTCGCTTTTTGGACGTAGGCCAGTTTGCCGCCGGCCAGGGGCATCAGGCTACGTCCCGGATTGGCAACGATGCGCTGTAATTTCTGGCTGCGGGTCCCGACGGTGTACAGCACGTGCGGCAGATCGTTCTGGCCGACCAGAAACACCGCCGCCAGGGTGTCGCTTAACCAGCAGTGATAACCCACGCCGGTCAAATTCGGGAATTCCAGCCGGCCATTATCGGAGCGGTCAAACGGGTAACTAACCAGGTGCTGGGTACCATCCTCTTCCACTACGACCGCTGAAAAGCGCTGTCCACCAAACATCAACGTAGGAGAATATTCAGAATTCGTCGTCTGGGTAATTCGGCTGATGCTCTGACTGGCCAGGTTGAGGTTGTAAATATCGGTTTGCGTAGTATCGTTCGGTAGTTGTACGGTGAGGTATAAATCGCTGTTAGAGAAGAAGTAAGGTTGGTTATTATAGCCCCGGAGATTGAAAGCCGTTAAAAAACGCGGCGACACGGGCCGCCAGATACTATCCGCTCCGCTGGTCATGCTAAACAGCATAATATCCGTGTGGGGCAGTTGCTGGCCAGAAGCGGTCCAGCCCACCAATGCCGGCAAAAGGAAGAGCAGGTTTTTCATAGTCTTGTTCGTTTTGTATAAAAAAGCGGACCGGTGCGGCACTCAGCTTTCCCAGCCCCCCATGGTCGTCCGCAGCCCTTCCTCGATAGCGCGTTTGGCATCCAGTTCGCCGGCTTCTTTGGCGCCGCCGATCATTTGTACGGCCATGCCCGCCTGACGCAGCGGTTCGTACAGGTCGCGCAGCGAATGCTGACCGGCACAAATAACGACGTTGTCCACGGCCAGAATTTGCGGTTCTCCCTTTAGCAGGATGTGCAGCCCTTCGTCGTCCACCCGGACATATTGTACATCCGACCACATCTGTACCCCGCGTTTTTTCAGGGTCAGGCGATGGGCCCAGCCGGTGGTTTTACCAAGACGATCGCCTACTTTGCCCTTCGTGCGCTGCAAAATCCAGACCTGTCGGGCGCCAGGCTCCGGCTCGGCTTTGACCAGGCCGCCACGTTGGGTGTAATCGGCATCGATCCCCCATTCCTGCCGGTAATCCGCTACGGCCGCGGCGCCTTCCAGGGTGGTTTTTTCTGTCTGTGCACCTGGATCGGTCAGAAAAGTAGCGGTATCAAAACCGATACCGCCGGCGCCCACAATGGCCACTTTTGCGCCCACCGGCCGGCCATGCAGCAGTACGTCTATATAAGAGACCACCTTCGGATGATCGAGCCCGGCGATCTGCGGAATGCGCGGCACGACGCCCGTAGCGATGACTACTTTTTCAAATTTTTGTGCCAGCAGAAAATCGGCGTCCACCCGGGTATTCAAATGCAGTTGCACCCCTCTTACATCCAGCATTTTGCTGAAATAACGCAGCGTTTCGTGAAATTCCTCCTTACCGGGCACCCGTTTCGCCATATTGAATTGCCCGCCGATCACACCGGAAGCCTCGAATAAATGTACTTCCTGACCCTGCGCCGCAAGTTCGGTCGCCGCAGAAAGACCCGCCGGACCGGCCCCGATGACGGCAATGCGGCTGCCGCTTTTTGCAGGCGGAGCGGAAGGCGTGGTGACCTCCAGCGCCGCCGGAAATTCAGTTTCCCGGCAGGCCCGCGGATTCACCAGACAGGTGGCTTCTTTCTGCTTGAACACGTGGTCCAGACAAGCCTGATTACAGGCAATGCAGGTGTTGATCAGCTCGGCTTGCCCGGCGGCGGCTTTGCGCATGAAATTCGGGTCGGCCAGCCAGGGCCGCGCCATAGACACCATATTTGCATAGCCTTCCCGCAGTATTTCCTCCGCTTTTTCGGGGGTGTTGATCCGGTTGGTCGTGATGAGCGGAATGGATAATTTACCCATGAGCCGTTTGGTTACCCAGGCGTAGGCGGCGCGCGGAACCAGGGTCGCAATAGTCGGTATACGCGCTTCATGCCAGCCTATACCGGTATTGATAATGGTGGCGCCAGCTGCTTCCACGGCCAGGGCCAGTTGTTCCACTTCGTCCCAGGTGCTGCCCTGTTCCACCAGATCCAGCATGGAAACCCGAAAAATAACGATGAAATCAGGCCCGGCTTTGGCCCGTACGGCCCGCATGATCTCCAGCGGGAAGCGAATACGACGTTCAAAGTCGCCTCCCCAGTCATCCGTCCGGGTATTGGTCCGCGGGGCCACGAACTGATTAATGAGATAGCCTTCGCTGCCCATAATTTCCACCCCGTCGTAGCCGGCGGCGCGGGCCAGGGCGGCACAGTCGGCAAAATCGCTGATCGTGGCGCGGATAAGCCGCTCGCTCATGCCCCAAGGGCGAAACGGCGAAATATGCGCCCGGATCGGGGCCGGGGCGACCGCAAACGGATGCATCGAGTACCGTCCGCCATGCAGGATTTGCAGGCAGATCTTCCCCTCTTCCGCCTGCACGGCTGCGGTGATCAGGCGGTGTTTGGCCGCCTCGCTGCGGCTACTCAGTTTCGCCCCGAACGGCGCCAGCCAGCCCTGCCGGTTGGGCGCGATGCCACCGGTAACCATCAGCCCCGCTCCACCCCGCGCCCGGGCGGCAAAATAAGTGGCCAGGCGCTCAAAACCGTGTTCGGCTTCTTCCAGACCCGTGTGCATGGAACCCATCAGGACACGGTTTTTTAGCTGGGTAAAACCCAGATCGAGCGGTGCAAAAAGATGCGGATAATATTGATTCATGGGAAAAGAACGGGGGGTGAAAAAAACCAGGGCGTAAAGTTGGCCAAGTTTTTTCAAAAAAAAACGGCGATTCAGCCCGAAAGCCAAACCACCGCCTTTGGTAATTGTGTGTAAGTACGGATGACTAGAATCCAAAATTGAGTTGCGACAACACCGTGTTGCCAATGCAGCGACCAGAAGCCAGGCCCTCCTCACAGGCGCGCCGGAAATGGATGCCGCTTAATACGCCACTTTCCGCTTCTTCTTCCCCCGCCTTGATCAAAGACTCAAAAGTACGTTCCGGCAGAACGAACGGACCACCATCAGGCGTATATAAGGCGGTGCCCAGTTGGGTTTTATCGATAAATTCTTCCTCGCCGAGCTGAGCGGTCAGTACTAGGGGCGCTGCTCCACCCACAGCTGCGGAGGTCGAAATATAGTCCGGATAAGGCGGGTTGTTCACCAGCGGTTTCCAGTTGGCGCTAAACTGCTCTTTTACATAGGTGGCCGCTAACATTTGATTGTATTTATACTTCAAATTCCAGCTGACGACAAAGGCATCGGCAATGGCTAAGCCCGCCAGACAGTAGGTTTTGGCGCATTCCGCCAGGTTCTTTTCGCCGTCCTGTAGCAGGGTGGACGTAATATTTATCCAGTGCCCGGCCGGTCCGCTGGTCCGCGTCTCACCGTCTTCCCAATGGTATGCTATACTGCGATGCAGGTTTCCCCGATCACTTAAATACACCTCCTGGGCATCCTGATAAAAGGGGCTGCCAGACATAACAGAATAAGGATATGGCGCAGGAACCGCACAACTTTGCGCATTTTTCACCACAAAAGTTTGGACAGTACCCCACAAAGGCTCCAGCGGCTGCTGGCCCGGAACGGCCGGCGACCAATACCAGGGGTGATCGGCATCGCGCACCAGGCTCACCGGTATGACCAGGCGAATGGCTTCCCGGCCGTCGGCTTTGATCCGCTGCAGGATTTTGTTGCCAATGGCCACACCCAGATTTTTGGAGTCGTCCCGCACGTCATAATCTGCGCCGTTGGCCACCATTTTAGCGGTCTGTACAATGGCAAGCACTTCTATCCGGTCGCGTTGTGCCGGCGTTATTTGTTCGATCAGCGTAGGCAGCACGACCGCCATGGCATTCGTCAGTACAATGCCCCAGTCATATTCTTTGCTGAGGTCTATGGCCGCTGCCGTACCAAAAGCATTGATCTGCCCGGCCAGGCTCTTTGCCTCGGGTATACCACTACGCACCGATTCCCAGAAGGTCAGCCCGACATAACCGTAAATACGGGATGCGTAAAGACCGGCCAGATGATTTTCGCGGATCATCTGGTCAGTGAGCTGTACCCAGTCGTGGGCCAGTTGACCCTCGTAATCCGTAGCCTTACGGGTCAACACTTTATTTTCTTTGGGTATGGTCGGCGTGTCTTTGCAGCCGAACGCAAATAGCAAGGCGGCAACCAGAACCAGGGTAGCAATACTTTTCATACAACTTGGGTGAAAGTAAATACGATTGGAAAGTTGGCCGGAAGCGAATGGACGTCGACCCGCTGGGGGCAGGCTATAACGTTGTTGGATTATTAGCAGGAACAAAAGTAAGGCAGGATGTCGGTTTTTTCTGATTTGCCGGCCAATCGAATCCAGTAACGGGTGAAAAGGTCCTCTAACCAGCAGCTTTCCAAGGCGGGTTTGGCCGGCCGAAAATTATTTTTCAAATTTATTTTAAATAAATTGTTTTAAATATAGAAACAAATAATGTTAACTTTGCTGCCAGAAAACATCGGCAGCATTTCGAATATCAACGCTCATTTGATCTTCCACTCCATACTCTTGGAGTATAAAGCCTTGCCAGCTATGCTTTGGAAATTTATTAAAACAAATTGGTTCGCAGTCGCCTTAGTACTGCTGCTATTGGTAGCCATTGGCCGTAATAATCCCCGGTTTCGTTTCTGGGAATCCGGGAAACGCAGCGTTGCCAGTGAAAAGTACACGGAAATTCACCCCGGTACTACCGCTCACCTGGATCTCTTTGGGGAATCCGGAGCGCCAACGATCGCTATGCCTGAAATAGACGATGCTACCGCCGTCGCCTTCCTGAAACGTTTTGGGAATGTAGCAGTCAATGAACGTAAAAAATTTGGCGTTCCACCGTCCGTGCTGCTAGCCTGTGCCTACGTGAGTAGTCATTCGGGTCAACGCCCCGCCGCACAGCAGGCTAATAATTATTTCGCTCTGCCCTGCGCCGGTTGGGATGGCGCGGTACTGACTACTGACGGACAGTGTTTTCGTCGTTATGATACGGCCTGGGCCAGTTTCCGGGATTTCGGGGTTTTTGTGAGTAGCCAGAGCTGGTTTAAGGAAGTACGTAGCAGCGCCGGAAATGACTGGCAGAAGTGGTTGAAAGCCCTGGATGGAAAAGATATTTCCGACGTGCGTAAGTATACCGGCGAAATGAGGTCAGTCATAGAGACGTATCGCCTGTACGAACTGGATGGCCAATAGCCAAATTATTGCCGCTCCTCAGCCGGAAGCCCCGAAGGATACAAACATGAGGGGCTTTTTTTGCCCAATTTTATGGGAATATTTCCGGGCTGTTAAAATATAAAACTTTAACAGTCAGGCAGTTCGCTGCTTGTGCAATAGGTAGTTAACTTTGCTTTAACCTTCTGGCCCACTTTTTGAATGTTACCAAATAGTAATTGTCCGTTAATAAGCCGTGACATTCATCTGACTGTCTGTTTTTAAATTTCAAGTTATGAAAAACCTGCTTTTTCTTCTGTTTTTCACCCCTGGCTTTTTATTCGCCAACTCGGGTAACCCTACCCTCGATGCAATCACCGGAGCGCTCGGCAGCGGCAACGTAGAGACGCTTTCCAAATACTTTGCTGACAAAGTGCAGATTTCCATTCAGGACAAAGAGAAAATATACTCCAAAACTGAAGCGATCGAAGCCGTCCGCACCTTTTTTGCCGGCGCTAAACCTCTGTCATTCAGCGAAGTACATAAAGGAACCAGCCGCGAAAACAGTGACCAGTACTGTATTGGTAATTTGACAGCCGCTAATGGAACCTACCGCGTGTACTTATACCTGAAAGTGAACGGGAACGTCATCACGATCCAGGAAATTCGTCTGGATAAAGAATAAGTAATGTACGTATCTTTGCCCCCCTGAATTTCATTCACACTACCTTCCACTCTAAAATTAAACATCGCCAAACATGGGCAGAGGAGACGTAAAAACTAAGCGCGGCAAAATTACCCGCGGTTCGCATGGCAAAAGCCGTCCGAAGTTGGAAAAACTCAAGACCGTCATGAAAAAAGCTGCGGCTGCTGAAAAAGCGGCTTAAATGTTGGTTACCAACGTTTAACGGTTTTAATAAACGCTTGCTGGTCCGAAAGCCTTGCCTCACGCACTGTCGTGAGACAAGGCTTTTTCCTTATATGACGATGCACAGGGCTTTTTCCAGCAGGCTGAACTCCACCGGCGTTTCCCCCAGAAATTCACCGTCCGCCTCCAGCAGCGTCGGCGTATCGCCTACCGCTTCCACCCGTATCGATCGGGCCTGGCTACCGCTTACTTTCGGGTGCGCCAGCAGCGTTCCGTTATAAAAACGGCTGGTTTGCAGCAGCACTTCCCATTTTTTCAGTCGCCGGGCAAAAGTGAGCGCAAACAGTCCGTCATCTGGTATGGCCTGCGGCACCAGTTGCATGCCGCCGCCGGAATAGCGGCATATACCGACGTTGATGGTATAAAAAAAATCCTCCACCTGCCGGCTGTCATACGTAATCCGCGCTTTCCGCAAACGATACTGGAACAGGTATTTGGCTACCAGCAGCAAATACTGCCAGGGTTTGGTAATGCGGTGTTTCTGCATTTGCTGCCCGATATAACCGTCATAAGCCAGACCGGCTACATTGATAAAATAGCGTTTAGCCGCCTGCCCATCCTGCTGATAAGTGACCAGGCCGGCATCCTGATACACGGTTTTGCCCTGCATGATCTGCTGTAACCGTAAGCGCGGATTGTTAGACAATTGATATGTCCGCGCCCAATCGTTGCCCGTTCCTACCGGCAGCAGGGCATACGTTATTTCCAAAGTGGGTACGAATGTCTGGCCCAGAATCCCGTTGGCAATTTCGTTGTTGGTACCATCACCGCCCACTCCCAGCAGGTAACGGTGCCCCTGGAGTATAGCATCCTCCGCGAGCCGGGTAGCATGGCCGGTATATTCCGTGAATTTAACGGTATAAGAAAAGCCCAGTTCCTGGAGTAACTCCTCCAGCAAAGGCCAGCATTTAAGCATTGCGCCACCTCCGGAAGTGGGGTTTGCAATAATGTACCAAAAGGGATGCTCCATGCTACAGCTAATAAGTTGGCGCAAAGAGACCACTTTTTAACCAAAAGCGGACATGGTTTCCAGTAAGCTCAGGCGTTAACCCGTTCCAGGCAGTCCGCCCAAAAACTTTGCACCATGCCGGCTGTACGGTCGGGCGCCTCGAACATGCCCATGTGAGCTACTTCGGGCAGAATTTGCAGATCGACCGTCCTGGGTAATTTGGCCGCAGAAAGGGCAGATTCGAGGGGAACGACGGCATCCATTTCTCCCTGTATGATCTGGACGGGCACGTTTAGCTGGCGCAACGTCTCACTATGGTCGCGGCGATTCAGCATGACTTCCAGCGCGGTAATAATGGCTTCTGTCGGCTGCTCTTTACCGGTTTCAATTAAATTTTGCATAATTTCCGGATGGGCCTGCAGGAATTCCGGAGCGAACAAGCCGGCAAAAAGCTGGGCTACGTACAGGTCGCGTTTACCGGCATGCAGCATTTCGATGGCCCGCAGCCGGTTATCGCGGGTAGCTGGTTTATCGGTGTAA
Organism: Saprospirales bacterium; assembly: GCA_031425035.1. GTDB lineage: Bacteria > Bacteroidota > Bacteroidia > Chitinophagales > Saprospiraceae > M3007. Next base: position 29,183 of record JANPIN010000095.1, on the reverse strand, counting down.
GGATGCGAGTGAAAAAGCCCCAGGCCAACGAGGCGTTCCGGCCAGCGCTCGGCAAATTCGAGTGCAGCATAACCGCCCATCGAGTGGCCATGCAGCACACATTGCTCGACACTTTGTTCATCCAGAACGTCCAGAACCGCCCTGGCATAATGACGCATATCGGTTGTGGCGGGTAGCGAGGTGCCGCCAAATCCCGGCAGATCGATGCGGATGATTGGCACATCCGGCAAATGAGCCAGCCAGGGCGTCCATACGGAGTGATCTTCGCAGAAGCCGTGCAACAACACCAGCGGCGTGGAGGGGTAGTAGCCATCCGTGTGGTAGGCGATCTGGGCGGTAGAAGTTTTAACGTAGGGCATGGCTGTTTTTAGTAATAAGTGATTGCAAATGAAGGGAAAAAGTCGGGCCAGTAAAGCATATTTGAAATTCCGGTCGCCATTGTAGCAGTTTTGTCGAATTTTACGGCTTCCAGCCAGTTGCTCGCCTGGTGGAAAAATAATACAGAACAATCGGGCAGCCAAGCCTATTTTACGACATGGATTTTTTTTCGCAGATCGGTAATGATATATCGCGTGCCCTCAGTCCGGAATTGCCGCCGGATCTGGGGAACATGGATGACCACCTGGACTACATCATTCCCAAAGTCATCCCTTACGGGGAAGATTTGCGGGAAGAAATTTTCTGGCTGACCATTCGCTGGAAAGAGGTACGCGATGACGAAACCTTTCACGAGGCGGTGTTACACATTTTTAACCCCGGCGGCGAGTATTTGCTCGTGGTCGATGGCAATGTCATGAAGGGCGCCTGGCGGCAAATAGGCGGGTCCAATGCCCTGATGCTGGAAATCGGCGGCCGGACCGAACTTTTTGATCTGCGTTTTTTGAACAGCGATTTTCTGATCCTTACCAAACATGGCGATCAGGGCCGCAAAAACCAGCGCCGCTATTTTTGCCTGGTTCGCGAACCGGCCGCCCGGGGATCGATCGGCGAGATGGACTGGCGAAATTTAATGGAAAAATTATACAATATCTGGCGGGAGAACAGCCTCAGCATCTGGGCCTGGCTGGTGTTTATTATTTTCCTGGGTGTCTTTCTTTATTGGTCTTTCAGTTGATTACAATTTAATTTTTTATTTTATGCAAACACTCGATTGGGTGGTTCTGGTCGGTACGCTGGCCTTCGTAGTACTGTACGGCATTTGGAAAACTTATCATGCCCGGGAATCCAGTAAAGACTTTCTGGCCGGTCACCGGGATCTGCCCTGGTGGACGATTGGACTCAGCATCATGGCTACGCAAGCAAGTGCCATTACCTTTCTGAGTACCCCCGGCCAGGCCTATGCCGACGGTATGCAGTTCGTGCAGTTTTATTTCGGCATGCCGATAGCCATGATTTTTCTGGCTTATCTCGTCCTGCCGATTTATTATAAATTACAGGTTACCACGGCCTACGAATATTTGGAGGAGCGTTTCGACCTGCGTATGCGGACGCTGACGGCCATTCTTTTCCTGATTTTACGCGGTATTTCGGCCGCCATCAGCATTTATGCGCCTGGCATCATCCTGTCTACGGTGTTTGGCTGGAATCTGGGGCTAACTAATTTTCTGCTGGCCGCTTTCGTGATCGTTTATACAACGTCGGGTGGAAATGCCGCCGTGAGCCGTACGCAGGAGTTGCAGATGACGATTATGCTGAGTGGACTGGTCATTGCATTTTTGGTTATTCTTTTCCAGCTGCCACCCAATGTTGGACTCACGGAAGCCTGGCAAATTGCCGGCGTTACTGGCAAAACCCAGGTGGTGGACTGGGGAATTCGTCAAAATTCGTCGGGTGGGCACTACTTCGACTGGCATGACCGATACAACATCTGGTCGGGTTTGCTGGGCGCCACTTTTCTCTTTCTATCCTATTTCGGAACTGATCAAAGCCAGGTTGGCCGTTACCTGTCGGGCCGATCGCTGAAAGAAAGTCGTTTTGGGCTGTTATTCAACGGGTTTGTTAAAATTCCCATGCAGTTTCTGGTGCTCTCAGTAGGTATTATGGTCTTTGTGTATTACCAGTTCAATCAGCCGCCTCTGTATTTTAACCAGGCAAACCGTGAAAAAATAAGCCTTACGGCACAGGAGGCGCCTATGAAAAATCTGGAAAACCGCGCTGATACGCTTTACCTGACTAAAAAAGCCACTTTACAGCAGTTGGCGGCAGCGCTGAATACGGGCGATCAGCGGCAGGCCGACGCCGCACGGCAGGACTTGCAGGAGATTGAACGCCAGAACTCCGCCTTACGCGATCAGGCACAAATTATCGTTCATGAAGCGCTGCCGGATGCCGACCCCAAGGATAAAGACTATGTATTTGTAGATTTTGTGTTACATCATTTGCCGGCCGGCCTGATCGGGGTCATTTTCGCCATGATCTTTTGCGCCTCCTGGAGTACGAAAGCGTCCGAGTTGAATTCGCTGGCGGCTACTACGGTGTCGGATATTTATAAGCGATCATTGGTACCCAACAAGGACGATGCCCACTATTTGAAGGCTTCGCGCTGGGCTACCGTTCTGTGGGGTGTTTTCATAATGATATTTGCCACCTATGTGCGCCTGCCTGACAACCTGATTCAGGCCGTCAACATGCTGGGTTCCCTGTTTTACGGCAACTTATTAGGCATATTTTTCACGGCTTTTTTTCTGAAAAAAATTGGCAGCCGGGCGGTTTTCTGGGCAGCAGTCGTCACGCAAATAATCATCATGTACATGTTCTTTTGGGTAGATCGGGACGCTTATTTGTGGTATAACCCCCTGGGTTGCTTTTTGGTAATGGGTATCAGTTCGATCATTCAGCTGGTAGTGCCGGGTACGGAACGCGTCAAATGATTACCCATGACAAATAATTACAGGTGGTGAAAGGTACTATAATGTTTCGTGGCCTCGTTTTTGTAACAAACTAAATGAACCACATTTATTCACCACCAAAATATGAACCCATGTTGATTCTGACCTTTCTGGTGCTTGTTCTCCTCATCTTTGGCAATCGCATGTATAGCGAAGCCCGGGGCTAACGGCCGGTGACTGCGATAAATATATTTACCGCTCCATTTTACCACTTCAAAAAAATTGCGCCTTGGACGTTCTGCGTCAAGGCGCAATTTGATTTCCATAGACATACGGCCCGTTTCACACGTAGGTGAAACGGGCCGTATGCATGTAGCAAACCCTGAAAAAACAGGCCTAAAAGAAAAGTCGCCGGAAGTGCTTACGCACCCCGACGACTAATAAACCCCAAAAAACCAAATGAAAACTGGGACGAAGATAAGGCAATTGGATTCACATTGCCACATAATAATTTAGAATTTAGTGAATTTTTTTTTGAACAGACCGCCGAGAGCTATTTGCCAAAGTGAATTTTTTGCCGTTAAATATCAAAATAGTGCTCTAATGTTTTGATAGACAGCTATATAGAAGTGCGTAAGATTGACATATAATTTATTTATTGGCAGCTCGAGAAATGGATCCTAGTCAATAAAAAAGTTGATCATTAACATTTAGAGTTGAGGCCTAAAGGCTGTTTTATAAAAAACAGCGTTTTTGTTACCTTGCTATGAGCAGGGCCAATGTTCCCATAACAGTTAATATGGGCCTTCCCTATAGGTGACTAGTCCTATTTGGGCCTGATTGCAGAAAATATTTCTGTTTCAGATTTGTGTTTTTGTTACCCTGCTATTTACAAGACACCTAGTTGCCGGAAGAGATTTGCCAGTTGTGCTGCCTCCTGCACCAGGAAATCGGCGCCGGATTCCTGCAGACGGGTATCGTGACCGGGATGAATATGCGCAGCGCCAAGGAAGCCCACCACCCGCAGGCCGGCCGCTTTAGCCGCTTGTACGCCGGTGGGGCTATCTTCTACCACCAGGACCTCCTCTGCTGCGAGCTGCAGTGTATCCAAAGCCAGCAGGTAAACCTCAGGATGGGGTTTGGGCTTCCCAACCTGTTCGGCGGAGAAAATCTGACCGTCCAGCAGGTGGAGCAGTTGCAGCCTTTCCAGGCAATAGTGTACGTGGCGCCGGCTGGCGTTGGAAACAATACTCTTGGGCACTGTTACCTGCCGGAAGATGTCGTCCATCCCCGGAATGACGCGTAATTCTTCGTCGAATCCCTGCTGATGCGCTTTACGCAGCTCGTCGAAGTAGTCGTCATTCACCGTAATGCCGTATTCGGCATTGATGGCAGCCAGTATATCGCGTTCGAGCAGGCCCGGAAAACGCTGGGCGTACTCGCGTTCACTCATCTGGAAGCCATAAGGCGCCAGCAGGCGTAAAGTGGCGCGTACGGCAATAATTTCACTATCGACGAGGGTGCCGTCATTATCGAAAAAAATGTGCTTGATCAATAGAATGCTAACTTGGAATGCTGAACGATGTATTGGACGTTAGACTGTACGTCAGACGTTGGATTGGAGCATTATGCAATTTGCTACTGTCCGGCTTCTTCTTCCTCCCGGTCCGGCCTTTCCAAAATGCGGAACGTGAAGGCGAACTTGTTTTTTTCATCCGGCAGATGGGCTTCGCGCCAGGTTTCCTCCCATTCGGCCGGATCGAGTTCGGGGAAAAAGGCGTCTCCTTCGGTTTCGAGGTCTATTTCGGTGAGGTAGACGCGGTCCCAAAGCTCCATACTGTCTTTATAAATTTGTCCGCCGCCGATAATGAAGGCTTCCGTTTCCCCACCGTCATAGGCCATCGCCAGGGCATCTTCAATGGAGTGAGCAACCAGCACGCCGTCGGCAGTAAAATAAGGGTCGCGGGTAATGACGATATTGGTACGTTTGGGCAGCGGGTGGCCCAGTCCCCGGAAGCTGTTACGACCCATGATCACGTAGTGATTCAGCGTTTTGCGCTTGAACCAGGCCATGTCCGTGGGCATGTGCCAGGGAATCTGGTTATCTATGCCGATCACATTATTCTTCGCGGCGGCAGCTATGGCGGAAATAATCATATAGAAAAGGTTTGTAAACCACAAAAGTAGCCACTGTATCCGGGGAAACCGCATTTTGTAAACGGGGATTAGGCCGTATTTTCGCCCTCCCTTTTCCTTAGCGCCATGGCCACCTCTATACTCTATCTTCTGCCCGTACCGATTGCCGAAAATGCCCTGCATACGCTGCCGCCTTATGCAGTGGAAATCGCCCGGCGGCTCGACTGTTTCATCGTGGAGCGGGCGAAAACAGCGCGGCATTTCATTAAAAGTCTGGCGCCGGAGCGGCCCATCCAGGAGATGACGTTTGTGGAACTATCTGATAATAAGGATTTTGCCGAGGCGGAACAGGTTTTTGCAGAAGCCGTAAAAGCGGGTAAAGACATCGGCCTGCTATCGGAAGCCGGCTGTCCGGGCGTCGCCGATCCCGGTGCGGTCATCGTGGCCCTGGCCCATCGGCAGGGGGTGCGGGTGGTGCCGCTGGTGGGGCCCTCGTCGCTGTTGCTGGCGCTGATGGCGTCGGGCATGAACGGGCAATCTTTTACTTTCCACGGTTATTTGTCGCCGAAACGCCCGGAACTGGCCAAGGATCTGCGCCGCCTGGAACAACTTGCCCAGCTGCATAACCAGACGCAACTCTTTATCGAAACGCCCTACCGCAGCCAAATGGTGCTGGAGGTGGCCCTGGAAAGCCTGCAGGGCCAGACGCAGTTTGGCCTGGCCCAGGATCTGACCGGCAGCGGCGAATTCATTCGTTCCCTGCCGGTACGCGACTGGAAGCAAATGCCCAAAGTGGCGCTGGAAAAATTGCCGGCGGTGTTTATGGTCTACCGGGCCAAGTAAACCGGATTTCAACTAACTGATGACCAAATATTCAAACCAACCAACCGCGCAAAGCACTCCAACCTGCCTATAATTTTTCCAGCACGAAACTGGTGAGTTTGGTAAACAGGTGCCGCGTCGCATTTTCCCCGTAAATCCCGTGGTTGCGGTTCGGGTAGTAATAAGTTTCGAACTGTTTGTTGGCCTTCACCAGCGCATTGATCATTTCCGTGGTTTGCTGCCAGTGCACGTTGTCGTCGGCTACACCGTGGCAGATGAGGTAGTTATCACCGTGCAGGCGGTCAGCAAAATTGACCGGCGAATTATTTTCATACCCCTGGGCATTATCCGCCGTAGTATGCATGTACCGCTCGGTATAGGCTGAATCATACCATTTCCAGTTGGTGACCGGGGCAACGGCCATCGCCATTTTAAATACGTCATTGCCCTTTAAAATGCAGGAGGTGCTCAGGTAACCACCGAAAGACCAGCCCCAGATGCCAATGCGCTGGGCATCGACATAGGGCAGGACGCCCAGGTAGCGGGCCGCCGCGATCTGGTCTTCGGTTTCGAGTTTGCCGAGTTGTAACTGGGTGATCTTTTTAAACTGGCTGCCGCGCCCGCCGGTTCCCCGGTTATCGACACTGACGATGATGACGCCTTTCTGGGTTAATAACTGGTGCCAGCTACCCAGGTAACCGTCGTATTGATTGAGCACCGTTTGGGAGCCGGGACCGCCATAGTTATCCAGCAGGACCGGGTACTTCCGGGTGGGGTCGAAATTGGCGGGTTTCAGCATCCAGGCGTTGAGTTCGGTACCGTCGGCCAGGCGGAAAGTGAAAAATTCTTTACTGGCAAAACCATATTCGCTGCGTAGTTGCTGCACCCGCTGATTGTCGGCCAGCGTACGGATAATGTCGCCCTGGCGGTTGCGCAGCGTGACCAGGGGCGGCGTGTTGGCATCCGACCAGGTCAGGGTGAAATAGTCGAACGAAGGGCTGAAGGCGGCGTCGTTGCTGCCGCGCTGGGGCGTTAGCAGACGCGGTTCTCCGCCGCTGAGTTGGCCTTCCCACACCTGCCGGTCCATGGGTGTGGGCGATGCGGTTTGGTAATAGAACTTACCGTTCTTTTCATCCACTCCGTAAAAGGCGGTGATCTCCAGGTTGCCTTTGCTCAATTGTACCGGCGCCGTTCCGCCATTCAGCGTGTACAGGTACGCCTGGTTGAAACCGCTTTTTTCGCTGGTCCAGAGGTAGTGTTGTTTATCTTTTAGAAAAGTGAAATTGTCCTGAATGTCCACGTAAGCGGCATCCGTTTCGCGGAGAAAGAGGCGGCTGGGTATCCAGTTGGTTTTATCATCCGCGTCGTACAGGGTCCGTTCCGGTAAGGCAAGTAGCAATTCCAGGGTATCCTGCTGCCGGTTCAGGCGGCTGACGATCAATTGATTATCCATCGTCCAGTTCAGCCTTGGCGCGTAATCGCTGGGTTCCAGGCCCATAACTTTACCAACCATTCCACCGCCGGCTGCATCGTAGAGGTGCACGCTGACTACGGAATTGGGGGCGCCCACTTTCGGGTATTTAAAAGCCGAATAGCGTGGATATTCTCCGCCTTCGTACCAGGTGAGCGGAAACTCCGGCACCTTACTTTCGTCGAAGCGGATGAAAGCCAGACTCTTGCTGTCGGGGCTCCACTTGGTAGCCACTATGCCTTCGCCGGTCACCGGACTGAATTCCTCCTCGTACACCCAGTCGGGCAGACCATTGATAATGCGGTTTTTCTCGCCATCCCGGGTGATCTGGGTCGTTTTGCCGGTGGCTATATCCTTAATATACAGGTTGTTACCCGTCACAAACGCTACCTGCGTACCATCCGGAGAAAATGTCGCGAACTGTTGTTTGCTGCCGTCGAAAACTGCCAGCGTCTGGCGGCTCACCAGGTCGTACACGTAGTAATTCGCGAGGATAGAATGGCGGTAAACAGGTTCCGTACCGGTACGCAGCAGCAGCTTTTTCTCGTCCTGACTGAACTCGAAACCCTGAAAATCCCTGGCCGCTTCCGGGACCTGGAGCGGGACGATGGAATCGAGTTCGGGCCGCCGCACATCATGGAAATGCAGGCCGTTTTCTTCGTTTTCCACGTAGCGTGCTCCGTCTTGCAGGTAGGCGAAATCGGGCGCGCCCTGGGGGTAAAATTTATAATAAATGAAACAATCTTCGAGCGTGATCGGCTTTTGGGCCTGGCCAAGGTGCAGGTAAATGAAAAAGGAAAGCAGGAAGGCTGGAAATTTTTTCATAGAGGCAGGTTTGAGTGGTTTGGTGCAAAGATGGACGCCTGGCCTCGGTTTTTGAGAATTTTTTGCTCAACAGTACCGGCAGCCGCCTGAATAACGGGCGGCCACCAGTTTGGCCAAAGGCGGCGGGGCAAAAAAAAGAGTACTGCCAAACGTAAGTTTCGCAGTACCCGGTTATTCATGCTCGGTCAGGAGCAATGGCTTAAGCCTATTTCGGCACCATGTTCGGATTCAGCAGATCATAGAACTGATCCAGTTTCGGCATGATGATGATGCGCGTACGGCGATTGGTGGCGCGGCCTTCCGGCGTGTCGTTGGTCGCCAGGGTGTTGTATTCGCTGCGGCCGGAAGCGATCAGGCGATTCGGGTTGATGTTGTAGGTTTTCTGCAGCACCCGTACTACGGAAGTTGCGCGTTTCGTGCTCAGGTCCCAGTTGTCTTCCATGCAGCTGGTTTTGATCGGCACATTATCCGTGTAACCTTCGACCATCACTTCGAGGTCGGGACGGGATTCCACGATTTTGGCGATTTTGCCCAGTACTTCGTTGGCGCGTGGCGTCAGCGAAGCGCTACCGCTTTGATAGAGCATTTTGTCGGACAGGTTGATCATGACAACCGTTTTATCGACTTTGATATCCACGTCCTTGTCTTCAATACCGTCCTTCAGGGCGCCTTTCAAATTGACCGACAGGGCCAGGTTGATCGAATCGGCCTTGGTTTTGGCGGCTTGCAGCAGGTGGATATAGCGGTCCTTCTTTTCCAGTTGGGACAGCGTTTCCTTGATGTTCTCATTCGCGGACTGCGACAGAACGGTCAGGTCGCCCACTTGCGTCAGTTGCTTGTCGCGGAGCGTTCTGGCATCGGCCAGTTGTTCGCGCAGATCCTGCATTTGCTCCTGGCGCAATTTCAAATTGTCCTGAGCGGCCTTCAAATCGCGGTCGCAGGTCGATAAACGGGTCATGTAGTCATTCAGACTGACCCCGCATTTGCTTAGGTCTTTATTGGCATTATCCAATTCTGTACGCAAAGAGACGAACTTCTTTTTGCTGACACAGGAGGTCATCGTCAGACCCAGACACAGAAATAGTAGAAATTTTGTCGTTGATCGCATGAAAAAAATGTTTAATTAAGTTTACTGAAACAAGGTAGTGGATCAGTACAAACCGACATCAATATAGAAGTCATATTTGATTGGCTGGTTTTCGCACTGATTCAATGGTTTTCGCAAAGTTGCCTTCTTTTGGACTTTTATGCGCCAAAAGTAAGGGGTTTTCCAATTTATTACTTTCCACGGCCAGCCGGCTTCCACTTCGGCAGTTGGCAGATCTAATTTTCATGGGCGTAATTTTAATTTTTTGCTAATTCAGGAAATAGTTGAAAAACGTCGCGTTTGCAGCCTGTTTTCAATAAGTACCAGAAAACAGGAAGGTTCCAGGTAGAGGCGCTAAAGATTCGGTACTGAAAATTTACTTATAAGGTTATTCCTGCAAAACCTATGGCAACAGACGTTTAATGAAAATTTAATAACCAGGCGTATATTTTTAATGTGCCATCCTTAAATATTTATGCCACGAACGTGTAAACCGAGCGACCCAGTCGTTTAAATACAAATCAGGGAGTTACGGATTCCTCCATAACTCCCTGATTATAAAAGGGTAGTTTCAGCTAATGACTACTGCCGGCCCCGGCGACCACCCTGGCCTTTATTCCCTTTGGCGGGCGCAGTTTTGCCTTGCCGGGTAGTTTTTTCCCGGGTGACACTTTTGCCGCGCGGACCTTCCACCGTGGTCTCTTTTTTGGTCGCGCTACGACCGCGTTTGCCTTCGACCGTCGTTTTTTCTTTGGTCACGCTGCTGCCACGCCGACCTTCCACCGTGGTCTGTTTTTGGGTGGCTTGACGGCCGCGGTTATCCTGGACTGTAGTCGACTTGGTCGTCCGGCCATATTTATTCACGTGGGTAACCGTGCGGCTGTGCACCACGGTTGAATGCGTCCGGTGACCGCTGTACACCGTGTGGGCCCGCACCACGCGGTGCGTAGGCACGACGCGATAATGAACGCGATAAGGGCGCACCCGGGCATGGTAATAACCCCATGGCCGCGGGCGGAAAGGCCGCCAGTAGGTCGGATACGCGCCCCAGGCCCAGGGCGATACGTACACGACATAGGCCGGACGATAAATGTAGCGCACGGCGGGCCAGCCCCAGACGTTCACCACGAGAAATGCCGGCGCCATTTGACCGGCCGGGCCGTGCTGGCCGCTGCTCTTCCCGGCCTCTTCTGCATAGGGTTCGGCAATGACCTCCTCGCCATAAATATCCTCGTCGCCGACAATTTGCAGGGTCGCACTCTCCGTTCCGTCTTTTTCGATTTCAATGACGGCAATGTCCTGCGACTCGGAGGCGCTGACCGGTACCTGCAGCACGATCGCGTGGACGTCGCTTTCCATGCGGTCGATGACGCGAACATAGTCGGTCTTGCCGTCTTCATTCAGGTCCAGGTTGTTGGCGTCATTATCTTCGGTGTTCAACATTTTTTCAAAACTCTCCAGCGACTCGGATTTTTTGAACATTTCCAGCGCCGCTTCCAGGCTGAAGTTGTCGCCGGGCAGGCCGGTGCTGTCGGCGGAAGTGACGTCCTGTGCAACCAGGGAGCCGGCGAATAGCAGGGCGATAAAAGTGGTCATGGGGAGCAGGCTCCAATGCATTTTCATAGTAAACAGGTTTTGGTTAAAAAATAGTTGGTTTGGAGAGGTTTGAGGGGGAGTACTTGGTTGTCAGCTATTGGGATCGTTGCTTCGCACCACGTTGGTTGACCCGCAAATCGGATGGAAATGTGCTACTTGGACTGTCAACCCACCGAATGGTTTACTGGAGAGGGGTTGGAAAATTTATCCCGATGGGTAAGGGTTGTTAAAACCTTGTGCCCCGAAGCAGCGTCCGGGGGCAGACAAAAATGCTATTCCTGAACATTGTGCCCGACGTTCCCCCTAAATTTGGCGTTATAAGCAAAAACTGTTCGCTATGTTGAAATTACTGTCTGTTGCCATCCTTGTTTCTACCGGCCTGTATTTGCTGCCGGCGTCGTTCTCTTCTATTAAAAAAACGCCGGCGCCCGTACCAGTAGTGGCAGTTGAAATGACCGCACCGGAGCCCCAGCCGGAAGAACTGGGTCAGGTGCACTGGCTGCGCGATCTGAAAACCGGCCAATCCGAAGCGGCAAAAACCGGAAAGCCCCTCCTGCTGCTGTTTCAGGAAGTGCCGGGCTGTTCCAACTGTACGCATTTTGGGAACAATACCCTGTCGCACCCGCTCATTGTCGAGGCCATTGAAAGCTATTTCGTGCCGGTCTGTATTTATAATAATAAAGGCGGAGCGGACGCGCAGGCCCTGCAGATTTTCAACGAACCCGCCTGGAACAACCCCGTCGTGCGCATTGTACGCGCTGATTATAAAGACGTTGTGCTGCGTATGCCCGATTTTCGCACCTCGCTGCCTTTGGTGAATGGACTGCGCCGGGCGCTGGAATTGACCGTAACTCCGGTGCCGGCTTATCTGGATTTGCTGGAAGAAGAGTTGCAGGCCCGGGCTTCCGGTCTGCAAACGGCCACCTTTTCGATGTACTGTTTCTGGAGTGGTGAGGGTACGTTCGGCGCGCTGCCCGGCGTCATTGAAACCACTCCCGGTTTTCAGGACGGGCACGAAGTAGTCCGCGTGACCTTCAATCCGGCCGTCACCAGCCGTGCCGATCTGGAAAGCCGCACCAAGCCGAAAGGGACCACGGCCTGCCAGAAAAACGAGGGTTTCCGGGCCGATAACGAACCCAAATACTACCTGTCCAAGACCGACTACCGCTTTCTGCCGATGACGACGCTGCAGGCCTGCCGCGTGAACAGCCTGGTAGGCCAGGGCCAATCCCCCGATGCGCTGCTTTCGGCGCGGCAACTCACACTGCTCAAGACTATTCATGCCAGCCCGAAGCGCAACTGGAAGAATATGATCGGCCGCACGGATCTGACGAAAGCCTGGGCAGAAATCCAGGCGTAGCGGTTGACAGGAAAAGCCTACATTTCGGCCTAAACTGAGACCGCATGCCGTTCTGGGCGCATATATTATGGTTGGTGGGCGTGGCTTATGCCGCGTTATGCGCCGTGTTTTACTTCGGGCAGGACTACTTTTTTTTCCGCCCCGAACGGCTGCCCAAGTGGTTTATGTACAAATACCCTTTTCCGTTTACCGAGGTCAATTTCGACATGGAAGACGGCGGCCTGGTCAATGCGCTGCATTTTCGGGTGCCCAACAGTAAGGGTGTGGTGTTCTATATCAAAGGCAATTCGCGCAGTATTAAGGGCTGGGGCAAATTCGCCAAGGATTTTGTGGGCAAAGGCTACGACTTCCTCATTCTGGATTTTCGCGGTTTTGGCAAAAGCCGGGGCCGGCGCACGGAGGAAATCCTTTTTTCCGATTTACAACAGGTGTATAAATGGCTGGCCGCCCAGTATGAAGAGGAACAGATCGTGTTATACGGCCGCTCGCTGGGCAGTGGTTTGGCGGCCCGCATAGCCTCCTGGAACCGGCCGCGCATGCTCATTCTCGACAGCCCTTACTTCTCATTTTTATACCATGTGAAACGCTATGGTTTCCTGTTGCCGATGAACTGGCTTTTGCGTTATCATATTCGGACCGACCGGTTTATCAAAAAAGTCCATTGCCCGGTTTTTATACTGCACGGCACGCGCGACCGGCTTATTCCTTTTCGGCAAAGCGAAATGCTGCGCGACCTGGACCCGGAAAAAATAACCCTGCTGCCCATCGAAGGCGCCGGACATAACAACCTGCCCGATTTCCCGGAGTACCACGATCTGTTGTACGACATTTTGCATGAAACCGCCATTGCACCGGAATCCCGGCAGCCGGTACGGGCCTAGTACCTCTTTCATTTGCCAAGCAACCCAGCGTAAAATAAAACTGGAGTCACCCGATCTTTCGCAGGTGACTCCAGTCATTTTCAGCCTTAGCAGCCAAAAAAATTCGTTTTAATCCGGCTAATTCGTTTCATCCGTTCTGCCATCCTGCTACGGAATAGTAATCAGATGAAACGTGTAGCTGCTTTAATTATCGCTCGACAGCGCATCGAAGTCGAACAGCAGCGAGAAGCGCAGCGTATTATCGAGCGGATTGCGCTGGTTCGTCGTAGGTACGAGGTAGGAGAAATTCAGGCCGAAAACGTTATACTTCACGCCCAGACCGACGCTGAAATACTTGCGGTTGCCTTTGGAATAATTCTCGTAGAAGTAACCCATGCGCACCGCGAACTGGTCGTCGTACCAGTATTCTGCGCCGGCGCCGACGGTTATCTCTTTTAATTCTTCATTGAAACCACCGGGTGCGTCGCCGAACGATTTGAACACGCCACGCACGGAAGAAAGCTCTTTATAGTCCGGAATTCCGTTGACATCTTCGTCAATTTCCGGCGTAGGCGTAGGCACCAGCAGTTTGTTGAAATCGGAAGTAATGGTGATGGTGTTGTAATCATCCAGGTGGAAGCGCCAGGCCAGGCCCAGACCCAGGTTGGTGGGAATATAGTCGCGCTGGTTGGAGTTGGTGTACGTGATCTTCGAACCCAGGTTGCTGACGGCTACCCCGAGGGTAAAATCACTCTTGTTTTTGGTAAACTTGACGGGCGCCTTATAGGTCATAGACAGATCGGCGGCGCCGGCAATACCAGGTTTGATTTCGTTTTGCGTACCGGGTACCGTCTGGCCGTTCGCCAGGTTGGAGTAAATAAATTTCGCACCGACGGCTGCGGAAAAGTTGTCGGTCAGTTTACGCGCATAAGCGCCTTCCACTTCGAATTCGTTCGGGTTACCCTGACCCAGCGATTCGCCGTTATTGTCGGTAAACTCGATGCTGCCGAGCGAGAAATAGCGCAGGCTCATACCGATCGTCTGCAGTTTATCGATCCGTTTGTATGCGGAGAGATAGGCCAGATACACATCCTGCAAACCCAGATTGCGCATCCAGGGCGTATAAGTAGCCGAAATAGCAATGTTTTTATCCGCAAAAGCCAGTTTAGATGGGTTGTAGTGCATGCCATTGGGATCAGTCGAGGTGGCAATACCAACATCGCCCATACCACCACCACGGGCATCGGGGACAATACGCAGAAAAGGTACGGCCGAGGTGACAGCATTGGCACAGCGTTCACCAGTTGGAAATCTTTGGCCTGTTGTAGGGTCATACGTGTATCCTTGACCGTCGATACAAGGTGAAAAGCCAGCGATTTGCGCTTGTAGAGAAGTGCCAGCGCCCAACAACAGGGCGAAAAGGGTGAGAGCGAATAATTTTTTCATGGAAAACTAACTTTTAATAGCAAATTTGCTGGTTTCGATCTTACCAACCCCTGGGCTGGTAGAATAATGTTTTGTGGATGATGATGTTAAAACTGTGCAAAAGTAGGTGGAAACGACTTTTATACAGGACTATTTTAAAATGACGAGTTTTTCAAAGCTGCTTTCTGCCGTTGCCGTAGTGCCGGAAATATCGGTGCCACGCACTTTCACACGGTATAAATAAACGCCGCGGGCCAGTTGATCGCCGTAGTCGTCTTTACCATCCCAGGCAATATCGGTCACCCGGAAACCATCGGCATTCGGGGTGGTCTGAATAATAGTTTTGACCAGCTTGCCCGATACGCTGAAAATGCTGACCTGTACTTCCAGCATTTGCGCCGCCAGATTGTGCTCGAACTGGAAGTTGGTACTGGTCGTGAACGGGTTAGGGTAGTTCAACACGTGATCGAGGGCCACTTTACCGTCTTCCGCCACAACGAATTCCGTGTATCCTTCGCCGGGGTTGTTGGCGACATCCCAGCCTTTTACCCGCAGTTTATGGCGGCCGGTCGTGAGGTTACGCAGCGGATAAATGGCCTGACCTTTCCGGAAATTATCTTTCTCGCTTTCGTAAAAATCGTTTAAAACAATGGCTTCCAGTACATTATCGTCGAGCGTAGCCACCAGATCATGGCCCAGGCTGGTACCGCTGACGTTCATGCCGTAGTCGTCCGAACATTTCACCAGTACTTTCGGATCGGCGTTGGTAATACCGCCCAGTACAAAAGCGTCGGTATTCAGGAAAGGCAGCACCAAAGGCGGCTGATCGTCTTTGATCAGGTTGGCATTGCCGCCGATGATGATGTTTTTGTCGGCGCCGGCCGCATCCAGGGGGGTGCCATTTTCAGCGTAATAACTGATTTTGCCCGGCCCGTACGCGTAGTTAATGTCTTTAGGAACGATGAAACTGACGGTGAAACGCCCGCCCGTGACCGTAGCGCTGCCCTTGAAAATAACGTTGCGTTGCACGGTGAAAGGCCGTGGCGGACCGTCCGCATCGCCCAGGGTTTGCAGGGTTTGCACTTTGTCGTAGAGCGTAACGTAGAGTTTTCCGTTAAAATCACCGAGCAAATTGCCGGCGGTATCCTGCACCATGCCTTCAATGGTGACGGGCATCAGCGCCTTTAAAGTATCGGGCTGACCGGCCACCACGGCCTGCTCATTTATTTTGGTCGTCGCCACGCGGTACTCCGGCAGCGCCAGGCGCATGGCCGGATCTCCCAGTAAGGTGAAGCGGCGGGCATTGTCGTCCGAGGTGTTCAGGGTATTTTTGGCGTCTTTCAAAATGTTGCCGATCGTACGGTACTGGCCGTTATCCCGGCGAAATAAAAACGATTGTACCGCATTCGTCAGGTACTCATTGGCATAAATATAAACGGCCCGGACAGTAGTGAAGAGCGCAATGGCGCCGGCATTGGGTTTAACCAGGGTTTGTTCGCCGCCGGTCAGGAAGGTATAATCGTCATAGCCGCCGAAGGAGCAGGTTGCCGTAATGATCAGCGGATAACGGTTGGGGTTTTCCCAGCCGGCAATGTCATTATTATCGGTTACCCGTTCCTGACCCCAGCCGCGTGGACCGCCGTGCCCAATATACTGCATCACCAGCGTGCCTTTAAAAATATCCGAGTTAATCGCCGCTTTGGCATCCGGAATACGCTGGCCGGCTGAGGTAGCTACCTGCTGATAGGCGTCGAAATAGATCTTTTCAATGTTGAACCAGGGTTCGGCCTGCACATTGGCGTTGGCCAGCTTATCAGCCTGTTTCAGGTGGACATTATTTTCCTCATCATCACCCAGATAGGTGGTGCGCAGGTGCCAATCGCCCAACGTCTCTTTTTTACTGTCATAAGCGACTATTTTATCCACCACGGCCTGGGCGTCGGCAGCACTGCGGGCGGTAATACGGCCGACCGCCAGATCCAGCGCGCCATTCAGGTTGCCGCCTTCATTATCGCTGAGTAAAGCGAAAAAGTCGTCGGATGGATAAGCCGTTATCGGGTTGAAAGACTGGGCTGTTTCATAAACCGGAATGAAGTCTTTATTGTCTTCGCTTTCGGTATTATTCTTCGGATCGAAGGATCCATCACCGAACAGCAGCATGTACTGGAATTTGGCCGGATTGCGGTCCAGCAGCATTTTGGCGAAGTCGCGTATGGCAACAGGGTCTTTTGCGCCGGAAGAAAATTCATTATATAACTGCTCCACGTTGACCAGGGCCACTTCCAGGCCGTCCAGATTCTTGCGATGCTCCGCCAGTTGGGCGGCCTGGGCGGCCAGTTCCGGGTGATAAACAATGGCCATTTGCACATTATCAATGCCGTGCAGGTTCTGGTTATCGATCCGGCCGATTTTGGTTTCCGGTTTGGAAAGCCCGGCATTGTCATAAAAGGCCACAAAGCTGTGCAGCACGTCTTTCGTCGGCACGCCAAATTCCACCGTACCGCCATTTTGCGTCGCCTGTTGTTTCTGCGGCACCTGCGGATTGGTTATATCCCAGACGATCAGCCCGCTGCCATTGCCTCCGGTGAGGCGAAAAGTGGCGGCATCCTGACCAATAGTTTGCAGGTCCCGGAATTCCATGCTTTCCCCCGTCATCACCAGGCGGCGGCGGGCATTGATTTCCAGATAGTCCAGCCAGCCTTCACTTTGCTGACCGATAGCGGGGTAGTTAATGGTCACTACGGTTTCATCGGCTGCGGCCTGAAAATCGCCCTGAAATATAACTTCGTTAGCAAAAGTGGATTCATTTTCCCCGGTGTTTACCGAGTTGATCACACGCGACAAGTTTAGATTGGCCAAGATCAATTTCGCACTGGTATTAATAGCGGCGCGGCCGGCAAATTCAGCCCGCACGCGTCCGGTGCTGCCGGCCACGATGTTGGGGAAATTAAACGTGTAGTTTTTGCTGCGGGTCTGGTAAAAATAATCGCCGAACCACTGTTTGCCCGAGCCCTGAGCCGACTGGAAAAAATCCAGCAGGTTGACCCGATCGTCTTCCAGGTGGCGATAATCATCAAATTCTTCGGTCACGTAGTTCGCCGCCACACTGGTTTGTTCCGTGGCGCGCAGGCCGTTACCATCACCGATTTTCAAAAAATACCAGGCATCACGGTCGTACAAATGCTTGCTGACCGTCAGTTGCGGATCGATCGTGCTGTTGCGGTAACTGACTGGTTCGGGGCCCACGCCGTAGAATAAAATGAAGTCGCCCGGGTTGAATTTTCCGTCCGCTTCGCCGGAAATAGTGATGGCGTTTTCGATCAGGTCATCGGGGCGGGCAACGTTATTGGCTTCGGGCAGCATTTTTCCGCCATTGCCATAAATATGAATGGTACGTGGGTCAATATTATCTAAGTCACTGATTCCCAGCTCATTTTTGAGGTAGGCATAGTCCAGTTTGTACACCGCATTTTGGCGAACGCCGAACTTGTACAGGTTGCCGCTTTGCAATGCAGAATTAAAAGTATGCGGTCCGCCGCGGTCAGTGACCGGAGCGGCAACAGGCGTTACGCGCAGCAGCAAGGTGAAGGAAACAGCCCGTTCGAAGCCGCTGCCGGCACGTCGGATGGGAATGAAACGGACCCGGCCGAAAAAGCGGTCGCGCTCCTGCTCCACGGTGGCTGATACGTTGAGTTCGCTGCCGATCTGCGCATCGTCCGGGGAAGATTTTTTAGCAAAAGGCTCGTAAAGCACATTGGTAACTTCCACCGTGATCGTTGAACGGCCTGCTAAAGCCAGTCGCTCGCCAAATACGGGCAAAGTCGGCGCTGCATCACTGAATCCGGCGCCGTCGAAGCTCCAGTATTCCATTCGGTTTCCGCCCGGGCTAATGAGTTGAGCCGACTCCGGCGCCCACTGGAGCGTCCTCGGCAGCGTAATCGTAGACTGACCAACGGCTGCGGCCAGTCCGATCAGGTAAAAAAGCGCAGGGAGAATTTTTTTCATAATGGAAAAGGCAAAATGCGAATATAAAGCAGCTACTAACGGCGGGCCGCCATTTTTGTTGATTGCTGTAAGCCTTGGCGCCGGGGGCCGGTTTCGGGTTGCCTGACCGGCTAAAAAAAATAAAATTTAAGGTCAACAGGGGAGTAGCGTCCAAAAAGGCAAAAAAAAGCGGGCAAGCGCGTCCGAACAGGTAAAAACGAGAATTTTCAGAACCATCTTTGCCGCTGTTTTCGCCCCAGGCCGGCCATCACTTGCCATCATTGCCCTCACCACGTTTTACATGAAAAAAGATAATATCCTCATTATTGGCGCCGGCGGACAAATCGGCGCCGTACTCACGGAAACCCTGCGCGATGTATACGGCGCCGACCACGTCATTGCTACCGACCTGCGGGATTTGGGCGAACAGGCGGGTCCGACCGCCACGCTCAACGTACTCGATCCCGCTGCGCTGGAAGAATTAGTCAAAAAATGGCAGATCAACCAAATTTATCATCTGGCGGCTATTCTCAGTGCCACCGGGGAAAAAGATCCGATGTGGGCCTGGGACATTAACATGAAAGGCCTGTTCAACGTGCTGGAAGTTGCCCGGCAGCGCAGTATGAACAAGGTGTATTTTCCCTCGTCGATCGCCGTTTTCGGCCGCGAGGCCGTCCATGAACGTACGCCGCAGTACGAGGTACTGATCCCGGAAACGGTGTATGGCATCAGCAAAGTGGCGGGAGAAAACTGGTGTAATTACTACTATCGCCGCTATGGGCTGGATGTGCGTTCCCTCCGTTATCCCGGCATTATCGGTTACCAGAGCATGCCGGGCGGCGGTACGACCGACTATGCCGTCGATATTTTCCACTATGCCGTGCGTGGCGAGGACTACAACTGTTTCCTCAGTGCCAACACCCGCCTGCCGATGCTCTATATGCCCGATGCCATTCGCGCCACCCTCGAACTCATGGAAGCGCCGTCTAACCGGCTATCCGTGCGCACCAGTTATAACCTGGCCGGTATGAGTTTTACGCCCAATGAAGTAGCGCAAAGCATTCGCAGGGAAATGCCGGATTTTAAAATCAGCTACCAGCCCGATTTCCGGCAGGCTATTGCCGATTCGTGGCCGGCCAGCATCGATGACAGCGCCGCCCGGGCCGACTGGGGCTGGCAACCGGAATTCGATCTGAACCGAATGACTTCCGACATGTTGCTACATCTGCGGCAAAAGGTCGTATAGCTGTACATACCTGATTTGGCTTTGGTGCCGAAATGAAAAGTTTAAATTTTGAACTGTATGACGGAAAACGGACAACGAGGCGCCTTTTTCTACGTTTAAAAACGAGGAAAATATACCTTTGCCTTTGCTGCCGCCAAGAGGGGCGAGCGGCGAAATGCTAACCAAATTTATCAAAATACCGGGTTACCACCGGATACGCTCGACAGCAAAGTAGTTCATGGATCCACTCAAACAACAATTTTACGAAAAATCACAGGCCCTCGCCAAGGAGGTCAAAGACCTACTGAAAGAACACGGCGACAAAATAGTGGACGACGTGACGCTTGATCAGGTGTACGGCGGCATGCGCGACATCACTTCCATGCTTTGGGAGACTTCGTTGCTCGATGCCGAGGAAGGCATTCGTTTCCGCGGCTACTCCATCCCGGAATTACGGGAGCAACTACCGCGCGCCCCCAACGGCAAAGAGCCGCTGCCGGAAGGCCTTTTCTGGCTGATGCTGGTCGGGGAAATTCCTACCGACGAGCAGGTCAAATGGCTGACTGAAAACTGGGTACGCCGGACGAATGTACCGGAACACGTGTTCCGCGCCATCGAAGCGCTGCCGGTAGAAACCCACCCGATGACCCAGTTGTCGGTCGGTATTCTGGCTATGCAAAATACCAGCGTGTTTGCCCAGCGTTATACCAGCGGCATGAATAAGTCGGAATACTGGGATGCCACGTACGAAGATACGATGAACCTGGTGGCCCGCCTACCCCGTGTAGCGGCCTATATTTTCCGCCGGGTTTATCACCAGAACAATCAGATACTGCCCGATATTTCCCTGGACTGGGGCGGCAACTTCGCCCACATGCTCGGTTTTGAGGACGAGGGTTTTAAAGAATACATGCGTTTGTTTCTGACCATCCATGCCGACCATGAAGGCGGTAACGGATCGGCGCACACGACCCACCTGGTCGGTTCCATGCTGAGCGATCCGTACCTGTCGCTGAGCGCCGGTATGAACGCTTTGTCCGGTCCCCTGCACGGTCTGGCGAATCAGGAAGTGGTGCGCTGGATCCTCAAAATGGTCGATACGCTCGGCACCTCGAAGCCCACGCGCGAACAGATCGCCGACTACGTGAAAAGCACGCTGGCCAGCGGTCGGGTAATTCCCGGTTACGGCCACGCGGTACTGCGTAAGCCCGATCCGCGTTTCATGGCGCAGCGGCAGTTTGCCGAGGATAATATTCACGACAGCGACCTGGTGGAAATCGTCTGGAAAATATTCGACGTAGTGCCGAATATCCTCAGCGGACTGGGTAAGGTGAAAAACCCCTGGCCCAACGTGGACGCGCATTCCGGCGCCATTTTGATCCACTACGGACTGAAAGAATACAACTACTACACCGTTATTTTTGGCGTCAGCCGCGCCTTGGGCGTACTGGCTGCCCAGTGCTGGAGCCGCGCGCTCGGTCTGCCGCTGGAACGTCCGAAATCAGTAACGACGGCCTGGGTAAAAGAATATTTAGCGAAAGAGCACGGCGCAGCTGTAGCCGGTTAATGGCCTTGGCCAACTGTATACAGGAGGACTTACGGAAGCAATTCGGTATGTCCTCCTTGTTTTTTACCACGTTTCTCTCCATGCATACATACGCCCCATTTCTGCTTCTGCTGGCCCTGTTTTTTCAAACGCCGTGTGCCGCTGCCGGCCGGTATTTTGATTTTACACCGGGGGTACGCGATGCTTATCAAAAAGCGGTGAGTCTGCGTCTGGGAGAAAGTCAGGCCGCGCTGGATGCCCTGAAAACCAGCGAGCCGGATAACCTGATGGCCGTTTATGTGGCGAATTACGTGGATTTCCTGACCGTTTTTGTCAATGAAAACAAGGGGGAATACAACCGTTTATCCAAAAATATGGACCCGCGGCTGGACAAAATTTCGCGCGGAGACCAGCGCTCGCCCTACTACCTCTACACCCAGGCGCAGATCCGTTTGCAATGGGCCATTCTGCGTTTGCAGTTCAGCGACTACCTGGCCGGCGCCAGCGACATCAAGCAGGCCTATGCGCTGCTCGAAGAAAACCAGCGCCGTTTTCCCGATTTCATTGCCAATAAAATGAGCCTGGGCATTATGCATGCGCTGGTGGGCAACGTACCGGAAGAATACCGCTGGGTCATCCGCGGTTTGGCCGGCATGAGCGGGAGTACCGAGCAGGGCGTGCGGGAGATGGAAGAAGTACTGGCCTATGCCAAAAACAAACCTTTCATATTTGAAGACGAAGCGGTGGCCGCGTATGCTTTCCTGCAGTTATTTTTAAATAATCAGGGAGAACTGGCCTGGAAAACGCTTAAAAACAGCAAGTTAGATCCTGCATCAAATCCACTGGCGGCGTTTGTGACGGCGACCGTAGCCATGCGGGTCGGCCGGAATGACGAGGCGATCCGCTACCTGCAGGCATGTCCGGCGGGCGGCGCGTTCTATCCTTTTCCGCAACGTTCGTACCTGCTGGGACTGGCCAAACTGCGCCGCCTGGATACGGATGCCCACACGCCCCTGCAGCATTTTCTGAGCAGTTCAAAGGGCTCGAACGGCATCAAAAACGGCTACCAGAAACTGGCCTGGTACTACCTGCTGAATGGGAATAATGCCGGTTATACCAGTAACATGGACTACGTAAAAAATAAAGGAGCAGCCAATGACGAAGGCGATGCGGCTGCCCTGCGCGAGGCAAAAAGCGGCGAATGGCCCGACCAGCGGCTGTTGAAAGCGCGGCTGCTTTTCGACGGCGGTTACTACCAGCGTGCCTATGATCTGCTGAAAGATGCCGGCCCGGAATATGCGCCCAACCACCGGCTGGACCTGGAGTACGGTTATCGCCTGGGGCGGATTACCCACCGGATGGGAAAGGCCTACGATGCTGCCCGCTGGTATAACCAAACCATCGAGCGGGGGGCAGCTGATCCGGCTTATTTCGCCTGTAATGCCGCGCTGCAACTGGGGCTGCTGTATGAAGAAAGTAAAGACGCCATGCAGGCGCGGCAGGCTTTTAACCGTTGTCTGGCTTTGAAACCGGACGCCTATGCCACCAGTTTACACGCGCAGGCCAAAGCCGGCCTGAGCCGACTAAAATAGACCCTAATTGCTCCGCTTTTTTGGTGAAAGCGGGCTATTATGGCATCTTTGCCCTTTACTTATTGTTTTGCTTTTACTTTCACTATCGTAACTTTTTTTCCCTGACATGAACAAACTGATTTTACCGGCACTTTTCGCACTACTTACCCTTGCTTCCTGTGCCGTGAAGCCGGTCGCTAATTTTACGCTGCCCACCCAGAAAATCGTGGCGCCTGCGGACGTAGCCTTCGCCAACACCTCCCTGAAAGCAGACAGTTATGCCTGGGATTTCGGCGACGGCAGCACTTCCACGGAAGCCAGTCCCACCCACCGTTATAACCACAGCGGTAATTATACCGTTACACTAAAGGCCAGCAAAGGCTCTAAAACCGTACTTCGTAAACAAATGATCCAAGTTACAGCACCCGAACGCTGCCTCATCGAAATCGAAACCGACTTCGGAACGATGACCGCCGAACTTTACAACGCGACGCCTAAACACCGCGATAATTTCATCAAACTGGCCGAAGAAGGCTACTTCAACGACCTGTTGTTTCACCGCGTGATCAATGGTTTCATGGTCCAGGGCGGCGATCCCGATTCGCGCAACGCCCCGGCCGGCAAGCAACTGGGCATGGGCGGTCCGTCGTACCAGGTGCCCGCTGAATTCGTGGATTCGCTGATCCACCTGAAAGGCGCGCTGGCCGCTGCCCGTACCGGCGGACCTTCCAATCCGGAAAAAAAATCCAGCGGTTCGCAGTTTTACATTGTGCAGGGCAGCCAGGTTTCGGAAGCCACGCTAAACCAGATGGAAACGATGAAACGGTTTCACTACACCCCCGAACAACGCGCCGAATACTTGGCCGAAGGGGGTACGCCCAGCCTCGACCGCGACTACACGGTGTTCGGCCGGGTCATAAAAGGCCTGGATATTATTGATAAAATCGCCGCCACGCAGACCAGCGCCGGCGACCGCCCGGTGAAAGACGTGAAAATGAAAATTCGGGTGATTAAATAATTTTTTGGACGTTGGACTTGCCGGCATTGGACCTTAGACGATAAGTATCTGTCATTTAAGGTCCGGTGTCGACACATTCCTCGTCTGCATCCAGCCATCCAAAGTCTAAAATGTCCAACCGCTTACCACTGCTGCTGATTGTTCCGGCCGTCTTACTGTTGGCTGCGGTGAGCTATTTTTTCTATGAAAGGGGAAAGTCGAACTTTGACTGGGACGACACGTCATGGAACAAAAAGGCTTATCGCCAGAAGAGCGATCAACCCTATGGTACCCAGGTGGCTTATCGGGTGCTGGAAAATTATTTTCCCGAAAAAAAGCTGAGCAAGATCATTAAAAATGTGGCTGACGAGCTGCCACGCGATTCGGCGGGTGGGCGCAACTACATTTTTGTGGGCGAAGCGCTGTACCTGGACTCCCTGAGTACCAACCGTTTGCTGGAATTTGTAGCGCGGGGAAATACCGCCCTTATTTCCAGCAAGACCATCCCTTTCGACCTGATGTTCCACCTTTATTATGAAGAGTGTGAAGAGGCTGTCTGGGATGACTACGAGACGCTGAACGATACTTCCGCCCGTTTGAGCCTTCTGGAACCGGCGCTGACCAAGGACCCGGTTTTTCAGTATGTCAACCGGAATGTGGTTCGTCCCTATGGCTGGCATTACCTTCCGGACCGTTATTTCTGTACGCGGCTGCCGCAGCGGCCCCTGGGATATGTCAACGATTCGCTCATTGGCTTTGCGGAGTTTCCGTATGGACAGGGGCGGTTTTTACTGCATACCAATCCCATTGTTTTTTCCAATTACAGCCTGTTGCGGCCCGGTGCACAGACCTATGCACAGGGCATCTGGTCGCATTTGGAAGCGGGCGATACCTGGTGGGATGATCTGAGCCAGGTACCCGAAGCCGTGGCCCGCCGCCGTAACCGCAATGGCCAGGGCCGGAGTGACATGCCCGCGGAGGACCATCCGCTGACGTTTATTTTGCAGCAGCCCGCCCTCGCCTGGGCATGGTATTTACTGGCCGGCATGGCGGTTACCTGGTTGTTTTTCCGGGCTAAACGCCGCCAGCGCATTATTCCGGTGCTGCCGAAAAATGAAAATTCCTCTTATGAATTTATCGGTACGATCGCCAATCTGCATTTCCGGGAACGCGACTTTCAGGCCCAGAGCATTCAGCAGATGAAACTGTTCCTGGCCCAGTTGCGCGAGCGTTACGGCGTGGTAGCGCCCATGGATGCGAACACGTGGTTGCCGCGGACCGACGACGAATTTTTCCGGCGGCTGGCCCGTTTATCGGAAGTGCCCGAGACGCAGTTGCGCCTTATTTTTGCCAAATACGCCGACGGTGTACAGTACACCGCTACCGAAGAAACGATGGTCGACCTCCACCTGGCCATGGAGGGATTTTTCAGAAAGGCCAAATAGCCATCACTTTATCACTTCATCATTCCATCACTTCATTTCCAAGCATGACCACCACCGAAAACGAAAAGTTTGAGACTCCGGAGAATTTTCAGTCGGAAGAAACAGTGCTTGCGCATTTTACGCCGGAGGGCGTGGATGTTCGGCCCGTACGGGAGCGGGCGGAGCGCGTGAAGGAGCAGATCGGTCAGGTGATCGTCGGCCAGGAAGAAATGCTTGACCAGTTGTTGATCGCCTTGTTCACCGGTGGGCACGTCTTGCTGGAGGGTGTGCCGGGTATTGCTAAAACGTTGACCGCCAAACTATTGGCCCGAACGATCAATGCCGGCTTCGGCCGTATTCAATTTACCCCCGACCTGATGCCGGCCGACGTGGTGGGCACGCCGGTATTCAATATGAAGCATTCGGAGTTCAGTTTTAAACCTGGACCCGTGTTTTCCAATATTATTCTGATCGACGAGATCAACCGGTCACCGGCCAAAACCCAGGCGGCTTTATTCGAGGTGATGGAGGAAAAACAGGTGACCGTGGATGGGGTTACGTATCCGATGGAAAGCCCTTTTTTCGTGATCGCCACCCAGAACCCGATCGATCAGGAAGGGACGTATAAACTCCCCGAGGCCCAGCTGGACCGCTTCCTGTTCAAGATCATCCTGACTTACCCGAGCCTGGAGGACGAAAAGCTTATACTGCGCCGTTTTCGTAATGATTTCAGCGGCGCCCTGCGTAATGTCGTGGAACAGGTACTGACGCCCGGCGATATTGCTGACTGCCAGGCGCGCATCGAGCAGGTGTATATCCGCGAGGAGTTGCTGGACTATATTGCGGCCATTGTGCACAATACGCGCAACAACACCGACCTGTTTCTGGGAGCCAGCCCCCGCGCCTCGCTGGCCCTGATGAAAACCGCTAAAGCCGTGGCGGCCATGAGCGGCCGCAACTTTGTTACCCCCGACGATATTCGTTACGTGGCTTTCCCGGCGCTGAACCACCGGGTGATTTTGACGCCGGAGCGGGACATGGAAGGGTTCACGACGCGGGAAGTGTTGGACGATATTATGAAAAAGATCGAGGTGCCGAGATGAGTGCGAGCGTATTACAATTAACCACTATGGTATAAAAATTGGTATGGGGCGTATGTTATGTCGCCCAACCCATTCAACAAATCGCTCAATGTGCTGCTTGCCGATGTCCATCCCATTTTTGTGGAAGGCCTACAGGCGGTACTCTCTTCGTCGCACGGAAAATATAACTACCACATCAACGGGGTAGCGCGTACCGGCAAACAGGTCACCGATCTGCTTCGGGAAATGCCCACGGACCTCCTGTTGATGGACCTGAATTTACCCGATACGGAAGGTATCGAAATTTTACCCCTGCTCAAGAGAAACCATGGTCATACCCGCGTGGTGGTGATGACGGTACAGGATGATCCCCGCCTGGTAAAGGCGGCGTTTCGAGCCGGCGCCGATGGATATTTACTTAAATCCGGGGCCACCGATGAATTATTTCAGGCTATTGAACAAGTGGTAGAAGGCCATACATTCACCGGCAGCGGGCTCGTGGTCAGTGAACAAACGCAGGAGAACCGCAACCATCAGGCGGACAAGACCTTTGCCCGAAAACATGGCTTGACCCGCCGGGAAATAGAAATCATGTGCTACATAGGCCAGGCGTTGAATAATAAAGATATTGCTACCCGCCTCTTTATCAGCGACCAGACGGTGAGCGTACACCGCAAGAATATTATGCGGAAATTACGCGTCAACAATACGGCTACGCTTATTAAAATTGCTTTTGAGAATCACCTGGTCTGAGTCAAAAGCCTCCGTTTTTACTGGTTAAGATTTGTATAATTACAGCATTTGCCGTTTTTTAACAGGTGAAAGGCACGGTTTTTGTTTTCTGTAATGCTTATTATCCGTTTCTTTGCAACGTTTTTTAACGGTTATTTCTTTGTTTTGTCCTGCTTTTCAGATTTGGGCAATCTTTATCAACGTACACTTCTCATTCTAATCTCATGAAGAAAGAAAATTCTACACTATTAACGAAAATTTCGGGGTGGTTATCAGTATTGGCGCTTTCTGTGCTAATGAGCACGGCCGCATCAGGCCAGTGTTCACTTGTTTGCAATAACCTGGTACAAATTTCCCTCGATGAAGACTGTGAGGTAGAAATCCTACCCGATATGATCCTGGAAGGCGGCAGTTGCCCGAACGGCAACCTGATCGTCCAGATGAAGATCAACAATGTCTGGGTGCCGGCTATTCTGACCAGCACGCAGATCAATCAGACCATCCAGGTACGCGTGAAAGACCTGATCTCCGGCAACCTGTGCTGGGGATATGTCCACGTGGAAGATAAATGGGCGCCCGTGATCGAGTGCGCCGATATTTCGCTTTCCTGCGCGATTACCAACTATACACCGGCCTACCTGCTCGATGAATTGAATATCACCGAGGCCTACCCATTGGTTGAGGAAAACTGCGGCCCGTTCACCCTCACCCACATCGATACCTGGCACGATCTGGCCTGTAACGGCACCATCAACGGTTTCAGCGATGTGAGTGCGTACGTCGTTCGTAAATGGACGGCTACGGACCCCAGCGGTAATTATTCCACCTGCACGCAGTATATTTATTTCTTTCGCCGCCACGTACAGAGCGTTGTTTTTCCTCCTAACGTGACTTTAGGTTGCGAAAACCCGGTGACTACGCCCAATAATGCCGGTTCGCCGTATATCGTAGATTTCGGCGTGCAATTCCCGCTGTATCCTAATAATGCTTTCTGCGAACTGAACGTCGTTTATACCGACCAGATCATACCGATCTGTGATGGCAGTTTCAAAATACTGCGTACCTGGACGGCCTATGACTGGTGTTTACCGACCAGCCAGTTCCCACCTAACGCGAATCCGCTGTACTACCTGCAAATCATCAAAGTACTGGATGAACAGGGCCCGGAATTCGACTGCCCGGCCGATCTGACCGTGAGCACCGATCCGAACGGCTGCTGCGCGCAGACAAATCTGCCCGATGTAATTGTCACGGATAACTGCTCGCGCATCGGAGCAATTGAAGCACATATTTATGTCCATGACTATTATACGGGTGCCCTGATCGACGAAGTACTGGTGGGTGGTACCCTCACTTCCTACCCGGGCAACAACCTGTGGATACCTGATACGCTGGCTAATTTCGGCACTACGCCTTGTCTGCCACAGGGTACGCATACGGTGGTTTATACCGTTTCGGATAACTGCGGCAACACGTCGCAGTGTACCTTCGATCTTACGGTACGCGACTACGTACCACCGGTGGCCAGCTGCGACGAGACCACTACTGTGGCTATTGGCTTGGACGACCCATTTGACTGTTATACGCCGGCTAACGGTTGCTCGGGCGCCGGGGTGACCTGGGTGCCAGCCGCCAACTTCAACGACGGCTCCTACGATAACTGTAACAGCGTTGCCTTCACGGTACGCCGTATGTCGCCTTACTCGGACTGCATCCTGGGTCTGAACCCGGTGAACGGTCACCCGGATTGTAATGACGCTTTCCCGGATTCTCCTTCGGAATTCGAGCGCGCCATTGCCGAGGACGACACCATCAAGTTCTACTGCTGCGAAGTAGGTACCACCCAGACGGTGATCCAGCGCGTGTACCAGATTGATGCAGACGGTAATATTTCCCTGGATGATGATGGATCGCCGATCTACAACGAGTGTATGATCCAGGTGGAAGTACAGGACAAGATCAAACCGACTTGCCAGTCGCCTGCGAACATGACGGTGAGCTGCACCAACTTCGACCCAAGCCTGTGGGCCTACGGCAAACCTATAATCGACGACAACTGCTGCCTGGATACTTCTAAAGTGTTCCAGGGCCAGTGCGGCCTGACGCAGACGGTGGCGTACAACAACTTCGATACGGTGTGTAACCGCGGTACGATCGTGCGCACGTTCCGTGCTTTCGATTGCCATGGTTTCTCGACCAGCTGCACCCAGCG
>JANPIN010000094.1:0-53920 GCA_031425035.1 Saprospirales bacterium | reverse complement strand
CGCGTACACCATCAATGTAATAGTTGGTGGACGCTGCACGCCCGCCCTTGATGTTCACATCGCCATTTTCATTGGAAGTAACACCGGCCGTCGAGGCTACGATCTGGGTGACACTCCGGGTAGCGATCTGTTTGATCTGCTCCGAGGTAAGTGTATTGCCGGACTCCGTACCATCCTTGTTGATGAGGGGCACTTTGTAACTGGTAATCTCCACTACGCCCAGTTCCAGGCCGCTACCGCTGACCATCGTAAAATCCAGGGTATTGAGTTTGTTGGAAAGCACTTGTACGCCTTCCGTACGCTGCACCTGATAGCCGGTATAGCTGATTTCTACGTCGTAAGAACCGGGATCAAGTGTGATGCGGTAATTGCCCTCTACATCGGTGATGCTACCCCGGACAATGTCGCCACCCTTGGTGACTTTGACCGTGGCTCCCACCAATGCCTCCGTGTCGTCGCGCACGGTGCCCTGCAGAATCGTCTGGGCCACAGCAACTCCCAACGAGAAGAGCATCGCAAAAGTTAAGAGTAATAAACGTACCATAAAGCAGTGGTTAAGAAAGTGTGTATTGATTTGGACTTCAGATACTAAAAATGGGTAAGCATTGTTCGGAGAAGATTTCAATGGGTTCATCTGGAAAATGGCCGCAATGATAGAAAAACTACGGCGTAATTTAATTTTATGATAGCGTACAATGTCCTGATTTTGACAGAACAGGACACACTCTTATCCTTTGATCAATTGGTCGGGCGCCACAACGGCAGTTATTTTATTTAACAGCACTTCGGCCAGCCGCCGCTTCGATTCCTGGGTCCAGCCGGCCACATGGGGGCTCAATACTACGTTTTCCAGCGCATACAAGCGACTATACCAGGCTTTTTCGGCTACGCTAAAGGTGGCAACCTTTTCATTTTCAAACACATCGAGGCAGGCGCCACCCACTTCTCCCGCTTCCAAAGCCTCCACCAGATCCGCCGTTTTAATACACTGCCCGCGGGAAGTATTGATAAAAATAATTCCCGGCCGACACTGACTGATAAAATCCCGGTCGACCAGATGCCGGGTTTCCGCAGTCAGTGGTAAATGCAGGCTGATCACCTCCGCGCGGGCCTGTATTTCCGCCAGACCCGTCTCTTTCACCCAGGGCTGTCCGGCGGCATAGCCCCCTTCCTTGTATTTATCATAGGCCAGTACCTCCATTTCCATACCCGCCAGTTTTCGCGCAAACTGACTGCCCGTATGCCCGAAACCGATGATACCCAGGACTTTACCCTGTAGTTCAAAACCCCGGTTCGCCTCGCGTCGCCACACCATCTGCCGCACTTCCCGATCGGCGCGCAGACTGTGGTTGGCCAGGGCGAGCAGCATCCCGAGCGCCTGTTCGGCCACGGCGTTCCGGTTGCCTTCCGGGCTGCTCAGCACCGCCACTCCCCGTTCGGCCGCGTAGGGCTGATCCACGATCTCCATGCCCGAACCCAGTCGCCCGACAAACCGCAGTTGCGGCGCGGCATCGAGCAGGGTGCGCTGCACCAGGATCTTGCTGTTGATAATCAGTCCGGCATAAGCGCCGATGATCCGCAGCGTTTCTTCCGGGCTGATATCCGGCAGAAAGTCGCAGGTGTAGCCCAGTTGGCTAAGTCCTTCTGTCAAAAGCGGATGGCAGTCATCCGTGATGAGCACTCTTTTCATGCTTATCGTTTGTCGAAAATAAGGGGTGTTTCCGGGTGCCGGAAAGCCCAATGTGTGAATAATGCTTATGAGCGGGTGAATGCGACGCCTGACTTTGTGAAAGAAATGCCTTAAAGTTGGCGGTTCGGGACAGTTGGCGGAAATTTGCCGGCGCTACCGTTTCGCAGGCTGCGCATGCGGAGATCCACCCGGTGCAGCCCGCAATATAAATCGTCTGCCGCCTTTCACCTGCCCTCCGGGGCAAAGATATTTAGCCCGCTTTATGAAATTTGCCTTTTTTTCCCTGTTCGTTATCCTGGCTTTCAGTACCTGCCAAACCCCCGCCCCACCCGCTAAACGCCATCTCCAATGTTACGTGCGGTTCGATGCTGAACGCAACCAGGTCCAGGCGGATGCCGTGCTGCGTCAGGGCGCGGACTCGATCGGCCAGCCGGTGGAAATGCCCGGCGGTTTTTTGTATCAGGGTTCGGAAATGCGCATTATTCCCATCGAAGGACTGACCTACCGGCGGACCTACGCGGCGGATTTTATTCCCGAACATAGTTTCAGCTGGACGAATGAAAAAGGGGTACGGCAACAGGCTACTTTCCAGATGGCCGCTATTTCTACGTTTACTTTTGGCGACAAACCCTTGCTCCGTAGCCAGCCGGCTACCCTCCGCTGGGAAGGCGGCGCTTTAGAAAAAGGCGAAGCACTTGTTTTAATCTGGGAAAACAAAAAATTGAACCAGACGGTGCCGATGGAAATTATGCGGTCCGGTGGAGATGCCTCTATCGAATTTCCCGCCGCCAAAATCGCCGAACTGCCCCCTGGTGAATGGATGCTTTATCTGGTACGTAAACGGCTCGCCAAAACCACGGTGGACGGCATTGCCGCAGAAGGCGTACTGGAATATTATTCCAAAAGCGATGCCGTCATCGTTCGATAGTCAGCAAAAGGTGGTTTTCTATGGAATGGTAAGCTGGTGGACAAACCATGAACCTGCCTTTTCGTCAACCGTTAACTTTTTTTTAAGCCGTCGCTGTTGGCCTTTGGCGTAGTTTTGCCCGCCTTTCGACCATCAAACAGCCTCATACAGCAGGCCGCGCCTGTTTTAAATATACTATACTTTGCCCAACATGAAAAAACTACTCTTTTTACTGGCTTTTTTACCCCTCACCGCCTGGGCTTTCCAGCAGCCCGCCGCGAAGAACGCCGGCAGCAAAACCGGCACCATTACCCTGGCTTGCCGCCTGATCAGCGTACCTTCCAACGCCGACACCCTGCGTTTATATGAATATATGGGCCTGGCCAAACGGGTGGTTGCCCGTGCCGTTATCCGCCCCTCCGACAGCGCCTATGTTTTTACCCTGCCCATGTCGAAACCAAGGTTTTACGGCGTCGGTTTTTATGAAAACAACACCGCTAAAGTGCTGCTGGGCGAAGAGCCGCAGTTGACCTTATGGGGTAATGTGCAGTTCCTGGAAAAATCCCGCACGTCCGGTTCGCCGGCCAATAAAAAAGTGGAGGAGATGCAAAAATCCATCGCCGCTTTTCAGCAAATGAGCGATCAGGCCCATGATGTGGTGAACCTGGCCTATAACAGCGGCGGTAATAAAACCGTGGCGAACGAGCAGGTGAACCGACTGACGAAAGCCAAAACCCGGTACCTGGATTCGCTGAAAACCGCCGACCCGCTGCTCTGGCGGGTGGCCTGTTTGTACCTGATCCCCGATTTTAAACCGGATGCCAAGGGTATGGCCGGCGAAATCGAATTCATCGGCCAGCGCTTTTTCAGTAATGCCAACCTGACCGATAAGGTATACGAGGAAATTCCGGACGTGTTCAACGCGGCCAGTGCCTACACCGTGGCCCTGCTCAACGCCGGCGCAACGGAAGCCCAGTTCAAAGAACAGGCTGACGTGCAACTCAATAAATTGGTGCCGAAAAGCCGCCTGCACCGCGTCGCCCTGGGCGGGGTCGTGACCGGACTTAAAGCCTTGAACAGCAAACTGTTCCCGGTGTATGCCACCATGTACCTCGATATGTACCGGACGAATTCCTACGGCGAAATTGGTCCGCTGGAATTCGACGTGCGAAAATCCAGCACCTTCATGTCCGGTTTTGAAGCGCCGGACCTGGCCGGAATGACGCCGGACAGCACCACGTACGCGCTCAGCCAGATGCGGGGCAAGATCGTGCTCGTCGATTTCTGGGCCAGCTGGTGCGGTCCCTGCCGCCGGGAAATGCCGACGGTGGTGGCCGCCTACAATAAATACAAGGGCAAAGGCTTCGACATCCTGGGCGTCAGCCTCGACCGCGATATGCCGGCCTGGAAAAATGCCATCAAACAGGACGGTCTGCCCTGGCACCACATCAGCGACTTGCAGGGCTGGCAGAGCAAACACGCCGCCCTCTATTCGATCAACTCCATCCCGGCCACCGTGCTGGTGGATAAAGAAGGAAAAATCATTGCGCGGAACCTGCGCGGCGAAGAATTGGGCGCCAAACTCAAGGAAATTTTTGGCGAGTAAAATCAAACTATGAAGGGGATTATTCTTGCCGGCGGATCAGGCACCCGGCTCTATCCGCTCACGCTGGCCGTGAGTAAGCAACTCATGCCGGTGTACGATAAGCCGATGATTTATTATCCGCTGTCGACCCTCATGCTGGCCGGTATCCGGGAAGTACTGATCATTTCTACGCCGCACGATCTGCCGCATTTCCGGCAACTTTTCGGCGACGGACAGGCGCTGGGTATGTCGTTTTCTTATGTCGAGCAGCCGGAACCCAATGGTCTGGCGCAGGCCTTCGTGCTGGGCGCTGACTTTGTCGGCTCCGATCCGGTGGCGCTGATCCTTGGCGACAATATTTTTTACGGCGCGGGTTTCGGCGAGATGCTGCGGGCCTGCTCCGATCCGGCCGGCGGTATTATTTTCGCCTACCAGGTCGCCGATCCCGAACGTTACGGCGTGGTGGAATTTGACGCGCAGTTTCGCGCCCTGAGTATCGAGGAAAAACCGGCGCAGCCCAAGAGCCATTTTGCCGTTCCGGGTTTATATTTCTACAATAATGAGGTGCTGGAAATAGCGAAACATCTGCAGCCCAGTCCACGCGGAGAATATGAGATCACCGACGTGAACCGTATTTACCTGGATCAGGGGCGCTTGCAGGTACAGGTCATGGGCCGGGGTTTCGCCTGGCTGGATACCGGTACCCATAAAAGCCTGATGCAGGCCGGGCAGTTCATCGAAACCATTGAAGACCGGCAGGGACTCAAGATCGGCTGTGTGGAAGAAGTGGCCTGGGAAATGGGCTTTATCACTAATGCGCAGCTGGAGCAGCTGGGCCAGCGCTTTTTAAAGAGCGGTTATGGGGAGTATTTGCTGCGGTTGCTGCAGTAGGGATTATTAGATTAATGTTTTTAAAGAAGTAGCGTAATCGCTACCTGATGTGCCTGGAACTACCGACAAAATAAAAAAACCAGCGTTACCGCGCTTTGGTGAATAACTCCAGTGTTTTGATTTTCAGCATTCCAGACCCCAAAAAACCAATTGCCCCCGCCAGCAGCGCCAACCCGAACTGCATTTTCCAGGAAAAACCGGTTTTTTCAAAAATCAGCCAGTCAGCGAGAAAAAGCGCTACGGCAAAACCGGCCACCTGCAACAGACCCCGCCAACTGGGCCGGAAACCGAAGGTGCGCACACATAACACCACCATCGCCACGGCAATAAACAGCTGCGTGCCCAGCGTGGCTACCGCGCAACCCAGGGCCTGCCAGCGCGGGATCAACAGCACATTAAGCAGCACATCGACGATCAAACCGCCTACGAAAAAGCGGTTCATCTGCATCAACCGCTCGTGCGCCGTGAGCAGGGTGCTGAAAATATAGGTCACGCTCACCGGTATAAAGGTCCAGATCAGCACGCCGAGCACGTCCCAGCGATAGGCCGAAGCCTTGGCCGGCATCATCAGTTCGACCAGCGGCTGCCGGGCAAAAAAGACGGCCGCCACCAGCGTCAAACTGCCCGCCCAGATCATTTTAAAACTCAGGCTCACCAGCGGACGCACGGTCGAACCATCCGGGTGGTGGCGCAGCAACCGGGCGAACATCGGCAGCAGCAGCGAGGCAAACAAATAGCCCAGCATGTTGCAGGCGTCCAGCAGGCGGTAGGCCCCGGCATACACGTCGGCATGTTTGGTGCCGTCGGGCAGCATGCGCTCGAGAATCACCGCATCCAGGCGGGTGTAGGCGGTCATCAGCAGGATGACCAGCGCGAAAGGGTAACTTTTTTTCAGTAAAAACAACAGCGCCAGACGGCCGCTGCGCCAGTTGCCCAGCCAGGAAGGCCGCACCGGGAAACGGGCTTTGCTGCGCAACACCAGGTAGGCGGTGACGGCCGTGGCCAGCAGCGCTGCGGTTTGCGCCAGCGCGAACAGCTCCACGCTGAAGGGCATGGCAAAGGGATTGGCCCAGAGCACGAGACTGCAGGTGAACAGCATCAGCAGTTTATCGAGCGACGACAAGAGGCTGTCGATGCGGTAATAACCCAGCCCGGAAACGTTGGAACGCAGGAAAAATATGATCTGCGTAAGCACCTGATTGCCCAGCAGAATGGCCAGCAAACCCATCGCCCGCGGACCGTAACCTACCAGTCCCCAGGCCACCAGGGCGGTGAGCACGAAATACAAAATACCCAATAAACCTTTGAGCAGCAGCAGGTTGGGGAAATACTTCGGCAGCAGTTGCGGGTGCTGACTGATGTTGCGGTTGTTGAAATTCTGTATTCCGAAATCGTTCAGGATCTGGAATAAATAGGTAAAATTGAACAGCGTGAAATACAGGCCATAGTCGCCGTCCGGAACCCGGTTCTGCACCGTCAGATCAATGCCGAAGATGAAAAACGGTTTTATCAATAAGTTGATAAAGACCAGAAAAATGATGTTCAGCAGGAATTCGCGGTTCAAGGATAAAAATTAGGTGACAGGTGTTAGGAGGCAGGGGGCAGGTGTCAGGTGTCAGGGGGCAGGGCAAAGGTTGGAAAATTAGGTGAGAGGAGGAATTAAAATAAATTGTTTGGTATGCAAATAAATTGTTTTAAGTTGCGGCCGTTACTCACTCCAAAAAACTTTTAAAATGGCCGTTCAAAAATTTGAAGATTTAATTTGCTGGAAAAAAAGCCAGGACACCGCAGTTTTTATTTATGCCACATTCGGGAGCTTACGTGACCTGGATTTCAAGAATCAAATTTGCCGGGCCGCAGTTTCCATCTCTAATAATATTGCCGAAGGTTTTGAAAAAGGCAGTAGTCGCGATTTTATTCGCTTTTTAAGGATAGCCAAAGGATCATGCAGTGAGGTAAAATCTATGCTCTACTTAGCTAAACGCCTGGACTTCATTTCCGAACCCGACCAGTTAAACGGCATCCAGCAAACGGCCGAAATAGGCAAAATCATCAACGGCCTCATCAAATCAATGCGTCCCCCACTCCCCTAACTCCTGCCCCCTGTCACCTGCCTCCTGTCACCTGCCTCCTAACTCCTGTCACCTAGTTTTCCGTTAACGACTCGATCTTCCCGCCCTTAATCTTCAGCACCCGGCGGGTACGTTTGGCGAGTTCCATGTCGTGGGTCACCAGCACCAGGGTCGTGCCGGCGGTCCGGTTGAGGTCGAAAATCAGATCGACAATACCGGCGGCATTTTCGGCGTCCAGGTTACCGGTGGGTTCATCGGCAAACAGGATTTTCGGGCTGTTGCTGAACGCGCGGGCAATAGAAACGCGCTGCTGTTCGCCTCCCGAAAGCTGGGTCGGATAGTGATCAAGGCGGTCGCTCAGACCTACCTGGGCCAGCCATTTACGGGCTACGGTTTCGGCGCTGGCATCTCCGCGCAACTCCAGCGGCACCATTACATTCTCGAGGGCGGTGAGGGTGGGAATGAGCTGGAAATTTTGAAAAATGAATCCCACGTGCTGATTACGAACATCCGCCCGCTGATCTTCGGAAAGGGGCTCCAGGGCAATCCCGTTCAGGGCTACGGAGCCGTTGCTGGCCCGGTCGAGTCCGGCACAAAGTCCCAGCAGGGTCGTTTTACCCGAACCGGAAGGACCGACAATGGCAAAGGTATCGCCGGCGGCCAGGTCGAAACTGACGTTGTCCAGCACGGTGAGGGCTTCGCCGTTGGCCGAGCGGTATTGTTTGGTAAGGTGCGAGGTAGTCAGCATCTGTAAAAGTTGATAAAGGTAAATGAACACCGCTCCAACAGGACAAAGCCGGTTTTGCTCACTGCCGGAAGCAAAAAGCGGATGGAACCCCGTTTATATTGGATGAACCAGCTCATTTGCGCCTCCGTAATTCACTCATTGATATTTTACCAGTACCTTGTTCATCACGTCACCCGGTTGCAGCTGATACACCACGTCCATGCCGCTTTGCACTTTACCGAAAATGGTGTAGCGGCCGTCCAGGTGCGGCGCCGGCGAATGGGTAATAAAGAACTGGGTGCCTTCCGTATCCGGACCGGCCGAAGCCATGCCCAGATATCCTTCGGCATCGTACCAGGCCAGGCCAATTTCGGTGCGCAGCGTAAAGTCTTCCGCGCCATAACCGTCACCGCGCGGGCAGCCGCCCTGGGTCACGAAATTCGGCACGATGCGATGGAAATTCTTGCCATTATAATAACCCGTTCCCGCCAGTTGCAGAAAGCTGGCCACCGAGCCGGGCGCCCAGTCCGGGTAAAGTTCCAGCACCACATTGCCTTTCGCCGTTTCGATGGTGACGGTGGTGGTGGGCGTTACCACTTTCAGCCGTTCCCAGTCGATGGGATGGTTATACGTGATTTTTGGCGGCGCCGGAGCCGGTTTTTCCAGGAAATAAGCAATGGTTTTATCCAGGGCCATGTAGGCTTCCACGTCGCGGGGCATCTTCAGTTTACCTAACGTCCGCTGAAAATCGTTCACCCGCAGCGAATCGCGCAGGCTGCGGTAGTTCAAAGCGGGCGTGCTCAAACCCGGTGCGGCGGAGGCGACCAAACCCGCATCGGCGCTCGCTACCGCTTCCTTGAAATAGAAGTAAAACTCGCGGCGCACGTTCTTCGAGGCTTCGCCAAAAAAGGCGTAGAAATTCGGCATGGCCGCAATCGTGACCAGGGCTTCGGCCGCCGCCGTTTTCACCGCGGGATGTACGTCGCTCAGGCCTTTATCATGGATCCAGCGGTATTGCCAGCCAAACTGGGCCAGCGCCGTGAGACAGGCCGCCCGGTCGTAGGGGTTTTTAGCCTGCACGAACATTTCCCGCAGCCGGTAATTCACAAAATCCTTGGATTCCGGTTCCATCTTGCCGGACAGCCATTTATTGGAAGCGTGGTATAAGGCGATCTGCACCGGCAGCGCCAGATTGGGATTGTCGCGGGCTATACGCCAGTAGTAATCGCCGTCTTTGGGCTGGCCGTTGGGAATAAAAAATTCGGCGGCCGTGCGGGCCACCTGTGGGTTGGCATCGAACAGCCGCGCCAGCACCAGCGTGCGGACCGTATCATAACCAAATCCGCCCAGGGCATTGATAATGTTGCACTTAACGCGCCAGTCCTGCTCCGTAGCGATCACCTTGGAAAGAATTCCGAAAGCGGGCCCGGTTTTGGATTTACCCAGTCCTTTAGCCAGCGCCATCCGGATATCGGGGCGGTTGGTGGCGCGCACCAGGGCCACGGCCATTTGTACCGCCTGGCTGCTATCCGGCGTAATGCCTTTCGTGCGGGCCAGGTAGTTGGCCGCCATCATGCGGGCCGGTTCCGGAATCCGCTCATTGGCGACGGTGCTCACCATCCGTGCAGTAGCGGCGGCATCCACGAGGTCGCGTTGCCCGAAGCGGTAAATAGCGCGGCACTGCCCTTCCAGCAGCAGCGTATCGGTGGGTTGGTAGGTGGTAATGGCGGCCACGTTTTTCAGACTGGCGAGGGTGCCGCATTTGCCCACAGCTTCCAGCACAATAGCGTTGAAACGCTGGTGTTGCGAGAGCGAATCGCGGGCATCGAAGGCTTCGAGCAGCGGTTTTTCGCAGGCCGGTATACCGATCTGGCCCAGCGAAAAAGCGGCGGCTTCCCGTACTTCTTCCACGACATCGCGCAGACAGGGAATGAGCGCGTCGATGGCCAGCGAGTCGCGGTTGGACGCGAACGACAGGGCGGCCACGTAGCGCAGGGTCGCGTCGGGGTCGGTCAGGAACATCCGCAGCGAATCCGTTTGGCGACGGTCGCGCAGGTTATATATATGCTGCACGCGCGGGTTATGCAGATCGAGATCGACGCTGCCTTTTTTCGTCGTCTGCTGATCGGCTTCTGGAGGCGTACAGCCGAAAGGCAGCAGCAGGGCGGTGAAAAACAGAAAGAGGAGGCTACGGCACATGGTTTGTAAAAATAATTTTGGCAAAAGTAGCAAAACCTGCTGCAATAGCCCGAACAAGCCGGAAGGCCGGCGAAACGCTTTACTTTGCACCCAATTATCTCGTATAAAATCACTGTGTACTATGTTCGAACGACAAACCCGGCAGCCGTTTCCAATTTTCAACATCCTGATCCTGGGACTGGTGGTGGTCGCCGCTCTGGTGTATTTGCTCAAAAGTGTGCAGCAAAAAGTGCCCGTCCCGGCGCCCGTAGAAGTCACGGTACCCGCTATCGATAGCGGGCGCATAGAAGTGCAATTCGACAGCCTGGCCCGATGAAGGGTGTCGGCCCGTTGCAGGCATTCGTCTGCACTGCCCTGCTGTTCGGCAGCCTGTTCGCGCTGCTGGTTCCTCCTTTTCAGTCGCCCGATGAGCCGAACCATTTTTTACGCGCCTACCAGGTCAGCGAGGGCCGGTTTTTTCCGGAAAAAATAAAGGAGCAGCGACTGGGGGGCTATTTACCCGCCAGCCTGCAGGTACTGGCCGACTCATTCGCTTATTTAAAAAACGACTATGGGGCGCGGCTGCATCCCGGTTTATTTGAAAATGCCGGCCGAATAGCGCTGCAACCCCGGGATCGTCTTTTCCTCGATTTTGCCAACACGGCCGTGTACGCACCGACGGCCTATTTGCCGCAGGCGGTGGCCATAGCCATCACACGCATATTCGGGGCGGGACCGCTGCTGCTGTTGTATGCGGCGCGGTTTGCCAACCTCTTCCTCTGGGTGTTCCTGGTTTGGTCGGCACTGCGTATGCTACCGGCCCTGCATCGTCCGGTGGCGGGTCTGGCGCTGCTGCCGGCTTCGCTGGTGATCGCGGCTTCCGCCAATGCCGACGTGCTGACCAACGGCCTTTGCTTTTGGCTGTTCGCCGTTTTTTGTCAGCCGGTACTCCGTAAAAAAGGGGCGCAAATAATGGCCTTTATGGCAGTCTGTGCGGCCAAGCTGGTCGTGTTGCCGTTGGGGCTGCTGTACGGACTATTCTCTAAAAACCGGCTTTATTTCGCGCTTTTGCTCGCTTTTGGTTGCGTAACGGCCATTATATGGGGCCAACTGGCGCAAAACTGGTTCATTCCTTACGATGCTTATGACCCGGCCTACCGCCACACGCAAACGTTGAACGAGGGTGTGCAGCCAGGCGCCCAGTTGCAGTACGTGGCGGCGCACCCATGGACTTTTCTGGAGGTTGCCACGCGGTCCTATGTGCGGGCCTTGCCCAGCACCCTGGCGCATTTTGTGGGAAAATTTGGCTGGGAGAAAAACTATTTATCACCCGGATGGCTGGCAGCATTATGGCTGGCGCTGGCAGGTTTGATCTGTTGTGAAACGGGGGACTGGAGCCGGCGGCAACGCAGTTTAGCGGCTTTGGTCGCATTCCTTTTTCTGGGCTTTTTTGCCCTCACCATGTACGCCTTATGGTGCCCCGTGGGCGCTGCGGAACTGAGTAATTTGCAGGGGCGTTATTTCGTGCCGATCGGGCCGGTACTGGTTTTGATCTTGAGCAACCGGGCGCTGTTTCGCGCTGAGCGCTGGGTGGTACCGGCATGCTTCCTGCTACTTATTGCAGGCAATGTGGCTTTGGTCTGGGCCGTGTGTCTTCGTTGGTGATACTAACCCGCTTCCCCGGTTTCCAGCCAGTCAAATATTTCCTCGATTTCCTCGTAGGATTTTACGCCCACCTGCTGTTCATCCCCGCCGGTCAGGCTGAGTCCGGCAAACGGCCAGTTTTGGAGCAGTGCCGGCAAATCGGCGGCCAGGCCATCCCAGTGCAGCAGGATGGAATGCTGTGCGCAAATGTTTTTCCAAAAATCGGCGGCATAACCCAGGCTCGTTTCGACGTCATTTTTAGTCGAAAACTGCAAAATGAAATGCGTCACCACCGGCGCCGCTTCCCGGAAAATTTTTTCCAAAGTAGCCGCATCCTGATCCGCTTCTACGGTGAGCAGTACGGTCAAACCCTGTAATACGGCCAGTTCAGACAGATAATCGGCCGTCACCTGCACAGCATCCAGTCCAAAAAATGCGGCCGCCTCGCGCACCTCGGCCACCGGCGCATGCGTGTACTCCCCCACAATGAGCGGCCCCTGCACCCACTCGCGAATGGCCCGCATATACATGGGATCGAGGTGGCCGGGCGTACCCGCTTCGAGGTTGAAACCCAGGAACTGCACGTCTTTGGCCGCGAAATACCGGGCATCGGTGAGGTTGGTCAGGCGGGAGGCTTTTATGAGCATTATTATGAAGTGATGAAATGATGAAGTGATGAAGTGATGTGGTGGGGTTACTTTTCTATTTCTTTCAATAAAGACTTGATCAGCACGCCGCTGCGCATACGGGGTTCGAAATAGGTGCTTTTGGGCGGCATACTCAAGCCGGCATCGGTGAGTTGCTGCAGATCGGCGAAAGAGACCGGGTACAACACAAAACCGAGGCGGTTGCGGCCATTTTTGACGGCTTTTTCCACGCCTTTTACCCCTTTGCTGCCTTCGACATACGCAATCCGGCTGTCGGTACGGACATCGGTGATGCCCAGCAAGTCATGGAGTACCAGTTCGTTGAGCAGGCTCACATCGAGCGCGACGGCATCGGGCTGCTGGGCGTCGAGTATTTCCTTTCGCCAGCGCAGGCAGAACCATTCCTTGCGTATATACAGGCTGAGTTCATGTTTCTGTTCGGGTTTCCGCGCCTCTGTTAGCGGCTCCACATCGAACAGGCGGGACAGGCGGGCCAGCAGTTGCAGTGCACTGACATTGTCCGGCGCTTCCACCACCCGGTTATAATCGAGAATATCCAGCTGATCGGTGGAAAAAAAAGCGCAAAATAAGTGCTCGAAATCGAAGGTCTCCTGCCCTTTGTAGCGTTCGTTCAACAAGGCCACCGTAGTGGTGCGATGGTGACCATCGGCGATGTAAGCACTGGGTATATGCTCGGCAAACATCGCCTGGACATGCGTAATATCGGCCGGCGCGGTGACGGCCCATACGCGATGCACCTGGCCGCTTTTCGTAAAACGGGCGATAAACAGTGGCTTATGGTGGGCAACAAAGTCGTTCAGCCAGGCATCCAGCACCGGCACGGGCGGATAGGTGAGCAGCACCGGTTTGAGAATGGCATTCCAGCGCAGGAACAGTTCGATTTGCTGCTCTTCTTTTTCGCGCAGGGTGCGTTCATGCATTTTTACCCGGCCGGCCAGGTAATCCGCCACCGCATCCAGCGCAATGAGGCCAATATGCCGGCGATGCTGGCGGTTTTCAATTTGATAAATATAAAACGCGGCACTCGGATATTTTTCCAGCAAACCGGTCTTCACCTGCTCCTGAAAATGGAATTTCACGGATTCGCAAAATTCGTCGGGGGAGGCTAAGTGCTGAAAATTGGCGTACGTGGCGCGAAAAGGGGTGATCTGCATGCTGGACGGGTGGTTAGGCGGGTAAAAGTAGAACTTTTTAAAAATGCAGGGCAAGACACCGCATTTCATGTTCGCTAGTGCTGCGTCCAGTGAATGACGTGCCGATTGGCGAGACCTGTTTTTTGCTGGACGCGGCACTAGCCACGAAAAACTTCGATATTTGCCGGGCGGGCGGCATCTTTGGTTTTGGAAAACAAGTTTTAAAACACCTCGTTTGTATGTACGCCGGTCCCAATAGCCCCATGGCTTATCCGACGATCATCCACTGCTCTTATGAAATATTCATTCGCCTTTTGTTTATCCTTTTTCCTTTTTCTAAACCATGCCCTTGTCGCCCAGTCCATCGCCGAACTGGAAGGCAAGTATAACCGGTCCGGCACCAAAAACGAGAAAATGACGCTCGCCTACCAGATTGCGGAGAAGGCGATGGCGGGCAATAATTATACAAAAGCCTCTGATTTCGCGCAACGCGCCAACCAGCTGGCCATCGAAATCGGCGATAAACGCAAAGAAGCCGATGCCGCTTATCTCAGCGCCAATGCGGAATATTTACGCCGCAACTACCGGGAGGCCGCCAGTCGTTTCGGTCAGGCCTGGAATGCCGCCCGCAACTATGGTTTACGCGACGTGGCGCTCAATTCCACCGAGCGGCTCCAGGATATTGCCCTGAAACAGAACGATTTAAAAGAAGCCCTCAAATGGAGCCGGGAAACCGTGAACTACCTGAAAAGTAACAGTGGCAATGGCGGCCGCGATGGCGGGGATGCCCAGCGCCGACTGGAAAACCG
Source organism: Saprospirales bacterium (assembly GCA_031425035.1). Classification (GTDB taxonomy): domain Bacteria; phylum Bacteroidota; class Bacteroidia; order Chitinophagales; family Saprospiraceae; genus M3007. Next base: position 39,616 of record JANPIN010000094.1, on the reverse strand, counting down.
GCTGGCCGTTGCGGAAGCCGATAACCGTAAACTGCGCGAACAACTGGCCGCCGCTACCGGCCAGACCCAGATCCTGGAAACGACTTACCAGGAACAGATCAAAGACGTGCAGAGCAAAACCCAGCAGGAACTCAGCATGAAAGAAGCTACGATCAGCCAGATCGCCATGCAAAAACAGCAGGCCGATTCGCTGGCGCGCAGCAAGGGTCGCCTGGTCGATAACCTGACGAAGGATCAAATGGCGGATTCAATCGTGCGGGTCGGACTGGAGCGTGATTATGAGGCCCAAAAACGACTGACCTCGGAGGCCAAACTTGCCCAGAAACAAAGTGAATACCTCGGGAATATCCTCGCCCTTTTAACGGCCTTCGTGCTGCTCCTGGCCATTCTTTTCTACGTTCGTTATCGCTCGAAACGCCGTTCGGTCAATGAACTGGCCCAGAAAAACATGGTCATCGAGGCCGAGCAGAAACGGAGTAATAACCTGCTGCTCAACATTTTGCCGCCGGCTATTGCCGAGGAATTAAAAACGCGGAACAAAGTGGCGGCCCGCAAGTACGACCAGGCGACCGTCATGTTCGTCGATTTTAAAGGATTTACCCACCTTTCCGAAGTGCTCAGCCCGGAACTGCTGGTCGAAGAACTGGACTACTGTTTTTCCAATTTTGACAACATCATCAGCCACTACCGGGTGGAGAAAATCAAGACCATCGGCGACGCCTATATGTGCGCCAGCGGCCTGTCCGATATGAACGCCAGCCCTTCCGATATGGTTAAAGCCGCGCTGGAAATCCAGGACTTTATGCTGGCCATGAAAGCCGAGCGCATGAGCCGTTCCATGCCTTTTTTTGAAGCCCGCATCGGTATTCACGTGGGACCGGTGGTGGCCGGTGTCGTGGGCGCCAAGAAATTCGCCTACGATATTTGGGGCGATACGGTCAATATCGCCGCCCGCATGGAAGAAACCTGCGATCCGGGTAAAGTGAACGTCAGTGAAGATGCCTACTGGCTCTCTAAATACGAGTTCGAATACTACTCCCGGGGCAAGGTGGCCGCCAAAAACAAAGGCATGATGGATATGTACTATGTAACCGGGCTCAAGAGCTACTAGCCGAATGCGGAGTACAGATTGCGGAATACGGAATTTTAGGCCGTAGCGGTTGTTCGCTTTTCATGATATTCGGAAGGGCAATGCAGGAGATTGGTTGCAGGCGTTATGCAAAGTGCTTTACAGCAATTACAACTTCCAAACATTTTGGCAAACGTCCTTAATAAGCCAGGCAAAAAGACCAAAAGTAGCGCCCTAGTATTCCGAATTCCGCAATCCGTATTCGCTATTCGATAATGAGGACCCCCGCGGCTTCAAACGAAAGTTCGCGTTTGGGCTCGGTGATTTTGGCAATTTCTTCTTTTGTTTTGCCGGCATCTTCCGCATAGTGGCGCAGTACATCCACCGGCGTGGTTTCCACGAAGGCAAATCCATCGACGACCACCTTTTTACCGCTCAGGTCTTTCGGCATGAAAAACGCGTAGTCTTTGAAGGTCACCCGCATATCGGGCTGGCCGGGCTGGCTCGATTGCAGGGTCATCCAACAACCCTTTTTCTGACATACGGAAACGACTTTGCCGGTTACTTTGGCCGGCAAAGAATCCACTTTAGACATTTTTGGCAACAGCTGATCGTAGGTAATGGCATTTTTAGCCGTTACGAGCGTACCGAAATGTTTGCCGTCCTGGGGCGCCGCTGCGGTCTGGTTATTCTTGTTGGCGGTGCAGGCAGTCAGTGAAGCGACGGTGACGAAACCAAGTATCAAATTTTTTAACATGATGGTAAGAAATTTACAAATTGTTGAAAATCAAAATATTACTTGCAAAATGACGCTGCAAAAGTACAAATTTCAATTGATGTGGATATGAATGGCACAATATTAGGTTAGGGAGATTGTTCTTGCATCGATAATCCGCCTTCACCCTACAAAACTAAACAACACCCGTACGATGCAGGAATCTCGTCCCGGGGTTTAATCAATCAACGACTGTTTGCACCCTTCTTTTACACTTTTCACTTGTTCAAAAACAACCAAATCCTCACAGACATGAAGGGTCTTAATCTGTTTATCCGCTTAATGCTGGTCGCCTTTGCAGTGGCCCAAATGCCCGCCCATCTTGCTGCACAATGCCAAAGCGGCAACTGTCAGACTGGTACCGGCACCTATCGATATTCTTCGGTATCGACTTATTCCGGTCAGTTTGTCAAGGGCGTGCGCCAGGGAAAGGGCAAGTTGACCATGCAAAATGGCAATATTTATGAAGGCCATTTTACGAACGGCCGGATGCACGGCGAGGGCAGCATGACCTACTCCAACGGCGACCGCTACGTGGGGCTGTGGGCCAATGATAAAATGAGTGGTCAGGGGAAATATTTTTTCAAAACCCGTGAACGCTACGAAGGTCAGATGGTCAATGGCGAATTCAATGGCACAGGAACGATGTACTATACCGACGGCGCCTACTATGTCGGCAGCTGGAAAGATAACCGGAAAAATGGCGCCGGTAAAATTGTCACGCCGGAAGGAAAAATCACCACCGGCACCTGGAACATGGGCAAAGCAGTGAACACGACCACGGCTACAGCCAGCTCGGAGACGCCCACCCGCCCGACGCCCGGCACGACCAAACCCAGCGCCGGCAAACCAAACAGCACCAAACCCGATGTCACCGGACTGCGCAATTGCGGCAGCGTGTATTGCCGCAGCGGCCAGGGGTATTACGATTATCCCGATGGTTCACGCTGGATGGGTGAGTTTAAAGATGGTTATCCGAACGGCCGCGGTATTTGCCACTATGCCAACGGTGACCGCTACGAAGGCGAATGGGCCAACAACGCCCCCTATGGCGAAGGCGTCATGTACTTCGCTTCAGGCCGGGTGTACGGCGCCGTCTGGATGAATGGCGCCCCGATCCGGGAACTGGATTCCCGCGAAACCCTGCCCGCCGATCCGGTCCGCGTGGACCCGAGTAAAACGGTGAAAATATGGGCGGTGATCGTCGGGGTCGGACGTTACACCTCCATGCCATCACTTAAATTTACCGACGACGACGCCTATCGTTTCTACTCCTTCCTGAAAAGCCCGGAAGGCGGCGCACTGCCCGATAACCAGATCGCTGTACTGGTGGATGAAGATGCGACCCGCGATAACATCTTAAAGACCATGCGTCAGTATTTTCTGAAAGCCGACGCCAACGACGTGGTGCTGTTCTACTACAGCGGCCACGGCATCGAAGGGGCTTTCCTGCCGGTCGACTATGATGGCTATAACAACAAACTGCGCCACGAAGAGGTCAAAAAAGTGTTCGAGGAAAGCAAAGCCAAACACAAACTCTGCATTGCCGACGCCTGCCACAGCGGCACCCTGAACTACGGCGCCAACCTGGCTGCAAAAGGACCGGCGCCGGTAACCCTCCAGCGGTACTACCAGGCCTTTGAAGATGCCAGTGGCGGCATTGCCCTGCTGATGTCGTCTAAAGCCGAAGAACTTTCCCTGGAAGATCACGGCCTGCGCCAGGGTGTATTTACCTACTATGTGCTCCAGGGCCTGAAAGGGAAAGCCGACGTCAATAATGACTACCTGGTTACCATCAAAGAACTTTACAGCTTCGTGTATTCCAAGGTGCGCGAATACACGGATAATGTACAAACGCCCATCCTGACCGGCGATTATGACGATGAAATGCCGGTGGCGCTGCGGCGCAATTGAACTAGAGGAGGTTTGCTGGTTTGAAAGGGTTTGCTGGTTTAGCCGTCCTATACTCGAAAGCCTCTTTAACAAAGCCAAGTCTAAAAAAAATGATAACGCCAACCAACAAACCCTCCAAACCAACAAACCCTCTTAAATTTTACCCCGTCGTTCATTCGTGAGCGGCGGGGTACAGTTTTTTTTAGTTATAAATAAGACAGTTTTTCCCGGATCATTTTTCCCTGAAAATAAGCAGTTGTATCTTCGGGTTCACAGATTTCTGTTCGTTATCGTTTTGTCCGTATGAATTTTTTACCGGCCAACCGTTTGCGGTTATATCGCAATTTCAAAGCCATTGAAGCGCATGACTTCCACGGCCTGGTGCGCTATTACGAACGCTTTGAAGACGGTATCCGCGCGCTGGACTACGACGAGTGGCTGGACTGTACCCTGGCCTACACGGACGCGTTGTTCGAGACGGGCAATAACGGCAAACACCTCGTAATGTGCGATCACCTGCTGGAGACGCTCATTATGCACAACATCGATAACTGGGGCGGCGAGGACCTTTTTGCCCGCACTTTATTCAAAAAAGCGGCTTCTTTATACCAATTACAGGAATATGCGAAGGCGGAACACGTACTGCGGGAGCTCATCAAGATCTACCCGGAAGAGCGGGTCGCCATTCTTTTTTTGAATCGCTGCCTGCTGCGCCAACGCCCCGTCTGGCTGTTCCGCATCCGGGCGATTACGATTGCGCTGATCCTTTTTACTACCCTCTTCATTGCGGTCGAAATGCTGGTTGTACGGCCATTTTATGAAGATCAGGTCTGGTGGGTACAGGCGACCCACAACGTATTGCTCATCAGCAGTGTGCTGCTGCTGGGTTTCGGAGAGACCTGGCATGCCTGGCAGTCGAAGCAACGCGCTACCCAATTCGGGGAAGATATGCGGCTTCGCAAAGCGCGGCTGAAGATGGACGAGATGTTCAGTTCCTGATGTTTCCTGAATTAGCCACCTTTGCATGCGGTTGTTTCTGGACAAAACAATACCGCTTTAGCCGGCTGCCGGGCGTTCTGGCTACCCGGACAGGTTATACCGGCGGACATACCGAACACCCTACTTATACCCAGGTTTGCAGCAAAACGACCGGTCATGCCGAAGCGGTAGAAGTGACTTTTGACCCTTCCCGCTTGTCTTTCGAGCACTTACTTCATTTCTTTTTCACCTTGCATGACCCCACCAAAGATCGCCGGGACCGGGGTGGACAATACCGGTCCGCCATCTTTTTTCATTCGGAAATACAATGCCGCAAAGCGGAACAGGCACTGGCAGCACTCCGCGCCAAAGGCCTCGAACCAGTAACGGAGGTGCTGGCTGCCGGCCCATTTTGGGAAGCGGAGGAGCGGCATCAGGGCTGGTGTGAACGCACGGGAATTGGGGTGGAGAAATAGCATACACTTGTCCATAGTTTCAATGTTGGTCAGCGTTATTTGCCGGGTATAGCAACTTGAAAGCATTAAAAACAGCCTGGTGCGCAATAGTAGCGTGGTCTTCCTGCGGTAAATAATCAAAATATACTTGCACTTTTTTGCTTTTGCCGGCCTGTAACTTTTCCGCCAGTGAATTGGCGTCCACTTCCATGACCCGGGGTATTTCGGTGGGCGTTAACCCTTCTTTGCCAACACCGATGTAGACACCGGTTTCTACTGCATAATTTTCCATTAAAATGCTGGAAGTCTGATTGAGTAAGGAACCATTATCCCACCATAAACTGGGGCTGATAATGATGTATTTATTAAACAGGGCAGGTTCTTTAAACAAAACTTCCGTTGCGAATAGTCCACCCAGGGATTGACCGATAATTGTTTTGGAAGCAGTGGTTTTATAGTTCTTTTCTATAAAAGGCTGTAACTCTTTTTCTATAAAAGCCATGAATTTATCCGAATGACCGGTCGTGGGGTATTTCTTTTTATCTTCCTGAATGCTGGTCGGATAAGTAAAATCCCTGCGCCGGTCAACCGTAGCCACCCCGACGACAATTGATTTGGGCAAACGATTGATCCACGGAAAGGTAAAGAATTGCACCAGTCCGACCACGTGGATAAAATCTTCATCGGCCGAACCATCCAGTAAATAAATGACCGGATACCTGATCGTGTCGTTTTTATCGTAGTCTTCCGGGAGATAGATGTTTAAAACTCTGTTCTCCGCCAGTTCGACGGACTGTATTTCCGCGATGACGCCGAGCACGAAAGGTTTGGTGAGCGAATCAGGTGTATTCGCCTGACTAAAAGCCAGTTTGCTGACAAACAGCAGTATAGCGATGGAAATGGCAAACCTCATTTATGGTAGGTTGGTTAATGAGCTGGATGTAAAATATTGATCGCCCAAAAATATAGTATTCAGCGCCCGCTCCTCACAAACATCCCCCTTTTATTGCCGTCCTACCCTCCAGGAATTTCAATAATTTTGCCCCCCCCCAATAACCAATAAACCGATAACTAATAACCAATATACCAATAACCGCCATGCCCTTCCAGTCCGCCATCACCACCGGCATCCCCGCCACCCTGCCGCCGGCAAAACCGCTCGACCCCGCTGCCAGCCATGCCCCGCGCCGCGTGGTGGAAGGCGTGCTTTCCGAAAAGGAAAAAGTACTGGCTATCCAGAATGCCCTGCGCTACTTTCCAACGGTCTGGCATACCGAGCTGGCAGCCGAATTCGCGGACGAACTGGAACACTACGGCCGCATATATATGCATCGTTTCCGGCCGGACTACGCTATGTACGCCCGCCCGGTGAACGATTACCCCGCCCGCTGCCACCAGGCCGCCGCCATCATGCTGATGATCCAGAATAACCTGGACCCGAAAGTAGCGAAACATCCCCACGAACTCATTACTTATGGCGGCAACGGCGCAGTGTTCCAGAACTGGGCGCAGTACCTGCTGACCATGCGCTATTTATCGGAAATGACCGAGCAGCAGACGCTGGTGCTCTACTCCGGCCACCCCATGGGCCTGTTCCCTTCCCATGCCGAAGCGCCGCGCGTCGTGGTGACCAACGGCATGATGATCCCTAATTACTCCAAAAAGGACGACTGGAACAAGTATAATGCCCTCGGCGTAACCCAATACGGCCAGATGACGGCCGGCTCGTTCATGTATATCGGGCCGCAGGGTATTGTGCACGGCACCACCATTACCCTGCTCAACGCCGGCCGCCGCCTGGGCTTCGAAGACCTGCGCGGCCGCGTGTTCGTGACTTCCGGATTAGGCGGCATGTCTGGCGCTCAGGCGGGCGCAGCCGTCATTACCGGCGCCATCGGGGTCATTGCCGAAGTGGACGGCGAGTCCGTGCAACAGCGGCTGGCGGACGGGTATATTCAAAAAGAGAACGTTTATACCGACCTCAGCGACCTGATCATCCGTATGGAAGAGTGCCGCCGGGATAAAACGGCCATCGCCCTCGTGTATCATGGCAACATCGTGGACCTCTGGGAACGGTTCGTACGGGACCAGATTTACGTCGAACTCGGCTCCGACCAGACCAGTTGCCATAACCTGAACGACTGCGGCTACACGCCGGTCGGTTATACGTTTGAAGAAGCTAAACGGCTGCTGATCAGCGACAAAAACCGCTTCATGGACGAGGTGCGGGCTACCCTGTGTCGCCACGTGGCCGCGATCAACACCCTGCGCGATCGCGGCGGATTTTACTTCTGGGACTACGGCAATGCTTTCCTGAAAGAGGCCGGCGATGCGGGCGCGGAGGTCTGGAAAAACCGCGAAGAAGCCCTTTTCGCTTATCCTTCCTACGTGGAAGACATTATGGGCCCCCTTTGTTTCGACTACGGTTTCGGGCCGTTCCGCTGGGTATGCTGTTCCGCCGAACAGTCCGATCTCGACAAAACCGACGCGATTGCCGCCGGCGTTCTGCAGCAAATGCTGGAGGAGGCGCCCGAAGAGATCAAGGGTCAGCTCCGCGATAACCTGCTATGGATACAGACGGCCAAACAGAATATTCCGGTGGTTGGTTCCAAATCCCGCATCCTCTATGCTGATGCGGAAGGCCGGATGCGCATTGCCAAAGCACTGAATGACGCCATCAAAGCAGGCGAGCTGGCCGGCCCGGTGGTACTGGGACGCGATCACCACGACGTGAGCGGCACCGACTCCCCCTACCGCGAAACGGCCAATATTTACGACGGTTCGCGCTTCACCGCCGACATGGCCGTACAGAACGTAATCGGCGATTCTTTCCGCGGAGCGACCTGGGTGAGCCTGCATAACGGCGGCGGCGTGGGCTGGGGCGAAGTAATTAACGGCGGTTTCGGTATGGTGATCGATGGCTCGCCCGAAGCGGAACGACGCCTGCTGGCCATGCTGTTCTGGGACGTGAACAATGGAGTAGCCCGACGGGCCTGGGCGCGTAACACACACGCAATGAGCACAATAGAACGGACGATGGCTGATTATCCGGCCTTACAGGTAACCGTGCCTTATATGGCCGATGAAGCCGTCATCCGCCAGGTAATGGCGGCCAGAAAGCGGGTACACTAACCGATCCATCAACAGTTTTTTTACAGAAAATATTGAAAATCATTTTATTTAAAAAAAGCCGCTACCTTTGCAGCGGCGCTTTGCCAAAACTTCATCATTTTCAATTTTTTTTCAATGTACAGTGGAACCGTAAAATTCTTCAATGAGTCCAAGGGATTTGGATTTATTGTTGACAGCTCTTCAAAAGAAGAAATTTTTGTACACGTAACAGGTTTGGTCGATAACATTCGCGAAGGCGATGCGGTTACTTTCGATACCGAGCGTGGCAAAAAAGGAATGAACGCAGTAAATGTCAAAATCGCCTAAGAACGATTCGACATTTGGTTGATAAAATTTCTGAACCTCCGGTGGTACGTCCATCGGGGGTTTTTTTATGCATCTACGGCAGGTAGACTAACCGGTTTTCTTCAGGAAGCGCTACTTTCGCGCCGCCTTTGCCACGTACTACCCATCTACCAAACCTATACGACGTATCTTCCATGCAAGACAGTTTTGAAGTCATCGGCGGTCACCAACTGCGGGGCGACCTGCACCCGCAGGGCGCTAAAAATGAAGCTCTCCAGATCATTAGTGCGGTACTGCTGACCGACGAAGCAATAACCATCAGCAATATTCCGAACATCCGGGACGTCAACCAGCTCATCGATCTGCTGCGCGGTCTGGGCGTTACCGTGGAACAACTAGCCCCCGACACCTTCCGTTTTTGTGCCGGCTCGGTCGATATATCCTACCTGAAATCCGATGCCTTTATGAAGGATGCCCAGCGTTTGCGCGGCTCCGTCATGCTCATCGGACCCCTGCTGGCGCGTTTCGGACGGGCAACCCTGCCCAAACCCGGTGGCGATAAAATCGGCCGTCGTCGACTGGACACCCACTTTCTCGGTTTTCAGAAACTGGGAGCCGAATTCAAATACGACGACCAACAGGATACGTACTACGTAGAACAACCGAAAACCGGTCTGCATGGCGCGTATTTGCACATGGACGAAATATCGGTGACCGGCACTGCTAACGTGCTGATGGCGGCCGTACTTTCCAAGGGCAAAACAACCCTGTACAACGCCGCCTGCGAACCCTACCTGCAGCAACTCTGCCGGATGCTGCAACGCATGGGCGCTAAAATCAGCGGCGTGAGTTCCAACCTGCTCGAAATTGAAGGCGTAGAACGCTTGGGCGGCACCGAACATCGCTGCCTGCCGGATATGATCGAGATCGGCTCGTTTATCGGGCTGGCCGCTATGACGCAGTCGGAAATCACCATTAAGAACGCCGGGGTGGAACACCTGGGACTCATTCCCTCTACTTTCGAACGACTCGGTATTCAGATCGAGAAACGCGGCGATGACCTGTTCATCCCCGCGCAGGAACATTACGAGATCAATACGTTCATCGACGGTTCCATCCTGACCATTTATGACGCCCCCTGGCCGGGTTTCACCCCCGATCTGATGTCTATTGTGCTGGTGGTGGCCACGCAGGCCCGCGGCTCGGTACTGATCCACCAGAAAATGTTCGAGAGCCGCCTGTTTTTTGTCGATAAACTGATCGACATGGGCGCGCAGATCATCCTCTGCGACCCACACCGGGCTACGGTAATCGGCCTGGACCGGCGCTACCCGCTGCGGGGCATTGAAATGACCTCGCCGGATATTCGGGCAGGACAGGCCTTGCTGATTGCGGCACTGTCCGCAAAAGGCAAAAGCGTGATCCACAATGTGCATCAAATCGACCGCGGCTACCAGTACATTGACCAGCGGCTGAATGCGATCGGTGCAAAAATTACGCGCATGTAACCCGTGTTGGCAAGGTTTTTTTAAGCTAACAACAAAAAACCGTAAAATCCATGCATTTACCCCAACCGCACCTCCATATCGGCACATCTGGATGGAGTTACCCCTGGCAAGGTATTTTTTACCCGCCCGAACTCCAGTCAGCTGAATATTTGTCCTACTATGCTACCCGGTTCGACTGTACGGAGATCAACAGCTGTTTTTACCACTACACAATGCCCAAAACAGTGGAAAAATGGCTGACGACCACCCCGCCCGAATTCCACTTTGCACCTAAATTACACCAGGAAATTACCCACGAGCGCCGGCTGGTCAATGCGGAAGAACCGCTTGATAAATTTATGTCGCGTTTTCTGTTGATGAAAGAACGCCTGGGACCGGTCTTGATACAAATACCGGCAAGCCTGCGCTTTAATGCCCAGGTAGCGGGTTCGTTTTTTGAAATGCTGCGCAAAAAATATCCGGAACCCGCTTTCGCGTTTGAAGCGCGGCATACCTCCTGGTTCACCCCGGAAGCGCTTGATTTACTGCGGGAATATGAAATTGCCTTCGTCATTGCAACCTCGGGAGGCCGTTTCCCAAGTTGGGAAGCAGCCACGGCGAATACCGTTTACTTTCGGCTGCATGGCGACGAAAAGCTGTACGATTCCTCCTACTCGGACGAAAAACTGGAGAAGTATGCGTTTGCCATCAAAGACTGGCTGTCCCATGGAAAGGATATTTGGGTGTTTTTCAATAACACCATGCGCGGTCAGGCGATCGGCGATTCCGAGCGGCTGCGGCAAATGATTTTTTAACCCCGATTTCACCGCTTTTGTAACCCCGACTAAAGTCGGGGTTACAAAAGCGTTCAGGCGGCCTGTAACCGGCCGATCCTTGATTTATCCAATTGATTTTCAGCGTATTCGCGGCTAATGACGAATGGCTTCTTAGGGCCGCGGTTAACGCCGCCGGAAGGCATATCGAACATGGCTTCCGTGAAAATAGCTTCGCAGAGAGACCGCAAACCGCGGGCGCCCAACTTGTATTCCAACGCTTTTTCGGCGATGAAATCCACGGCTCCCGGCTCCAGAATGAGTTGTACGCCTTCGAGGTCGAACAGTTTTTCATACTGTTTCAGCAAGGCATTACGGGGCTCCGTCAGGATAAGGCTGAGCGTAGCCTTATCGAGTGGATCCAGGTGCACGATGACCGGCAGGCGCCCGACCAGCTCTGGAATCAAACCGAAGTTTTTCACGTCCTGGTGGCTGACGTACTGGAGCATATTTTCTTTGTCAATACGCTCTTCTTCTTTTTTATGGTAGCCGATGACCTGGGTATTCACCCGGCGGGCAATTATTTTTTCAATCCCGTCAAAAGCGCCACCGCAGATAAAGAGGATGTTCTGCGTATTGATCTTGACCAGTTTTTGCTCCGGGTGTTTGCGGCCACCCTGCGGCGGCACCAGCACTTCGGCGCCTTCCAGCATTTTCAACATGCCCTGCTGCACGCCCTCGCCGCTTACGTCGCGGGTAATGCTGGGGTTATCCTGTTTGCGGGCGATCTTGTCAATTTCATCAATATAAACGATGCCGCGTTCGGCCGCTGTCACGTCGTAATCACAGACCTGCAGCAGGCGGGAAAGGATGCTTTCCACATCTTCGCCGACATAACCGGCCTCGGTGAACACCGTGGCGTCGACAATGGTAAACGGTACGCCGAGCAGTTTGGCAATACTTTTAGCGAGCAGGGTTTTACCGGTGCCGGTTTGCCCGACAAAGAGAATGTTGGATTTTTCTATTTCCACCTCATCATCGGCTTTCGACCGGTGGATCAAACGTTTGTAGTGGTTGTACACGGCTACGGAGAGTACCTTTTTGGCGTCATCCTGTCCGATTACATACTGATCCAAAAAAGCTTTCAGTTCCCGTGGCGGCACCAGCCGGAGTGGTGCGCTGAACTTTTCACTTTTAGGGGTCTGCTCTTCCTGCTGGCTGGTTGCCCCGGCTTTGCGCAGTTCCTGTTCAATAATTTCTTCGGCCTTTTCGACACAGGCTTCACAAATCTGCCCGTCCATACCGGAGACCAGGATCATTACTTCTTCTTCGCCGCGCCCGCAGAATGAGCAGCGGTGCTGGGTAGGTTTGCCGCGTTTAATCATAGCTTTTAAAACGCCGGTTTAACCGGCAACCTGTAGAATAAATACAGGATTTTTTTATAAAAAATTAATTGTCAACAGGTTAGCCGCTCCTAAGAACTGTGGAATGTCTTTATTTTTCCAGAAAAACAGGAAAAATCGGCCAAGCGGGTCATAAAGGTACAACTTCGCGGGCAGCCGCTCCTTTGTAAAATTAGCCATTATTTAGGAAAAAAGAAGCCCGGGGAAGCGAAACATCGCTTCTCCGGGCTTATAGCCATCGTAAAGTGGTTTTGAAAAAAAGTTGGATTTCAAATACCTGATAATCATATATTCAAACCAACAAACCTAGCCAAACCACTCAAACCTGTCTATAACAGCAAACTGCCTTCGTCCTTATTTTTTATCGATAACGGATTTCGGGTGGTTGCGGTCGAGCACTTCGTCGACCAGGCCATATTCTTTGGCTTCGGCCGAACTCATCCAGTTGTCGCGGTCACAGTCGGCTTCTACCTTTTCATAAGGTTGGCCGGTGTGATGCGCCAGGATGTCGTACAGCGACTTTTGCATTTTTTTGATGAGTTTATAGGAAATCTCGATATCCGAGACCTGGCCTTGTGCACCACCCATCGGCTGGTGAATCATCACGTGGCTGTGGAACAGGGCCGAGCGTTTGCCTTTAGCACCGGCTGCCAGCAGCACAGCACCCATGGAAGCGGCCAGACCCGTGCAAATGGTCGCCACGTCGGGCGCGACATACTGCATGGTGTCATAAATACCGAGTCCGTCGATGACCGAGCCACCCGGGCTGTTGATGAACATTTGCACGTCGCGTTTCGGGTCGGTGCTTTCCAGGAACAGCAGTTGGGCCTGGATGACATTGGACACGTATTCCGTGACCGGCACACCCATAAATATGATCCGGTCCATCATCAGGCGGCTGAATACGTCGAGCGCAGCGGCATTCATCTGCCGTTCTTCAATGACGTAAGGCGTAAAACCCTGGATGTTGGGCACCGTCGTATCCATGTACTTTTCGAGGTGCATGCTGCTCATACCAAGATGCTTGGTAGCGTACTTCTGAAATTCATTCTTGTTGAACATATTCTGTCTCTTTTTGAGGCAAGTGTAACAACTTATGTACTGTATAGTTATAAACTGGAAAAATGGAACCGTTTTGAACGAAGCATCGCCGTTTTTCAACGACGAAACAGTACTTGCGGGCGACGAAAGAAATGCCGGCCCAAAACAGTGGTTTTACCTGCTTATTTTTCTTCTTCTTCTTCTACCATCGCCTGCAACGCCGCGCCTTCCTGTTGCTCCTCTTCCGCTTTTTTCGTCACTTCATCCAGGGTTTTGTGCAGTTCTTCCGACGTAACCGGTTGATCATGAATCGTTACGATCGAACGAATGGCCACGAAGATCTTGTCCGTTTCCAGATCGCGCTTGGTGCTTTCCAGGTCTTTGGCATCCTGCATGAGACGTTCCACGCTGCTGCGCATCACTTCATCCGGCAGATCCTGCTGGAAGTAATTGCGCACCCGCTGGGCATAGGATTCATACACATCGGCATCGGTGACTTCCAGGCCATACTGTTCCTTAATTTTATCGCGCAACAGCGACCAGCGCAGGTTATCGGCGAAGGCAGGGTATTCGCGTTCGATCTGCTCGACCGGCATATTACCCTCATTATTGACGAATAACCAGCGTTTGAGGAAAGTATCCGGCAGCTCGATGTTGTTTTCTGCCATCAGCCGCTCCTGGAAAGAACGCATCAGCAGGGCATTCGAGCGCACTTCATAAAACTGGACAATGCCTTTTTTGATTTGCTCAATGGCCTCTTCCTTGTTCGTAATGCCTTCTCCGAAGTAACCTTTGTAGAATTCTTCGTTCAGTTCGGCTTCGCCCACGCGGCTCACGTCTTCGATCACGCCTTCAAAAGAATCACCGACTACGCGGTCATCCTCTTTTTCCAGGCTGAGAATATATTTACGAAAGGACGCTTCGTCCTCTCTTTTTTCGATCGAGCGCGGGTTTAGGCGCAGCGTTTCGCCTTTTTTCAGGTGTAACAGGCGGGCTTTCAATGCCTCGTCCGTCACGTCTTTCACCAGAATCGTGAGGGTCGTTTCCAAACCGCCTTCTTTCCGGGTATCGCCTTCGAGTTCGTAGGCGGCCACTTTTACAATATCATTTTCCTGAATATCCTCTTCCGGGCTGGTACGGGTACCCATACGTTTGCGGGCATAATTGAGGTCATCTTCCGCCAGTTCATCCAGGTTCGATACGACCAGGCGGTCGAAAGATGCATTTGCATCCAGTCCTTGCAGTTCAATAGCGGGTACATACCCCACTTCATAGCTCACGGCATACTCCGGATCGGGATTATCAATTTTGAAATTGAATTTCGCCTGATCTTCCGTGGGCAGGGGCTGGCCGAGTACCTGCAAACCGCTTTCCCGTATGTAGTCGTATAATTCCTGGGAAAGCAACTCATTGAGCATTTCGCCGAAGATGTTGCCGCCGTACATTTTTTTTATAAAATCAAGGGGCGCCTGACCCTGGCGGAAACCTTTGAGATTGGCTTTTTGCCGGAATTTTTTTAATTCGGCATCCAATTTGGGTTTAAAGATTTCGCGGGCGACGGTGACGGTCAGCACAGCGGAGGTGTTGTCGATATCTTTGCGGACAACCATATGTATGGAGTGATGAAGTGATGAAGTAATAAAGTGATGGGGCCAGTGATCCGGAGAATGAGCAGTAAAGTTCTGAAATGACGTATAAGTTCATTTCATCACTTCATAAAAAGGGCGGTGCTGCTCTGCAACGCCGCCCTCATTTTTGGTTAGCGGTGGGGGATTGTTCACACATTCGCTCACCGCTACCATGTTTTTTAAAAGTGCGGGCGGAGGGACTCGAACCCCCATGCCTCGCGGCGCCAGATCCTAAGTCTGGTACGTCTACCAATTTCGCCACGCCCGCATAAAAAACGATCGTTCAAACGCTTAAACTTGCCGATTGTTAATTTAAAAATGAATCAACAACGCCAATTTACCCTCCCCAATGGGGCTTTTTCCCAAAAGGAGGGCAAAAGTAATGTTTTTACCGAAATACAAATGGAAAGTTGACAGAGAATAAACCGTTAACAAGACTTAAAGGCGGCAAAATGAAAAAAAGTTTGTTCTAACTTTGTTTGTGTGCGTTTTTTAGCGTCTATTCATCAAATGGGTATGCATATTTGAGTTCATACTACAGTCAGGATCACTATGTTGCAGGAAGAAGAAACCGTCATTCACGTACAGGAAGAAGAACAGGCCCAGGTACAAGCCGCCTTTGAGAATTTATTGCATGCCTTCAAAACGCCCCTGAACCCGGCCGATGAACGTATTCTGCGCGATGCCTTCGAACTGGCGCGGGAAGCGCACCGTCCCCAACGGCG
This sequence comes from Saprospirales bacterium, assembly GCA_031425035.1. Taxonomy (GTDB): domain Bacteria; phylum Bacteroidota; class Bacteroidia; order Chitinophagales; family Saprospiraceae; genus M3007. Next base: position 23,972 of record JANPIN010000094.1, on the reverse strand, counting down.
AAAATCCGGCGAGCCCTATATTCTCCATCCCATCGAAGTCGCCCGCATTTGCGTGGAGGAAATCGGCCTGGGACCAACGGCCGCCGCCTGCGCCCTGATGCACGACGTCGTGGAAGATACGACGATCAAACTGGACGCCATTCGGGAACAGTTCGGCGACCGCGTGGCCCGGATCGTGGAAGGCCTGACCAAGCTTGACGAGATGAAGGACAAGGAGAGCCCGCAGGCGGAAAACATCAGTAAAGTGCTGAAAGCCATGCTGTTCGACGTCCGGGTGGTGCTGATAAAAATGGCCGACCGCCTGCATAACCTGCGCACCATCAACAGCATGGACCCGTCTAAACAACGGAAAATAGCCGCCGAAACAAGTACGATCTATGCCCCGCTGGCCCACCGGCTGGGGCTGAACGCGGTCAAAACCGAGTTCCAGGATATTTGCCTCAAAATCAGCCACCCGGAGGAATACCACGACATCGCCGAGCAACTCGCGCAGACCAAACGCGCCCGAAAATCCTATATTGATATTTTTACCGAACCGCTACAAGACTCCCTGCTGGAACTGGGGATTGAAGCGCGTATCACCGGCCGGCCGAAAAGTATCTACTCGATCTGGAACAAGATCCGGGCGAAAAACGTGCCTTTCGAGGATATTTACGACCTTTTTGCCATTCGTATTATTGTCAAAGCCCCACCGAATGCCGACGAACGGCTGCTGTGCTGGCAGATTTACATGGTGGTGACCGACCAGTACAAACCCATTCCGGAGCGGCTGAAAGACTGGGTGACCAACCCGAAATCCAATGGTTACGAGTCGCTGCATACCACGGTGATCGGCCCGGAAGGCCGGTACGTAGAGGTTCAGATCCGCTCCGAACGCATGGATGAAATTGCGGAATGCGGTTTTGCGGCCCACTGGAAATATAAAGGCGCCATGATGCTGAATAACCGCGCCAACACCTTCGATAACTGGCTGGCTCAGGTGCGGGAAACGTTGGAAGCCAACGACTCCGCCAGTGCCGTCGAGTTCCTGGCTGATTTCCAAAGCGAACTTTTTGCCGAGGGAGTCCACGTTTTCACGCCCAAAGGCGAAATGAAGGTGCTGCCCGACGGCGCCACGGCGCTTGATTTTGCTTTTAACATTCACTCCGACGTCGGTTGCACCTGTCAGGCCGTCAAGGTCAACAATCGCCTGGTACCCATCGGTTACCTGCTGCAAAACGGCGATCAGGTGCAGGTGATCACCAATAAAAACCAGAAACCGACCGAGGACTGGTTGAAAATTGTCAAAAGTTCCAAAGCGAAGACCCGGATCCGGGCGGCCTTAAAAGAAGAAAAACGCAAGCAGGCCGACCTGGGAAAAGAGATGCTGGAGCGCAAACTGAAAGCGTACCGCGTACCGGTCGAGGAAAATGTCGATATGCTGGCTAAACATTTCGGCTACCCCAACCGGCTGGAGTTTTTGAGCGCTATTTCTCTGGGACAGGTGGAATTTTCCGGACTGAAACGCTTCCGCGCCGAGGGCAATAAACTGGTGCTGATCGAAGCGCCGCGACTTGCCGATACCAACGAGAGCATCGCTGTATTACCGGATACCTCGCATAAATCCAAGGCCAAAACCCTGGAACGCACGCCGCAGATCATTATTAATAATGAATCGGGCATGTACCACGCTTACACACTGGCCACCTGCTGCAATCCGGTGCAGGGCGACCCGATCTTTGCCTATGTAACGACCAATCAGGGGGTGAAAATTCACCGGCAGACCTGTCCCAACGCTGATTACCTGCTGGCGAATTTCAGCTACCGGGTGCTCAAAGCCGGCTGGGGCAACACGGTGAAAGCCGAATTCCTGGCCAATCTGCTGGTGACGGGCATCGATATTGGTCCGGGGGTCATCAACCAGCTCACCAATTGTATTTCCGCCCTGGGGCTGAACATCCGCTCGTTTTCCATTTCGGCGGACGGCGGTTATTTCGAAGGGAAGATCCAGCTCATCATTGCCAATACCGATCAGTTGAACCGGACGATGATGGTGCTGAAGGAGTTCGAGTGGGTGAGTAATGTGGTGCGGGAGGAGTGATTAAGCCGCAGCACTGGCAATGCGCTTACTTGCATTCATGATTGTCAGTCCGATTACCTCGCCATTTTCGTAGCGTATGATGATGTCGTCGTCCGTCAACTCGCTGTCATCAGCCTGGTTGGGCCTTTTGAAATGGAGGTAAAGCACGTCGGCTTCCCGGTCGTAGTGCATCCAGATGTCTTCATGGTTAACGAACCAGGGGAGTAGGCTATCGAGGTTATGCAATATATCTAAGGCTGCCATGCTACGGATCGGTTTTGTAATGAATTTATCTTTGAAGTAGAGTAGGTAGTGATGATAAACCCATCTATCAACACGTCATTTTGATCAGCCAGTTCTTTGTAAACGACGATCAAATACTTTTCCACTTCATTTACAAGTTTTTTGATGGCCAAAAGTTCGCCGGAATTACCAAAATAAACAATTTCCGGGTTTTCGACAGTTTCCAAGATTTCAAAAAAATAATTGGCAACCTCTGGATGACCAATAGTAATATGCATCCACCGCTCATCAGTCAGCCGAATTGGGATACCGTTTTTGGAGATGGCCACGTGGCTCATATCAATTGCTTTGAAATTGCTTGAAAGTCACACCCCGTATTTGCAGGTAAAGACTATCAGGATCAAGATCGACCAGGTCATTCCAAACCAGTGCATTCGTTTCCGGATCAATTTTAACATGGAAGAACAAGTCGTTTTCATCCCACTGTTTGAAGATGCCGCGCCCAGAGAGGTGTGCTACATCTGCGACTCCTATTGTGCCGTCATTATAACGCAAGTGGATCAGGTACTTTTGATCAATCCGTACTGAAAGCAGTTTTGGAAACATATAAGTAATCTTCGTTGAAAACGATTTACAAAAATAGGCTTTTAAAGCCATTTTCAAAATATAAACGGATCATTACTCTGAGCTCTCTATCCAGATTGTATCCATTCGGCTACCGTCTTCACTGCGCGCAACCAAACCCACTTGGCTACCTTCTATTATAATGCGTGGATTTTCCCATCTGCGCATACCACTTCTATAAATGCAGTGTTCGGTTATACCTTCCCGAAGGAGTAAAGCAATATAAGATTGGCCACCGGAATGGATAACCTCGGAAGTGGTCACTATTCTATACTGATCATTCAGGAAAACCGTTTCATCATCAAAGTCAAAACCATCGAAAACGGCACTTAATATAGCGCCACCAGTCAGCATAAAAACGAGGTAGAAAATAAAACTGCAGCTCAGGCCGGTGCGAAACGCTTTTTCAAATACGCCCTCAGATTTAAGATAAATAATCGTTGTTGTTATGAAAGCGATATAAACAAAAGTATTTGTCTTATACCCAAAAGGATAGTATAAGGACAGACTGTTCCAAAATAGATAAGCAGACAGGAATAAAAATAATAAGAAAATGGTTAAAATCAAGAGGGGCTTAATCCCTGTGGATTGCTCCATTTGTAAAACGGGATTTACAACTGCCAGCCCTGGAATTTTTTCAAAGTCAGCCACATTGCGGGTGTATATTTCGGCACTATTCAATAACGCCGTAGCAGCTACGATGCTATCGCCAAGTTTCATTTTGTAAGCTTTTCGCAGGCGAATCGCTTCGTCCAAAACTTGCTTGTCTATTACATGGGTTTGAAGAACTAAAAAAACATCCTTATAATATTTCTTCGTCATTGTTCAACCCATGAAAACCAAGCGTTTCTAAACGGGTAACCTCAGAAGCGGCAGCATCGCTACTCCAAACCAATGTTCGCAAGTATTCATAATCCTCTGAAAAAGAGTATATTAAGATGTATCTATCAAGAATTTTCATCAAAAGGTAATTGCCGATCTTCGCGTTCTTTAATCTGCCATTCCAAAGCATCCCCGAATGAAGAAGGTCCACTAGCTTTGAAATTACGAATGCGCTCAATTGCTTTCTCTCTTTCACTCTTCTCCACCTCTACCTTTTTCTCCTTCTGCTGGAAGGGAATATTGAGACGCCGCACCAAACTCAAAATCAGCTCGGCATCCTGTGGATTGGTAATTTCTAGTTGAATGGTCATTGCTTGATTTTTTACAAAAATAACCTTTAAAAAGCGCTTTTACAAACCTACATATTCCTCCTATACTGCCCCCCCACTTCATACAGCGCCCTTGTAATCTGACCCAGCGAACACACTTTCACTGCTTCCATCAGCTCCGCAAAAATATTCCCATTTGCCAGGGCCACCTGCTGCAAACGACGCAGGGTCTCCGCAGCAAAATCCACGTTGGCCTGCTGTAAATTTTTCAGCGTCTGGATCTGGGCTTCCTTTTCTTCTTCTTCGGCGCGGATAACTTCGCGGGGCAGCACCGTCGGCGAGCCGTCTTTCGACAGGAAGGTATTCACGCCGATCAGCGGCAGTTCGCCGGTATGCTTCAGCGTTTCGTAGTACAGACTTTCCTCCTGGATTTTGCCGCGCTGGTACATGGTTTCCATCGCGCCCAGCACGCCGCCGCGCTCGGTGATGCGGTCGAATTCGGCCAGCACGGCTTCCTCCACCAGGTCGGTCAGTTGCTCGATGATGAAAGCGCCCTGCAACGGATTTTCGTTTTTCGCCAGACCCAGTTCATGGTTGATGATCAACTGAATGGCCATGGCCCGACGTACGGACTCCTCGGTCGGGGTGGTGATGGCCTCGTCGTAGGCATTGGTATGCAGCGAGTTACAGTTATCGTAAATGGCGTACAAGGCCTGCAGCGTGGTGCGAATATCATTGAACGCAATTTCCTGGGCGTGCAGACTACGGCCGCTGGTCTGAATGTGGTACTTGAGCATCTGGCTGCGCTCGTTGGCGCCGTAGAGCCGCTTCATGGCTTTGGACCAAATGCGCCGCGCCACCCGACCGATCACCGCATACTCCGGGTCCACGCCGTTGCTGAAAAAGAAGGAGAGGTTGGGCGCAAAATCGTCCACGTTCATGCCCCGGCTGCGGTAGTATTCCACGAATGTAAAACCGTTGGACAGCGTGAAAGCCAGTTGCGAAATCGGGTTGGCGCCCGCTTCGGCTATGTGGTAACCGGAAATGGAGACCGAATAAAAATTACGGACCTTCTGCTGAATGAAGTATTCCTGCACGTCGCCCATCACCCGCAGACTGAATTCCGTGCTGAAAATGCAGGTGTTCTGGGCCTGGTCTTCTTTCAAAATATCGGCCTGCACCGTACCGCGCACCGAAGACAAAGCGAAAGCCTTGATCTTTTCGTAGACCGCCGGTTCCAGCACTTCCGCGCCGGTAATGCCTAAAAGCAGCAGGCCCAAACCATCGTTCCCCTCCGGCAATTCACCCAGATAGGCCGGGCGCTGCATGCCTTTCGCCTCGTATTTAGCCTGTAATTTATCTTCCACCAGTTGCTCCAGAGCATGCTCACGAATGTACTTTTCACACTGCTGATCGATGGCCGCATTCATGAAAAACGCCGCCACCGTCGCCGCCGGGCCATTGATGGTCATGGACACCGACGTCTTCGGATCACAAAGATCGAAGCCGGAATAGAGCTTCTTGGCATCGTCCAGGCAGCAGACCGATACGCCGGAGTTACCGACTTTACCGTAAATATCCGGGCGGTAATCGGGGTCTTCGCCGTAAAGCGTCACCGAGTCGAAGGCCGTACTCAGACGAGCCGCCGGCAAACCTTTTGAAACGTAGTGAAAACGGCGATTGGTCCGCTCGGGTCCGCCTTCGCCGGCAAACATGCGGGTCGGGTCCTCGCCCTGGCGCTTGAACGGGAACACGCCGGCCGTGTAGGGAAATTCACCGGGCACGTTCTCCAGCAGGCACCAGCGCAGGATTTCGCCCCAGTCCTGGAACTTCGGCGTCACCACTTTCGGGATCTTGAGGTGGCTCAAACTTTCGGTATAGGTTTTCAGGCGGATCTCTTTGTCGCGCACTTTATATACGTATTCATCGGCCGCGTACCGGGCGCGTTTGGCAGCCCAGCTCTCCAGGATCCGGCGGCATTCACCGTCCAGGTCTTTCTCCAGATCGGTGTAGAGCAGGGTTAATTTTTCTTTTAATTCATCCTTATCCGACAGATGGTCCAGGGTCGTTTTCAGACTGAACAAGCGCCGGGCAATGTCCACCTGCTGGGCCACCCACTCATCGTATTTGCGGTTGTTTTCGGCAATTTCGGAGAGGTAGCGCGTGCGCTGCGGCGGAATGATGTATATTTTTTCCGAAATAAGATCCGAAATGGACGCGTGCGACTTCAAATCGGCGCCGGTTTTTTCCACCAGCAGATCCATAATGCGGCGGTAGAGCTGGTTCACACCGGGGTCGTTGAACTGGCTGGCAATACAGCCGAACACCGGCATTTCATCCACCGCTACGTCCCACTGATTGCGGTTGCGCTGCACCTGTTTACGCACGTCGCGCAAAGCATCCAGTGCGCCGCGTTTATCAAATTTATTAATGGCCACCACGTCGGCAAAATCGAGCATGTCGATCTTTTCCAGTTGGGTCGCCGCGCCGAATTCCGGGGTCATGACGTACAGGCTCATATCGCTGTGGTCCACGATCTCGGTATCGCTCTGGCCAATGCCGCTGGTTTCCAGAATAATCAGATCGAAATGCGCCGCTTTCAGCACATCGATGGCGGCATGTACATATTTTGACAGCGCCAAATTGCTTTGCCGGGTCGCCAGCGAGCGCATGTACACGCGTCCTTTGGCCAGTTCCGGGTTCAGGGCATTCATGCGGATCCGGTCGCCGAGCAGCGCGCCGCCGGTCTTGCGTTTGGATGGATCGACGCTGACGATAGCTATGTTTTTATCGGGAAAATCCAGGAGAAAACGCCGGATGAGCTCGTCGACCAGGCTGGATTTGCCGGCGCCACCAGTACCGGTGATGCCCAAAACAGGAGTCAGAAGTAAGGGGGCAGGAGACAGGGGGGCAGGAGACAGGGGGGAGGAGGCAGGAGACAGTTTAGGGGCGACTTCTTTGGCGTAGAAATCGGGGTTGTTTTCGGCGATGGTGATGAGGCGGGCGATGGTACCCGGGTCGGGCGCAGATTTGTCAACTTTTTGAAAGTTGACAAATCTCTTGAGTTCGCCGTTCAGGGAAAACCCCAGCGGGTAGTCGCATTTTTCCAGCACGTCATTGATCATACCCTGGAGGCCCATACGGCGGCCGTCGTCGGGGTGATAAATACGGGTAATGCCGTAATCCTGCAGCTCCTGAATTTCGGCGGGCAAAATGGTGCCGCCGCCGCCGCCGAAGAGTTTAATATGGCCCGCACCGCGTTCTTTGAGCAGGTCGTACATATATTTAAAAAACTCGGTATGGCCGCCCTGGTAGCTGGTAATGGCAATGCCCTGCACGTCTTCCTGAATGGCGCAGTCCACAATTTCCTGCACCGAGCGGTTATGTCCCAGGTGAATGATCTCCGCGCCGCTGCTTTGCATGATGCGGCGCATGATGTTGATGGCGGCATCGTGGCCGTCGAACAGGCTGGCGGCGGTGACGAGGCGGATTTTATTTTTCGGCTGGTAAATGACTGGATTCTGCATGGTGTGGTGACGGGTTAGGGCCTTGGGATGGGCCGGCAAAATTACGTCACATCAGGGGATTTTCGCAGATTTCGGGGAGAGTCTGCGGCCCATTCCTGCACCATTTAACCAAGCTGAAGGCATTTATCTATGAAAATTAGGAGTGCCGCTCCGAATTTTCACAGATAAACCCTTCTTACGCCACCGAACACAGTAAGGTCGCCAGGGCTACATCATCCCCCTGCGATGCTGGCAAAAAAGCACACCAGGCATAGGCCAGCAAATAGGGGAATTGCGGCAACTGGCGGGCGGCTTCCGTAACCTGAAAACGGGTTACCGCGTACCCACCTTCCGTTTTCAATCCTATGGTCAGCAGCGGGTACTTCCGGTCCGTTTCGTATATAATCAGTTCCGCCAGCGGATTATTCTGCCAGCGGATCTTGAACTCTTTGGTGCCGCAATGCAGGGTTTCCGTGGTACTGAACCAGTTTTCCGTGGTGGCAAAAAGAGCCGCCTGGCCGTCAGGGAGCGAAATTTGTATGGAAGTCGACCAGAACCCTTTTTTCCCGGCATGAAAGGAAAGATTGCCGAACGTGCATTCGGCCCGGGTCAGGGAAGCGTCAAAACGCATTTCCCCAAAAGGCTGCCCCTGGTGTGCAAATAAATACGTGTTTGGATCTGACGGATGCTTTTTACAGGTCATGTTTTAAAAGTTGTTTGCCTGATTGGTCGCTGTGCCGCCGTTTTCGTTACACGGAAAGAAAAGTTTTTTTACTCCTGATGGCGCTCTAATTCCAGCAGGCCGGCTTTCAGTTTTTTTAGGTGACGGCCGTAGGTCATGTAGACCAGCCAACGAACAAGCGGGTACATTGCCCAGGTAGCCAGTGCGACGGCCGGGAGTGTAATGTACCAGTTTTGAATCAGGAGTTTCTGTACGCCCTGCATCGCCCCAGCCGAATGTCCGCCGAGCAGGGCGCCGAAGATGAAAAAAGGCGGTAACAGCAACATATTCATCCGGGTGTACAATTGCAGCATCTTTTCCCAGTAGTTCAGGCTGCTTTGCAGTTGCTCACGCAGGCTGCCGGCTTGCTGTTTTGCGGCTTGTAACTGGCGGAAATTCCGGTAGTAAATCACGTAAAACGGCGAGAAAAAGAGGATGGCTAAATAGCAGATCCAGCGCAGCTCCGGCTGCTGGAAACTCAGCCACCCACACCAGACGAGGAAACCCAGCCCGACGACCGCTTCCAGCACTACGTTTTGATGGAGCGTATGCAGGGTGTTCCGGCTGCTCTTTTTCAGCATGGTAAAAAGCTCGTCTACAGACCGGCGTTCTCCGGCCGCTTCGTGTTGTTGAGCAGTTTGCCATATTTGTTTCAGGTCGTCAGGCTCCATCTCCTTCATAGCTTTTCCGATTGCAGCATGTTGCGAAGTTTTTCGCGAATGCGATTCATTTTTACCCGGGCAGTCCCGACAGTCAGGCCGGTAATGGCGGCAATTTCCTCATAAGACAGATCTTCGAGGTAGAGCAATGCAATGGCTTTTTCCACGTCGTTTAACTGCATAATAGCCTGATACAAACGCGGTACATCTTCCTGATAAGGGCTTTCGTCAGTCCGCTCCGGCACCTGGGACAGCGTGTCGGTCCAGACGCTCGGACGTATACTGCGCTGTTCTTTGCGTAAGGTACTGATGGCGGTATTCAAAGCGATCTGATACATCCAGGTGCTCACTTTGGCCTCCCGCCGGAAACCCGGCCAGGCGCGCCATAGCTGCAGCACCATTTCCTGGAACAAATCGCGACGCTGCTCCTGCGCCGGGGCATAGAGGCGACACACCCGGTGTAAAATACCCTGATGCTCTTCGAGTTGTTTCAAAAAAGACTGTTCTTCGGCGGTGCGCACGGTAGCGAAAATATTTCGGCCGGATGTGTCGCCGAAAATGCTGTAACGTTACACCGCAGGATAAAAAAAGTTGACAAGCAGCCTGGCAAGCCTTTTTCTTTAAGCATTCCTGTTCCCGAATGCCTGCGCACCATACCGCAGGCGCAATCGGATGCAAAAACGAATGGAAAAAACCCGGCCTACTCCCTCCCGCTGGCGGAAAGTCATCCGCATAGTCTTGATCACTATCTGCTCCTTGCTGGTGCTGATGGCCGCCGCTATATATGCGCTGACCCTGCCAGCCGTGCAGCAGAAAATTACCGATAAAGCAGAAAGTTTTTTGCAGGAAAAACTGGGCACCCGCGTCGAAATCGGCGCCGTTCGACTGCGTTTCCCGTACTATGTAAGCCTGGAAAAGTTTTTACTGGAAGATCAGCAGGGCGATACCCTCGCCCGCGTGGGTAGCCTGGTCATCTCGATGGACATGTGGAAACTGCTCAACCAGACCATCGAATTACAGAAAATAACCCTGGAAGATGCCGGGGTTTACCTCCATCGCAAAGACAGTACTTTCAATTTCGAGTTCATTACCCAGGCCTTCGCAAACCCGGATACCATGGCGGTCAAACCCGTCGATACGACCGCCTCGGCCTGGAACTTACGGCTCGACCTGGCGGTGCTATCCCTTAAAAGTGTGGATTTTCTTCTACAAGATGAGGATTCCGAAAGTCAGACCCAGGCTAAAATAGGCTCAGCGGAAACAACCATCGCCAAAGCCGACCTGAAAAACATGAACTTTGAACTGGATGGCTTAGTACTGGCCGATTCAGACATTCGCCTGATCCAGAAGCAGAAAAGCGTAGACGACGGGGAACCCTCGCCGTCCTTTGCCCTGCTGCTGAAAGGCGGCGATATTAGCCGTACCCACCTTATTTTTTCCACCACCGAACTGGCCCTGGATGCGAACCTCCAGCGCACGCAACTGGATAATTTGCAGATCAGTTCGGTAGATACCGTCATGGGCATCCAGGCCAAAGGGGTGCGCATGGAAAACAGCGCCGTGGCCTACCGCGACCCGGTCAACCCGCTGACGCCAGGCCATTTCAATGCCAGCGACATGGCTTTGACCGAGTTAAACGCCGACCTGCCGGAATTTTCCTTCCAGAACGACACTATTTTCGTGCAGGCCGACGCGCTTTCCGGCAACGATAAAAGCGGACTGAAACTGCATTCGCTCAGCCTGAAAGCCCGGGTGACGCCCGGCAGCATCGAAATCAAAGACGCTCTGGCCAGCCTGAATCAAACTTCGCTGAACGGCGACGTGGTGCTGTATAAAAACGACAAAGCCACTTTCGACCGCATGAGCGTACAGTTGCGCGGGGTCAAAGGCGTTATTGGCGACCTGATCGTGCTGCTGCCTCCCCAGGAAAATCCGGCCCTCCAGCGCCTGGCCGATATGCCCTATGAGGTAAGCGGCAACCTGAACGGCTGGCTGGATAACCTGAAAACCGACAAGATCGAATTCCGCGCCGGTAGCGGTACGGTGGCCTTTTTCACCGGTTCTGTACAACAACTGACCGAACCGGCCAAAATGGGCATGAACCTGAATATTACCCGGCTCGAAACCAACCGTGCCGACCTGGTGCGCTGGATGTCGGTCGGGTCTACGCCGCGGGACAGCATCCTGGCGCAGCCGCTGCCGGCTTACCTGAGCGCGGCCGGTTTCATTACGGGTTACATGTCAAGGTTGCAACTGACCCTGCGCGGCGAAGTAGGCGCGTTACAAACCGGCCCCGACTTCCCCGCCGTCACGGGTCCGCCCCTGAATTTCGACCTGGGCGGCAGCCTCACCAACGCCAACGACCCCGACCGGCTGGGCATGGACCTGACTATTCACCGCCTGGACGCACCGCAGAATTTCTTCGCTTTCCTGGAGCCAAAAGGCCTGCATCTGCCGGAAATGCTGCAAACTACCGGGACATTGCGCGGTACGCTGGCCGCCTTGAATACGGATTTGAAAATGAACGCTATACGCGGCGGAACCACCAGTACGGTGGCTTTCAAAGGGCTTTTGCAAAATGTCAACAAACCGGATGTGCTCGGTTTCGACGTGGTCTTCGACGCCAATCTGGCGCGCCGGGAAATACTGGGCTACATTCCCGATTCGCTGGTGAATGGCAAACTGAATCTACCCGATTTCGTACTGGTGAATGGCCAGGCCAAGGGCACCGTCTCTGATGCCGCCGGCAAAATCAATATCGGACTGGGCAGCTGGGGCAAGCTCTTCCTCGACGGTAAGCTGCGCGACAGCAGCTACCAAATGGACCTGGTTGCCCAGAACCTGCGCGTCAACCAACTGGCGGCCGATACTTCCTTAAAGCAACTTAAAACAATAGGCCTGACCGCGCATATCAGCGGCGAAGGCTTTGCGGTCGGACAAACGGCCAGGCTGGAACTGGCCGGCAAATTCGACTCCATCATTTATGATAACCTGGTGCTGCGTGATATTACCATGGACGCCAAGGCCGACGGGAAACGTTTCACCGGCGGTTTCCAGTCGCTGGATGAACGCGCCGCCGTCAATGTGCGGGCTTCCGGCGACTTCAGCATGGCTATTCCCCTGCTGGAAACCGACATTACCCTGAACTGCCTGGATCTGCGCGAGTTCGGCTGGAGCAATCGCCCGACGACCATTTGCATGCACATTCTTACCCGCTCGGAAGGCCTGTCGGTCGATACGCTGACGGCCCATGTGGTCATTGAAAAAATGGACTTGCAATATGATACGGTCCACGTGCGCCCTGGCGATCTAACCCTGGACCTGAAGCTGGACAACCGCCACAACAACATCACCGTCGCTTCCGACTGGCTGGTTGGCGAGATCAAGGGCTACTTCGTGCTGAGCGATTTATCCAAAACTTTTTCCAACGTTGCGGAACAGTATTTCGTGGTGGACCGCACCAAATACGTGCGCCCGGTCGGTACCGATTCTATTTCCATGCAATTGCGCCTGTTAAAAACGAATGTGCTCACCACTGGCCTGGTTCCCGGACTCACGCGACTGGACCCCATCAACATTGAAGGTTCGCTGGTGGCGCCGCGTAATTATTTCAACCTGATCGTGCAAGCGCCCCGCATTGTGTATCAGGACTGGGACGTGGATTCGCTGAATATCCGTTCCTATGCCGGCGACTCGGCGGCTTTATTCATCATGTCCACGCCGATGGTCAAACGTGGCGACGAGGAATTTATCCAAAATGCCGTCGTGAATGGTCGTTTTCTGGAGAATAAAGCGGACTTATCCTTCAAAGCCAGCAACAACGAAGGCCGCGACCGATTTGTCATTGCAGCCCGGGCCGATTTAAACGGCGCCAAAAAGGAAACCCTGATCACCTTAAATACGAAGCAGATCATTGATTATAAAGAATGGAGCGTCGATCCGGGCAATACGATCCGCATGACGCCGGGTGGCGTGGAAATCCGCAAGTTCGTAATGACGGGCGACGGCCAATCCGTTAAAATAGACGGCGCGACCAAGAACCTGGCCGCCAACAAAACCGGGCTGGATTTCGCCGTGGATATTGACCGCCTGAACTACAACAACTTCGATATTTTCGTCGCCCAGACCCTAAGCGACCTGGGCGGCTGGGCCGAAGCGCATCTGAAGATCAACGGCACGACGGATGCCCTGCAGGTACGCGGCAAAGTGCAGCCGCACGAGACGCATTTCACGCCGGTGCTGACCAATGTGCGCTATGAAGTGAGTGAAACGCCGATCGAATTTACCGAGTCGGGCCTCAACCTGAATGGCCTGAGCCTGCGTGATCCCTATGGAAAGACGCTGGAAATCAACGGTAAACTAGCGACGAAAGACTGGAAAAACATCACGACCGACCTGACGATGCGGGCGGATCGCTGGCAGGTCATGAATTCCACAAAACGACAAAACCCGGTGTACTACGGCGAAGTATACGTCTCGCTGAACGGTACGGTACGCGGCCCGGTCAGCCAGCCGGACGTGCAGGTGGTCATAAAAACCGCTAAAGAATCCAATTTTACTTATGTCTACGATGCCGCTACGCAAACCCTGCAGCATGAAGGCGTAGTCGTTTTCGTGGCTCCCCCGCGCCAGTATGTGCGGCCACCAATCTACGATGCGCCGGTGAATGCGCAGGCCTTCACCCTGAGCGCCAGCATTGAAATAGATTCCAACCTGACCATCAGCAGTGTAATCAACCCGGTTACCGGCGATGATTTCCGGGGCAAGGCGGATGGAAGGCTCCAGCTCGATATACTGTCGAGCGGCAACATGACCCTGGCCGGCCGTATAGCGCTGGTGAACGGCATTTACAATTACTCCTACCAGTCGGTGGTTAAACGCAGTTTTGAGGTCGTCTCCGGCAGCACGGTCACCTGGACGGGCGATGTACGTACGCCGGAGCTGGATCTGAAAGCCCGATATGAATTCAAGGCATCGCCATATCCGCTGGTCGTCAATCAGTTATCCTCCGCTACTGCCGAAGAGGCGGCCGCTTACCGCAAATCGCAGACCTTTTATTTACAAACCTCGGTGAACGGTTCGAGCACGCAGCCGACGGTTGGTTTTGAATTTACTTATCCACCGAAACAGGAAGGGCTCGCGACCAGCTTTGGTAACCAGGAGGCCGGCCTGGTCGAGAATGCCTTATCCAACGTCAACCAGGATAAAAACCTGCTCTCCAAACAGGTATTCGGCGTGCTACTGTTGCGCAATTTTATTGGGGAAACCATCAGCCTACCCAACGGTGGGGGTGGCGGCAACACACTGGAATCCGGTCTCAGCAGTTTCCTGACCGGCCAGCTCAATGCCCTGGCTGATCAGTACCTCACCTGGATCGACGTGGATTTGTCCACCACGAAAGGCTCCAGCAACAACGGCACTTCCCAGGCGGAGGGCACGACCAACTACCAGTTGCGCCTGCAAAAATCATTTTTTGAAGACCGGCTGACGTTTAAACTTTCCGGGGGCACCTCCGTGGGCGGAAACGGCGACGATGCCCACAGCGCCCTGGAAAATGCTTCTGTGGAATATGCCGTGACGCCCAATGGAGAATTGCGGATGACGGTGTTTTCGGAAAGAGGTTTCGAGCTGCTGAACGCCTCTTCTTCCAATTTGCGGAATTCCGGGGCCGGTTTTATCCTGAGTAAAGAATTTGGCGGACAGTAACGCCTCGACGAAAGCCCTAACCTTTGAATTATGAAAATACCAGTTACCCCCCTGCTGATTTTTGGTTTTCTGGCCCTCCTGACCGTTGGGCTGAATTCCGGCTGTACCGGCACCGGCGGTTTGCAGGAAGAGGAACGGCTGTACACCGGAGCAAAAATAAAAATTGAAAAACCCGAAAAAAAGTGGGACACCAAGCTCCTGAAAACCGACCTGAAAAGAACGGCGACCATCCCGCGCCCGAATAAAAAGATCCTGTGGATGCGCCCCCGGCTGGTAATCTATCATATGTTCCAAAACCGCCGGGAGAAGAGCTTCGGAAATTTTATCGCCAACCGTTTAGGCGAACCACCCGTCATTTATGAACCAAAAACCGCCGGCCGGCAGCGGGAGTTACTGGCCGAACGCGCTGCCAACGACGGATTTTTCAAAGTCACCATCGACTCGGAAGAAAAGGCGCATAAAAAGACCGTGAAACTCATCCATAAGGTGCTGGTCAAAACCCCGCGCGAACAATTCGACGACGTAGTGTACCCCCCCGACTCGAGCCTGCTGACCCGCACCATCTGGGCGCTACGACCCAAATCGCTGGTGCAGCCCGGCCAGCCTTACCACCTGGAAGAATTAATGGCCGAGCGCCAGCGGCTGACGGATACGCTGGGCAACCGGGGCTGGTATTATTTTTCACCCGATAACCTGCTCTGGGAAGCCGATACCCTGCACCCGGCCGACGAAGTGAACATGACTCTGCGGGTAAAAAAAGATGTGGGTGAACGCGAACGAAAACGCTACAAACTCGCCAGCGTCACCATTTATCCCGACTATGACCTGTCGCTGCAAACGTCTACGGAACAGCGAAAAACGGATACCCTGCGCTTCGACTGCATCACTTATGTGTACCACACAATGCCCGTCAGACCGGAAATCCTGAATAAGCTGATTTTCCTGCACTGTGGGCGCTATTATTCCAACCGGGCTTATCAGGGCACTATTTACCGCCTGCTGAACCTGAACGTATACAAGTTCATCAATATAAAATTCGAGGTTTCCCCGCAGTCCGATACGCTGCTCGATGCCCGTATTTACCTGACGCCGAACAAACCGGAACGGATAGAAGCTACGCTTTCCGGAGTATTTTCCCCGAGTTTTTACTACGGCCTACGGGCCGGCACCGCCTACACGCACCGCAATATATTTCGCGGCGCGGAGGCACTGCGGGTATCGCTGGACGGCGCTTACTTACGGACGGACCGGGAAAATTTCGACTTCGAGGATTTCATCGTCAGCGATGCCGGCGCCCGCCTGACCCTGCCGCGCTTTTTGCTATTTAAGGAAAACCAAACCCGTGCCTTCAGTTCCACCCAGTTCAACCTGCGCCATCAAACCAACTGGTTTAAGTACGATCAGCCGGAGTTGGGCAAATTCCGGCTCAGTTTTCAGCGCGTACAAGCGGAAGCCGGTTACTTATGGAAGAAAAACCGGCGCGGTTCGGTGGTGCAGGAAATCAATCCCCTGAGCGTGGGTGTGCAGTATTCTACCATCAACAAACAGGCGGTACGCCAGCAACTGATTTCGGAAATCCCCACCGATACCACGGGTACTTCGCTGGCGCTGCTGACCTTTTTGGAATACAAACCCAATTACACCATCACCCTCGACCAGCGACTGGAGCCGGCGCGGCGATTGTCGAAGTATTTTCGGCAACGTTTCGCGCTGCAGGCCAGTGGTTATACCGGCAGCAAATACCTGCCCGACGACTATAAACTGGCCAGTCCGTTCAACCTCTTTATCGAGTCCGACTACCGCCAGTATCAAAAAACGCATGGACGCAATGTACTGGCCGGACGCCTGGCCATCGGCGTCGGTGTACCCCTTAAAACCAATGGTACCATTGCCCTGCTGGATCGCTATGTGGTCGGCGGCGCCTCGAGCGTACGGGCGTTTGGGCCGCGCACCATCGGTCCGGGCAGCGTGCCGCGCGACACCTCGCGGACGGCGGCGATTACGGTGGGCAGATTTACCGGTAACATGCTGGTCGAGAGCAGTATAGAGTACCGCATGCCCATTGGCAAATACCCGGAACTGGCTTTTTTCGTGGATGCCGGCAACATCTGGCTGACCTCCGGGCCCGGTTCGAACGACGCTTCCCGCTTTTATTTAGATCGTTTTTACAAGGAACTGGCCCTCGGTACCGGCGTGGGACTACGGGTCAACCTGGGCTTTTTCGTGCTGCGTCTCGACCTGGCGGTGCCCCTGGCCAAACCGAATTTGCCGGCCGGCGAGCGCTGGGTGGGCGACGACCTGCACTTCGGTCAGAAAAGCTGGCGAAAAGATAATTTGAAATGGAACTTCTCTTTTGGTTACCCTTTTTAAATTTACCGTCTATACGCGCCGGACGAACGATTCGTAAATTATGTTGTTGGAGGCCACTTTTTCACCCCCGACTTCGCACCTTTGCAGTAGTTGAAACCCGATCACAAGCATTTTTAACATAAACTTGAACCAATCATGTCAGTAAAAGACAAGTATCAAAGCGCCCTCAGCCTCGGCGAAAAACTCGGCGTTTCCGGTGGAAAAGTAGAAGAAGTAAACGGTATCCTCCACGTGAGCGGACAGGTTGATTCCCAATACGAAAAGGACCAACTCTGGGACGCCATCAAAGTTGCCGGTGGTACTGCACCTACCGATATCGTTGCTGATATTACGGTAGCCAACGAAGGTTACTACACCCGACACACCGTTGCTAAAGGAGAAAGCCTGAGCAAAATTGCGGAGCACTACTACGAGGACAAAATGGATTACAAAAGAATCTACGAAGCTAACCGCGACATCCTGGACAACCCGGACCAGATCGAAGTAGGCCAGGTGTTGACCATTCCGAACAAGTAAGTTACCTGTTCTTACATCCAACGGCTGTTCCGGTATTGCCGGAGCAGCCGTTTTTGATAAGTAAAACCCCCTCTTCATGGCTAAACTCGACGAGCAACTTAAAGCCGCTATTCTGCAAATGCCGGTGAAAGAAAAGGATAAACTGCTGTTGCGGTTGGTGACCAAGGACGCCAAACTGATCCGGCGGCTCACCTTCGAACTGCTGGAAGGCGGCGAAACCCGCGACGAACGGGCGGCTGAATTAAAAGAACAGATCCGTCATAATCTGGGCGAGGTCGATCAGCGCGGCACGACGCCTGGCTATTTACTGCTGTATCTGCGCCACTGGAATGCCCGGATCACCGAGCACGTGCAGGCCACGAAGGATAAAAGCGGCGAGGTATCGCTCACCCTCTTCCTGCTGGCCGAAGCTTTTCGCAGCCACTGGGATACGCTGCGCCGCTTCCCCGACCGCCGCAGCGATACGTTCGCGCCTTACGTGGTGCGGCGAACCAAAACCCTGCTCGGCAAAGCCGAAAAACTCCACGAAGACTATTTCATTGAATTTCGCCGCGACCTGAACGAACTGCTGCAGTTCATCTGGGATTTCCGGCCGACGGCGCAACTGGCTAAAGGGGAAGACCTGCCCAAACGCTGGGAAGTTTAAACCTCAGCGGCAGTAGGACAGCACTGCCCGCATGGCTATGACCTGGCCATTTTTTCGCAGCACCACCCAGACCTTATCGCGACTTTTTGGTGAAACTTCCAAGGGTATGCCGGCTACTAAATTTTTAGTAATCAATATATTACCCGCAAAGTCAAACACGCTGGCCGTCCACTCCCCGTCCGGGTCATCGGTTTGTACAAAAAAGGACCGGCAGTAAGGATTGGGGAACACCTGCACCGAATCTGCGGCTGGCGTGGCGCTTTCCATACCGGGCAAATTTCCACACCAGGAACCGGCCAGCGCCCCGAAATAGTGTTGCTCCAAATACCCCAGCAGCGCCACCGACAGGCTGTCGGCAAAACGCAGCACGTTGGATAGCGAATCGCGTACCCCCACGCTGTTGCACTCGATCTGGATGCCGTCGATGCTGCCGCCGTTCCGCGAACCATGACGGCCGGTGTTGTATCCGCCGTCAAAATAAGCGTCCGCATCCTCCGGAAAAGGGTCTGTCGCGGAAGGCACGGCCGGGTAGCCCATGTCGGAGAGCAGGGTACCCAGACTGTGTTCCCCGCGCAGTAAAGCGGCGTGGTTCAGGCCCGTGGCATTCGTCAGAGCCAAATGGCGAAGCCCGCTTTGCACGACATAATTGCCGTAATTGAGCGTGGCGTCGGGTAACTGCAACTCGGTTTTGGACAATAAATAACCCAGTTCCAGGCGCTGAACCGTATGTCCATGGCCATGCAGATCGATGAAAAGCCCCTTGCCGTATGCGCTGCTCACCGCCTCATCCGCCGTTTCCAGAAAATCCTGAAATTCCGTCCAGGCCTGACCCGCCAATGGATCGCCGTCTGCCGCGTCGGGCAGGTCGCGATTGGCATCCATTTTCCGGCGATGCAGCCGGTTGATGACCACATACGGATAACAGCCGGTGCGGGCGTGAATAGCATTGGCCACCGCCCGGACCATTTCCTGGGTGTTTCCATCCCGCACATACACACAGCCCGTACAATCGCGGTCCGCCACCTCCGCCGGCGTCAAATACCCGCCATGCGGCGCGGAGAGAATGATCGGCAGGTTGCCCGCTATGTATTCAATGTAGTTATTGTTGCCAAAATAGGACTGGCCGGGCGTGTACGTTTGCGCGTCCAGCAGGTTCGGTAGCACCAACAGGGCGATCAGTAGATGTTTCATCAACTCTTTAAATTTTAATGCTGTACTACCACCCGCTTTTGTACCAGCAATACGCCATGCGCGCTATCCTGTATTTGCAAAAAATACACCCCGTTCGCCAGTTGATGCAGGTCCAGGATGACCTGGTCCAACGGCTGATTCCGGATGGCCTGACGAAGCACCAGTTGTCCGTTCGGGTTATACATTTTCGCCTCCGCAGTAATGGCCGATTTATCTAAAGCATTGAAATACAAACTTGCATTTCCCGGATTTGGGAACACCTGCACCTGGGCCGCCGCATCCGAAGGGGTTTGCGTAGCGACGATGTCTTCGAGTGGCACGGAGTACACACCCCGGCCGTGGGTGGCCACGTAGAGCCGGCGGTTGACCTGGCGCAGCGCAAAATCGAGGACGAAAACGTTGGGCAGTCCGGTGCCGTAAGGCTGCCAGGAAATGGTAGTCGCGTCGGAATAAAACACGCCGATATCCGTACCGATAAACAGGTAGTTCGTCACCGAATCATAGAGGATGCAGTTGGTCGGCACATTGGGCAGCGTGCCGGAAATATTGGTCCAGCTTTGGCCGCCATTGGGCGTTAAGTACACTTTTTTGCCGGTGGTAAGTCCCCCTTTGGTCACCCACATACGCTGGGGGTTGCTGGGGTTAATGGCCAGCCCGGTCACGTCGTCGCTACTGCCCAACACAGTGAAAGTCTTCCAGTTAGCGCCGCCGTCGGTCGTGCGGTAGAGTTTGCTTTTCCAGGTGGCGACGATGAAATTGGTGTCGCTGGGCGCTATTTCCACCACCCGTATTTTATTGTCGACGCTGCCGGTCAGGTTTTCACTGATCTTATGAAAAGAGTCGCCGCGGTCTAAGGTCCGGTAAATATCATGGAAGCCGATCAGCATCGTTTTCGGGTTCCAGGGATTGAGGACGAAGGGCGTTACCCATTCACCGCTGGGGTTATCGTCGATATTGTCCGAAATATTGACCGAGTTGTTAAACGCGTCCATGGACCGGTAAATATCGTTGCCGCCATAGTATTCGGTGTACATAATGGCGCTGTTAGTCGGGTCGATGGCCTGGGTCATCGCGTCGCCGCCGTTGGTATGGATCCAGGTATTGGCCGGCGAGGGTTTGCGCAGCCAGCCGCCGTTATCCTGCGAACCGGCGGCAATACGGAACGGCCCGCTTTCGGCCACCGCCACGCTGTAAAACTGGGCAATCCCCAGGCCGTCGGAGAGGTCGGTCCACTGCTGGGTCGGCTCCTGGTAGCGGTAAATGCCGCCGTCATTGCAAAACCACATTTCCTGGTTGTTATACGGGTTCTGTACGATGTCGTGCACGTCGGCGTGGACTTCCGTTTCGATGCCGTTGTTATACCAGTGGGTGAGTTTCGTCCAGTTGAGGCCCTGATCGTAGGAGGCGAAAACCACCAGGCCGCCGCAGTAAATGATGTTGGAATCGGCAGCCGAGAAGTTCACGTGGGCGTCTTCCGGCAGTTCGGACTGGTAGGTAAAAGAGGCGCCGGCGTCTTTGGAAAGCATGAATTTTTTACCCACGGAGAAGCGCATGCCCAGCCACTCGGGCTGGCTAGGAGAAACGCAGAGTTTGATCTCGTTCTGGGTGTCTTCAAAATTGGATATCTGGCTCCAGGTTTCGCCGCTGTCTGTAGATTTTACCAACTGGCTTTTGCCCCAGTAGTCGTGTTTAGCGGCGTATAAAGTGGTCGGATCGCCGGGCTTATAGACCAGGTCGGTATATTCCCCGGGGTTGGTGCTTAGCCAGGTTTCGCCGCCATCGGTGGTGCGCAGTAGTCCCTGATTACTGGCCACCAGGATGGTCTGCGGATCGGTGGGGCTCATGACCATCTTGTAGATCACTTTGTTTTGGGCGAGGGTCCAGTCCAGCCCGGTAGGCGCCCAGTGTGCGCCGCCGTCGGTGGATTTATAAACGCCGAAACCGTACTGCCACCAGCCGCCTTTATCGGCCAGCGAAATATACAGCGTGTCGGGATGCTGGTAGTCCAGCAGAATCACGCCTACCGGCAAATAAGGCAGCTGATCGCCGAGGGCCGTGTAGGTGCTGCCGCCGTCCAGCGTTTTCCAGATGCCGCCGTCGGGTGTACCCAGGTAGTAAATATTCGGATTGGTCGGGTGAAAAGCGATGTGTTTCACGCGACCCATGCCCCAGTAGCCGCCGTTGGGGTTCTTGCTGGGGCCTTCATTTTGCCAGATCGGCTGGTTGTTGCGGTCCTGCGTAGCGCCGAGGATGAATTTCTGGTAGTCGAGCCACTGGGCCCGCAGATCGGGAAAAGAACCGTCGCTGTGCACGCGGTCGCGCCAAAGCCATTTCCAGCGCTCGTATTTCACGTATTCATCGTCCCAGCATTCGGAAGCGTCGGCCTCGTATTCGGTATCGAAATAGGCATCCAACTGGTTACAGATGTCGAAATAGTTGGGCGCCTGGCCGGTGGGTTGCAGGACCGGACCTTCCTGGGCGGACAGTGCGGTAAAAAGCAGCAGGCAGGCGAAAACGAGGATGTTTTTCACGTAGGAGTAGCGTTGTTGAAGGGGCAAAAATAGGGAGAGTTGCCGGCTTGGCCGATAGAGGTTTTGTCCACTGTGAGCCAGTAGATTATTTAGAACGATGGTCTATAGGTTGGATCATGCATCCTATTCCTGGCGATTGGTAGAAACGAACTCGATTAATTCTTCTTTGGTCATGGTACGCTGTTTTCAATGCAATTATGGAGTTTGATAGAAATCAACGGGCAGATTCCCCAACTTTTGTCTTTCATTCGGGTAAGAGCGTGTTCGGTAAAGTTTCACTATCCGAAGGTGGATATGAGTTAGTATATGCAACAGATGCTGAACAACGAATGGAACTACAGACTCCCCCGTAATGTTACCTTCGCCTTTCAAATCACTGGTATGACCTGTTTTTTTTGCCGTTTCATCCCGCTCTCGCTGCTACTGGCCTGCATCATTACCGCCTGCGGTGACCGCCAGACCGCGACGCCCAAACCTGATAATACGGAGCACTACGCCTATTTCCCCCTGCAAATCGGGAAATACGTGGTGTACGCCGTAGACAGCGTGGTCTATGATTTCGGGCCGGGGGGCGAGACTGTGCAGCTGGCCTCGAAAACGCTGGTGCGCGAGGCAATAACCGATACGCTGCGCGACAATACCGGCCTGTTGCAGTATAAAATCGAGCGATCGGAGCGACCCAATGCGGATTCCGCCTGGGTTCTGCGCAGTATTACGACCGCGGCCTTTACGGGCAGCCAGGCCATTCGTACGGAAGACAACTACCGTTTTTTGAAACTCATTTTCCCGATGGACAAACGCAGCGAATGGGATGGCAACCTGTGGGTGGATCAGGAACGCGAGGTGGAAATTGCCGGCGAACGCATGCGGCCCTTTACCAACTGGAACTATGAAGTGGATTCGATCGATGTGCCCAGCCAGATCGGCGCTTTTGCTTTTGACTCGGTGCTGATCGTCACGGAAGCCGATGACAACAACGTGATCGAGCGTCGTTTTTCCCGGGTCAAATACGCCAAACACGTGGGGGTCGTCTGGCGGGAACAGTTCATCCTGGATTCGCAGTACTGCAACCAGACCCCGCCGCCCGTAGACTGTGCCAGCAAACCCTGGACAGAAAAAGCCCAAAAGGGGTATATCCTGCGCCAGGTGGTGCTCGAATTTAATTAAAACGCTGCCCGTCAGCATATTATCGCAACAACTTTTATTGAAAAATGGCAGATCACGTGTACGTTAATATTGGCCACACCCGCAAAACGCATGGGGTGCAAGGCGAAATGAAGATCATTATTGAAGACCGCTTCCTGGAGGATTTTCTGAAAAATGAGCGCATTTTCATCGATATCAAGGGGGTGAAAGTGCCTTATTTCGTGGCCTCCGTGCGCGGAAAAGGCGATTTGATCCTGCTGCTGGAAGAAGTGACCAGCAAGGAGGCCGCTTTTGCGCTGCAATCCCGCGAAATTCACCTGCGGGAAACCGACCTCATTCCCGACCATGAACGGGAACTGGAAATCGAGCCGGAAGAGGAACTCGAGTACGCACACCTCGTCGGCTTCCAACTGGTAGATCAAACCCTGGGCGAAATCGGACCCATCAAAGAAGTACTGGATATGCCGCAGCAGGAAATGGCTTTTCTGGACTACCAGGGCCGGGAAGTACTGGTGCCGCTCAACGCACAACTGATCGTATCGGTGGATAAAAAAGGAAAAAAGGTGGTGATGGATCTGCCGGACGGGTTGGTGGATTAGGTAGGAGACAGGGGGCAGGAGTTAGGGGGCAGGTGACAGGAGTTAGGAGTCAGGAGGCAGGAGTTAGGAGGCAGGAGTTAGGAGTTAGGAGTTAGGAGACAGGGGGCAGGGAACATTTGGTATTTACCTGCCTGTTTTGGAAAATTGATGATGGACTATTACCTTGTCTTGTCCTGAAAACACTTTACATCAACCCAGTGCTGTAAAGCTATGCTCAGGATTAAAAAAGTTAAAAGTCCACAACGTTATGCGGACGACTTCAAACGCAAAGTGGCCCAGGAATACCTGTCCGGCCGATTCAGTT
>JANPIN010000093.1:0-41697 GCA_031425035.1 Saprospirales bacterium | reverse complement strand
TGAACAACGACCCGCTATTTATTCTGCTTGCCGATGATGACGAAGCCGACCGTCTTCTTTTCACAGAAGCTTTTTCAGAATTAAAAATAAAAACCGTTGTAGTAACCCTCACAAACGGAGAGGAATTGATGCAATGGCTTCATGAAAGACAAACACACTTACCCCAACTTCTTTTCCTTGACCTCAATATGCCGCGCAAAAACGGCTTACAATGTCTAAAAGAAATAAGAAGCAATGCAAAGCTAAAAAATATTTCCGTAGCTATTTATTCCACATCCAACAACGAAAAAGATATGGAAGAAACCTTCCGAAATGGAGCAAACGTATACATAACCAAGCCCTCTGATTTTAATATCCTAAAACAAGTTTTAGAAAAAGCAGTAATGGCTGCATATCAATATCAACAGGTGGGTATGAAAAAAGAAAATTTTTTGCTCAAGATTTAATGAAGGACATCACTCCGATAGCTAACCCGCTCTCGCACAGGCTCTGCCCCGCGTGCCTCTATCCCAGCCTATGCCCCACCTCGCAGCTGAATCATATTCCAACTGCCACTGCATAAAAATTTCGCTATCTCTACATAGCAACATCCTTCCACATTACAACTGAACAAAAACGGTTTCAAAACAATGCCCCAAAAATGATGTTTCCAGGGAAATAATTTCATTCGCCTTTTATGTACAGAAAACTCCGCTTGATATTGGGCGACCAACTCAATATTAACCACTCCTGGTTGCAGGAAAATGATGGGGAAACCCTCTACGTTTTAATGGAGATAAAAGCCGAACAGGCCTACGTAAAACACCATATTCAAAAGGTTATTGGCTTTTTTTTAGCCATGCGGTCATTTTCACAAACTATTGAAAAGCTAGGATACAGCGTCAAATATTTCAAATTAGACGACGCCGATAATAACCAAAGTTTTGAACGTAATCTGTTGAATCTGATCCAACAATATGGCATCGGCCAATTTGAATATCAACTGCCCGATGAGTATCGATTGGATGTTTTATTAAAAAAATTTGCCGGTGAAATTGAAAACACAGCAGGGGTGAAAACAAGGGTGTTTGACACCGAACACTTTCTAAGTACACGCGACGATTTAGCTACCCTTTTCAAAGGTAAAAAGACCTATTTAATGGAAACTTTTTACCGTAAAATGCGGGTAAAATATCAAATTTTAATGGAATTTGATGGCCAGACGCCCCTCCGGGATCGCTGGAATTTTGACGCGGAAAACCGCCAGAAACTGCATAAAACCGTCACCGTCCCGCAACCCTTGCACTTTTTCAGGGATGTTTCAAATATGGTTTCCCTGCTCCGACAAATGAACATTGAAACCATCGGCAACGTGGAAGCCGAGCGTTTTGATTGGACCATTACCCGCGAAGAAGCGCTGCAACTGCTCGACCATTTCATTAAAATTCGTCTGGCCAATTTTGGTACCTACCAGGATGCAATGACGCAACGGAATACGCTTTTATTTCATTCGAAACTTAGTTTTGCGATGAATATAAAACTCATTTCCCCCCTCGAAGTCGTTAAAAAATGCGTAACATACTGGGAGAAGCACCAAGATTCGATTGCTATTGCCCAAATTGAGGGCTTTGTTCGCCAAATCATCGGGTGGCGGGAATACATGCGGGGTATTTATTGGGCGCACATGCCCAACTATGCCACGCTCAATTTTTTCGACCACCAAGCCGACCTTCCCGCGTGGTTCTGGACAGGAGAAACGAAGATGAACTGCTTGAAAAATGCCATAGACCAATCCCTGGACAAAGCCTACGCCCACCACATCCAAAGGCTCATGGTGACGGGTGCTTTTTCCCTTTTGCTGGGCGTACATCCTGATAAAATTGACGCCTGGTACCTCGGTATTTATATGGACGCTATCGAATGGGTGGAAATTACCAACACGCGGGGCATGAGTCAGTACGCGGATGGCGGCATCGTGGGGACAAAACCCTACGCAGGATCAGCGAATTATGTTGATAAAATGAGCGATTATTGCCAAAATTGCCACTACGATAAAAAACTGCGCTACGGACATAAAGCCTGTCCTTTCAACAGTTTGTATTGGGATTTTTACGACCGGCACCGGGATAAGTTGGCAAAAAATCCGCGCATCGGGATGATGTACCCGATCCTCAATAAAATGTCGCCCGACGAGTTGGAAAATATTTTGACGCAGGCGAATTTTTACAAGGAAAATGTGGACACTTTATAAACTTAAAATAAAGCGAAGAAAATGAATAATTTAATTTGGTTTCGCAACGACCTCCGGACACAGGACAATCAATCGCTTTTTAAAGCTACAAAAAATGCCGGCAAAACAATTGGGGTATATTGCCTCGACCCGCGACAGTTTGAAACGAACAAACACGGATTTAAGAAAACGGAAAAGTTCAGGGCTAAATTTTTGCTGGAAACACTTCTAGACCTTAAAAATAATCTGGCCGCATTAAACATTCCATTGTACATATATCAGGATACACCAGAAAACACGATTCCTAAATTAGTGCAGGAGCATCAAATAAACGCCATTTTCCTGCAAAGAGAGTGGACACCCGATGAAGAAGAAGTAAAGCAAAATCTTCAAAATTCAGCAAACATCCGTGATTTAAAGTGGGTGGAGACCTATGACCAATTTTTGTTTCATCCTGATGATATTCCATATACCGATTTCAATAAAATTCCGGAAGTCTTTACGGAGTTCAGAAAAAAATGCGAACAAGCCTGCAAAATACGTTCTTCGGTAACCGTTGCGCCACAACCAAAGGAGAATTTCTTCGCAACATCAAACGTACTACCTACTTTGGAAGATATAGGTTTGGAATCGTTCCAACTAAATAAAAACTCCGCTTTTCCATTTCGCGGTGGGGAGACGGCGGCTTTAATACGAATAGAAGAATATTTTTTTGAAACTGAAAATTTATCTACGTACAAAAAAACGCGTAATGGATTAATTGGTGAAAGTTACAGTTCAAAACTTTCGGCCTGGCTCGCCAACGGTAGTGTTTCGGCACGAACAATTTACTGGGAAGTGAAAAAGTACGAGCGGGAAGTGTGCAAAAACGAAGACACCTATTGGTTAATTTTCGAATTGATCTGGCGGGATTATTTTAAATATATTTCGCTCAAACACGGTAAGAAAATATTTAAGCTGGACGGAATTTTAGGCAATCATTACGAATGGAAAACCAGCGATAAAGCCTTTCGGGAATGGACAAACGGTAACACACGCGAACCATTTGTAAACGCCAACATGATTGAACTAAAACGCACGGGTTTTATGAGTAATCGTGGCCGGCAAAACGTGGCAAGTTACTGGGCAAAAGAGTGGAAACAAGATTGGCGCATTGCCGCAAAATATTTCGAAAGTATGCTCATCGATTACGATGTACACTCGAATTACGGCAATTGGATGTACAATGCAGGGGTTGGTAACGACCCGCGAGACAGAACATTTAACATCAAACGCCAAGCTGCCCTGTACGATGCGAAAGGCGAATATCAAAAACTGTGGTTGAATCTAGATGTTTACTAATTATGATAGTCATTATCGGTGCCGGCATAGCGGGTTTGACCTGTGCCAAATATTTGAAAGACAGTGGCATTGAAGCGGTCGTGCTCGAAGCCTCGGATGGCGTAGGCGGACGGGTGCGTACCGATCTGGTCGGTGGTTTTAAACTCGACCGGGGATTTCAGGTGCTTTTAACGTCTTATCCGGAAGCCCGTGCGTTGTTGAATTACCAGGATTTAAATTTAAAAATACTGCCTTCGGGCGCGCGCATTCGGATGGGCGATCATTTTCATGTAATGCCCAATCCATTAAAAAACTGGACGACAGCGCCACAAGCGTTGTTCGCGCCCGTTGGCAATTTATGGGATAAAATCAAGGTTTTACAACTCAATTTAAGCCTTAGAAACGCCACCGAACCCACCGCTGTCCCGTCATCTGATCCACAAACTACGCTGGCGTTCTTAAAAGAATTCGGTTATTCGAGTACTATCATCAACCGTTTTTTCAAACCGTTTTTTCGGGGCGTTTTTCTGGAGAAAGACTTAAAAACGGACGCTCAATTTTTCAAGTTTTTGTTCAGTCAATTTGCCAAAGGCGACGTGGTGGTGCCCGAAAACGGTATGCAAGCTATTCCCGAACAAATTGCGGCCCATCTTGCGCCACATCAAATCAGACTACATGCGTCCGTCAAAAAAATAGCGGACAAAACGATCCACCTGGAAAACGGGGAAACCATAGTCGCCGATAAAATTGTGTTGGCCACCGATGCCAGCGCGACGGCTCATCTATTGGGAGAAAACCGAAATACGCCGTTCAACGCTACGGATTGCCTTTATTTTACCTGCGACATTCCGTTCCATATTTTTGAAAAACCTTATCTGATCATCAATGCCAATAAAGAGGAGTTGATTGACCACTTGGTCAACTTGTCAGCGTTTGCGCCTTCGTACGCACCCACCGGGAAGACCTTGATTTCGGTGAGCATCGTGGGTAAAAATTCGTACGCTGAAAAAGACTTGATTGAAAAAGTACAAAAAGAACTCCTCCATTGGTTTGGCGAAAAATATGCCTGGCAGCACCTGCGCACCTATCGCATACCCGAAGCCCTGCCGCAATATTTTGATCCATCCCCTGCGTATAAATCCTTGAAAATTAATGATTTTATGTATCGTTGTGGAGATTATACCGCGTATCCTTCTCTAAATGCCGCCATGAAATCGGGGCGTGAGGTGGCGGAAATATTGACGGGGCATTGAAACCCATATAGATTGGGTGGGCATTTAAAATAACCCACCCACTAACATGTCTTTGCAAATTCCGGACATAAAATGCTTCGGGAAATTAGCACTCCATTTACGCAGCGGCCTTTACCTTACCTCCTTGTAAACCACAAGGTTTCAAGTTCAACTACATGGCTACTTTTCTACGTTACTGCGTCGCATTCATATCGACTATATTATTCGCCTTACCGGCAGCAAATAGCCAGATTATCTATTACAGCATCGTGGATGTGAATAATGGCCAGATCTACGCACTGGACATCAGTACCTGCACCACCAGTTTCGTTACCAACGCCGAAGCATACAACGATATGGCGGTGGGTAGTGGCAGTACTTATTATGGCCTGGTCGGCAACTCCGTGTATTCGATCAATTCAGACGATGGGGTGAGTACATTTATCGCAAATGTCAGCGGCCTCGTAACCGGTCTGGAGGTCGGGCCTACGGGTACTATTTATGTGCTGGGATTTAATTTGTACGCCGTCGATCCGGTCACGGCGGGCGTTACCAATTTGGGTCCCTTGCCGAATAGCTGGTTATGCGTAGGCGATTTGGTGTACTTAAACGGCCAATTCTACGCCACCGTGCAACAACCCTCCGGCCCGGATCTGCTGATCAGCGTGAATATTGCCAATCCATCGCTCTCCACGGTGGTCAGTAGCAACCTGCCAGGCGCAAACCTGGTGGCCGGTGCCGGTGTGAACGATGCGACCTGCCCCAAAATGTACTGGTTCGATCTTACGGGTGGCAACAGTATCATCTGGGAATACGATGTAAACACCCAGACCTGGACACAAAAGTGTAGTGGTACGACACTCACAGCGGGTGGAGCGGGTACGCCAGCGGGCTACTCCTTTTCTTACAGTTGTGGTACCTGTATTACTGATGCGGGTTCTTTACTCCCCTCCCCCCTCGAGGCTTGTGTGAACACTGCCATCACGGTGCCTTTCAATAATAATGCGGTGCTTGATGGCAACGACTTGCTACGATATATCCTGTTTAGTAATTTGGCCAACCCGACGGGTAGTCTTCTGGCGGTCAGTACGACCGCGACCATACCGTACAATCCCAGTTATGTACCGGGACAAACCTATTACGTGGCCACTATGGCCGGCGATAATCTGAATGGCAACGTGAATCTATCCGATCCCTGTTTTGACATTTCCAATTTAGTCGCTGTGACGTGGCGGCCTCGGCCTACGATCATGTTCACCAGCCCGGTCAGCCAACTTTGTAGTGGCCAATGTGAGACCCTAACCACCAGTTTTACGGGTACGCCGCCCTTTACGCTCACCGCGGAAGCCACCTATGCAGGCAGTGGATTGGGCAGTTTTACGCAGACATTTAGCACTACGACCGGTGCAGTTTCTATTTGTGTCCCGCAATCGCCGCCTTCCGGCAGTATCCTCGTGCAGGCGACTGCCTTGACCGATGCGTTTTGTACTTGTAATTAATAGTATAGCACATATTGTGCGGTAGTTGTAATTTAATCCCGCAAAATAGTGCTCCTTCTGCGTTGCAGCCATTACCTTGCCTGATGATTTCAAACCACCAGCCAGGATGAAACACGCCTTCCATTGCAGCAGGCCCTCGTCTGCTACCTGTAACAGGCTTGCGGTTATGTTCGTCTAAGTAAAAGCGCGTTAGATGTGCGAGGCTCGCATATTATCACGTTAGCAGCCATTGTAGGACGACACCACAAAATAAAAAAGTGAAAGAGTATTTTAGACTTCAATACAGAATGATAAACCGAAGGTTTAAAGACACAGGCTTTGAACCGCTACTTGCATATATCATTTTGACACTTGGATTTATTGGACTTTCAGTTTACTTATTTTATAAGACTGAATTTGCAGAATACATTTATTCACTTTGTGCATTGACAATTATAGGGAAACTTTCTGAATCCAGAAGAACCGAATTTTTAGAACTTTGTTTTGGAGGTAGAAAAGTGAAAAAAATAAGAATTATAGAAAACCTCATCTTAACATCCCCTTTCCTTATTTTTCTGACTTATAAACAATTGTTTGTTTCTACACTTATTCTACTGATACTGACAACTATGTTGGCTATTGTTAATTTTCGCACAACATTTAATTTCACCATCCCTACACCATTCTCAAAAAAACCATTTGAATTTACAACAGGGTTCAGAAATACTTTTTATCTGATTTTAGCAGCTTACGCATTAACGTTTACCGCTGTTTCGGTAGACAATTTCAACCTTGGAGTATTTGCAATGCTGCTTGTATTTGTAATTACATTAAGTTATTATACAAAACCAGAAAATGAGTATTATGTCTGGATATACAACCTAAATGCTAAAATGTTTCTGATTAAGAAGATAAAAACGGCACTGCTATTTTCTTCTTCCCTCGCTTTTCCGATAGCTTTAATTATTGCAATTTATTTTCATCAAAATATAGGTATACTGCTGCTTTTCTTTTTGGTTGGTTGGGCATTTCTGGTTTGTATGATTGTTAGCAAATATGCCGCTTACCCTTATGAGCTGAACATACCTCAAAGTGTTCTTTTCGCTTTTTGCATTTGGTTTCCGCCATTGCTTACCGTTTTAATACCTTATCTTTTTTTGAAATCAGAAAACCGTCTGAGCCGTTTATTGAAATGATAGAAATCCGAGATTTATCTAAGAAATATGGAACAAATGAAGTTCTGAAAAATATCAACATAAGATTTGATAAAGGGAAAGTATATGGCATTGTGGGAGAAAACGGAGCAGGTAAATCAACTCTTTTCCGATGTATTGCCGGACTGGAAAATTACGAAGGCGAAATAAACTCAGACCTAAACCCACTTAAAAACCATCTTGGCTTATTACTTACAGAACCCTATTTTTTTCAAAAAATTACG
Organism: Saprospirales bacterium; assembly: GCA_031425035.1. Taxonomy (GTDB): domain Bacteria; phylum Bacteroidota; class Bacteroidia; order Chitinophagales; family Saprospiraceae; genus M3007. Next base: position 34,020 of record JANPIN010000093.1, on the reverse strand, counting down.
GGAGCAGAATATATTCGGTTACTATGCACTGCAAGAAACATAAAAATATCAGACATAGAAAACAGGAATATTTTTGATTTGCCTTTAAATAAATACGCATCAGTATATTCCACCGGAATGAAAAAGAAATTAGCTCTCACCGCTATTCTTCTGCAAGGTAATGAATGTTTCATACTTGACGAACCATCTAACGGAGTGGACATCCATAGCAATATTATCATTACAGAAATCATTCATAAACTAAGAGCCCTTAATAAAACCGTTATCATTTCATCACATATTTTCTCAACTTTAGGGGAAACTTGTGACGAAATACACCTGTTGAGTAAAGGTAAATTTGTCAAGTCCGTACAAAAAGAAAGTTTTTCTGACTTAGAATTAGAGATGAAGGAAATAACAGTTGGTAACAAAATTGAAAAATTGGGACTTACATAACAAACGGCTGCTAACAAGTCGCCGTTTGCCGCCACGAGTTTGCTAAGAAACTGTTTTAAAACCCCGCACGCGGTGGAAAGTCATGAATTTTGGGGATAGATGAATTTTAATTTTTAGTCCATAGCCGAGCCTATTCGCTAAAAATTAAAAAAAATATAGCGACAAAAGGCATGGCTTTACGCCCGTAAGGGGTTTTAAAACAGTTTCTAAATAGTAACCCCCGGTCACTTGGCACTTGAATCCGGGTTTATTCAAAACCAATTTGCGCTGCCTATAGTGCCGAAAAATGAGTGATGAAACTTATTCAGCATGCTGATTATCAACCTTTTCTATAAACTTCATCAACGACTATCAACCATTACCCTTCCTGGAAAAGACGCTATCTGGATTTATTATAAAATAATATCAATAATTAATTTTTTGCAAAAAACGTCCCGATTTTAAGAAAAGCATTTTAAGTTTGCCTGTCGACAAATTGTTGTTTGGCGATAAGGCATCATTGCCAAATTATTTGTTCGGTTTTCTTATAATCAATTACTAATTCAAAACTAACTGCTATGAAGTACAAAATTTTGGCCCGACAACTCGGGCTAACCCTCCTCTTGCTGGGAAGCGCTCAGTTCCTCCTGGCGCAATTTATGGTCTCCGGACGAGTCACAGATACCAATGGGGAAGGCTTGCCAGGCGCTACCATTGTTGTAGTCGGCACCCAAATGGGCACGACTTCGGATAATAACGGCGACTATAAAATACAGGTGCCTGGAACACAAGCACGACTGTCCATTTTCTACACCGGTTATAAAACAATGACGGTGGAGGCTGTAAATTCCAGTCCCCGGGTGGATGTCGTCTTGGACGATGACTTTGCCGGACTCAATGAGGTGGTCATTTCCGGCCTGGCGACCAACGTGAAACGGGCCAACCTCGCCAATGCCGTATCTTCCATTACCAGCAGCGAACTGGTCGGAACCACCGTGCAGTCCTCGATGGACGGGGCACTCTATGGTAAACTCACCGGGGTCAATATTATCTCCAACTCTGGAGCGCCAGGGGGCGGCACAACCGTCAAACTACGCGGTATTACTACCCTGAACGGTAATTCACAGCCGCTGTACATTGTAGACGGGGTGTATTACGACAACTCCTCTTTTGCGGCCAATGTGAACTTTATCTCCCAGGCTGCCGGACAAGGAAGCAACTCCAACCAGGACAATCCCTCGAACCGGGTCGCCGACCTCGACCCGGAAGACATTGACCGGATTGAAGTACTGAAAGGCGCTTCCGCAGCCGCCATTTATGGATCGCGCGCGGCAGCCGGGGTGGTGATTGTCACCACCAAACGCGGTAGTCGCAATGGTAATGTTGGCGTAAATTTTTCACAATCGATTGGTTTTCAGCAGCAATTACGTAAATTAGGCGTTCGCCAATGGGATGAGGCCAAGGTGGAGGCCTCTTTCGGTGCGGCCCAGGTACCCAATTATCAGCAAGCGGTACAGAGCGGTAAAATTTACAACTATGAAGACGAATTATACGGTGAAAAAGGATTGTTGAGCACCACCCGACTGGCGCTGAATGGCGGTTCCGAGAAATTTGGTTACTTCGCCGGCATTACCCGCAAATCGGAAGATGGCATCGTTAAAAATACCGGGTACGACAAAACATCGGTGCGCCTGAACCTCGATTCCAAGGTATTCTCCTGGGCGGATCTGCAAATGAGTATGAATTATGTGACCTCGACTGCAGATCGCGGTTTTTTCAATAATGACAATACTTCCACTACGCTGGGGGTTTCGTACGTTTCCACCCCATCCTGGGCCAATCTTTTCCCCGATGAAAAGGGCAATTATCCCAATAATGGCTTCGCGCCTTCCAACTTTCTGCAAACCCGCGACCTGGTCACGAACAACGAAAAGGTAAACCGCATTCTGGGCGGCGGTATCGGTACTTTCCGCCTGTGGAATAACGAGCGCAATGGCCTGAATCTGATTGTCCGCGGCGGCGTGGATCAGTATACGCTCGAAACCCGTTCCATATTCCCCCGGGAGTTACAGTTTCAAAAGGACGGGAACGGCACCAATGGCGCGTCGATCCGCAGCGTGGCTGTCAGCCAGGGTTCCAATATCGCAGCCTTCTTAGTGCATACCTATACACTGGAAAACAACCTTTCCTTCCGTACGCAGGCCGGTATTACCCAGGAAAATCTTAACCAGGATTATACCAATGCCATTGCCACCCAACTCATCGGGGCGCAAACCAACCTGAATCAGGCCGGCTCTATACAGGTCAATCAAAATCGACTGAAACAGGTTGACAAGGGTTTCTTTGCCCAGGAAGAGGCTAATTTTAAAGACATTGTGATTGCCACTGTCGGCATACGCGGTGATAAATCGAGCCGGAATGGCGACCCCAACAAGTTGTACTACTATCCTAAAGCGTCGGTTGCCTTCAATGTGCATGAAATAACAAGCCTGGGAAAATCCGTCAATCAGTTGAAATTCCGTGCCGCATTTGGTCAGTCCGGCAACTTCGGCCCGTTTGGCGCCACTTATACGCCACTCACGCCGATTATTATAGACGGCGGTACAGGATCCCTGATCGGTTCTACGCTGGGCAACACCACCATCGGCCCGGAACGGCAGACAGAAATCGAGACCGGCCTTGACATCGGCTTGTTCGACAGTAAAGTCAACGTGGAATTCACTTATTACACCAAGAATATTAAGGACCTGATTTTATTGGTGAACACCCCCAATGCTACCGGTTTCTCGAATGCCTGGCAGAATGCCGCCGACCTGGAAAACAAAGGTTTCGAGATTGCAGTCGATGCTACGCCGGTTCGGGAAAAGCATCTGACCTGGAATACACGCCTGAGTTTCTGGCGCAATACCGCCCTGATCAGCCGTTTAGATGTGCCGGCTTTTAACCTGGGCGCTTTTGGCGCTTCTTTGGGTACTTATCGTATCGAACAGGGGCAGTCACCAACCCAATTAGTGGGGATCGACCCCAGCCCGGGCGAAAATGGCCTGCGCGTATTCGGCAACGCCGAGCCTGATTTCCAAATGTCGTTCAACAATGCGATTCGATACAAGCATGTACAGTTGAACTTCCTGTTCCACTGGAAAAAAGGCGGTGAAAACGTCAACCTGAGTACCCTGCTGTCTGATATTTTTGGCACCAGTGCAGACTACGACAATAAAGGAATTGATCCAACCAATACGCTGGCAAATGGTCCCTATCGTCTGTCGCAGTTGGGTGTTTCCGCCCAGTCCTGGGTCGAAGACGCCGGATATCTGCGTTTGCGCGAACTTGGGCTTAGCTACGACCTGCCCTCCAGTTGGTTCAAAGACAAAGCGATGTTCCGTGCAGGTATTTCTGCGCGCAATCTGCTCAATTTTTTCAAGTACAGTAGTTACGACCCGGAAGTGTCCAATTTCGGCACCAGCGCCATCTCTTCCAACGTAGAGGTCACGCCATTCCCTTCGGCGAAAAGTTTCTTTTTCACCATCGGAGCATCTTTTTAAGGATGTTTCGTTAATAGCAAACAACTGTCATTCATTTTCAAAAAAATAAAATATGATACGGCGAAATATTTCAAAAATCATACTGCCCATGCTTCTGGCAATCGGATTTGCAGCTTGTGATATTGAAGAGATTGAAGATCCGAATAACCCCAGTGTCGGGGCTATTACGCAAAACGCTTCTTTGAGCGAAATTCAAAACCTGGTTACCGGTATTGAAGGCGGTATGCGCCTAAATCTCAGTAATTATTATGATGGCGTAGGCGCTATCGGGCGTGAAATCTACCGTTTTTCCACTTCCGATCCCCGCTTCACTTCCGATCTGCTGGGTAAAGGCGGCGCAATACTCGACAACAACACGTTCTACACCACCAATCCTTATATCGGGCGTTATCGCACCGTAAAAAATGCGAATATCCTGATTGAGGCGGTGGAAAAATCGACCTCGATTTCCAGTGATGCGCTGAGAAATGCAACCAAAGGATATGCGAATACCATCAAAGCCTACCAGTTGCTGCTGGTGTGGGTGCAACAATACGACAATGGTATTCGCATCGATGTAGCCAACCCGGACAACCTCGGGCCGTTTGTCGGCGAGGGCGATCATAAAGCGGCCTTGCGCGCGATCGCATTGCTCCTGGATGAAGGCCTTACGCAATTGAATGCCGGTGGCAGCGCCTTCCCATTCCGTCTGGGTAGCGGTTTTACCGGTTTCGACACGCCTGACAATTTTGCAAAAGTGAATCGCGCAATTGCTGCCCGGGTAAATTTGTATAATGAAAACTGGGATGCAGCCCTGACGGCTTTGTCTAATTCATTTTTCGATCTGAACGGGGATCTGAATACCGGTGTTTTCCATACTTATTCTACCGCAGGTGGCGATGCCTTGAACCCGCAGTGGTATCCGGCCGGCGCAAAAGGCGAATCCCGCGTGGTACAACCTTCCTTTGTCAGTGATGCCGAAGCAGGTGATAACCGGTTGAGCAAAGCAGCCCTGCGCAACGAAGTAGAGTTTCAGGATGGCCTGTCGAGCAATTATGACCTGGCGGTGTACGCTACAAACGCTTCGCCGATTCCGATTATTCGCAATGAAGAACTGATCCTGATTTATGCAGAAGCCAACATACGATTGAATAAACCGGCCGAAGCAATCATCGCGCTGAACCGTATCCGAAATGCCGCCAACCTGCCAGATTATACAGGCAGCAATTCCTCCGGCGACCTGATTGATGAAATGCTCCGGCAGCGTCGTTATTCTCTTTTCGGGGAAGGGCACCGTTGGGTGGATATGCGGCGCTACGACCGGCTGGGCACGCTCCCGATCGATCGCGCCGGCGATGATGTGTGGTTGAAGTTTCCACGCCCGGCGAATGAGGATTGAGGACTAACCGGGGTCATCCCAGATTTTTCCAGCCCGAAAACCGGCGTTTTTAGTTCGCTGAAAACTCGGATAACTCCGCTGTTCTGAGTACATAAAGATGCCTATAAGGTTTTATACCTTACAGGCATCTTTATGTAAGCTTGACTCTGTACTATATGCAAGTTGAAGTGGTTTATGCACACGAAAAAAATACAATGAAAATAAAATTACTTACCATCATTTTGCTCGCCGCTATTGGCCTGCCAGCACAAAACGTAACCGTAAGTATAAACTCCAAAACGACCTTTCAAACAATGGATGGTTTTGGATATTCCCAACGTTACTTCAGCGATCCACACTTAACCGGGGGTAATGATCGCGATACATCAGCCATGCCCGCAGGGGCCCTGGTGATGACGACCGATCAACAAAACGAACTTCTTGACCAACTGCATACCAACCTCGGCCTCAATAGAGTGCGCCCTATGATACTTGGATTAATTGAGCCGGTCAATGACAATAACGATCCCAATGTGACCGATTTAACGCTGTTTAATTTTGACGGATTACGAAATGATGCACAGATAGACTATGTGCAACGCGCTATTCCCCGTGGTCTTACCACCTATTTCATATCGCCTGTATGGCTCGAACCCTGGATGGATGATAATACTTCTGCAACTGAATACGCAGAATGGGTGATGGCCATTCTGCGAAGATGGCGCAGCCAAGGGTTAGAAATACCCTATTGGTCTATTGTCAATGAGCCGGGATACGTAAGGTCTGGAATCTGGTCTGGTGAATGGATTAGAGACGCTATTAAAGTGCTCGGCCCAAAAATGAGACTTGAAAACTTCAACACCCTGATCGTCACTGCCGATGACGTTCGAAGTACGGATGCCGCATTACGCAGCACAATCATATTGGCAGACACGACAGCTCGCAAATATATAGGCGCCTTAGCCACTCATCTTTACGATGAACCTATTTCAAGCGTTTCACAAATGCAAGCACTGAGCACGCAATATAACCTGCCTCTTTGGATGACCGAATTTTCTGTAGGCTCTATGCCGACCGCTGGGTTGAACGGAACACCCTTTGATTGGATGTTGATGACCCACGACTTAATTGCCAATTATAACGTCAGCGCTGTGGACTACCTGAGTGGATTCTTAGGGAGTACCGACTATAATTATATTACTATTCAAAACAGTGGGCCACAATATATAGGATATACTTTAACGAAGAGTTATTTTTTCATGGGGCAGTATACTAAATTCGTAAAACAAGGAGCAAAGCGAATTCAAGCAATGTCTTCCGACCAATCCATAAAAGTTACTGCCTATGCCGACCAGTCAAAAATAATTTTTGTGGCAATTAACAATGCAAATGCACCCACTACCGTACAATTTAATAGCGCCGATTTTATGGACTCGGTAAAAGTAACCAGGACAAGCCAAACAGAAAACTGGGCAACCCTGCCTACAATTACGGTCAATGATACAACCTTTATAGCAACACTATCACCTAAGAGCGTTACAACTTTTATTGGAGAAAGCTCAATTACCGGCATTAAATCGATTGTTTCGAATGAAAGAATTGTTTCGGTTTTTCCAAATCCATTCTCGTCTTTAACAACGTTAAAAACAACCGGCGTTTTTAATGATGCAGCCTTAGATGTTTACAACTTATACGGACAAATTGTAAAACAAATAAAAAACATTTCAGGGCAGACCATTACTGTACAACGTGACAATTTAACTGCTGGAATATACTTTCTGCGTTTGACACAAAACAATAAAGTAATCACAACACATAAATTAGTAATTACCGACTGATACGCAGAAAAATAAAAAAGAACTGGCCGTACATAGGAGCAGGAATTCACATCCTGCTCCTATCCGAATACATAAAACAAAATATCACCCCTACCCTAGTCCCGCTCAAAAAAATCCCACGGTTTTTCAGGTAAGGCGACCGGCGCGTTCTTATCCGCCTGCCGCAGCCACTCGGCGCGGTCGATGACCGTGAGTGGGCGGAGTTTCGCTTTCTTGAGCGTAGCATTGAGCGCAGCGAGGTCTTTTTTGAAAATCACCTCGGCTTGCGCGTGTGCCTGTAGCAGTTCGCCCCGCTGCACCCCGGCGCCTTCCATCACCGAAGCGGTGGGCAATTCGTCGGAAATTTCTGTAAAGAGGTACAGGGCGCCAATCCGGGCACGGAGCTGCTTCTCCCCGGTAATACCTTTCGACTCGATGGTCTCGGTCAGCGTTTTACGGAAGGCATCGAGTTTGGCGCTATACTGACGCAGGCTGGCGATCAGTTTTTTGTCGGTCGTAGCGGCCAGGCGTTGGTCGGTGCTGTCTTTCAGGTTGCGTACCTGCGTTTCGAGCAGGCCAAGTTGCTCCACCAGGTTGAAAAGATCGTCGGATAGCGCACGGCGTTTCGGGTAATCCAGGGTTGGCTGTAGTGGATCGGATGTGAGCGTGAGCGTCCCCTCATCCGTAAAATCGCCGGCTTTCACCCGTACTTTATAGGTGCCGGGCAACACCATACGTCCGACAAAACCGGCATAGACACCCGGCTCGCCCTGCACCATTACGCCGTTGGCGGCCTTGGGCGGCGGCATGCGCATATCCCAGCGCACGAAATTGACCCCCTTGCGTTTAGTGCCGGGCATGGTCGCCATGACTTTGCCGTTTGCATCCAGTATTTCTATGGTCACATCGCCGGTATTGAGACGATCTTTCAAATAGTATTGCACCACCGCATTTTCCGTGGAATTTGGCCCGGCATAGGAATTGGTGCTGGGAAATGCCGATCCGTAATGGCCGCTCGTGACCGCCACCGGACGCGTAGGCAGCAGGGCAACGTCTTTTTGTAAAAGATCGGTCGTCAGCCGGCGCATCGGCGAAATATCATCGATGATGAAAATGCCACGGCCATGGGTCGCCAGGATCAAATCATTGGTTTTGGCATCGATCACCATATCGCGTACCGCTACGTATTCGGGTAATTTGGCTTTGTAGAGTACCCAATTCTGCCCCCCGTCGTTGCTGATGTACAGGCCGAATTCCGTACCGAGAAACAACAGATTACGGTTTTCCAGGTCCTCTATGATCACGTGCGCATAGCCCTGCAGCACCTTATCCGTGCTGATGGACGTCCAGGTCTTGCCGCCGTCTGCAGTTTTAGCCGCATAGGTGCGAAGATCGCCGTAGCCGTGATTATCGAAAGTCGCATACACCACGTTGGCATCGAAACGGCTGGGCGTCACCCGGCTCACCCATGTACCGGCCGGAATTCCCGGTATGTTTTTGGAAATAAGTGCCCAGTTCTTGCCGCCATCGCGCGTTACCTGAATATTACCGTCATCGGTGCCCACATAAATCACGTTGGCATCCAGCGGCGAAGGGGCGATGCTGAAAATCGTGCAGTGGTTCTCGGCACTGGTATTATCCACCGTTACGCCGCCGCTTTCTGCCTGTTTTTGCTTGAGGGAGTCGTTGGTGGTCAGATCCGGAGAAATGCGTTGCCAGGAATAACCCCGGTCGTCGGATTTGAATAAAAACTGTGCGCCCATATAGAGCGTTTTTGGATTTTTCAGACCCTTTACGATAGGCGTATTCCAATTCCAGCGATATTTGGCATCGCCCTTAGCCGCCTGAGGCTGAATGTATTGCGACTGGTTGGTGCGCGTATTGATCTTGGAAATATAGCCGCCCTGACTCTCGCTATACACGATGTCGGGATCGCCCGCATCGGGTTGTACCCAGAAGCCGTCGCCACCACCCACGTTATCCCAGTCGCGGTTTTCAATGCCGCCGGTGCTTTGCGACGGGGCCCGCCAGGAGCCATTATCCTGCAAACCGCCATAGACACGGTAGGGTATTTTATCGTCCACCTGCACGTGGTAGAACTGCGACACGGGGAGGGTGTTCAGGTGCAACCAGGTCACCCCCTGATCGAGGCTCATATAAACGCCACCGTCGGTGCCCAGGTACATGTGGCTGGTCGTGTTGGGGTTGATCCAAAGTGCGTGATGATCGGAGTGGACCCAGCCGCCATCGTTGGAGGCATCGCTGAAGGAGTAGCCGCCATCCGTACTGATCGAGAGCGAAAAGGCGGGGCGATAAACGCGTTTAGGGTCTTTGGGATCGATGACCAGCGTACTGAAATAGAAGGGCCGGGCGGTGACATTATTGGTAGCGCTCTGGTACTTCCAGGTTTCGCCGCCATCCGCGGAGATCATCAGGCTGGTTTTTTCGCTTTCCACAATCGCCAGCATGTTGTCGGCTGCACTGGGCGCGATGGCGAGGGCAATGCGGCCAAATTCCGTGGTCGGGAGGCCATTCGTGATCTTACGCCAGTTCTTGCCGCCATCGGTACTTTTATACAGCGCGCTGCCCGGGCCGCCGGACATGAAGGAATACGGCGTGCGGCGAAATTGCCACATGGACGCGAACAGCACATCCGGATTACGCGGGTCCATGACAATGTCGGCACAGCCCGTTTTTTCATCGGTATACAGGATTTTTACCCAGGTTTTGCCGCCATCAGTCGTCTTGTACAGGCCACGGTCGGGGCTATCGCTCCAGAGTTTGCCGGGCACGGCGACGTAGAGGGTGTTCGGGTCAGCGGGGTGCAGGACGATCTTGGAAATATGTTCCGAATTTTCGAGGCCCATGCGGGTCCAGTTACGGCCGGCATCGGTGGATTTATAAATCCCGAGACCGACGGCGACGCTGTTGCGCATGTTGCTTTCCCCGGTGCCCACCCAGATGTTATCGGGCTTGTTCTGATCGATGGCCAGGCAACCGATGCTCTGCGGGTATTTGTCAAAAATGGGCTCGAAGGTCATCCCGGCCGTCGTGGATTTCCAGATGCCACCGCCCGCCGTACCGACATAGAGGATTTTGGGGCTGGTGTTTACGCCTTCAATGGCTGTAATACGTCCGCCCATGACTGCCGGCCCGATGCTGCGGGCTTCCACGGCGCCAAAGGTGGCGGAAGAGATTTTAGTTTGGCCGTAGGCCGATGCCAGACTTAGAAAGATGGGAAGGAGAAATAAAAATTGTTTCATTTTCATTATATTGACTTCGATTTAAAAATAGCGGAGGCGCAGAAAAACTCCGCGCCTCCGACATTCAATTGAAATAAAACTAGGCTTGCTTATTTTTTCGGCATTTCAAAAATCTCGTTGTCCACGGGTGGGTTGAAAGTCACTTTCGTGAGCGTAATGGTCGCATTGCCCATGCTCCCGCCGCCTTGTTGCATAGTGAAGGGAATAACAATACCTTCCTGTGTTTGGAAATTGGAATACAGTACCGTATTTTCTATGGTTTTACCGTCTACTTCTTCAACGTCCATTCTTTTTATTTCGTAATAATTGGACGGATCGAAAAAGGAGTACTCCGTTTTCTTTGGCTTGGTTACCTTCACTTTGAGGGCTTCCGTGCCATCCACATCTTCTGTGCCGACGTACTCCAGCTTGTAGCCTTTTTCCTTATAACCGACCAAAGTGCCGTCAATATCGGTCAAATCTTTCATGGCATCGACCTCATCGGCCGTCATGGGTTCGGGGTCAGCTTTACCGGCAAAAGGATTGGTGCTCCAGCCTTTGTCGCCATTGATGACGCTGGTCTGGCTCATGTTCATCACTTCTACGTCCATACGGGCGGCCTTGTCGCGCGAAGCGGTCATGGTCCACAGGATATTCATGCCTGCAGCGGCTTCGGCAGAGATTTTAGCCTCCATCTTTACCGTGTTAATCTTGGTCCAGTGGTCGGCGCCGGTGGCGGCCAGGTGTTTGGCGACGATTTCCTCGGCATTTTGGGCCTGGGCAAATGCGCTGAAACCCAGCAGAAGTGCGGCAAAAAAGAGCGTTTTTTTCATTGTTATTGCGTGTGAATTAGGAAAGTGGCTGTTATAAAATTGGGTGTGTATTAGTGGCGCAAAAGAATGCGAATTGAAGGCAAACGCGGAAAAAATTCGATCAGCAGTTTAGAGCAGGGGATAAAGAGGCTGTTTTTGGCTGTCGTTGAACGGTTATTCGATGCTTGCCCTCGTTCAGGAATGCCCCCGCCATAGCGGGCAGGTATGCAGGCCGGTGGTCCAAGCGGCGACATTGCAAACTTGGCGGATTAATTTTTTTACAAAAGCACACAATTGACTTAGCCTTATTACCTTGTCCGGCTCCTACAACGCTTCCTCAGAATAAAACGTGGAATACCCATTATGAAACAAACAAACTGGAAATCGCTATTGACTATAGCTATAGTAATTACCTCGCTAACTCTGCTATTCAAGCAAGTAGGCCGCGCTTATAATATCAAAAACGAAATTCTGATTATAATAGGAATGACTATAATGGGTATAGTAATTTTAAGGGTTTCATTAAGAAGCAAGTTGGTATAATATGAAGCTTCTGGGCATGATCGGCGGTACGTCGTGGCACTCTACCATTGAGTACTACCGCTATATTAATCAGTTAGTCGAGGCACGGCTGGGTACACCGCCGAAAAATCCGCCGCTGCTGCTCTACAGCCTGAACGTGGATCTCATGCGCCGCAATGACTGGGAAGAAATCAGGCAATCCTATCTGGAAATTGCCCTGATGCTGCAACGCGCCGGCGCGGAAGCGATCCTGATCTGCGCGAACTCACCACATAAGGTTTGCCCGTTTGTAGAACCACAGCTCGACATTCCGATCATCCATATTGCGGATGCTACGGCTGAAGCAGCCAGGAAGGCCGGCCGCAGCAACCTGGCCCTGCTAGGTACCAAACAGGTGATGGAGGATGACTTTATTAAAGGGCGATTGAACGATAAATACCAGATCCGCACCCAAACGCCGGGGGACGAGGCCCGTGTGCAAATACACAAGGCCATAGCCGAGGAGCTGACCAGGGGCATTTTTCAGGACAGTACGAAAGCGCTTTTCCTGCATGAAATGGCGCAGTTGAAGGCGCAGGGAATAGACGGCGTCATCCTGGCCTGTACCGAATTACCCATGCTGATTAAGCCGGGTGATTTCGATTTACCTTTATTTGACACCACCTATTTACACGCAGCAAAAGCGGCAGATTTTATTTTGAGCTGAGTAATAGAAATCGCAATAATGAAAATATTAGTAACCGGCGCTACTGGAAATGTAGGCCTGTCCGTTCTTAAAGCGCTCCAGGAATTGCAGGCCCCTGTACAAGTCATCGCCGGCGTAAGAAGTATAAAAGCAGACACCGCTAAACTGAAAGCATTTAAGGTGACCACGGTTCGTTTCGACTTTGAAGACGTATCCACCTTTCTACCGGCACTACAGGGCATGGACCTCGTTTTTTTACTTCGTCCGCCACAACTGGCCGATGTTCCAAAATATTTTAAACCTTTAATAGCGGAGGCGGTAAATTCAAATGTAAAGCACATCATTTTTTTATCGGTCCAGGGAGTTGAAAACAGCCGGATAATACCCCACCATAAAATTGAAAAACTAATTCTGGAAAGCAAACTGGCCTATACTTTTCTAAGACCGGCTTATTTTATGCAAAATTTTACCACTACTTTAAAGAAATACATCGTAACGAAGCTTCAAATATTTCTACCGGCAGGCAAGGCGAAATTTACCATCATAGACGTGGACGATATTGGTAAAGTAGCGGCCAAAATTTTGACGGAGCCAGATTTGCATGTCGATAAAAGTTACGATTTAACCAATGGGGAGCTATTAACTTTTACCCAAATGGCGCTTATGTTGAGTAGTGGATTAAATAAACCCATACAGTTTATTTCCCCTGATTTACTCCGGTTTTATCTGGTTAAACGAAAAGAAAAGATGCCCGTAATGCTGATTTTTGTCATGATCATGCTTCATTATTTTCCCAGGTTTCAGAAGGAACCCGTTAATACGGATTGGGTAAAAATAATTTCCGGTAGTGAGCCTAAAACATTTGCGCAATTTATTCAGGAGAATAAGAGCGTTTTCGGGTTTTAATTTTGAGCTATTCTTTACGGGATAAATGATTTTGATCAGCTCAATCATCCCCTAAAAGCTGCCGATGCGACAGGCTTGGCCGGGAGGTGGCCGGTAATCAGCAGAGGCCGAACCATGAAAAAATCGCTCTTTTACCGCATTTAAATATCCTGCAAAATGAAATTCATTTTACTTTCTAGCCTGTTAATTTTTACACTTCTCAACAGTTGCCAATCCCACATGGACGAATCCACCGCCATCATTCAAGTCCTGGAAAAAGAATCCGCTACCTGGCGGGCCGGCGACTTCCAGGGCCATGCCGATTGCTGGCATATTCAACCGTACAGCAAAATCCTGATCTCCACCGGCGACGGGACGGTACTGGATATTCCGCCGGCAGCCATGGTCGATCCGGCCACCAGCATGGGCGATGGCGGTTCCTCCAGTAACAGCGATTATAAAATGAGCATCCACGCCGATAACGCCTGGGTGAGCCACCAGGAAGTTTCGATCTCGAAAGACGGCGCTAAAACCTATTCCCAGGAACTGCGTTTGCTGGAAAAGATCAACGGGCAGTGGAAGCTGGTCGGACAATCGATCCATGTGCATAAACCCGGTTGATTTACGGGGAGAAAAGAAGTGACACTTTTTTGAAAAGTGTCACTTCTTTTCTCCCCGTAAATCAACCATTCAAATCTCCATCATGCAAAAAATAATAGTCGTCGCCGGCGCCACAGGTAACCTGGGCGCACGGATCGTGAAGGCCTTACTGCAAAACGGCGCCGACGTGCGGGCCTGCGTGCGCGCTGGTACCGACCCGGAAAAAATAAAAGAACTGGAAAAACTCGGCGTCGTGGTCTATCCGGTAAACATGCTGCAGGTGGAAGAAGTAGCGAAAGTCTGCACCGGCGCCTCCTGTGTGGTCTCCGTTTTGTCGGGTCTACGCGAAGTCATTATTGACGTGCAAAAGGTCCTGCTGGATGCGGCTGTTCAGGCGGGTGTACCGCGCTTCATCCCCTCCGATTTTTCGATGGACTTTACTGGCCTGCCCGCCGGAAGAAACCGCAACCTGGATTTAAGGCGCGAATTCCATACCTATCTGGAGCAGGCCCCGATTGCCGCCACCACGATTTTCAACGGCGCTTTTACGGAGTTGACCACGGGTGACATGCCGCTTATCCTGCTCAAAATAAAACGGATACTGGCCTGGGGAAACCCGGCGCAACGCCTGTATTTCACCTCGATGGACGATACGGCCGCCTTCACGGCCCAGGCAGCCATGGATGACAGCACCCCGCGCTATCTGCGCATTGCCGGCGACCAGCCCAATGCCCCGGAACTCGCTGCTATGGCGACGGAACTGACCGGTAACAAGTTCAGCCTGCTCCGTCCCGGCGGTCTGGGTTTACTCAGTATCCTGATCCGGGTGACGCGTACGCTGGCGCCGGGCGACAAAAATGAACTCTATCCAGCCTGGCAGGGAATGCAGTATATGCGGGATATGCTGGACGAACGCGCGCAATTGACGCAGCTGGATAATGACCGATATGCCCATCCTGCCTGGACGACGGTGCGCGACATGCTGGCCGCACATCTGGAGCATGAAGCCGCCAAACCGACCATTTCTACTGCCCGATAGGCACGTACTTCTGTTGACTATACAGCCAGATCAGCATTTGTTTGTCGCGGACCGTTACACCGAGTTTGTCCAGACTATACGTGTAAGCGCGGGCGCGGTGAAACATAATATCATCCGAGACCTCGGAATGGGCCACTCCCAGCATGTGACAAAGCTCCTGCAATAAGGTTTCGCCGGCCCGCCCAAGCCCCTGGTACCGTGCCAGCGGTCGCATGCCGACCAATCCATCGGATGGATAGGCGGTGCCCTGCGCGCCGGGCAGCAAATGTCGGCCGGTCCAATCGAGCCGGATATCGGCCTGACTGGCCTTTAGCACGATTTTGAAGAAGTCGAGATTGAGCGGGCTTTCCCGCCCCACCTTGTTCCAAATCGCCACGACCCGTTCCACCACCGCCGCATATTGTGCAGCCGTGTCGCCTGTGTTATTGTCGTCAGAATAAATGCGCAGCGGCAGTTCGCTCAGGTTTCGGCGCATGGGCAGCCCCTGATACATAACCACGTCGTATCGCTGGGGTTTGCCGGATTTCATTTTTTCTTTTGGCTTGCCTGCGCCCTCATTCGTGCGGTTATTTTCGATGCGGGAAGCGGGCTTTTGGGCAATAATGGACCCGGGCGCCTTAAAATTTAGGTTAACTGGTAGTTTCAAGGTGCGCGTTTCCCCTTTCGAGCCATCCTTTTTCAACGCGGTGACGGCCAGGGCGAGATAACCGCTGCAACTGCGGGCCTGGCCTTTGTTCAAAAAACCGAACACAGATAAAACGCCACTCATGCCGGGCTTTAGTTCGAGCGAATAGTCCAGGCTGGTCTTACCATCCTTGTCCATGAAATACAACGCATCGTCATCTACGTGGGGGCGGGCAAATACCCGCAACGTCTGCTGGCTGCGGTTAATTACGGGTATAGTACTGGTGTTGGTGGACTTGCCAAAGGTGCCATTGATGACCAGTTTCTTTTCCAGTCCGTTGACCTGATTGGCAAATATTTCGATCTTTTGACCGGCGGCGTTGGCAGCGCTGAGCGCGAACGCCAGGAATAGCAGCATTTTTTCTGTCGAAATCATATTTTAGTTATACCAAGTTCGTGCCGTCCGGGGTTTCAAGTTGATAGATAACGTTAGCAAACGTCGAACTATTCCTGCAGTAAATCAGTTATTCGCTTTAACATATTACCGCTATTTTTGCAAAAACGCCCCCATGATAGAAAGAGAATACGTCGAACTCCGCTCCGAGGATGTCCAGGAAATCCTGGGTACGCCTCCGGCCTCCCTCGTGCGCTGGGGTACGGCCGTTGTGCTGGCCGGTTTTGCCCTGATGATCACGGCGGCATCTTTCGTGCGTTATCCGGACGTAGTAGAAGCCAAGGTCATCGTTACGACCTCGGTTCCCCCGGTGGAAGTGATCGCCCGTACGGAAGGCCGGATAGCCAAGCTGGTGGTGGGCGATAAAAAAACGGTCAGACAGAACGCTATTCTGGCTGTGCTGCAGAGTACGGCCAATTACCAGGTGGTGCTTCAGCTCGATCAGGCGGTGGCCGCGTATCAGCGGGCGCCGCTGGATTCGCTGAAAAACATCCACCCGCTGAATAATATTGAACTCGGTGAATTACAGCCGGAGTACGCCGAGTTTCTGCTCAGCCTGGAAAATTTCCAGTTCGGTAAATCCAACCGGGTAGCCTCTACCCGCAGCGATGTGGGCGCCGCCAACCAGCAGATCAATCAACTGATCAACAGCATTGAACTGGATCGCCGCTCCCAGAAACGTATTGACGATCAAATGGTTACGGCCCAGGAATTATATGCCCAGCATAAATCGCTGTTCGATCAGGGCCTGGAATCCCGGATGGATTTTGAAAAGGAACGCACCAAACTGGCCGACCTCGAACGCCAGCATGATTTCTATGATGAGAACATTGCCCGCAAGCAGAATGAAATTACCTCGTTGCGTCGGGGGGCCAATGATGCTACGTTCAATCAGCAGGAAAATGCTTCCGGTACTTCGACTCGCCTGCTGACCAGCTTGAACAAACTGCGCGGCGCTATTGACCAATGGAAATTAACCTACCTGCTCACGGCGCCGATCGACGGACAGGTCAGTCTCAACGCATCTTTTTTCAGCGAGCAACAGTATGTCAAACAAGGCGACCAGGTGATGACGGTGGTGCCGCCGCAGACCGATACCCTCATCGGGCGTATGTCGCTGCCCATTGCCGGCAGCGGTAAAGTGATGCCCGGCCAGCGGGTAATCCTGAAATTTGACAACTACCCCTACCATGAATTCGGCACGGTGCGCGGGCAGGTCATTTCCAAAGCGCTGGTGCCCAAAGGCGAGCAGTATTCCATCATTGTTTCCTTGCCCGACGGACTGCGTACCAGCCATAAAAACGAGTTACGCTTCGAACAGCAGCTACAGGGGAAGGCCGAAATTATCACGGCTGACAAGTCTTTTCTGGAACGGATCGGCGAGCAGGTTTTCGCCGGGCGATGAAGTATTTGACCGGCAATTGTTAATGATTATGCCCTGAAAATCAAACTAAAAGCCAAACTCGGGCGCTTTCAGTAAGGGTTAGGGTTTGTTTGGACATCGTTAACAGCGCAGCTGTTTTCAACCAGTAGTCCCCCGCCTACATTTGTCCCATCAATTCAGACAACACTTTTTATTCTTCATCAAAACGGTTTTATCCGATGAAACAAATTATCGCAATTCTTGCTTTCGTATTGGTTGGCGCAGTCGTTGCCAAAGCCCAAAATGCAAATGGTGCTGTTATGTCTTTCGACAAAGAAATCACCACCATCGACTACGGTACCATCGAAAAAGGCGGTGACCCTATCCGTAAGTTCAAATTCACGAACACCGGTAATGAGCCACTGATCATCAAAACGGCTAAAGGATCCTGCGGTTGCACGGTACCAACCTACCCGAAAGAGCCAATTATGCCTGGCGAGAGCAACGTCATCGAAGTACGTTATGATACCCAACGCGTAGGTATGTTCACGAAAACCGTGACCCTGACTACCAACGAAACCAGCGATACCCACACCCTGACGATCAAGGGCGAAGTAAAGGCTCCGGCTACGCAAGAGACGGTGCCAGCCAGCACGGGTGGTATCAAACAGTAATTCTTATTGATTGATTTTTGGTTTGACGATACGAACCCGGGCGGTGTAACACCGTCCGGGTTATTTTTTATTATCTGGAAAAAATATGGCCCACCGTGCAACCTTTATTGCTGGCCAATCGTCTATTGCAGCAGATAATTGATCGAAAATTACTCCCTGTTTCAAAAAAGGGCTTACTTTCGTCCGTCGCAAAACTGCAGACCATGAAGAACAATCTACTTTCCTCCAAGACTTTACTTCTCTCCATCGCTTTTTTCAGCCTTTTCGCTTTCCTGGCCGTGAATATGCACGCTCGTTGCAGCGGCATCACCGCGCCCAATACAGTTGAAATGCTAAAGGAAAATATCGAAGCCGGCGACCATGCTGCTCCACAAAATCTGCCTCTGCGCAGCCTGACCGTCGTGGAACGGGTACTGGAAATTGCCGGGCGTTTTTTACCCGTTACGCACTGAACCTGCAATCTGGTCGGCTTAGATCCTCAGCCATAAACTTCCAATATTTACTTTCCAACCCGCTCCGGCCAGCCGCCGCAGCGGGTTGGTTGTTTTAAGTACCTGCCTACAACTGCACCATGGGTTCCAGCAATTTAGCTATTACCCACCCAACCAGCAGCCCAAAGAGTCCTCCGCAAATCACGTCGCCCGGAAAATGTACACCCACATAAACCTGTGAAAAGGCAATCAGGGCCGCCCAGGACAATGCGACCGGTTTCCCCCAGGGATGCAGGTGGCCAAGCAGCACGACCAGGAAAATAGCGACCGCAAAATGGTTGGACGCGTGCGAGGAGGTAAAACTGAAGCCGCTGCCGCAATCGGTACGCAGTTGCACCGTAGCCGACAAAGCCGGGTCATTACAGGGACGCAGGCGCCGGACATTCTTTTTGATCAATTCACTGCTCACCCCATCGGAGATGAAGACGACTGCGATCAGGCCCAGTAGAACGATCCAGCCCCGTTGTGGATAGTTGAGCAGCACAAAGACGGCGATGAACAGGTAGACCGGCGCCCAGAACCACTTTTCCCGGCACCAGGGCAGCAGATAGTCAAACATCGGATTGCTCAGGCTGCTATTGATGAAATGAAAAAGGTCGGCATCCCAACTTAAAAGACTGTGCAACAAGGCCATGCTATCCGGTTTGTTCAGCAAAAATAGTTATTACTTTCGTCCCAAAAATATGGACCTCTTACTCGTCGCCGCTACGCCTTTTGAAATTGCGCCCAGTCTGCAATATTTGCAGCAGGCTTTTGTAACTACCGAACAGGGCGCTTTCCAAAGGGGAAATTTGACCGTTCGCCCCCTCATTACCGGCGTGGGCATGGTAGCAACGGCCTGGCACCTGGGACTTCGTTTTGGACAGAACAGGCCGGGATTGGCCTTGCAGGCGGGCATTGCCGGGGCGCTGGATCCAGCTTTGAAATTAGGGGACGTCGTGCACGTCACTGCCGAGCAGTTCGGAGATCTGGGCGTGGAAGAAAGAGACGGCCGTTTGAGCGATCTGTTCGAGTTGGAGTTGCTCGAACCAAATGCGCCACCATTCAACAATGGACTTTTATGGAACAATGCAGCTGCGGAAAACCGATTTTTACCAACCGTCCAGGGCCTGACGGTCAATAAAGTGCATGGTTCCGCGCCTTCCATTGCCGCCATACGCACCAAATACCCGGATGCGCAGGTAGAAAGCATGGAAGGCGCGGCTTTTTTTTATGCCTGCCGGCTGGCGGAAGTTCCCTTCCTGCAAATTCGCAGCATTTCCAATTATGTAGAACCCCGCAACCGCGAGGCCTGGGACCTGCCGCTGGCTATTGGGAACCTGAATCTGGTGCTGCGCAACTTGCTGGACAGCTTTTAGGTCTTGCCTACTGTTCTTCTTCAATGAATTTCACGCCGTAGGTCTCCAGTTCCGCCATCACCGGCTCATACACTTCCGGCATGGTGGGTATATTGACGCCGGTGGTGGAAATTTTCCCGAGCAATAGCAACTTCACGAATATACCCAAAGGTAGACCGACCAGTTTCGACATGGCCGTATCCAAACCATTCTCCCCCTTCATGACCAGGGTGGAAGTGAGTTTGCGTTTTTTCCGGTTCAATTCATACTCGAAAACGTGTTGCATAATGACCATATCCTTCTCTTCGGGCTTGAGCGCCCATTTTTCCAGCAGCAGGTTCTCCAAGATCAAAGAAGGCGTGGCATTATTCACCTTAATACGACGTTTGCTGAACAGCCCAAGCCATTCCAGCTTTTGCATGATTTCGTTATCCGGTTCGATTTCCAGCATCTTGGCCACCCGGTCCTTGACCGATCCGGTATGCTGGCTAATCCCCAGAAAGGCTTCCATCAAATCATGGTAAGTGAGCTGGTCCGAATCTACGATCGGGAATGTAGCATCGGTCAGGCCAATCCGGACCAGCGCATTCCAGGCATCACAAAAGCCACGGTGCCGGATAGTGCCGCGGAATAAAGTCTTAATATCCTGCAAACCGTAAGCCTCCCGGTATAGTAGTGAGTCGCGGTTGGCATACACTTCCCACTGACCCATCTGCGGAATATCGACCAGGCGGTACTGCCGGAAAAGGCGGCGGTAAGGTATATACTTGAGTTTGCTGTCTTCCAGGAACTGCGCGGTACCCTGACCGGCTACGACGACGTTGCGGGGATTCCAGGAGAATTTATAGTGCCAGGGATTGTCATCGCTTTCCGGGGCGACTAATCCACCGGTATAAGAGTAAAAAGCGGTGATCTTACCGCCTTTGGCCCGGATCTGATGGATCCGCTGCATAGCGCTCATGTGGTCAATACCGGGATCGAGGCCAAGTTCATTCATGAAAACCAGGGCTCTTTGGCGGGCTTCATCGCCCAGACGAAAGACCTGTTTGGAGACATAGCTCGCCGTTACCATGTGTTTACCGAGTACAATACAGTCCTGGGCGACTTCAATGTGCATTTGCGGCGGCAGTAATGAAACCACCACGTCGTGACGCATAATTACGTCGCGACGATCATTAGGCTTGGAAGCATCCAGCCAGATGGCGCGGCCGTGGGGATGGCCGTTAATCTTTTTTTGTGCCAATTGCATATCGGCATCGGCTAATGTAACGAAAAAATTATGCTGGCGTCCCTGCTCGAGGATGTAATTAATAAGGGCCGTAGCGGAACGGCCCGCGCCGATAATGAGGAGGTTTTGCATAGTAAAATTGCGCTTCTTAAGGGCGTGAAGGTAGAGAACTTACGTCGTTTGGCGCACGTGGTGAGGGCTTGAAGAATGCTAAGGTAGTACAAAAAAAACAAGAGGCTAGTCCAGTGGTCTATAAATGCCCTCCGCCCAGGCTTTTTCAAGCGGCTGCCACTATCAGAAGTCCATTTTCCGCTGCTTTTTTTGAATTACTTTTGCTGCCTGAATTTTCAATTTTTCTGACAATTTCCAACCATTCTCATGCGATTTCCCCTGCTAGCCTTTTTTCTATTTATCGCCCAATGGACGATGACAGCTCAAAATCAGCCCACTGATACGACCATTTATGATGTTACTGCCTTGCAGCAAGCCCCCTACCCTATGTTGAAGAGCTGTCAACTGGATCTGCATCCCGGCTGGACAGTGGACAGTATGCGCCGTTGTGCGGAATCGCAGCTGATGATGCTGCTGGCACGCAATATTCGCTATCCGGAAGCGGCCAGATTGAACAATATCCAGGGCAATGTCGTGCTGGCTTTTGTCGTGGAACCGGATGGCCGGATGCAACAGTATCAGTTGCTGAAGGATATTGGCGGTGGTTGTGGTGAAGAAAGTCTGCGCGTGATGAAGGGGCTGGAAGAAGCCGGTCTGCGCTGGCAGCCGGGCCTGATGCAGGGTAAGCCGGTCCGCACCCGCCAGGTGTTGCCCATTCGTTTTCGTTTGCAGGAAGCGCTCCCGTACTACCTATCCGAAAAGGGAGATAGCATATATACGGTGATTGAAAAAGCGCCGGAATTTGCCGGCGGCATGGATTCTCTGGCCAAATTTGTGATCAACGAACTGGAATACCCGGTGGAATATGCGGATAGCTGTAAAACGGGGGTCATTGAAATGGCCTTACTGCTCCGGTATGATGGATCCGTACAGGTTGATAATGAATTGGATTTCAATAATTTAGGTTTTGAATTCCAATTCAAGGCGCTGCGTCTGGCGCTACAGACCCAGGAGTACTGGCAGCCGGCCACTTATGCCGGGAAGAACGTAACGTCGACTGTTCCGTTACGTGTTGTTTTTAAATCGGATCAGCCGCGCTGTGCGCAGGCCAATGCGGCTTTCGATCGTACGATGATCCTGGCGGATGCCGGAGCCGCGTTGTTTGATGAAGATAAAACCGAAGAGGCCGTAAAAAAATGGTCTGAAGCCCTGATCTTACAACCCAACAACACCGAAATCCTGTATTACCGCGGTTCCGCTTATTTGAATTTGAAAAAACGGGACGAGGCCTGTGCCGATTTTTCTCGTATTAAAAGTCTGCTTGGTGTGACCTGGTTTGAGCCGATGCGCCGTTTAGCCTGTGGCTGGTAGAAGGCAAACTTTACAATTACTTAAAGCGCCATGACGCGCAACCCATTTTAATGCGGTTCTACCTTTACGCCGATGCGAAATTTTATGAAAGAGAATCCGCCTGCGAAGAAAATACTCATCGTAGACGACGAACCGGACATTCTGGAGTTTCTTCAATACAATCTTCGGAAGGAAGGCTATGACGTAGTGACGGCAAACGATGGCAAACATGCCCTCGAGGTAGCCGAACGCGAACGTCCCCATCTCATTATTCTGGATATTATGATGCCGGAACTGGATGGCGTGGAAACCTGCCGTATTCTGCGCAGTCGTAAAGAGTTTGCGGATACGCCCATTGCATTCCTGACTGCCCGCGACGAGGACTATTCCCAGATCACGGCGCTGGACGTGGGTGGTGACGACTACATTACCAAACCGATCAAGCCGCGGGTACTCATCAGTCGCATTACGGCTTTGCTACGCCGGGCCGGTCGCAACCTGGAAGATGATCAGGAAGTGATCGCCCTCCACGATTTGGTGATTGACAAGCAGAAAGTACTGGTTTTCAAAGGACAAGCCACGGTGGAACTGCCGCGCAAGGAGTTTGAAATACTGTGGCTGCTGGCCTCCAAACCGGGCCGCGTATTTACCCGGGAAGAGATTTTCGATAAAATATGGGGCAGCGATGTGATCGTCGGCAACCGAACAATTGATGTACACATCCGTAAACTGCGCGAAAGACTGGGTGAGGAGTACATCAAAACCATGAAAGGTATTGGCTACAAGTTCGACTTTTAATACATGTTCAAGAATCAGACACCCCAGCAACTCTCCTTCTACATTGCTTCCTTTTCGGCAGTAGCGCTCGCTTTTTTCATGGCCGTCTTTCGTTTCGGTGGCTTGTTGCAAATTTCCTGGGGGGACTTTTTCCTGCTTTTCCTGGCCGTCTTTGCCGTTGCTTTTGCGGCCAATTACTACCTGATCCGCTATTATATAT
Source organism: Saprospirales bacterium (assembly GCA_031425035.1). Taxonomy (GTDB): domain Bacteria; phylum Bacteroidota; class Bacteroidia; order Chitinophagales; family Saprospiraceae; genus M3007. The sequence continues at coordinate 10,476 of JANPIN010000093.1, read as the reverse complement.
TTCGGCGGATCAAATTGATCTATAAGATCATCCACCGGCATAAACTACCGGCCGACTTTAAAAAAGCCAGCAAACTGGATATGAACAAAAATATCCTGTTGGATATAGAGGAGGAGGTGGATGAATGGGCGGAACAACATAACCGGGAGATGGAAGAGCTGGAGCGGCTGGCCACCTACCGACGTCATTTCATCGGCGACGTTTCGCACGAGTTAAAAACGCCCATTTTCAACATTCAGGGTTTTGTCCATACATTATTGGATGGTGCTATTCACGACCCGGAAGTAAATATGCAGTACCTGAACCGGGCGGCTAAAAACGTGGACCGCCTGCAATCGATCGTGGAAGATCTCGAGACGATCAATAAACTGGAAGCCGGTCAAATGGTCCTCGATCTACAGGAATTTGATCTGCATGCGCTCACCGATGAGGTGTTTGCCGATCTGGAAATGCGGGCCAGTGAACGCAATGTACGCCTCGTATACAAAGACGGCGCTAATCAGCACTATCAGGTGCGGGCCGACAAGGAAAGTACCCGCCAGGTTTTGATCAATCTGATCCACAATTCCATCAAATACGGCCGCCCCGAAGGAGTGACTAAGGTAAGTTTCTACGATATGGAAACTTTCGTGTTGATGGAAATCAGCGATAATGGTATTGGCATCACCCCGGAGCATCTGCCGCACGTTTTTGACCGGTTCTACCGGGTGGATAAAAGCCGCTCACGGGATGCCGGCGGTACAGGCCTCGGGCTGGCCATCGTCAAACACATCATCGAAGCCCACAAACAGACGGTGAATGTGCGCAGCAGCGTCGGGCAAGGTTCCACTTTTGGGCTTACTTTAGAAAAAGCCTGACGCGGGAAATTTAGCGGGTATTCTGGTCGCCTACCTGGCTTAAATCAGCCGGACTTCACACCTTCCATTTTGCGTTTACAGCCCTGACAATTGGTGGTTGCTCTGTATAGGTACGGGGCTACCTGCATGATACTTCATGACCAGTAATTTGTTATTTAACCCAAGAGGGTGGAGAAAAAGGGCAAAAAAAGACCCGGAGTATGTTACCACACCCGGGCTACCTTCAATTGGCTATCCCTTATCATTAAATCTTGACACCCATTTTTAAGCCACTTGGCCGGGCGATAGTATCGGTAGAAGGAATCAACATGCTAACAATATACGGTTGCAATTGTAAACCTGTTTGTTTCCTGGGTCAAAAGTACACTAAGTATTTGAAGTTTCCTTGTTATTGATGTAGACAAAAATGTAGACAAAAGACAAATTATTTATATTAACCCTTAAGAAAGTATTTTTTCAAAATTATCTCCGGCAGGCAGGTCCAGTTTCTGACGAATTCTATTGCGTAAACGCCGAACGCTGTTGGGCTCAATATTCAGGATATCCGAAATTTCCTTCGTACTCAGGTTAATTTTAGTCAGGGCCAGGAGACGTGTTTCGGATGGGGTAAGGTGTGGGTAACCTGTTCGCAGTTTCGTTAAAAATCCGGGATGCACCTTCTCATAACTCCGTTTGAACGATTTGCTGTCTTCTTCCGTCAGTAAGCGCAAAGCCAGTAGTTGCTCAAAACCATCCGTTTTGATAATGGCCGGCTTATCAACAAGCATCGGGACATCTGCCGCACTCGTTGGCGGGTCACCTTCGTCGGGTATTGATTTTGCACGTACCACAGGCTTTTCTAATAGTGTTTGAAAATCCTTTTCCGGAGTATTTTCCGCAGCCTGCCAGGTGGAGACGGACGATGTTTGCCGGACATGCACCCGCTGATAGATGGAATATCCGAAAACAAGCATACAGATTCCCAAAGTTATTAAAATTATCAGGATCGTACGATCTGATTTTTCGCTGTTTTGAGCGATCAACGTCTGAATATGATTTCGCCGTAAATCGCGCCGCATAAGTAAATTCGTATGACTGCGCTGCACGTTGGCGTCGTGAATCGGACCTGATACTATGTCGTATAAAAAATGATTATATTGCGCTATTCTGGCTTCATTCATTCCCTTGTAGGCTTTTTCCAGCCCCAGATACAGCGCTGGGAGCAAGTTTTTGGCCTCATCTGCCTGCAAATAATTTTCCGCCTCCTTCAATTTTTCAACGGCTGCCTGATAATTCCCTTCGTATATATTGACCGCTGACAGGCAAATGAGGGCCTGCGCAGCCAGGGCTAAATTATGCGTCTGCAGACTTTGCCGGTAACCGGTACTACCATAAATACGGGCTTCCCGATACAGGCTATCCTGCAAATAAATTTCAGCAATATTGACAGCCGACTGACTTTCCCAGGCCGTATTTCTGTCTTTTTGGGCAAGTCGAAAGCACTTTTTATGGCAAACGAGGCTTTTCTCAAGTTGATGAAGATTGTGGTAGCAGTTCCCAATCAGGCTAATTACCGCATAGTGTAACTGCCTGGACGATCCGGGATAGAGATCCGCCAGGCAAAGGTGTTCCAACGCTCCTTTCCAGTCTTCCAGATCGTATAAAAAGCGGCCTATTTCGTATTCATACCAATCCAGGCGGGGTATTTGTGCGAAATCCGTTTGAGTAAACAGGTCGTGGGCAGCTGTGTATGCTTCGTAGGCCAAAAAAATTTCATCAGTTTGCCGGTATACGTTGCCTATATGCACCATTAAACCAGCCGCAGCTATATCCAGGTCATTTTTTTGGGCAAAGTCCAAACCTTGCTTATACTCCCGGAGTGCCGCCTGCGAATCGTGTAATATGTAGAACTTATAGCGACCACGCCCGGCATATACTTCTGTCTCCAAATCCGGACTACGCCACTTTCGGGCAAGCGCCTGTAGCTCCAGCATACTGGCATAAGCAGTTACAGAGTCTTTTTGGTTCAGTTCCGTATCAACAAAATTAATCACCCAGGCCAATCGCTCCGAGGCCTTCATTCCATACAAGACTGCAAAATTCTGGGTACAGGCGGTCCGTGGGGAATGGGCCCAAAGCACAAATAAAGCGAGGAAGGATTTAATAGCCATGATCTTTGGGTTTGGGTGGTAATCTGTGTAAAACCGTACTTACTTTCTATCGTATAACTTTCTGCACTACCCTACCCCGGTCAGTCAGCACGACGACGTAATACAAACCGCTTGCGTTCGGAAGCTGCAGCTCAAAAACCGGTTTTTGCGCAAATAATCGCCCCCGGGTATCAAAAACCTGTACGCTTAATAACCGCAATTGCGGTGACATTTGAATAAATACCTGTCCATTACTGGAGAGCGCGGGGCTAATGCTGATGAGGTTTTCCAGATTTGCCTGCCCGGTACCCACGGTAGAAACGAAAACATCATCCAGTTGCTGTTCCGCTACCAGGACCGGCGCATTATCCGATGCCTCGAACATGACTTGAAAAGCATCAATTTCGGGAGAGGAATAGGCAAACATAGGCGCCATCCACTTGGGCGGCAAACTTTGGTACCAAACCCTGGCTTTCACGTGTAACAGGCCCGTGTAACCCGTATTGGGAATGCTGAAATGCAGCACATCGGCGCCATTGCCTTCGAGTCCGGCTGCCGACTGGTTAAAATCCGGATCATTATTGATCCCAGTCACCTGTGTCGTATCGTAGACGGGATCCGTCCAGCTGAAACCTTGTGGTACAAGCCGGTTATCCTTCAGGCCGGCATGGCCGCGTTCGAGCACGTTCGTGAATATGCCGCTCACGTCGCCCGGCACCAGCTCATATATCTGCACCTGATCGGGCCGGCTGATGACGTTATAATGCGGTTCGAAGTTGGGATCTTCATCCGGCAGGCTACCATCGGGGTTCATGCGACCGGAATGAAAAATAGTCGTGCCGTTTTGATCGGTCACCTCGAATTCCACCCAGGCGCGGCGCGACGGGTAACCGGAGGGGAATTTATGGCCGGCTTTATTCCGCAACAGCAGTTCAAAATGCATGGTATCGCCGGTCAGCACACCCGTTTTCAACTCCAGATCGAGCGATTTTTGCTGTAACATGCGCAGGGTCGCGGCGATGGTACTATCGAATTGAGCCGGCGTGGCCGTAATACCCAGTTGCTGGCGATTGTCGCGCATGAGCTGTAGCATGGGCACGTTGGCGCCGGCTAATTCATGCAAAAAGAAGGGAAATTTCGGGGTCAGGAACTGATAATTTGCCGAAATAATGATCTCATCGGCCAGTTTCGGTACGTGGCAGCCCTGACAGGTAATGTTGTCGTGGTCTTCATCATAGCGGGAATTGAGCCATTCGTGGTAGGTCGCCTGTTCCACAAAGGTGTTACCGGTAAATTCCCCGGTCAGATCCACCGTTTTGGTGATGAGGGTATGGCAGCCGGCACAGAGACCCGCATTGGAAGTATGCTCGCCAAAAATTGGGGTAATGCCGACAAATTCATGCATCGGCGGTGCGAAAACCATCGGGTAAGGACCGTAAGCAACGCGTATATAGTTGGTATCAAAGTTTAAGGAACCGGAGAAAAGTGTACCCAACTGCTTGGGCGACTGGGCGTGGCAGGCCTGACAAGTGACCCCATCCAGGCCCAGCGTGTCGGTGTACAGGTCGGCCAGGGTATAAAACTCCTTGTGATCATGCAATTTGGCTTGATAATGCCCGGCTGGGGCGTGGCAGGAAGTACACTTATCCTGTAATTCGAGGGCATGAGCCGGGTTTACCAGTATTTCATGGGTCACTTTAGCGCGCCAGAAAGGGTCTTTGGCGCTATTGGCCATCATCGTGCTGCGCCAGTCATCGTAAATATTGACATCCTCCCCGCTGGTCGTAATCAGGGCATGCATATTCGGATCGTAACCATGACAACCGCCGCAGACCTTCCCGGTTGGAAAAAGAATATTCGAATCGATTGGAATTTCCAGCGGTCCACCCGGCCCGGCATTACCCATATTCCCGGTTTTGAAACCATGCTGGAGGAAATAGGCCATTTCTGTCTCCGTGTGAAATACCAATTTCTTGTTTAGCACCGGAAAAAAGGCCAGGGCACTGATAAAAGTAGGAATAAAAAGCGCCCAGAGGGTAAATTTTCGCATAGCGGGATAAGAGAAGCAGTGATTATAATACCCTTGCAGGCTAAGTAGGAATGCCTGACAAACACCAGAACAAATGTAGACCTATTTAAATTTTACGCTGCTTTTACGGGCGTTTTAACGTCATAAATTAATTTAAATCAATTACTTTGCTAAAATGCGACCGTCTTTACCTGGCGTTTGCCTTCCACGTACCCTTGAATAATCCGACAGGCCTGCAGGTCGGGCGGTGGGGGCGTTAAGGTGGCCAGCAAATCATCGGAGGTCATTTGCAGGTCGGTTTCGACAAAACAGTAGCCCATATACCGGCCGTCATGTACGCCGATCACGGCTTTTTCGCCGGCGCTACGGCCTTCTTCAATGATGAAATAGCTGCCAATCAGTTTACGACGCAGGCTCAGCAGGGCTTCCTCTACCCGGGCATTATATGCTTCCGGGGTTTCCAGACCGATACAGGCGCCGGCGCATTGTTTGATGGCATGGTGAAAACACGCGTGTTCAGATTGATCCAGGTGGTTCAGCCGGTAACAAAGTTCATGTTGTCGTACCAGGCTCAGCAAATGGTTTTTAGCATGGTCCAACTGGGGATAATCGCTGATCATGTCCAGGCTTTTCAGGTTGCGGGCAGTCCGTTTACCCACTACCAGCCGGCGGTAACCCTGTTCGTCGAGGTAAGAAAAAATAGCGCCGTTATATTGCCGGATGCGCTGCGCCCGATTCACCTGTGGCTGTAAACGTTTAATTTCGGCACTTTCCCGCAGCAGGGCAACCAGTTCACTCCCCGTCACTTCATAACTCAGATCGGCCACTCCGGTACGTAGTTTTTCGCCTTTCGTGGTCTTATCGGCAAAATGTTCAAATAGCCTTTTGCGGATATTCAGGCTTTTTCCAACGTAGATAACGTTGCCGCTTTCATCATGCAGGTAGTAAATTCCGCAGCGGTCCGGCACTTGATGCAGCCTATCCAAGTTAATATTCTGGGGTAATTTGGTTTCCTTTACCCCATTATTGACGAATGTGCGGACGGTATCACTCTGCGCGGCCAGGATCAACTCGAATAATTTGACCGTGGCCAGCGTATCATCCAGGGCGCGGTGACTGCGTTCGGCATGAATACCGAAATGCGCCTTTAAATTACTGAGGCTGTAACTGGGAATACCGGGAAATACCCGACGGGCTAAGCGCACCGTACATAACTGGCGGCGGGAGAAAATAAATCCCAGCCGCGCAAATTCTTCCCGCACGAAATTGTAATCGAACGTAACATTGTGGGCGACGAAAATCGCGCCTTCCGTAATTTGAACGATTTCCTTGGCCACTTCGTAAAATTTGGGGGCATTGGCCACCATAGCATCCGAAATGCCGGTAATCCGGGTGATGTTCCACGGAATACTACGTTCCGGATTGACCAGCGTCGAAAAAGTGTTTATAATGCGCTGGCCATCATGGAGTACAATGGCGATCTCCGTAATGCGTTCGTGACGAGCCTGGCCGCCGGTAGTCTCAACGTCAATAATAGCGTACATACGTGGCGAGAAGTGTTGGTGGAGAAATTGGAAAGTTACCGGGCAGATCGAAAATTCGTTTAACCCGAGGCAAATTTCCTAAAAAAACACGATTTGTTTGTAAAATTCTAAGATGAAGCATTTTTGGCCAAAAATTCTGGTTGTATTGGCGATAATGGCCGTTCATTGGCCCTTGTTTTCCCAAAATAAAGTGTTTGAAAATCAAACCTTTAGCCTGCCAATTTCTACCGCTGTGGTAGCGGGCGCCCAGCGTCTGGATACCTTGCTACCTATGCTTGGTACCCTGCAGGTTGGTCTGGTGGTCAACCATTCCTCGCTGATCGGGCAGACCCACCTGGTGGATACTTTATATAAAAGAGGGGTTTGCATTACGCGTATTTTCTCGCCCGAGCATGGATTCCGCGGAAATGCACAGGCCGGCGAAAGCGTGCGGGACGGTGAAGATGCCCGCACAGGCATCCCCGTAGTGTCGTTATATGGTAAAAAGACCAAACCCCAGCCGAATGACCTGGCCGATGTGGACGTGGTCATTTTCGATATTCAGGATGTGGGCGTCCGGTTTTACACCTATATAAGTACGCTGCTGCAGGTACTGGAAGCCTGCGCCGAGCAGAACAAACAAGTCATTGTGCTGGACCGCCCCAACCCCAATGGGCACTATGTAGATGGTCCGGTACTGGATATGCGCTGGGAATCTTTCATCGGTATGGCGCCCCTGCCCATTGTTCATGGCTGCACGGTTGGAGAGCTGGCCTTGCTTTTTGCCGGCGAACACTGGATCCACGAACCGCAGCCCCTGCGCCTGACCGTGATCCGTTGTGAAAACTATACCCACCATACACCCTACGACCTGCCGGTGCCCCCTTCGCCGAACCTGCCAGACATGCGTTCGGTGCTGTTATACCCCTCTATTTGTCTGTTTGAAGGTACCGTGGCCAGTCTGGGTCGCGGCACCGCCTCGCCATTCCAGATGGTCGGTCACCCCAATTTCCCCAATTCGACCTTCGCTTTTGTGCCCCAGCCGACTGCGGCCAGCCGAAACCCGCCGCTCCTCCATCAGGTCTGCCGGGGTTTTGATTTACGCAGCGTCAGTTTAGACAGCCTGCGGACGGCTAAGCAATTGAACCTGAGTTATTTGATTGATTTTTATTCCCAGTTTCCGCAGCAGGATGCCTTTTTCCTGCCTAATAATTTCTTCAACTTGCTGGCTGGTAATAACACCCTGAAAGCGCAGATTCTTTCCGGTTGTACAGAAGCGGAAATACACGCAACCTGGCAGAGAGATTTGCAGATTTATAAGGATATAAGGAGGAAGTATTTGTTGTATGGGGAGTGAAAGGAGGCAGGAGGCAGGAGGCAGGAGGCAGGAGGCAGGAGGCAGGAGGCAGGAGGCAGGATGCAGGATGCAGGAAAATAAAATAGTTGATCACATAAAATGGCAATGGATAAAGCTGGAATACAAATTGTTGACGGCCAGCAACTAAACCTTCTAAACCTCTCTAAACCAACTACTAATGGCCAGGCATAATGAAACGGGCAAACGCGGCGAAGCTATTGCCGCTGAATATTTACTGGAAAAAGGCTGGCGACTGGTCGAATATAACTACCGGGCCGGCCGCGGCGAAGTGGATATTATAGCCTGGGCTCATGATAAATTACTGGTGTTCGTAGAAGTAAAAACGCGATCCGGTGACGGATTCGGCGGGCCGGAGGACGCGGTCAATCTGCGTAAACAAGACCTGTTAGCGCGAACTGCCGGCCGGTACATGGAGCAGATCGATTATGACTGGGAAATCCGTTTCGATATCGTCAGCGTTATTTTACGGGGAGATAAGGTGCTGGAAATCAGGCATGTGGAGGATGCGTTTTTCTAAACTGCTGCGTTTATTAATATCTATTTATTCATCAACTTCTTTTAAATGACCAAATTTAAAAATACTTTTCTACTGCTCCCGGCGGTCTACTTGTGCTGCCTTTGTTCTTCTTTCCATATATGCGGTCAAAGCCTGCCCGGAAAAGAGCTAAAACCCGAGGTTATCAGGGAATTATCACAAAAGGCTGTATTCCTCTATTTAAGCCAGGGAGATAAAATTGCCGATCTATTTAAGGGCACCGGGCTCACCAAGATCGATCCGATCCTTCGGACCAGAGACACCATCTGGATGAAAGGAGACTTCTGTTTTATAGACGCGATGTATAATGATGAGCTTGCATACCCGTTGCAAAAATCTATTTTGCATTTGGCCATTCCAGACTCCCTGAGTAATAAATATAAGTATACGGAGCCAGGAGCAAATAATGACCTGGATTTTAGTGCAACTATTTACCTTTTTTCGCCTTTACTCCCGACTAAAAACCCCGCAGTATTTCTAATGGAACGTTATGTATGGATAAGTAACTGCTCGGAAGGAAGCTGTGCCAGAGGGATGTTTAGAGGCTATCTAAGATTTGAAGTACAGTCCCAACAAGTCATTTTTATGGAAGAAGTAGATCAAGGTGAAGATGCCAATGATTTTTGCGGCTTTGGATTAGACGAGAAGGAGATGAAAGGCGGCCACTAATATAAGTTTACCCTCTACACCGAGCCCATTAAATTCGCCATTTTCACGATCTGTTCATTCGGCCGGTCCCATTCGACCAATCCGTCGCGCATACGCACAATACGGTGGGCGTGCAGGGCAATATCATGCTCGTGGGTGACCAGAATGACCGTGTTGCCGGCCTGGTGAATTTGCTCGAACAGCCCCATTATTTCGTAGGATGTCTTGGAATCCAGGTTACCGGTCGGTTCGTCGGCCAGGATGATCGCGGGGTCATTGACCAGGGCGCGGGCCACAGCCACACGCTGCCGCTGACCGCCGGACAATTCATTGGGCCGGTGGGTGATGCGATCACCGAGACCAACGGATTCCAGCACGGCGCGGGCTTTTTCCAGTCGCTCGGCTTTACTGATGCCCGCATATACGAGCGGCAGGGCCACGTTTTCCAGCGCGGACAGGCGGGGCAGCAGGTTGAAGGTCTGAAACACGAAGCCAATCTGCCGGTTCCGGACTTCGGCCAGTTCGCTGTCGTCCATGGTGCTGACTTCGATGCCGTTCAGCCAGTATTCGCCGGCGGTGGGGGAATCCAGACAACCCAGCAGGTTCATCAGCGTCGATTTACCGCTACCGGACGGGCCCATGAGGGCTACGTATTCGTTTTTCTCAATTTCAAGCGAAACACTCTTCAAAGCCTCTACTTTTTCGAGGCCCATCATATAAGTCTTGTTGAGGTTGCGAATGGAGATCAGCATATTTCAATATTATCAATGTGAAAAAATGGCTAAGGGGCGAGGGGCATACGGTTTTAAGCGCTGCGTTTCTTGCGGATAAAGAGTCCGCTCACCAGACCGATCGTGCCGATCAGCAGGGCCGCCACCTGATCGCCGATCCAGGGCAACACCAGGTTTTTAGCGGCCACCACATACACGATGACTATGCAGGCAATAAGGGCCACCCAGGTCAATGTTTTTTTCATGCGTAATTTAATTATCTGTAAATGAAAACATTATAACTACTCGATGACTTTGGGCACCCGGAAAAATTCACCGTCCTGTTTGGGGGCGTTCTGTAGGGCCTGCTCCACCGGTAGTTGTTCGCCGACTACATCATCCCGCCAGACATTTCCCTGATCGTTCATATAAACCAGGGGTTCGACGCCGTCCGTGGGCAATTCCCGCAGTTTATCGACCATGTTCAGTATACTTTGCAGGTCGGTATTCAGTTTTTCGCGTTCGGGCTCGCTGAGTTTCAAACGGGCCAGTTTTTCAAGGCGTGAAATAAGTTCTTTGTCCAGCTGCATCGAAAAAGCTTAGATAGGTGGGTGAGGAAGTTCGGTGAACAGGGCCTGTCGTTCGTTGAACGGCGGAGAGGCAATCG
>JANPIN010000092.1:0-4258 GCA_031425035.1 Saprospirales bacterium | reverse complement strand
GACGACTTGGAGTCGTCGGACCAGTAAAAACAAGCGCCATCGCCGGTCATCCGGGATGGCGCTTGCCTATAAGTGGAACGATTCAGGATTTACTCGTCGTCGTCGTCGAATTTGTTGTTGCGGTTGTTATAGCCGGCATCTTCCGTCGATTCGCTATCGCCTTCCCACTCTTCATTCGAGCTGCTGCTGCGTTTCGTGGTATTCGGCAGACGCACCTTATCGCCGATGGGCTTACCGGCAGGGCGTTCCGCATCCAGCACCGGGAAAGAGTCGCTGTGTACGGATTCGTTATGGTGTTCGCGACCGGCGTTGGCCATATTTTTACCGTCGATGCTTTTGGTAGCATGCGGTACCAGGCGCAGGCGTTCCTTGCTGATAAGCTGGCCGGTCACGCTGCAAATGCCGTAGGTTTTATTTTGTACACGCAGCAGGGCATTGCGCAGATCCTGCACGTGGCGAATCTGGCGGGTGAGCATGCGCTGCAGCATTTCCAGGTCGGTATGTGCCGTCGAGTCGTCGTACCAGTCACCGCCCTGCTGGTTGAATCCATTTTCATTCAAATCGGATATTTGCCGTTCGGTGGTGTTGAGTTCTTCTTGCGCGACGTTCAGTTTTTCTTCGATCAGCCCTTTGAATTCCTGCAAATCCTCATCGCTGTAGCGTATTTTCGGTTCGTGTGACATAAGTCGAGGTTGGTAGGTTTAAATGCGTAATAGTTAATCAGGGTTAATTTTTCAGGCGGCAAAATTAAAGCAAAATAAGAAGGGCTTGATCTCCCTTTTGAAAAATAAATAAATGTGTTAGCGGGAAACAGCCAAAGTTATTTTCCAACAAGTAAAATGCAAGGCGTAGTAATCACCCTATTAAAATAGAAAATAAGGGTGGTAAGGACCTGGCTGACGTACCTTCGCCGCGCTTTGCGTAACGGATGCCCTTCAACAATTGCTTTTGATGTTGGTTCATTTGGATGAATTCCCTGCATCCCGCCTGGGCTGAAACGGGAATATTGCCGTACTTTTGTGGGCCTTTTGACCAATACATCCAAATCCGGGCCGCACTCGGCGATCTGTTTACTGCACACTGATCCATTGAAAGAAAATGGTTGAATCAAAAACACCACCACGTCAACAAAAACCAATTGACCCGCCTGGCGCCAGCTACCGCGAGGAGGTCATGCAGGACTTCCGAACCTGCTGTTTAAGCCGGGAAGCCAGCGTGATTGCCCGCCGCGAGGTGTTGAGCGGTCGCGCCAACTTCGGGATCATCGGCGACGGCAAAGAAGTCGCCCAGGTGGCCATGGCCAAAGCCTGGCGCAAGGGCGATTTTCGTGCCGGTTATTACCGCGACCAGACGCTCATTTTTGCGCTCGGCCTCAGTACTTTAGAGGAATTTTTTGCCCAACTTTACGGCGACCCCTACGGCGATCCTTTCTCCGGCGGCCGCCAGATGAACTGCCACTTCGCTACGCCCCTGGTCGATAATGCCGGCCAATGGACCGATCATAAAAACCGCTACAACATTACCGCCGATATTGCACCGACCGCCGGCCAGATGGCGCGGGGGCTCGGACTGGCTTTCGCTTCCAAAAAATACCGGGAAAATCCGGCGATTGGCGGCGACTTTTCCAGCAATGGCAATGAGGTCAGTTTTGTCACCATCGGCGACGCGTCCACCTCGGAAGGCGCTTTCTGGGAAACCATGAATGCCGCCGGGGTGCTGCAGGTGCCGCTTGCCGTCAGCGTCTGGGATGATGGCTACGGTATATCGGTGCCTAAAAAATACCAAACGACCAAAGAAAGCATTTCAGCCGCACTGGCCGGTATGCAAACGGAAGGCGACGACACCGGGATGGAAATTTATACCGGCAAAGCCTGGGATTACCCGGCCTTGTGCCAGCTCTACCAGGCCGGTATTGAAAAAATGCGCCAAACCCACCGCCCGGCCCTTTTCCATATTCAGGAGGTGACCCAGCAACTTGGGCACTCTACTTCCGGGGATCACCGCCGGTATAAAAGCCCGGAACGCCTGGCCTTCGAAGCCGAATTCGACTGTAATCGCCGCATGGCAGAATGGATAGTGAACACCGGTCTGGCTACGGCTGAAGAAATTGAAGCCATCAAGGCCGAAGCGAAACGCGAAGCCGGCGAGGCCGCGCAACGCGCTTACCGCGGTTATCACGATAAAGTGGCTGCCGTACGCGCCGAACTGGTCACCTGCCTCCAGGCTGCCCGGACCGCCCATCCCGAGCTGCAGGCTTTGGAAGAAATTATCCATGATCTGGAGCAAAAAAAGGAACCACTGCGCTATGATGTGGTGCAAACCGCCCGCCGCGCCCAGCTGAGCCTGCAGAAAATGGACAGTCCGGCCAAGACTGCACTATCCGCTTTTATCGATCGGGAAATGGTGGAGGGCGACCGGATATACAGTACCCACCTGATGAGTGAAACGCCGTTTTCCGCATTGAAGATCGGGGCGCAGGCGGCTGAATATGACGACGACTCGCCGGTCAAGGATGGGTATGAAGTACTGAATGCCTGCTTCGACCATAATTTTGAAACACGGCCCAATCTCTATGCATTCGGGGAGGACGTGGGTCAGATCGGCGACGTCAACCAGGGACTGCGCGGCATGCAGTTGAAATACGGCACCGAACGCATTTTCGATACCGGTATTCGCGAATGGACCATTATGGGTCAGGCGATCGGTATGGCGATGCGCGGACTGCGGCCGATTGCGGAAATCCAGTATCTCGACTACCTGCTTTACGGCCTCGCACCGCTTTCCGACGATTTGTGTACGCTGCGCTGGCGTTCCAATAACCAGCAGGCGGCGCCGGCCATCATTCGGACCCGCGGCCATCGGCTGGTGGGCGTCTGGCATGCCGGATCGCCGATGGGCATGATGCTCGGTTCCCTGCGCGGCATGTGGATCTGTGTACCCCGTAATATGACCCAGGCTGCCGGCATGTACAACACGCTGCTGCAAAGCGATGACCCGGCCATTGTGGTGGAAGTGTTGAATGGCTACCGGCTAAAGGAACGCCTGCCAAAAAATATCGGGACGTTTACCGTGCCACTGGGCGTGCCGGAGGTACTGCGTCCCGGCTCCGACGTAACGATGATCACCTACGGCGCATCCGTGCGGATTGCCGATGAAGCCTGTTCCCTCCTGGCCAGGCATGGCATTGAAGTGGAACTGATCGACGTTCAAACGCTGTTGCCTTTCGATCTGCCGCAGGTATGTCTGGAAAGCTTGAAAAAAACTAACCGCGTCGTCTTTCTGGATGAAGATTTTGAGGGCGGCGCTTCCGCTTATATGCTACAGCAACTGCTGGTAAAGCAAGGCGGCTATCGCTACCTCGATGCTTCGCCGGTCACTTTATTCGCCAAACCCCACCGCCCAGGTTACGGCCAGGATGGTGATTATCATAGTAAACCGCAGGTAGAGGACGTGTTCCAGGCCGTGTATGCCTTGATGCAGGCAGACGGGCTGACCTAAATTTGCTATAATTAGGCAGATTACTTTTTTTGGAACAATACTTGTAACCTTTAAGGTGCTATCCTGCATAGCCGCCTTTCACGTTTCGTGATCCTGTTTTGCGGCTGCCCCTCCCTTAATACCGATTTAATCCTGCTACCGTCTTCCCATTTAGGTCTTCCGTCTTCAGCTTGTTTTGAAAAATCCAGGCTGTATAGTTTCTGTTTCGCTGTAAAAAGCGAGCGGACATAGTATTTCCTAAAACCTGTTAACAAACGAACACTATGGGAATTTCTGCAAAAACCGATTTGCCTTTACCTGCTTTTATTGACCTCGACCAGCCAGCGGGCAGTCTGCTTACGGAAAAAAAACTGCTGCACTGCGACGTGATCTTTGGTTCGCCCCGAAGCGATTGCAGCGGCGCCGGCATTTGTAAGATCGTGGATATTAACTCCGGGAAAGGTGTGCAGCTCAAAAGGGACTGCCGCCTGGCGCCCGCTTTACTGACCGCCAGTGCCGATGGTACGCAGTTGACCATGACTTTCCTGCGGGAGTTCATGTGCGTACATCTGCTGCGTCATCATTTCCGGACAGGTGTGCTGGACGTACAGGATGCCTGCCCGATCCCGGACGGCATAGTCAATTTGCTCTGCCTGCCGGGATTCGCCATTTTACCGGGGCAGTATGTTATTGAAGAAGGGCTGCGGGGTTTTAAAATACACTTTTCCCTGTAAATTAAAGTTTAAATCAGGAACGGCGCGTTCAGATCTTTTGATCCGAA
>JANPIN010000091.1:0-49869 GCA_031425035.1 Saprospirales bacterium | reverse complement strand
TCATGCCAGATGACGCGGCCGAATTTAGAAAATCCACCCCCGGCAATGACGTAACCCTGGTATTCTACCCGCATGGTATCTCCGGGCAAATAACGGTCGCGGCGCAGTCCTGCTTCATTCGCCATGCCCGTTCCATCCGCCGTCCGGTCATCATTCGTATCCGGCAGGCCAAAATTTATACGGTAGGTTTTATAATTCCAGACATACATACTGCTGGGAAGCGTATCGCAGCAGATGGTCGTGTCGCCGGGCGAATTACCGTCATCCGGGGGAGCACAGTTCTTTACCGCAATGAGAAATTCTTCGCAGACACCCAGGGCACAGACCACGGGCGTCTGCGCCGATAAAGACCAGTAGGTCTGCATACTGAACGGCAAAAAACACTTGTTGCCACAGGTGTTCGCCGGGTCCACATCGATAGCAAATTCGCCGCCCGATGCGGGCAAGATGGGCGGCAAGGGATTGCGGCAGTCCATCCCCGCCTGGCAGTCGTAGCGCAGGCAGAATTCCATTGCCAGCGAATCGGTGGACAAAGGCAATTGGAAAGACAGTTGCACCGTATCGGCCTGGCCGGAAACCGGGTGACTGGTCACCGAGCTGGGCGCTATACCACCCAGTAAAAGCGGGCAGTTGCTATCCAGCGTCAGGCCCCAGGGTAATACCAGATCGATATGTAAAATGCCTGAAGACTCCGTCAGGCGTTTCGATTTCACCTGGTACTGCAGTGGATAAGTGCCGCCATCCTGCAAACATCCACCTACGTAAAAACGGCTATGTACATCGATTAAATAGTCGGCATCTGGGGTGAAAACCAGCGTATCCGACACAAAACCATCGACAGGGCAGCGTTTTTGGTAAAAATAATTGGCCACAAAAGTGCCGAAGACCTGGGAGCAGGCTGGTACGCAGTAGTAGGTGTTGAACAGGAGATCGAGGGAATCCTGCGGAGCAATTTTAGCAATCACCAGCGTCGCCGCGCTGGAAAAGTCCGCACCGCATTCGGCCAGTTCCTGCGGCGTACTCACGTTGGGCGTCAAAGGCATGGTATCGCCGTGAATGACCAGCCGGAACGAAGCGGCATCCATGGCGTATAAAAGCTTGTCGATGGCTTTCAGCGTCAAGAGCAGGTTCTCCGCGTCGGCGCCACCTTCGTTTTTTATTTTCAAACGCATGGTACTCGTCACCCCGGCGCAATTATCCACCGGCGGCGCCCAATAGGGGGTGAAATGCAGGTCGGGTACTTTGGTGGAGGTCTCGATTGTGGTGCTTACCAGCAGGCTATCATACCGGCAGACTTCTCCGCCACAACCCCAGCCGACCCGCAGGACCGAAGGATTGGTAAAAGCCGGAATGCCGCAGTCCGTAATCGTGATCGACTCCGTAAAACAGGCCGTTTCGCCGTATTCCAGCCATTGATCGCCGTTACCGAAGGCCGCAAAAAAGGAGCCGTCGAATTCCGCTACGGAGCTGCTGGGGCCCGTTGTCTGGCTACTGGCGCCGGGCAGGCTGACCAACAGACCCGGCTGGTGCACATCTTCGAAATGTAGTCCGCCGATTTTTCCCAGGCGGGTATTGCGCACCCATATTTTACGAAGCAGGGTGTCGCCCCGGCTGCCCGAAAGCAGCACGTGATCCACGCTGTCGATCAGCAACAGACCGGTTTCTACGGAAAAAGAGGAGGTTTGGATCTGCGCTATGCCTTGGGGCGAAACGACCTGCAGGTCGGCGATGAACAACTGGCCGGCATCCAAAGCTTCGGCGGCAGCGCAGTCGGCATGGAGCAAAAGCGTGGTGGAAAGCAGCCCATTCACCGGCAGCGTTGCCAGCAGGAAGACCGGGGCGGCGAGGTTACTTATATTTTGTTCGACGGCCCCGGTGAGGGAACCGGCCTGGTAAGTAACGCCGGCCGGCAAGGTGATTTTGAGGGTCGCTGCCGTAATCGGTACCGCGCCCGTATTTTTTATCTGTACGAAAAACGTGTCCGTACCGCATACGAACAGCGCATCGCTTTTTTGGTAGGTGATCAGTATGTTCTGGCTAAATACGGCAGATGTAAAACTTAGAAATAAAAGGAAGCCACTTAAATGTAGGAGTTGTTTCATCAGTTGGTTATGCTAAAATATGCAAAAAAAGTGCTTCACAGGCTGGTGAAGATGGCCTTATTGCCGGGCTAAGGCAAAATCATTCCCTGGAAATTATACGGGCAGGGCTGAATGCCTACCTTTGCGCCCGCCAATAGCCCCATTGGTACAAATGCTGGTGTCATGTCAATTTTACGCAAAATTTGGGCCGTTTATGCCGTCGTATTGTTTTTGTTGCTGATGACGCTGAGTCTGCCGGTCATTGCTGTCAGTATGATTTTTACGCCTGGCGCCCGCGCATTGCGGCATAACATATATTATTTGCACCACCTTTTCTCGCCCGTCTTTTTCACGCTCATCGGCGTTTTCATCCGCGTGGAAGGCCGCGAACACCTCGATCCGAAACAGTCCTACGTCATCGTCGGAAACCACCGCTCTTCGCTGGATTTCATCGCCGACGCCATGGCTTTCCCAGGGGTGTTTCGTTTTCTGGCCAAACAGGAGTTGCTGAAAATCCCCGTTTTCGGCTGGATTGTCGGTAAAATGTGCCTCATTGTGGATCGCAGCAGCGCGATGAGCCGCGCCCGGAGTGTAGTCGCCCTCAAACAGCAACTCGCTGCCGGATGGAGCATTTTTATTTTTCCGGAAGGCAGCCGCAACCAAGGCGATGAGCCGCTGGCCCCATTTTTCGACGGCGCTTTTCGTATTGCCATACAGGCGGCGGCGCCGGTGGCTATTCTGACGTTACCGAATGTTCACCGGCTTTGCTGGGGCTATAATCTGCAACCCGGTATTTTGCGTTTAGTCTGGGATAAACCCATTCCGACGGCAGGCATGACGGCTGCCGATATACCGGCCCTGAAAAGCCGGGTAGAAGCAACCATGTTGAAGCACTTTTGACTTAAATAACTGCTTAATAATGAATTACAAGAAAAATATCCTCGAAACGATCGGCAATACCCCGCTCGTACAACTCAACCGGACGGCCACTGATATTCCGGCACTGGTGCTGGCAAAAGTGGAAACGTTCAACCCCGGCAACTCCATTAAAGACCGGATGGCGGTGAAAATGATCGACGATGCCGAACAGCGCGGCGATCTGAAACCCGGCGGCACCATCATCGAATGTACCTCCGGCAACACCGGTATGGGCCTTGCCCTGGTCGGCTGTGTGCGTGGTTATCGCTGTATTTTCACCACCACCGACAAGCAGAGCAAGGAGAAAGTCGATATTTTGAAAGCCGTCGGCGCCGAGGTGATCGTGTGCCCGACCAACGTTGGCCCGGAAGACCCGCGCTCCTACTACTCCATCGCCCGCCGCCTGAGCACGGAAATCCCGAACTCGTTTTGGTGTAATCAATATGATAATCTCTCGAACCGCCAGGCGCACTATGAGAGTACCGGCCCGGAGATATGGGAACAAACGGATGGTAAAATCACCCACCTCGTCGTGGGCGTCGGCACCGGCGGTACGGTCAGCGGTGTGGCCAAATATTTGAAAGAAAAGAACCCGGACATCCAGATCTGGGGCGCGGATACCTACGGTTCGGTGTTCAAAAAATACCACGAGACCGGCATTTTCGATCAAAAAGAGATCTACCCCTACATCACCGAAGGTATTGGCGAAGATATTCTGCCGGCCAACGTGGATTTCAGCCTGATCAATAAATTTGAAAAGGTAACCGATAAAGACGCCGCGCTCTGGACACGTCGCCTGGCCAAAGAGGAAGGCATTCTGCTGGGTTACTCCGCCGGCTCTGCGATGGGCGCCTTGTGGCAAATGCGCAGCCAGCTGACCAAAGACGACGTGGTGGTGATCATTTTTCACGATCACGGCAGCCGGTATGTCGGGAAAATTTACAACGACGACTGGATGCGGGAGCGCGGTTTCCTGGAAGACGAACTCAAGGTCAGCGACCTGATTTCCCGCAAAAAAGACCGGCAGTTCATCGGCTCGCAGGTGACGGATACGGTGCGCTCGGCCTTTAACCTGATGAAATCGCACGATATCAGCCAGTTGCCGGTGCTGGACGGTACGGAAATCGTAGGCTCCATCACCGAAACCCAGGTGCTGCATTTCCTGCTGGAAAACCCGCTGCAGAACTCGGAAAAATCACTGCGTCAGGTCATGGGCAGCGCCTTCCCGATGGTCAAAGACGACCTGCCGCTCAGCCAGTTGAACCGGTATATCAGTAAGGAAATACCGGCAGTGATCGCTACGGACCGGTCGGGGGCATTGCATATTGTTACGCAGTATGATGTGATCCAGAGTTTGTAGGGTGAGAGTGTCTAGTTTTTCCGCACACAAAACTCTTTTAAATTTGTGTGCATATGGAAAAGAAAACGAATTCGAAGCAGCCACGTCGCAAGTACGACGATGCGTTCAAAACGGAAGCGCTGCGGATGGTAAGTTCCGGTCGTAGCGTAGTGGATCTAGCCCGATCATTAGGCATCGGGGAAAACCTGATGTACAAATGGCGAGGGGAGCAAAAGTCGGTGTATTCGCCCGAAGAAACGGGCCGGGATGCTGAAATAGAGAGCCTGCGTAAATCATTACGACAAGTGGAAACGGAGCGCGATATTTTAAAAAAAGCCTTGGCCATTTTCAACCGTAAACGAAGACATTCGGGGATTGATTACCAAATTCCGGATCAGTTCGAACAAAAGTGGGACCAGCAAACAGCGGTCAAACCGAAGAAATAGAAAAATCAGTAGGTAAACTTGGTTTTCCACATTTCAACACCCTTTGGAAGAACAAAAATTTTGAAGAATTTTTGCCCGACCAGGGCATTGAAATGTGGAAAACCAGCGCTCAAACCCCAGAAATGAGTTGATTCCTATTTACAATAAACCGTGCGGCTAAATTGACATACCTCAGTATTCATATAATTAACCTTGTATAGTTCTTATCTGTCCTCGGAAGTTGCGCTTGGTTAAAAGACCGGCAGTTCATCGGTTCGCAGGCAACTGATACCGTTCGCTCGGCCAAATACCGGCGATGATCGCTACGGACCGGTAGGGGATACTGCATATTGTTTCGCAGTATGATGTGATCCATTGTTTGTAAGGAAGACGTTTCATCTAGAAAACAGGGAATCTAGATTTTATTTTTTATTCAGTCAAGTATGTTTGAGCTGTTATTACTGGTATTTTTGAACTTTTGAAATCCTTTAAATTTCTGGTTATGATAATATCTGCTTCATATTCAATTGCAGAATAGTATTTTAAACCGTCTTCAAAATCTGAAAAAGCTTTATCATTCAAGGAAAGTTCAATTATTTTATCATTCAACTCAACTACCGTGACCAAAACTTTGAACTTAGTCAGAATATCCCTCGCCACAATTGAATTATTTAGCTTTGATAATACGTAGTTTGTATTTGCAAAGGTTAAAGAGGACACAATCAGTTTAATCTTTTTCCTGTCAGCTAATGAAAATAATTTAGCTGCTTCCTCGTAAAAAGGCTCCCTTTGTCCCAGTAAGTCAATTACTATGTTCGTATCAATAAATAGTTTCCTCATCGGTATTTTTCAATCAGGTATTTTGTATATTCATCCCGAAGATCAAAATCCGGTGGCAATTTAACCACTCCACTTATGCTCTTGACTAATGGAGTTACTTTTACATTTTTAGTCTTATTATCAACTATCGCTTTAAGATAGGCTTCTATCAATTTGGATAAACTGATTTTGTTTTTCTCAGCATACAATTTAGCGTCCTCTATGACGCCTTCATCCAAACTAAGGGTTAGTTTCTTATCCATGACATTTTTTACGTGCAAAATTAATTTATTTTTACGTAACAAACAAGGAGTTGACCCGCGCTTGCCGGACTTACAAGTACGGCTGCCTGGCTTTGTGCGCGAATTTGGGCGGGTGGGTGTGACGCGCCAACTACTTTGGCAGGAGTATATAAGAGCGGATCCGGCAGGATAACACATTGCTTGCCTCATCGCTTACCACCCGTCATCCGTAGTTTCCCACACAAGTCTTCCCGAATGCTCACTTCCTGCAAACCGAGACCGGTCAAAAGGTCTCCGACCGCCTGGGCATTAAATTCATTACACTCGAAAAAGAAGCCGCCGCCCGGATTCAATTTACGGAGGGCAAACTGCCCCAGCGCCCGATAAAAAAGCAGCGGGTCCTCATCAGGCACGAATAAAGCCAGTGTCGGTTCGTGGGTCAACACCTGCTCCGGCATGAAGGATCGTTCGTGTTGCGGGATATAGGGCGGATTACTGACGAGGAGGTCTATCCCAGGAAACAAATCCCAATCCGCTTCCTGTAAAATATCGCCTGGCAGGAACACGAAATCGGAAGTCGGGAGGATGCGCCGGCCATTGGCCTTGGCCACGGCTAATGCTTCCGGACTTTTTTCCAGTCCGTAGAGCTCCAGCGCCGGATATTTCTTTTTCAAGGTAATGCCGATGCAGCCGCTGCCCAGCCCGACGTCCAGCACCACCGGATGGGCTTTGGCTTGCTGTTTCAAATAGGCCAGCGCCCAGTCGACCAGTTCTTCCGTTTCCTGCCTCGGGATCAATACGGCCGGGTTTACTTCGAACTGCAGGCCGAAAAAATCAGCCATGCCCAGCACGTACTGGACCGGTTCGCCCGCCACCAGCCTGGCCGTAATTTTCATTAGAAGCTGCTCCTCCTCCCCTGCCAGCAAACGATCGGAACCAGATTTCTTGCTTTGAAAAACATCCTCCAACACAATACGGGCAATGCTCGATGCCTCGCCCCGCTCATAGTTTTGAGAAAGTTTTTCAGTAAGGAAAATTTTAGCTGAGGATATGGTCATGCAGTTATTTTCATTGCCGAAGTAATGAACTGGGTAGGTTTGTTGGTTTGAACGTTTGGCTATCAGTCCATTGACATGCTAACCAGCAAGCCAGTCTTTTTAAATTTCTAAGGTAAAAACCGTCCCTTTGGGTTGATTATCAGTCACTTGAATCGTACCGCCATGGGCTTTTACGACCTGCTCGACAATATATAGTCCGAGTCCGGTGCCATTGGCCTGGCGGGTTTCCTCATTACCCAGCCGGTAGAATTTTTCAAACACGGCTTTCTTCTCGGTATCCGGAATGCCCTGGCCCTGATCGGTCACACAGAGCCGTACCCGGCCATGGGCCTTATCCGCTTTGAAAATGACCGTACTACCTTTAGGCGAGTACTTGATGGCATTTTCGATCAGATTTTGCACCACGGAAGTAATACCTGATTTATCGGCCTGAATGGGCGGGAAATCTTCCGGAATATAGACCTGCAAGTTGGCCTGCGGAAAGCGCACGTGCAATCCTGCCTGAATATCACGCAGCAGCGTCGCCAGATCCACGGGTTCCGCCAGGGGGCGCCAGTTATCTTCCAGGCGGGCGGCCAGCAACAGGTCTTCGACCAGACTTTGCAGGCGGCTGGCGTCTTTCAATCCGTTACCGCATAGTTTCTCCACCTTGGGGCGATCCAGATCGTGTTTGCACATGGTCTCCATGATCAGGCGTATGGAGGCCAGCGGCGACTTGAGTTCATGGGTAATACTCAACATGAAATTTCGGCGCTGACGAGCCAGGGCCAGCTCCCGCCGGGAACTGCGGTTGATCAGGATCAGACCAATGACGAGGCAGATGGAAAAAAACAAACCCTCCATCACCACCATGCGCCGCTCTTTTTCCCATTTCCGAACGATGCCCTTATACTCCTGGGTATCAGCCAGTTTGGTGAGGTTTTGCCCATTGTTCCGCCGGTCGAAACGTAGTTCGAGGGCCTCCTTTTGCGCGTCAAACAGCAGGTTATTCTGGCACCACAAGTGATACGACCACCAGCCGAAAGCCAGCAGCATATAACCCGTAACGAATTGCGATAAGCGCCGGACCGGCATTTTTGCAAAGAGCATGAGGGTGGGTTTGTTGGTTTGTTGGTTTGAACGGGTTTATTGGTTTGAAAGGGTTTAGGATGTGCGGGAACGGCGGAAGAACAGGGCGCGAAGATTTACGAAGGTGATCAGTAAAACCAGGATCAGCCAGATATACATCCAGATCTGGGATGGGAAAAGGCCGACGACCCGCTCGTAGTGCATCAGGTCGCTGCCCGGACCTACCCGGAAATCCTGTAAAATATACAGCACCGTGGCGAGTCCGAGGAACATCAGCACGTCCTGCTCCCAGTTGGTTTTGCGCACGATAGCGAACAAAACCAGGGCAAACACGAACAGAATAGCGGTACTGACCATGGATTCAAACCACAGCACGCCGACCAGCGCCATAATGCCGGCCAGCAGCAGTAACGTGGTCTGGGTGAAGCGTTTGTATTTCACGCCGATCCTGAAAAGCAGATTGCCCAGCATGGCGCTGCCGACATACCCACCCATCAGAATGAAACCCGGGCTGCCCCCCAGCGTGGTGGTGTACCCGCTGCCATCGGGATTGACTTGCAGACCGACCACGTCGCCGCCGGTTAGTATTGCCCCCAGTGCATGCCCGAATTCATGCAAAAAAGTGACCAGCAGCGTAACGGGATACAGCACCAGCTGGCCGAACGATCCGCCCGCAAAACGCAGAATGACGTATATCAGCACCATGGCCAGCAGCCGTAAGTGCAGCGAATTGCTACTACTATTGATCATGGGTTGATCTTGAACAATTCAACCTCGAAAATCAGGGTCGAGAAACCTTTGATCCCCTGACGGCCCTGTTCGCCGTAAGCCAGGTTATAAGGCACGAAGAACTTGAACTTGTCGCCGACGTGCATGTACTGCAAACCTTCAGTCCAGCCGGAAATGACCTGATTCAATCCAAAAGTGGCTGTCTGACCGCGATTGACGCTGCTGTCAAAGATCCGGCCATCCGGGAAGGTGCCATGATAGTGCACCTCCACTTTATCGGTGGCTTTCGGGCTCACGGTACCCGTACCTTTTTTCATAATTTCATACTGCAGCCCGCTCGCCGTCGTCACTACGCCCGGTCGTTTTTTATTGTCTTCCAGAAATTTCTGATTATCTGATTTGTAAGAAGCCGCCGCCTTGATTTGTGCCGCTTTGCTGTAGTCGCTGAATATCTGGTTGGCCTGCTCCGGTGTAAAACGGGTGGTGTCGCCATTAGCGGCGGTTTCAAAGGCGGCCATCAACGCCTCCTTGCGGTAATCGTTCGTCAGTTGTTTCTGGGCAGTCGAGAGCAAAATCATCCCGTACGCATAACTCGCGCTATCGGCAGCCGTCTTCAATTCGACGCCGGGTTTAAAATCTTCCTTCTTAAGTTTAGCCGGGTTTTTCTGGGCAAAAAGACCAAAGGAAACAAGGCCCAGAGCGGCAATTAATGCTGTTTTTTTCACGATTTATTAGTTGAATGGTGGAGGTTTAAAGAGAAAAGAGGCGGTGTAAGAATACCGGTTCCTCAACGTTCCCTACAGGTTTTTATCATTTTTTCTTCCGCATGTCCGTATAATACTGGAAGAAATACGGAATGGTTTCAATGCCTTTATAATAGTTGAAAAGACCGTAGTGCTCGTTGGGCGAGTGAATATTATCCGAATCCAGCCCAAAACCCATGAGTACGGATTTTGCCTCCAGCACCTGATCGAACATGGCCACGATGGGAATGCTGCCCCCACCCCGCTGCGGCAGGGCTTTTTTGCCGAAAGCGGTTTCCATGGCTTTTTCAGCCGCCTTATACTCGATAGAATCGGTTGGCGTCACTACCGGCCAGCCGCCGTGATGAGCGGTTACTTTGACCTTGACCGATTTGGGCGCCAGCGATTCGAAGTGTTTCTGGAACAGTTTTTCGACCTTCTTCGGATTCTGACCGGGCACCAGGCGCATGGAAATTTTCGCGAAAGCCTGGCTCGGCAGCACGGTCTTGGCCCCTTCGCCAATATATCCGCCCCAAATACCATTCACGTCCAATGTGGGCCGGATGCCGGTCCGCTCGACGGTCGTGAAACCCTTCTCCCCCATCAGCTCGCTTACCCCAAGGTCTTTCATGTAGGTCTTTTCATCATACGGCGCGCTGTTCATCATTTTCCGCTCTTTGGCACTGACCTTGGCCACATCGTCGTAAAAACCGGCCACCGTTATGCGGCGTTTGGCGTCATGCAGCGAGGCGATCATCTGGCAAAGGACGTTGATCGGATTAGCCACCGCCCCGCCATATACCCCGGAATGCAGATCGCGGTTCGGTCCGATCACCTCCACTTCCATATAACACAGACCACGTAGTCCGACGGTCAAACTGGGCGTATTATTGTCGACAATGCTGGTATCGGAGATCAGCACGACGTCGCAGGCCAGTTTCTTTTGATTATCCCGGCAAAATTTCTCCAGGTTTTTGGAACCGACTTCTTCTTCGCCTTCTATCATGAACTTCACGTTGCAAGGCAGGCATGCGTTTTTCAGCATCATTTCAAAAGCCTTGACGTGCATGAAAAACTGTCCTTTATCGTCGCAGGAACCGCGGGCAAAAATGGCGCCCTCCGGATGTTCCGTGGTCTGTTTTACCACCGGTTCAAAAGGCGGACTCGTCCATAAATTGAGTGGATCGGCGGGCTGTACGTCGTAGTGGCCGTACACCAATACGGTCGGCGCTTTCTTATCGACCATCATTTCGCCATACACGATGGGATGACCGGCCGTGTCGTGAATTTCGACCACCGGCAAACCGACCGCCCGCAGGTGAGCGGCCGTCGCTTCGGCCATACGCCGGACGTCGCCGGCATATTTGGGATCGGCACTTACGGAAGGAATGCGCAGAATGTCGAGCAGTTCATCGAGGAAGCGCTGTTTATTGGCTTCAAAATAGGGTTTTAGTTGCTTCATAGCAGGGCGGCCGTTGATTCAAGCCGTTGATTTTTTAAAGATGGAAAACGGTTGGGTTTGTTGGTTTGGGGGTTTGATAAGCAGTACATCGATTTCCTTTCATCGACCGTTTGCGCTCAATATGGATCACTACGGTGGCGGTGGTTTTAGCGGGTAAAGCCGGCAAATTTCTCCGTTTTTTCCCAAAGGCCAAGCGGAAGTATTTAAATATCACGGTTTAGTGACAGTGGCGGGATCTTTTGCGGGATTCAACGGCTAAAAAGCAGACGCTCGCCCATTTTTCCGGTATGTAGATGGTCTTCATGCCAGGCCAGATGTCCGCTGACCACGGTAGTCAGCACTTTACCCCGGAAGTTTTTATCCATAAACGGCGACCAGCCGCATTTGTATAAAATATTGTCCGGCTGCACGGTCCAGAAATGCTCCACATCCACAATGCTCAGATCCGCCCAGTAGCCTTCGTCCAGAAAACCGCGATCCTGTATGCCGAAAAGCACGGCCGGTGCGTGGCACATTTTCTCGACGATCTGCTCCAGCGTGATCTGGCCGTCGTGGTGCATTTCCAGCATGACGGCCAGGGCATGCTGCACCAGCGGCAGTCCGGACGGCGCCTGCAGGTAGGGCTGTGATTTTTCCTCCCAGGTATGCGGCGCATGATCGGTAGCCACCACGTCGAGGCGGTTATCGAGCAGGGCCGGCAGTAAGGCATCGCGGTGTTCGTGGCCTTTGATGGCCGGGTTACATTTGATCTGGTTGCCCAGCCGGGCGTAGTCGTCGGCGCTGAAAAACAGGTGGTGCACGCAGACTTCGGCGGTGATCTTTTTGTCTTTTAACGGAATTTTATTATCAAAAAGCGCCAGTTCGTCGCGGGTGCTGATATGCAGAATATGCAGGCGCGTACCATGCCGGCGCGCCAGGTCCACCGCCAGGGACGACGATTTCAGGCAGGCCGCCACGTCGCGGATCAGCGGGTGAAATTCAGCGGTTAACCGGTCGCCATAACGCTCCTGGTACAGTGCCAGGTTGGCCCGAACGGTGGCTTCGTCCTCGCAGTGCGTAGCAATGAGCATGGGGCACCTGGCGAACAGGCTTTCCAGTGCTTTCGGGTTATCCACCAGCATATTGCCGGTGCTGCTGCCCATGAACACCTTAATACCGCAGACCCGGCCGGCATCGGTACGCAGCACTTCTTCCAGGTTATCGTTGGTGGCGCCCATGAAAAAAGAGTAGTTGGCCAGGGAGTGCTGCGCCGCGATCTGGTATTTTTCCTCGAGTAAATCCTGGGTGGTGCTGGGCGGATTCACATTGGGCATTTCCATATACGAGGTCACACCACCGGCTACGGCAGCGCGGCTTTCGCTGGCGATGGTGGCCTTATGGGTCAACCCCGGTTCCCGGAAATGGACCTGATCGTCGATGATACCGGGCAGCACGTAATTTCCCCCGGCGTCCAGTTCGATGTCGGCGGAATCAAGTATGGACGGCGCTATCCTGGCAATGCGGCCATTGCGGATGAGCAGGTCGGTTTCCCGGATTTGGCCCCGGTTGACGAGGCGGGCATTACGGATCAGGAGGCTGGACATAGTGGAAACGAGGTGGTGAGCGGGGCGAATTTCCAGCTTTTGTCAGAAAGAAAGCGGAAATATTCACGGCCTTGAAATTTTACTGCCAAAGCGCCGCCGGACAGTCGTTTTCAAACTTCGGTACAGATTTAGTTACATTTGCTGACCTTACATTTTAAATCCAAGTTCCGTGTGGTGGCAGTACCTGCTGGTTTTCCTTGGCGCCTTGTTGGTAGACATTGTGCCTTTCCCTTTGCCGCCGGCATTTACGGTCATGGTTGCGCTACAGGTGATTTATGACCTGAATATCTGGGCGGTTATCATCATTGGCGTGGCTGGTTCTATTCTCGGCCGGTACATTCTCACGCTGTATATCCCGAAATTGTCGGGCAGAATTTTCTCGGCAGCGAAAAATGAGGATGTCCGGTATTTAGGTCACCAAATGAAACAAAAAGGCTGGAAAGGTCTGGCGGCGGTGTTAATTTACTCCTTAATGCCCTTGCCCACCACGCCCTTGTTTATCGCCGGCGGTATGGCCAAAATGAAACCGCAATACATCATTCCGCCGTTCATTATCGGAAAATTTATCAGCGACGCCGTAGCAGTTTTTAGCGGCAAATATGCTTCTGAAAACGTAGAAGACCTCTTTCAGGGCATTATTTCCTGGAAAACAATCACCGGATTGGTACTGGGTATACTACTTGTTTTTATGATATTATTCGTGGACTGGCGCCAGTTACTGCAGGAAAAAAAGTTCCGCTTGAAGTTCAATATCTGGAAGTAAGCCGTTCAAACTCACTTCACGACCACCATTTTTAACACCAGTACTTTCTCATTCCCCGTCAACGATACCCAGTAGGTGTTGGCTGGTAAACCCCGGACGTCCACCAGTTCCGTGTATTTGCCATATTCATAGGTTCGATCCGCAAAAATTGTACGCACCAGTTTCGCATCCGTGGTGATGATCTGCATGGTGACCTTGGTCCGCCGGCGTATTTTGAAGGGTATCCAGACTTCTTCGTTCGCCGGGTTGGGATAAGAGTTTTGCAAATCGATCGAGTCTTCGTCCGCCTGGCGGGTAGCGGTGATGGCATCGGGCTGTATTAAAGCCGTCCAGACGGAGGTCTTTTTCACATCCATCCGCGTCCAAATGGGTCGCACGATGTTGTTGTAGGCCACCAGGTTGGTATAATCGCCAAAAAACTGGTTCGTGGTGGGCAAAAAAGCGGAGGTACTGACCTGAAAATTCTGAAAAGTCGCCCCGCCATCTTTGCTGACGGCCATGAAAACGTCGGTGGCATTGCCGTTATAATTACGTCGGTCGTAAAATACAAACCACAACCAGCCGGTCACCTGATCCACCGCCATCCAGGTCAGGAACTGGTGCCGGCCCGAATTATCGTCATTTACCCTGGCTGCGGGCGTCCAGTGCAGACCGCCGTCCGTGCTCTTGCTCAACCAGATATCGGTATTGGTCGCACCGTTGCGCTGATCGCTCCAGTTGATGTAAATAGTGCCGTGATGCGTCCCGCCACTCAGATCGCAGGTGGTAACCGGCAATCCGTCACAGCGGTTCAGGCCACCGATTGGATAGTCCCAGCCGCCGGGTATATCATCGACTTTTATGTCTTCCGAAAGCCAGGTCAAGCCGCCGTCGGTAGAACGATCAAACAGCAAACCCTGCGGACCTGCCCAGGCTACGTACACCTCGCCATTGGGTCCGATGGCGGGAACAGCACCTTCCACAGTGTTATCGCTGTCCACACAGTCGCCGGAAATTTTATTGATGCGCAGCGGCACGGACCAGGTCAAACCGCCGTCCGAACTTTTGGAAAAAAGAATACGCGAACTGTCCTGCGGGTTCGCACTACCGTACTTATCGAACTCTGTCCAGGTGATAAAAAGCTCGTTCGTTTTGCGGTTGATGGCCAGCCACTGCTTATCCTGGGCCTTCGTATTATTCAATCCCGTAAAGCTACCATCGGACCAGTTCTGGCCCTGGTTCAAGCTTTTTTGGCAAACAATCCGATCGATCCAGGTGCCTGAAGAGGGGTTCGACAGGTGCAGAAAATAATAAGCGCCGGTCGTATCGATGCCCACACAAGGATCGCCCCAAACGCCGTAGGACGACGTAAGCGGCAATTCCGTCCAGGTCAGGCCCGTATCGCTGGACATATACACGCTGTTCAGGTTGGCGCCCGCCAGCAGCCGGTTCGGATGTTTGGGATCCAGCGTGATAGAAGGCTCGTTCGGATCGGACTGGCCGCTGATTTTTATATTCGGATGTTGCGCGGACAGCAAAAGGCAATGGCCAACTAAAATGAGGAGGGTTAGGAATTTTTTCATGGGATAAATGCTAAGTAAGTTGGAGTGGTTTGTAGAGTTTGTTGGTTTGTTTTTTACAAATGCGTTCCTTACTGGCGGAAAAATAAACACTATATGACCATTTATCAAACTGCGCATTTACGCATCCGGGAGCTTCGGCCGGACGACTTCGAGTATATGTTTCGCCTGATGAGCGACCCGGAAATTATGCGTTACATCCGGGCGCCGGAAACCGATCCCGCAGTGGTGCAGGACCGTATGGACAAGTGGGCGGCTTATCACGCCGAACACCCAAAGCTGGGTGTTTTCATCGTCGAAATGCAGAATACGGCAGAACGTGTCGGATACTGCGTTATTCGGCACGTGAACTTTGAACCCGGTAAAGACCTGGAAATTGGCTACGCCATCGATCATGGTTTTGCAGGTAAGGGCCTGGCTACTGAGCTCGCGCAGGGACTGGCGGACTACCTGTTCGCTGTGTTTCAGCCGGAAAAAATTGTGGCATTTACCGATCCGGCCAACCTGGCTTCCCAGCGTGTGCTGCAAAAATGCGGCTTTCAAATAACGGGTAGAAAGCAGGTATACGACGGTGAATCCGTGGTATTTGAGCTTTATAAATAACCCATACGCTGTAGGGAACGCTCATCGTCGCGCCAGTTATCGCGTACTTTAACGGTCAGTTCCAGGAAGACCTTGGTTTGCAGAAACCGCTCGATGTCGCCACGGGCGTAGGTGCCGAGTTTCTTAATGGCGGTGCCGCCTTTGCCGAGAATAATGGCCTTTTGGGTCTCGCGCATGACAAATATAGTGGCCTGTATTCTGGAAATTGGTACGCCGGCATTAGTGGTCGATTCCTGAAAACCGTCCACGTTGACTTCGCTGGAATACGGCAATTCGTCGTCGTACAGCATGAAAATCTTTTCCCGGATAATTTCGCCCACGAAAAAACGCTCCGGCCGGTCCGTCAGCTGATCGACGGGATAAAAAGGATCGCCTGGCGGCAAATACGCCAGTATTTTTTCCATTAATAAGGCCGATTGTGGGGCTTTGAGCGCAGAAATGGCCATCCAATCGGCTACTTCGACGCGTTTTTTCCACCAGCCGGCCACATCCTGTGCCCGTTGTTCCTGCACCAGGTCGGACTTGTTCAGGACCAGGAAAATCGGGACTTTGGCCTTGTTCAGCACATCGATGACCGGATTGTCATTTTCCAGTTCTTCGGCGAGATCGGTCACGAACAGCATCAGATCGGCATCTTCCACGGTACCTTCCACGAAACGGTTCATGGCCAGGTGCATTTTGTAGGACGGCGCTTTTACATAACCGGGCGTATCGGAAAAAACGATCTGAAAATCCTCGCCGGTCAGAATACCAATGATGCGGTGCCGCGTAGTCTGCGGTTTGTGGGTAATGATGCTCATGCGTTCACCCACCAGCGCATTCATGAGGGTGGACTTGCCGGCATTCGGGCGACCAATGATATTGACAAAACCGGAACGAAAAGGCGCTTTTTCAGACATTCGGAGGATTTGGTTGTAGGGGCAACGCTTGCCGTTGCCCAAAATAGTTGGGTTATGGTTTTGGGTTTGCCGTTGCCCAAAATAGTTGGTTTATGGTTTTGGCTTACCGTTGCCCAAAATGGTTGGTTTTATGGTTTTGGCTTACCGTTGCCCAAATCCTACCCGTCCCCCAGCCGCCGCACTCTCCCTTCGACCAGGGCGTTGATCATGGAAAACACCAGTTGGGGTTTGAAGGGCTGCCAGGCAATGTCGTTATAATCTTCGCCGAAGTGGGCGTATAGTTGAATATTAGCGTCGTGCATTTCTTCTTCCACGTGTTTGCGCAGGTTTAGAAAAGTGATCCAGCCGCCTTCCTCGCGCACCTCTTCGGCCCATTCAGCATAGTAGTCGTCATCGTCCGAGGCGTGGAAGTTAAGCACATTTTCGCAGAAAAAGACGAATTTTACCACGCCTTGCAGGATGAGCGGATCGATCACCTCGCGTTTTAAAAACATAATGTCATTGTGCAGGGTATCATTCCATTCCCCGATTACTTCGATCAGCGCATAGCCTTCTTCATAGTCGGTGAAGAGTATTTTTCCGTATAAAGTGGAAGATCCAAAATCGTCCCACTGCGGGTGCAGGTAGAAATTATAGAGCTGGTGATTGAATTCAAACTCACTGTATTGACGCCCGAAAAAAGGGGAACGTTTGTCTTCGGAAGCGATATATTGATCGCGCCACTGGAAATGAGGTTCAATATTATGCATGATGAATCAGGAATAAACAGGTCGGATCAGGATTACGAAGGGGCAAAAATACCCAATCGCAGGACAATAGCAGTGGAACAAGTCATTTTCAAAATCGTTGTCACCGGACCCGAATCGTCGGGTAAAACAACATTGGCTACTGACCTGGCCCTGGCGTTGGGCTGTCCCTGCGTGCCGGAATTTGCGCGGCCTTACGTGGGTCACCTGGGTCGGCCTTATGCCTATACCGATCTGGAAAAAATAGCGCGGGGCCAGCAGCTCTGGGAGCAGTGGTGGACAAACCGGCTTGAACAGGGTCTGCTGATCTGCGATACCGACTGGACCGTTCTCCGCATTTGGGAGAGGTACAAATTTGGAACGACCGCAGTTACGACTCCCCCACCCGACCTGGCGCCGCTGTATTTACTCTGCGCCCCGGATTTCGCCTGGCAACCCGATCCCTTACGCGAACATCCGGAAGAACGCCTGGCGCTCTTCGATTTATACCTCGACCTGCTGCGCACCTCCGGCGCAAATTACCAGGTGCTGAAGGGCGATCCACAGCACCGGCGGCAAACGGCACTGCAGTTAATTGCGAAATATTACTGACCTTCGCGGTTCAATACTCATTGGGGTGTCCTGTAGAAATGCGGGACTGAGATTACACCCATCGAACCTGTCCGGGTCATGCCGGAAAGGGAACTGAGACGGGTAGTGGCATCACTACACGCACGAAGCCCCTTCGTGCGTGGATGTTTCACTCAATTCACTCATCTTCATGCTTTTATCAAATTTTTTTACGGGTTGTGGCGCACGCTTAGCTCCCCCCTACCCCTCCTTAAAGGGGGGGAGAACATGGTGTCGGGCATGGCCTTACGCCTTTTTTGGGGTGCTCTTTCCTATTGTCCTCTCCGCCCAGCAAATGGACTCCCTGGCGCTGCAAACGGTGGTTATTCAGGCGACCAGGGCCCAATTGGGCAGTCCGGTGCCCCATACCAACCTGTCGGCGGCGGCGATTGCCCGTACCTACCAGGCGCAGGACATTCCCTTTATCCTCAGCGGCGTGCCTTCGCTGGTGGAAAGCTCCGATGGCGGCACGGGCGTGGGCTATACCGGACTGCGCATACGGGGCAGCGATCCAACCCGGGTAAACGTGACGCTCAACGGCGTGCCGCTCAACGATGCCGAAAGTCAGGGCATGTACTGGGTCGATTTGCCCGATCTGGCGGCGTCAGCCGCTGAAATTCAGGTGCAGCGCGGGGTCGGTACCAGTACCAACGGCGCCGGTTCATTTGGCGCAACCGTCAATATCGACCTGTCGCGGGTAGAAGCAGACCCCTTTGCTACGGTCACGAATACGTTCGGATCTTTTGGTACGCGCAAACATTCGGCCTATGTCGGCACCGGTCTGCTGGCGGGTAAAGTGGCTTTTACCGGCCGCATTTCCACTATTCAGTCGGACGGTTACATCGACCGGGCCAGCGTCGACCTGAATTCTTACCACCTGACCGGCACGTATATTGACCAGCGGCAATCCCTGCAGGCGCAATTGCTGTCCGGCCATGAAATAACCTACCAGGCCTGGGAAGGCGTTCCGGCGCAATACATCGATGATAAAAACCTGCGCCATATCAACACCGCCGGCGGGGAAAAACCGGGTGAACCTTATGCCGATCAGGTGGATGACTATACCCAAAGGCATTTGCTGCTGCATTATAAGCGGGTGTTTTCGGAGCAGCTTAGCCTGCAATTGAATGGGCACTATACCCAGGGTTTCGGGTTTTATGAGCAGTACAAAGCGGACCAATACGCCCCTGATTATGGCCTGTTGACCCAGGTGGGTGATTCGCTGCAAATTCCAACCGATCTCGTTCGGCGGCGCTGGCTGGATAACCGTTTCTACGGCAGTACGTTCGCTTTACGCTGGACACCGGAGCTGCGCTGGTCGCCTACCCTCCTGCTCGGCGGCGCGCTGAGCCGCTACGAAGGACAGCATTTTGGCGAAGTGATCTGGTCGGACTACTTTGTCGGCGAACCGAAGGACTATCGCTACTACGACAACCAGGCGGACAAACGCGATGGCAACCTGTTCTTGAAGACCGAACTGGCTTTTGGCCGCGGACTGACGGGGCTGATCGATTTGCAGGTGCGGCGGGTGAAGTATGATTTCAACGGTTTTGCCAATGACTTACGCCCGGTGGATCAAACGGTTGCACTCTTATTTTTCAACCCCAAAGCTGGATTAAACTGGCATTTCAGCCCGCATTGTGACGCATACGCATTTTTTGGGGTAGCCAACCGCGAGCCCAACCGCGATGATTACACGCAGTCCACGCCCGCCAGTCGCCCGCGCGCCGAACACATGAACGATCTGGAAGTGGGTCTGAAAACCAAACGGAGCCGCTGGAATGCCAGCGCCAATATCTACTGGATGCAGTACCGCGATCAACTCGCGCTCGATGGCCGGCTGAACGACGTGGGTGCCAGTATCCGGACGAACGTTGCGGACAGCTACCGCGCCGGCCTGGAACTCGAAGCGGCCGTGCAGATCGTCGAACGGCTGATTTTGACGGCGAACGCAGCTTTTAGCCGCAATAAGGTCACCACTTTCACCGAATACCGGGATAACTGGGATACAGGCGGCCAGGACGCGATCACGTACACCCACACGGATCTGGCTTTTTCGCCAAACGTCATTGCCCGTGCAGAACTGGGCTGGACTATTTTACAGTCAAATACGCAGACGCTGGCTGTTTCGCTGGCGGGGAAATACGTGGGCCGTCAGTTTCTGGATCTTACTTCTAATGCCAACACGCAGCTGCCGGCTTATTTTTTTAGCGATTTACGGCTGAATTATGACCTGACCAAAGTGGCGGGCCGGCAGATTAGTCTGATCCTGGCGGTCAACAACCTATTCGATGCCCGGTATTCTTCCAATGGCTGGACTTACCGGTACACCTCTGCGGGTTATGACGGCCGTCCGGATGATCCTTATACACGTCTGGAAGGAGTTTCTACTTATAACCTGACCGGATTTTTTCCCCAGGCCGGTCGTAGCTGGATGGGTACGGTGGTGCTGAAGTTTTAAAATGGGTTGAGAGGGGTTTAGAGGGGTTTAGAAGATTAAAAAGGGTTTAGAATATGCCTGCATAATATTGATTATCAATACCATGCAGGCATATTCTAAACCCCTCTAAACCCCTCTCAACCCCTCTCAACCTCCTTCTCAGTTCGGTTTCACCGGCACCAAAATCCGTTGTCCGGCAATCAGGGTTTCGGCCAGTTCCTTATTGTTTACGATGGCCAGTTCCTGCGCATTTGCCTTGAACTTGATCGCAATGGAATTGATGGTTTCCCCTTCTTTCACAATATACTCCTGATAATTAGGCGTACTGGTTTGGGCGGGCAATTGGGAAGCGGCGGTTTGCGGCGCCACGTTTGCTGGTGCGGTTGGTACGCTGCCTGCTACCGGCGTTTCGTAAAAACGTTCGCGATCTTCCCCCATTGGTTGCGTAGTCGTTGGCGTATTGTACTGGACCGGGGCCGGAGCGTTATTTTGGATTGGCGCCGGATTCGTAGTAGACGGTGTCGTTAAGAAAGCCCCGCTGGTAGGGTTAGTCGTGCCGGCCGGCAAATTGGGATAAACGGTCGGAGCCGCAGGGACGCCTTCCGCAACAATCAGTTTCTGACCCACGCGCAACTGCACATTACCGGTGGCCGGCATATTATTCAGCATACGTAAACGGGATTCCGAGAGGTCATTATTACGGGCAATATTCCGCACGGTTTCTCCTTTTTGTACCGTATGCAGGATGGCCGGTGTTCCGGCATTTCCCGAAGCTGTAACCTGGGGCGCAACATATTCGTTCATATTATTTTTCGGCGCCACATAGTTATATATCGACGGAGCAACCGGTGGCTGCTGGGGCTGATACGCCGGTTGCGGCTGACCCCAGTAAACCGATTGATTGACCGCTGTTGGAGCGGGTGTCGACAATTTAGCGGCGTGTTGGACCGGCGCCGGAGCTACGCCTTTCGGGGAAGTCTGCGCTGTTGGCGGCGATTTCAACCAGATCTTTTGACAAACCTGCACCTTGTTCGGATCGGTCAGTTTGTTCCAACGGATCAAAGACTTCACATCGATGCCATACGTGCGGCTAACGGCGTTCAGCGTTTCACCCGGCTGCATAATGTGATAGCCCGCACCCATGGGTTCCGGACAATTTGCAACGCGGCCATAAGCAGTATTGACCGTGCTGGCCGCCGTTGGAATGCCGCCATTTTGCTGGATCGAAGCGAGCTCCTTATCCTGGTTCATCGGTGGCGTGGTGGAGGAAACGGGGCCGTAACCAGCCTGTCCGGACCATTTGGAAACCGTAGAACCAGTTTTGTTGGGGCAAAGCGTAGTAATATAATCTTCCAGCGCCAGGCCATTAACCTTGGTTAATTGTAGTTGATTATTTTCTGCCTCGGCGGCGGTGTTACCGCTGCGGTCATTGACAATACCCACACCGGCGATGAAATTGAAATCCGAACGTTCCGGGCTGTTTTGCGTCGGTACGCGGCGGAACGAGTATTCATTGCGGCAGCTATGCAATTTGACGCCGCTGAAATACAGGTAAGCATTGCTACCCGGCAGAGCCAGATTTTGTTCGTACACCAGGTTGTTGGTATCGACGGCAAAAGCATAACGCGGCGTACGGAACTGGTAAACGGCGCCATAGCGGGTAATTTGCGTAGCCGAAGCCAGCGGCACCAGCGTATAGCCGGAAGAGGTCTGGTGGACCATATATACCGGCCGGGCATTTTTATTAATAGCATCGACGAAGGCGGAATTCATGTTGAATTCGCGGCAGTTCAACGTGCCGGCTGGCAGTGAGGGCGAAGAAATTGCCGGTTGGCCGGCGGTTAGCAAATACTGTTCTTCCATCCGTGGATGTACGGAATAGGTCAGCGCCGTATTGGTCCCGTAGGTGTAACGATACTCCAGCTGGTCCATGCAATCACGGGTGAAAAGCAGGTAGATGGGAGAAGTTTGGGCGGAAAGTGCTGTGATGGCCAGCAAGTAAAGACTAAAGAGCAGGGTGCGTTTCATATCAAACTGTTTTATGGATAATACCGTTTTCACCGGGTTAATTTGTTTTAATCATCGGGCTGTTTTTACGGGAAAATGTAAAAGCCTGCCGCAAGGTTAGGGGAAAAACGGTAATCAATTGTTTGAATATCAGGAGAATATTCATTTTTAACAGAAAAAAACCTGCCAAAGCTGATTTTTTAAATATAAAACCCCAATATGTGAATCAAATTGTATCATAGCCGGCCCATAACGCAGGAAATTTTTCCGGTATTATTCTGGATTCGGTAGCCCGGAAAGGCCACTCATCCCCTACATTTGCCACATGTCCAGACCGCTGATCTTAGTCACCAATGATGATGGAATTGTTGCGCCCGGTATACGTGCCCTGATTGAAGTCGCTTCCGAACTGGGCGAAGTAGTCATCGTCGCCCCGGATTCCCCACAAAGCGCCAAAGGCCATTCGATCACCATCAGCAATCCGCTGCGCCTGAAGAAGGTGCAGGCCTTTCCCGGCATTGATGCCTACGAATGTTCCGGTACGCCGGTCGACTGCGTGAAACTGGCCAAACATGTCGTGCTCAAAGGCCGTACCATCGATCTATGCGTATCCGGCATTAACCACGGGAGTAATGCCTCCATCAACATCCTGTATTCCGGTACGCTGTCGGCCGCCATGGAAGCCTCGCTGGAAGGGATAAAAAGCATCGGATTTTCGCTGTTAGATTTCAGTTTCGAGGCCGATTTCAAGCCCAGCCAGCCGTGGGTACGCAAGATCATTTCTTACGCCCTCGGGGAGCCTTTCGTACATGGGCACCTGCTCAACGTCAACATCCCTAAACTTCCCGAGTCTGAAATAAAAGGGCTGCGT
The DNA here is from genome assembly GCA_031425035.1 of Saprospirales bacterium. GTDB lineage: Bacteria > Bacteroidota > Bacteroidia > Chitinophagales > Saprospiraceae > M3007. The sequence goes on along the minus strand of JANPIN010000091.1, from coordinate 26,905 downwards.
ATTTGCCGCCAGGCCGATGCCCGCTGGATCGAGACTTTCCAGGAAGGCCGCGACCCCTATGGCCAGCCGTACTACTGGCTGACCGGCGAATTTGTGAATCAGGACGAAGGAGAAGATACGGATGTCCATGCCTTGCACCAGGGGTATATTTCCATCGTGCCCTCTATGCACGACCTGACCAATTACAAGGCCATGCACCACATGCGCGAACTGGAATTTTTTCAACCACCCATTTTAACCTGAAGCAACAGCTTCCACATGACCGTATGTTTCAAAAAAATGAACTCTGGGTCGGCCTGGTGGTCGGCATACTCTTACCCGCTATGGGTTTTGTCATCCTCTATGAAATTTTCAACCTGCTGGAGACCCGCGGTATTGCGAGCAGTGCCGGGTTTTCCCCCTATTTTCGGGAGCGTACGGTGGGAATTATTGCCATTGTATTGAATGTCATTCCTCTAAATCTGTACCAGAAACGCCGCTGGGACCTGGCTATGCGCGGCATCGTGACGGCGACAGCGCTGCTGGCCATCGCCTGGGTGGTGGTGTTCGGGTTGAAGCTTTTGTAAACGCAGCTCGATCTTGTTGTCATGCTGAGCGCAGCGAAGCACCCGGCTTGCATTAAAAAAAGCCCGTCCGGTATATACCGAACGGGCTTCATTTTTATTTATATGCGCTTACACCTCTACGGCCAGCGTGCTTTCCATTAATTCATGTACGCCCGAATCGGCGCAGCTTGATAGCCAGCCATGGGTATCCGGTTCGAGGCCCATACGCAGGCGATTAATATAGTGTTTCAGGCGAGTGGCCACGGGGCGGTTCGTTTCGTCCACGGCCGGCAGTTCCAGTTTGCGGTCGCGCCAGGTAATACTGCTGACGTGGCTGACCACGGCGGCGGTGCCGGCGCCGAAACATTCCTGCAATTGACCGCGCCAGTAAGCATCGGCAATTTCGGCAATGCTCAACAGGCGATCTTCGACGGTGTAGCCCCAGTCTTTCAACAGGGTAATGAAGCTCTCGCGGGTGATGCCCCGCAGAATGGTGCCGGTTGTCGCCGGGGTCACCACTTTTCCGTCGATGACGAAGAAGAGGTTCATCGTACCGACTTCCTGCACATATTTCTTTTCGACGGCGTCCATCCACATGACCTGGTCATAACCGGCCTGTTTGGCACGCACGGCCGGAAGCAAAGAGGAACCGTAGTTACCGGCACATTTGGCTTCGCCGGCGCCGCCCTGGGAAGCGCGGGTAAATACTTCTTCCACCCACAATTTGACGGGTTTGGCGTAGTAAGGCCCGACCGGACCAGTAAATATGATAAAGCGGTATGTTTCGGAAGCGTGTACGCCGAAGTACTCGTCGGTGGCGAACATTAGCGGGCGGATGTAGAGCGAATAATCGTCCTGTTCCGGGATCCAGTCGCGGTCGAGGTCAACCAGCATTTTCACGGCCTGGAGGAAAAGTTCTTCGGGCATTTTCGGCATGCACATCCGTTCGGCGGAGGCATTGAGGCGCCGGGCATGTTGTTCGGCGCGGAAAAGCACTGGCTCGCCGTCGCGTTTGCTGGCCTTCATACCTTCAAAAATACTTTGGCCATAGTGAAGGGCCAGGTTGGAAGGGGCCAGTTCGAGGTTTTTGTAGGGTTCGATCCGCGCATCCACCCACTGTTGACCGTCATAATCAACAACGAACATGTGATCGGAAATTACCTTTCCAAAAGGAATATTCTGAAAATCAACACTGTGGAGCCTGGAGGCGGTCGTTGGGGTGACGGTAACCGGAAATTTTACTGCCATGGTGTGGGAGGTTGACACTGGTGAAAAGCCTTTATTGGCACGACAAAGTTACTTAACTTTGCAGAAACAAAAAAATATTATTCCAAATTTGGCAGGAATGGTGGGCGATTACAGAATAATTGTTTATAATTGGTACATTCTTATGGCTTTAATATTCTTTTCGCCATAAGCGCAATTTCAATCGGCGACCTTAATTTTGCCACAAAATCCAGCCGCATGTATTCTCCCGACGATTTGATCCTCCTGGCGCCTGACCAATCCATTTTTGCCCATGCGAGCGGTGAATTTGCCCGTCAGCTTTTGGTGATCAGTCTGGCCGATCCGCAGGCCGCCAGTAATAACCGTTTTTTTTTAACGAAAGTTCTCAGCGCCGCCCAGTTGAATCTGGATCAGGATGCCCTGTTCGTCGAACTTCCGGCCGGTCAACCCATCGGACTCCTCATGGACGCACGTCAAAAAAAACCGGACCACATCCTCGTCTTTGGCATCGAAGCATCCCAACTGGGTTTGAATATGAGCATCCAAGCCTACCAGCCCTTCGATTTCCGTCAAATGACGTTTTTGTTCGCCGATGCGCTGCCGGTACTGGAGCAAAATAAAGAAAAAAAAGGCCTGTTATGGACCGCGCTAAAGTCCATGTTCCTCTAACCGTACAACGGACTTTTAGTCCGCTCCCCCCTGGCCATTTCCGCAGAAAAACTACTTTTGCGCTTCGCAAAAAAAATCCGCCGTCCCCGACAGGCCGGCGCGTAAAACGACAACTATGAAAGCATACGTATTTCCGGGACAAGGCTCACAGACCGAAGGCATGGGCAAGAATTTGTACGATTCCAACGCAGCCGCCCGGGAGCTTTTTGAACAAGCCAACGAATTACTGGGCTGGCGCCTCACCGACGTGATGTTCGACGGCAGCAAAGAAGACCTCACGCAGACGAAGGTGACCCAGCCGGCCGTGTTCCTGGAAAGTATTATCCGGGCTAAAATTGCCGGCGCCGATTTCCAGCCCGCCGCCGTGGCCGGCCATTCGCTTGGGGAATTCACCGCTTTAGCCGCCGCCGGGGCCCTGTCTTTTGAAGATGCTTTGATGCTGGTCAGCCAGCGGGCATTTGCCATGCAAAAAGCCTGCGAACGCGCCGATGGCACCATGGCCGCCGTACTGGGCATGGAAGATGCTGCCGTGGAGGAAATACTGAAAACCATCACCACGGAAATCGTGGTGGCGGCTAACTATAATTCGCCCGGCCAGCTGGTCATTTCGGGCGCCCGCAAAGGCATCGAGATTGCGGTGGAAAAACTGACGGCCGCCGGCGCTAAACGCGTGCTGGTACTGCCGGTTGGCGGCGCATTCCACTCGCCCCTGATGCAGCCCGCGCAGGACGAACTTTCCAAAGCCATCCACGCCACGCAGTTCCGGACGCCCATGTGCCCGGTTTATCAAAACGTGCACGCCCGCCCCGTTACAGATCCGGAAGAAATACGCCTCAACCTGATCGCCCAGCTCACCGCGCCGGTGCGCTGGACGCAGACCGTGGAAAACATGATCGCGAACGGCATTACGGAATTTATCGAAGTGGGCACGAGTACGGTGCTGCGGGGTTTGATCCGGAAGATTAATAAGGAGGTGGTGACGGAGGCGTTGTAACTACTTCCCCCTACCCTGCAACAACACCAGCACCGTATAAAACAAAATCTTGAAATCCAGCGACAGCGACATGTTCTCGATGTATAACAGATCGAAGCGCAGGCGCTGCAACATTTCCTGCACGTTGGAGGCATAACCGTACTTCACCTGGCCCCAGGACGTAATGCCGGGACGTACTTTCAACAGGTGACGGTAGTGCGGGTTTTTTTCTAAAATCAGGTCGATGAAGTACTTACGCTCTGGACGGGGCCCTACCAGCGACATGTCGCCGCGCAGTACGTTCCAGAAATTGGGCAGTTCATCCAGCCGGTATTTCCGCATGGTGGCGCCCCAGGGCGTACAGCGCGGATCGTCGTCGATAGAAAGCTGCGGGCCGGATTTTTCCGCATCCACCACCATCGAGCGGAACTTGAAAATTTTAAAAGGCTGACTATGTATACCCAGGCGTTCCTGCACGAAAAAGATGGGGCCGGGCGAAGAAAGCCGGATGCGGATGATGATGTACAGCAGCAGCGGCGACAACAGGGTCAGCGCCAGGATGCTGGCTGTCACGTCGATCAGGCGTTTCACCACGCGCTGCCATTTGGGTAATAACTCCTGCCGGATTTCAATCAAAACGGCCCCGAACACATGGTTCATTTTGACCGTACCGAGCAGGATGTCGTACATGTCGGGAATAATACGGACCAGCACTTTATCGCCGAAATCGAAGAGCACGTTCAGCAGATCGCGCAGCATGTTATGCTCCGAGGTTTCGATGGCAATGATCACTTCCTCGATGTCCTGCAGGCGGATCACCTCGGCCAGGTCTTCCAGTTTACCCAGTCGCGGCAGTTGGCCGGCGAGCACCTGTTCCGTATCGCCACTGGTGTCCAGGAAGCCGACAAAACGGTTACCCAGGCCTTTCTTTCGGCCTTTTATTTCCAGATATAAGTCCAGCGCATTCTGATTTCCGCCGATCAACAGGGTGTTGAAAGTGACGATTCCCGCTTTCAGCAACCGGCTGGCCCGGGTCAGCAGGATCATCCGGCTGGTGGAAGTGAGCAGGTAGTGCAGTCCGAAAAGTACCAGAAAGGAGCGGTAATAGGTCTGATACTGCACCACCACATCGTCCAGAATGAGGGTAAAAAACAGGAAGACCACCCCGAGAAAAGACAGGAAGAAGGTGCGCGCCAGGGTAGTCAGCCGGCTTAAGCGGTAAATATCGATGTACTGATCAAAAATAGCGTAGAGCAGCACCCAGCCCAGCGGAATGATGAAAATGCCGAGGTAGAAATTGGTGTCGTGGAAAATGGCCGAGCTGAGCGGCACGCCTTCTACCGACTTGCGATACAGGAAAAAAAGCGCCCAGGCCAGCATCGCCATAAAGAAGTCGGCGGCGGCAAAAACCAGGGTATCACGTTGACGAATGGAGCGGGACAAGCGGTGGTTGGTTTTCATAACCTGCCGCGTACAGCAGGCCAGATCAAATTAAAAATTTATCAGGCGCAGATTGTCAATATACACTTTGCCGGAAGTCTGGGTGTACTTGCCCGCACTATCTTTCGGCAGGCGCAGCTGGAAATATAAACGGTAGCTCTCCTTTTTCGAATCCAGCAGCGTTTCGGTCAGGTTGATGTACACCTTGTTCCAGGACGCCCGCGGATTCAGGTAAATCAGTTCCTGACCGGTTTCCCCGCTTCCATCGCTGTTGCTGCCCAGTAAAAACACGTCCAGCACCAGGTCGTTTTTATACTGCATTTCTACCCATACCTGCGACCGGTCCGTTGGTAAAGTCACGGCCTCGCTGACAATCTGCATCAGCGGATGGGCCGTATCGACCTGCATCAACAGCGATTTACCGATGATAGCATCGTCCGCGCTGATCTGAAAGTTGAGGCCGTCATCACTATCCCGGTTTTTAAACACCACGGAAGAGCCGCCGTCGAAAGTGGTCCGGTCAAAAGTCCAGGCGAATTTGCTATCCGGATCGTAAGATGTAAGTGGTTGTACGACCGTTGTTTGTCCGCCGGTCAGCGGCAGGGTATGCTCACTGCGCAACAGGAAAGGATAGATGTCCGGCGTGGCCGAAATACCGCTTTTTTTCACGCCCGGATAAACCCAGATCAGGCTTTCGCCCTCCGCCAGCACCGGTACGATGGCCGGCAGCGTGTAGGCGCCCAGGTATTCCCGGTTGACGTAGACATAGCCTTCCGTAATTTTCTGCCAGGCCGCACCGCCTTCGGCATTGACCACAAACGGTTTTATCTCCAGATACGCCGGAATGGCCTCCGGCTGGTCTTTACAACCTAAAAAAAGCAGCAGTAAGAACCCCGCAGCTCCGGTAAAACATTTTTTCATAAATCAATAATTCTGGACTTGGTGAGCCCTGAAAACGTTGATGACGGCGCTTCCGTTGCGCCTAAAATCGATGAACTGCCGGACATTGTTTGAAAGCGGCCTGATCAGACCTGAACGCCGGTGTTTCATCGAGTAAAGACCGTTTTACTTGGTACGCATATAGACCTCCATGGGCGAACCCTTGAAATCATAGTGTTTGCGCAGCTGGTTTTCCAAAAAGTTGACGTAAGAATCCCGCACGTAATGGGGGTTATTGACGAAAAACGCGAAGGCCGGGAACGGAGTTGGCAACTGCGTAACGTATTTAAATTTAGGCATTTGCCCTTTGATCGACGGAGGCGGCGTAGCCTCGATGATCGGCAGCATCAGATCATTCAGTTCCGAGGTTTTAATCCGGCGGCGGCGATTTTCATACACGGTGATCGCGACTTCCATGGCCTGGAAAATACGCTGTTTTTCCAACACCGAAATGAACAGCACCGGTACGTCGTCATGCGGCGCCAAACGGCGTTTGATAGCCGCTTCGTAGTCCCGCGCTGTGTTGGTATCCTTGGTCAAAAGGTCCCATTTATTGACCAGCACCACCATGCCTTTATGCCGTTTCTGGATCAGGCTGGCGATGCTCAGGTCCTGCGCCTCGATGCCCAGTTCGGCATCCAGCACCAGAATACACACGTCGGCTTCTTCCACCGCGCGGATGGCCCGCATGACGGTATAGAACTCCAGATCTTCTTCCACCTTGGCTTTCTTGCGAATACCGGCGGTATCGATCAGCATAAATTCCTTGCCGAACTTGTTGTAGTAGGAGTGGATCGGGTCGCGCGTGGTACCCGCAATCGGGGTGACAATGTGCCGGTCCTCGCCGAGCAGGGCATTGGTCAGCGAGCTTTTACCCACGTTTGGCCGGCCCACAATGGCGAATTTCGGTAAGGGCGTTTGCAGTTCCGGCTCGTCATTAATATTTTCGACGACCAGATCCAGCACCTCGCCCGTTCCGCTGCCACTGACGGCGGCAATAAAAAAGACGTTTTCGAAACCCAGTCCGTAGAACTCGTTGGCTTCCATCAGACTTTTGTGGGTATCCACCTTATTAATTACCAGCAGCACCGGTACCTTGGAACGCCGCAGCACTTTGGCAATTTCCTCGTCGAGGTCGGTAATACCGGTTTGGGCATCCACCATAAAAATGATGACGGCCGCTTCTTCCAGCGCTACTTTGACCTGCCGGCGAATGGCAGCTTCAAAAATATCATCCGAACCGTGCACAAAACCGCCCGTATCGACCACCGTAAACCGTTTGCCGTTCCATTCACAGGTACCGTATTTCCGGTCGCGTGTCACGCCCGAAAAATCATCCGTAATTGCATCACGCATTCCGACCAGGCGGTTATAAAACGTGGATTTTCCGACATTCGGGCGGCCAACTATCGCCACTGCATTTCCCATACTTATGTACTTTTGTCCGTTTAAGAACCGCAAAAGTAGGTAATTACGCCCACACGCCGGTCAAATCAGCAAGCACAAGCACTTAAATGAATAAAATTATCTATCGCGATCCCAATGTTACGGTCTTTCAGAGTGCCCTGTTCCAAACGAATACCACCGTTGTGGTAACGGAAGACGTGGTGCTCCTGGTCGATCCGGCCTGGTTGCCGGAGGAAGTAGCGGGCATTCGACACTATATAGAAAGCGTACGCGGGAAGCGCCCCCTGTACCTGATATTCACCCATTCGGACTACGATCATATTATTGGCTATAAGGGTTTTCAGCCGGATAAAGTGTTCATGAGCAAAGCGATGGCCGATAATCCCGACTGGGAAAAGAGTGTTCAGCAGGCGCAGGCGTTCGACCAGTTATACTATATTGACCGCCCCTACCCCATCGAATATCCGCAGGGTGATTTCTTCGTTTTCCGCGACGGGGTGCAGTTCCGGCATGGCCAGACCAAGATGACTTTTTACCTGGCGCCCGGTCATACGGCGGATAGTATGATGATCGTGGTCTGGCAGTTAGGCCTGTGTATTGCCGGTGATTATTTATGCAGTGTGGAATTCCCTTTTATTTACCACAGCAGTGTAGACTACGAGCAAACGCTGGAAAAACTGCCCCATATTCATGACCGCAACTGGTTTACGCGTCTCGTTCCGGGCCATGGCGACCCGGCGCTGTCGATCAACGAATGGCTGCGCCGGCGTACGGAAGGACTGGCTTATATTTATGCGCTGCGCGAAAGTATTGCCACGAACGTGCCTTTCGACGACGAGTCCCTGTGGGAGCGGTTCAAATATCCGCAGCTCCAGAAAAAATACCACTACGATAATATAGCCCTCATGCGCCGCGAACACGAACAGGGGTTGTGGACCTGGGACCCCGACTTTTCGTTGCGGGAACTGATCGAAACACGGCCGGATAAGCAGGTGGGGGATGTGGAAGGATAATAGAACGCTTATTCCGACATATCCATCGTATGGAACACGTTCAGCACGTCGTCATCGTCTTCCAGGCGATCGATGAGCTTAATGACCTGATCCACTTCCGAATCGCTGAGTTTTTTGCTGAGGTTCGGGATCCATTCCACTTGCACGCTTTCCGGCTCGATTTTAAGGTCTTCCAGGGCCTTTTGCATGGTACCAAAGTCTGTGAATTCGGTATAAAGCACGACTTCATCATCTTCGCGTTTAATTTCCTGCAGACCGGCGTCGATCAATTCCAGTTCGAGTTCATCCCAGTCACGGCCTTCGGCTTTTACTTTAAACACGGCCTTGTGGCTGAACATAAAACTCACGCTGTTGGAGGTGCCGAGGGCGCCATTACAGCGGTCGAAATACATGCGGACGTTGGCGACCGTCCGGACCGGGTTGTCGGTGGCTGTTTCCACCAGTACGGCAATGCCGTGGGGGGCATAGCCTTCGTACACGACCTCCTGGAAGTTCTCTGCTTCTTTGCTCTGCGCCTTTTTAATGGCGCTTTCCACGTTGGATTTTGGCATATTTGCGGCCTTGGCGTTCTGGATGGCCATGCGCAAACGGGAGTTATATTCCGGGTTCGGTCCACCGGCTTTTACGGCCAGGGCAATTTCCCGGCCGATGCGGGTAAAGGTTTTGGCCATGCCGGCCCACCGTTTCATTTTTCGTTCTTTGCGGAATTCAAACGCGCGTCCCATAGGAGTAGGAATAAATTTATGTGAAGGAGGTAGAGGGCTTGCCTCTAAGCGGCGCAAAAATAGACGAATTTCGGGCAACAAAAAATGTTGGCATGAAATTGAAAGCGCAGGATATTCGGGCTGAAATCCCCACCTTTGTGCAGTTTTTAATCAAAAAAAAGAAATCCATGAATATTAAGTCTTTTGTACTAGGCATGTCGGCCTGCTTATTCCTGCTCTCGCCTGCTTTTGGCCAGAAAAACAAACCGTCCACTCCGGCTCCGGAAACTAAGCCGGCCAACATTGAAGTATCGGAAAGCGTGGTAAAAATGGCGGATTGGGCCGGATTTAAGTACCGCGACATCCTGGCTGCAGGCCAAATCGGGGATCAGGAAGCAATCAAAAAATTCCTGGAATTCAGCGGCACCGTCGATGGTACGGATGCGGAGAAACATGCGGTCACCTGTCTGGAGTTGATCCCGGTAGCCAGCGACTTCGCTTTCGCCATGTCTTGTCATACGCTGAAGCCAGCCTTGAAAACCGTGTTGTTAGAGCGGCTTATGCTGGCTCAGGTGCGTACCAAAAACCTGGAACTGCGCGAACCGATGGAACAATGGGCGCCCATAACCTGGAGTGTACTGCACGGTGGCCCACCGACTTGCAACTGCGAACACAACGCCGACGGCAGCGTACGTTTAACGGCCCCGCCAGCATCGGCAGCAGGCTCGGAACTCATTCCAAACGAAGATACCGGCCACTAATTAAGTCCGGCTAACCACCATGAAAATATATACCAAGACCGGCGATCTGGGCGAAACTGCCCTTTTCGGAGGAAAACGCGTGCGGAAAAGTCACCTTCGGGTGGATGCTTATGGTACGGTCGATGAATTGAATTCCTATGTCGGCTGGCTGCGTGATGTGGTGGAAAACAAGCCCATCCGCGACCTGCTGGCGCAAATTCAGCACCGCCTTTTTACCGTCGGCGCCCACCTGGCTTCCGACCCGGACAGGCCGCTGCCGACCCCCGATTTACTGCCCCTGGATGTGGAAGTTTTAGAAGCCGCTATGGATGAAATGGATAGGCAACTGCCGGCCTTAAAAAATTTTATTTTACCGGGCGGTCATCCCACCGTTTCGGTTTGCCACGTTTGTCGCACCGTTTGCCGCAGGTCCGAACGCCTGGTGGTCGCATTGCAGGAGACCGACGCCGTGGAAGCTATGGTTTTGATCTATCTTAACCGCTTGTCCGACTACTTCTTCGTGCTTTCCCGACAACTTGCCCAGGATCTGGGTGCGGAGGAAGTGATCTGGAAAACCCGGTCTACTGTCTAATAGTCCAAAGTCAGTTAAATGAAAATTACACCTGTCACGGAGGATTTTCTACCGTTTACAGTCGAGCCTGCTGAACCGTCTTTCCGCTTTCCCTGGTGGTGGGCCCTGGCTTTTGCAGCCCTGGCGGCTTTTTTAATGCCGCGCCAGTCAGCATTTCCTTTTAGTTACCAAACAGGACAACCCTGGAATTATGCGGCTTTAAAGGCCCCTTTCGACTTTGAAGTGCTGTATCCTGAGGAACAGGTTCGTCCGGCCCTGGCACAGATCCAGGCGGAACATGCGCCCTACTTCCTGCTCAATGCCGACATTACCCGTCGGCAGAAACGCCTTTTTACGCAGTTGCTGGAAGAACAGATCCGCATCAGCAGCCATGATGCGCAGTTTGACGATCTGCGGGCCAATGCCGGTGTGTACATGACTTTCGGTCAGCATATGCTGGATCTTTTATACACCCATGGTATAGTCGATGTGAATGATCCGATTTTTAAATCGACTCCCGGCTTCGTGTTTGTCGTAGACGGCCAAAATGAACGGCGCATGCCGGTACGGGAACTGCTGACCCGCTCGTCGGCCAATGATTTTATCACCGATACCCTCCCCTATGCCGCCCTTCGCCAGCCGGAAATGGTGCTGCCCATGCTCGAAAAAGTACTAACCCCCAACCTGCAGTACAGCGATTCTTTGACCACCACCAGCCTGCATCGCAAACAGGCGGCTGCCATGAGTACGGGCGTAACGGTACACCGGGGGGAGACCATCGTACAACGTAATGATGTGGTCAGTGGCGATGTGTATTTAAAGTTGCAGTCGCTGGCCCGTCGCTATGAGAACCCGAAAGGCTGGGAAGTAAGCTCGGGCTATGGCCTGCTGGCGGCGCTGGCTTTCGGTGTATTTTTCCTGTGGTTTACCATGACTTATGACGGTGCGTTGCGGTCGCGGGAAGCACTGCTGTTGTTGCCGGTACTGGCCCTGCTATGCGTGCTGGGCGTCGGTTTTGGTGCGCAAATAGGGGCCGCCGTGCCGCTGTTGCTGCCATTTTGGATGCTGCCCCTGTTACTGCGCCGGGCTTATGGCAGCAGCGTCGGGCTGGGCGTCTGGGGACTGGTCATTGTGCTGACCACCGTTTCGCTCGACTGGAGCGCGGGTTGGCTCGTCATACAGGCTGCCGGACTAGTGGGCGCCCTGCTGCTGCTGTTGCGTGCGGAAAGCTGGCGGGCCAGGGGTGTTGCTGTGGCCGCCATAGCGTTGCTACAAACACTGGCCGGACTAGCCGCCGGCATGGCCGGAAAAATACCTGATGCGATCTGGACCTTCGATTCCATCGTATTTCTGTTCGTGTCCGCCGTTTTCTCGCTGCTCACCATTCCCCTGGGTAATTTCATGGCCCGGCAATTATAGGCAACGTTTCAACAAAACATTTTCCGGTTAAACATAAATAAAACTTATAATTTGCTGCCTCAGCGGCCCGGCCATTTTATATTCCATATACACCTGACCAAGTAGCCACCATACCGGGCCTTTATTCCACCTTTCTTTCATATTTAAATTCCGGTTTCATGCATTTATCCAATCCTTTACGCGTACGCCTTTTCCTGAAAAAAACCGCTTTTCCGCTGCTGCTCAGTCTGCTGGCTTTGTTCCTGGTGGTCAACAACCTGTCCGCCCAGGCCATCAAGGTCAAAAAAGTGGTGCTCCAGGGATTCTGGTGGGACTTCCGCAACGACAATTTCCCGAACCGCTGGAGCAATTACCTCACCGAACTGACGCCCCGGCTGAAAACCATGGGCATCGATGCCGTCTGGGTGCCGCCTTCCTACAAAAACGGCTCCACCGGCTCGGTCGGTTACAGCCCCTTCGACGCCTATGATCTGGGCGATAAATACCAGAAAGGTGGCAGTGATTCCCTGACCGTACGCACCCGCATGGGCACCAAAGACGAACTGCTGCGCATGATCGCCGTACTGCATGCCAACGGGATGGACGTTATCCAGGACATCGTGCTCAACCACGTGGACGGGGCCGGACCCAACAGCGGCACCGGCGGACAGGATCCGGAACCCACCTATTCGATGGCTAATTCCAACGGCTACAAAAACTTTCGCTATGTCTCCTTTGCCACGCCCCTGCTCGACGACAGCCAGAACGACTACTGGACCCGCAGCGGCCGCTGGTCTAAGAACTACCCGAATTTCTATCCGAACCTGAATAATAACTGCACCACCGGCGATATCTGTTCGGCCTACTTCGGACCGGATATTTCCTATGAAAGCAGTGCCTACGGCCAAAGTTCGAATATTCCCACCTCGGGTTCCGCCACCATTACCGGTATTACCCGGCCATACGTCAACCCGGCGCAAGCCTCGAATTACATGCGCGACCAATCGCGTAGCTGGATCATGTGGTACAAGAAACAAAGCGGCGTAGATGGTTTTCGGTGGGATGCCGTGAAACACTTCCCCATTTATGAGCAGGAAGACCTGATCTACAACACTAAATACGTGCTGCCGACCTGGGCGCAGGGCGGGGAGGCCATGTTCAACATCGGAGAATGGATCGGTACCAAATCGGAGCTGGACGCCTACGTGACCAACGTACGAAGCGGCACCGAAGAGCATACCGGCACCTTCGACTTCGCGCTGCGCGGTTACAGTGGCAGCGGCAGTTTGTACAGCATGGTGCTGGGCACCGGCAGTTATAATATGCAAAGTCTGCCCGGCGAGCAGCAGGACAAACGTTTTTACAACTACGCCACCCAGCGCGTGCACCGGACCTGTCCGTTCGTCAATAACCACGATACCTTCCGGCCGTTTTTGCTGACCAATGGCAACTATTCCCAACCGCTCGGTACCTCCAGCGGCTGGAATACCTCCCAGGAACTCGGCGGTAACGGCCAGCACATCGATCCGCGCGAACCACGTCTGTACGCCGCTTACGCTACTATTTTCGCCGTGGACGGTAACCCGATCGTGTTCTTCGAAGACCTGTTCGACGTAGGCACCACCGGCAAACGGTACAGCCACCTGCCGACCAGCACCACCGATCTGCCCGTACGCGACGATATCGTCAACATCATCCAGGCCCACCAGAAGCTACAATATAAAAACGGGGATTACGGTGTGCCGACTTCGCTGGCGGGTGCGCAGGCGCCATATTACCAGAAAGGCGGCAGCGGCGACCACCTGGTGCTGGAACGTAAAGGCAAAGCCCTGATCGGTATTACCGATTTTTATAACACGGCCGCCAATAACACCCAGGACCAGGAAGTCTGGGTCAGTGTCGGCGATGCCAGCTGGAACAACCTCGACCTGTACGATTATTCCGGCGCACATGGCGTCACGATTTCGCACGTGGCGGCCGATGGTCGCGTCCTGATCAAAACCGCGCCGGTGGGCCATACCATCAGCGGTGCACGGGGCCACGGGTATTCCATCTGGGCGCCTAAACCGGCCGGCGTGACCTTCACCACCGTCACCGATATCTATAACTACCTCGCCACATACGCCCCCGGCCGCAGTACCCAAACCGCGCAGGAATGGGAAATGGCCGACGACCTGGGTGATAGCCACGTCAATTCTTTGAAACAAGGCGGTAAATTGCCCACCAACTCTACTGCGCAACGTACGGTCGGCCGTATTTACACTGCCACCAGCCAGATAACCACCTGCAAAGTGTATCCGGAAGTAGACGGCCGGACGCTCAACGTCGCTATTTACAATGCTGCCGGCACTACCCTGTTGGTACAGACGACCGGTGTGGCCACGGCGGCGGCGCCCCTGACGGTTACTTATAATTCGCCTTCCTCCAAATGGCTGACCATTAAAGTGAAAAATGCCAACACCACCACGGCCGGACAGAAAGTCTGGGTCAATACGACCTATACGGCGCCCACTTCGGTCAACACCCGCACCTCGCCGGGAAACTTACAACCACCAGTGAGCCCGGTAAACGCCGTCGACCGGGACGGGGAACAAATCGTGCTGAATAGCGCCACGTTCACGGTTTATCCGAACCCGACTACTGGTCAGGTATATTTCAACGTCGAGGGCATTTCCGACCGGGAGGAACTGCGACTGGAACTGTATGACCTGCAGGGGCAGCGGGTGATGGAGCTGCATGAGAACCTGCAAACCTTACAGGAAACGTTTAACCAGTCTTTTGGTCTTTTAAAGAGCGGTTTGTACGTATTACAGGTCAGGTCGGCATCGTTGCGGCAGGAAGTGAAGCTGGTGAAGATGTAGGGTATAAACGAAAATAAAGTACCCACGGGTAAATTCCTGGCGGCCATCCTTTACAATTGGTACTGGGCCGTAGTAGGCGCAGCCATCGGATTATTCCAACCGGAAGTACGGGAAGCCACCGGAGCTGCATCGGCTATTTTTTGCAGTTTGTTTGTGTCCGCGATGTAGGTGTAAGTCAGGTTGTCGATCTGTGTGGGCGTCCAGCAGGTGGCGCTGCGGTGCACAATCTCCCGAATCCCGACACCCTGTGCCCGAAGTTGTAAAATGTGTCGGATCTGTTGCATGTTTTTGGTCGTGTTCGCCATGTAATATCCAGCGGGTAAACGTAGCCGCGGAAAAGCAACGGGCTTTTTCGCGGTCTTTTTTATGGTTTGGAATGCCCTGTAGGAAGCAGTAGATGCCCTGGAGGAGGTTCAGGATGCCCGCAAGGAGGATCGGAATACCGCTCAGGCGGGGCCAAGCTGCGTTCCGTGATCAACCCGGATGCCACTCTACATACCCTTCGTTTTTCTATTTCGACCCATCTGCTCAAAAAAGGGGTAGATCTCCGTTACATCCAGGAACTGCTTGGTCATGAAAGCAGCAAAACCACCGAAATACATACCCCTAACACAAAAAAGGCTGGGACCGGATCCAAAGTCCGATAGATGGGTTGCCCATATAAGCGACAAGCAAAAATATTTTGGTGAAAAATTTATTTTGAAAAAATGGTAGACCATTTGCGCGGCCTCGTTTACCTTGCCTGAGGTTTTAAACCACCAGCCAGGATGAAACAAGCCCTATACGTACGTCAGGCCCTCGTCTGCTCCCCCCGTTGGAAGTAGGCGAGGGCCTTGCGCGTATAACTGGCATACACGCATTGCGGGATAAGTGAATAAAATGGGGGGAAAACGCAATGCGGGATAAAGACCACTTTGAGAGGGTAAGACGCAATGCGGGAGTGGAAGAGTTAGTTGCGATTAGAAAAACAAAAATAACCGTAAACTTATATAGACATGGAAGCGATAAAAGAATTTATGGAAAACAATACAATGTTGTTTTTTATCCTGTTTGTTTTGAGCTTGTTGGCAAATTCTTTTGAGATTTTTGGGTTCTTCAGAGAACGTAGAAAATACAAGGAAGAACAAAAGCAAAGAAAACAGGATGAAGAACGGCTTAAGGTTTATGAATATTTATTTGATACAGCTGAAAAAAGTATCTCTTCAAAAAATGAACTTGAAACGCTAAAAGAAGAAATTGGTAAAAAAGAAAATGTTTTACCTGAACTAGAAAGGAGAATTGAGCTATTGCGTTTAGCAGCTAAAAAAGAAATTGTTGAGCAAAATATTTCAAGAACAATAAATGATTTAAGAAACTCTCGTGATGAACTAAATAAATTATTACAACTGCAGAACGAATTGGGTGAGCTTCCAGACTTGCCTGCCGCTGAAAAAGAAAACATCAAAAATATTTTATCGAATAACGTACGAAAACCATTTGAACTTCCAAAAGAAATTACATATAAAGCAATTTTATTAGTGTTGATTGTCTTGTTGTTGCCAAGCCCAGCCGACGAACTGATTGTAGTTGTCTTGCTAGGTTTGTTTTTAACAACCTTTTTCCAAATAGCCTCATATAGTGAAGAAGATAAGGTTAGAAATTGGATATTAAAAAACTATAAAATTATCGGCTTTTTATCTTCTTTTGGTGTATGGTTTTATTTGCTGCGAGAAATTCAATATACATTTGGGAGACCTTTGGAATTGATAATAGAAATGAATACTCGACCTATCTTGAAAAATAGAGGCACTAATTCTAATTTTTTTCTCGAGTACTTTCTAGGGAGAAGTTATTTGATTTCGGAAATTATCATTCTAATTATTGCATTGATTATTGCTCAAATTCAGTGGTCAAATATAAAAGCATCAATAATTGGAATAATCAATAATTCTAAAGTAAATCGTAACTAAAAACAGGGAGAACATTATTATTAGAAATTGCTGAACAAATAGATAAATTTGTGTCAACTGATAAGTCGGACACTGACATATCTAAAATAAATGAGTGGGTTCAACAATATGGCTCAAATCTTAGAGCCTCATCCGACTTAGAAGCAAGAAAGAAATGCGAAGAAGCACTTGAAGTTTTGTTAAACCCTCTATTTAAAAAAAAAAGCAACTAACTACCGCTTCCCTGCCAATCGCCCGCTAAACGCGGCTGTTTGGCAAGGAAGCAGACGTTAGCGACAACATAAATTGAAATATATATGAAAAGATTGCTTTTACTCTCTCTGTTATTACTTCTATGCTCGGGCTCAACTGGTGCATGGTCACTTAAAACTCATCTCTGGATCGCTCAACAGGTTTTGAACGATGTTTTAGATGATGGTCGGCTAGAAATTCTTGGCCAACACTATGAGATTCCTAAACATATCGTTAAGGCATTACAGGAATATCCTGGCTGTTTTTTAATGGGCTCATTAGGGCCTGATGTGTTTCCAGACCCATTGGTTGGACAAACTACTACGCATCCAGGAGTAGATGGAGGATGGATGACTGATGACTGGCTCAACCATTTATTACTGAAAGCACAATCTGACGAAGAGATCGCCTTTGCCTTCGGGTTCTCTGTTCATGCCGCTGCTGATGTTTTTGCTCATACCTATATAAACCAATATGCTGGTGATATTTTTGAATTGAGGGACGAACGTGAAGTGGAGGTTCGGCATTTTGTTTTAGAGAAGTACATCGAGTCGCTTACGCCAACGCGAGAAAATTTGAGCGGACAAGAAATCGATTGGACCCAGGGGTTAGCAACACCTGTATCGTTTGTAAAAGATAATTTGATATTAGATGAAGAAGTCGCTAGACAGTATGGAAGGACAAAAACTTGCTTGCACTTATGGTCCATGTATCAGGTTCGCCGCGCGGTTATTAATACCGATAGAATAAATCAGGACTTAATTTCAAAAATAACGTCCTGGGCGGCCGAATATTATAAAAAGCAACTTGAACTTCAAGTTGATCTGGCAACAGGCAAGACTGCGTTAGATGCTGCACAGTTAGGACTTGATGGACAGATGAAAGCATTAGAGGTTGAGCGCAAACTATATGAAGAAGCCCTACGTAATCTAGAAAAGGCGAAGGATTTCGTTAATAAGTATCCTGAATTACTCACAGTCCAGCAAACATTACTTGCGGAACAAACCAAGCTCGCTACTGATCTTGCAGCTCGGAGCACTAAACTTGCCTCAGAAGTGGCAGGTGAGATTAAAAAAATAAATGATGAAATTCAAAGTTTACAAGGTAAGATCATTGATTTGGGTTGTGAGTTTCTTCTTTGGCCAAAAGCAGTAGAGAAATGTAAAGAGAAAGTAAATGGTATCAATGGAACTATATCGAATTTAAACATTAGAATTTCTGGCTACAGGGAGCAAGCAAGAATCGCAGAGGAAGCGGCTAAGCAAGCTGAAGAACTACGAGATCAGATTAAGAAAAAAATAGACCAGTTGCAGGAAGAGTATAAAGAAACAGTACGCAAACTTAATGAAAACGTTTATCAAGCCACTATTGATGCAACAGAAGCTCGATTAAAATTGCAAGAAAAAGTCACAAAAGAAGCTAAAGTGGCTCTAGTAAAGGTCGAAGACCTTGTTAAGAAACTCCAAGAGGAACTTGATGTAATTGACGCTATTATTGATGAAATTAAAGAAGTGATAGATCGCTATAACTTAGTACATGTTCTATTAGAAAAATGGATTGATGATATTGGCTATTCAGTTGAAAAATATGTACTTGCTAGTGAAGAGGTTGGTAAAACGATCTTAGTTAATGGAGAAAATCCAATATCATTTTATGCGGATTGGTTTCAGTGCTACGGGCAAGTATTTGTCGCACAACCTAAAGAAATTGGAATTGCCGGTTGTATAGTAGCAGATCATTTAAATAAGATTAAATCAAAATACGAAGAGATATATAATGACATGCCGGAACTGTTACAGTGGATGGCTCCAAGTAAAAAAATGTCGGAATTAGCTATGAAGGAGCTAGAGCCAGAACTTAAGAGAGCCAAGATAAATCTTATTGCTTTCTTAAGCGATAGACCTACTGCCGAATTTGTAATGATGCTAAGTGATCCAAAAAATGCTAATCGTGAAGCATTAAATGAAATTTTTGCGCATGATGATTCTCCTAAAAGCTTATTAACTTTTCCAGCGGTTTCTGAACTTATCGATCAAGATTTGCACCTTGTCAACGACAAAATTACAGTTGATTCTTTCACACCGTTAAAGAATGCAGTTACGCTATCCAAACTTTGTCTATTTGATGCAACACAATTAAATCAGATGATTGCTAACCAGTTGGGTGATAGCAAGTCGCCTTACTACGGCAAACAGGTTTACACATCAACAGCTAATAATTTTTGTTTGCTAATCGGTGCTATACGGAATATCGATGGGAACCATCAATGGCAGGCTTATGGCTTGCCTTATCCTCGGAGAGTAGGTAACCATGCGGGCCCAAGAGGTTTTAATTACGGTAGAAACTATTACCAAAATAAAGACTTCGGTTTTAGATTATATGTCGATCCTTATCTAAGAGAAAAAGTTTTTATTCCACTATTTGCGGGGTCTATGACCGGAGTATTACGTAATCGAGCAGAACTAAAATGGCCACGTTATCAATTCCCAGAATGTGCTCAAAACCCTTATCCATCTACACAGAATCGACTAGGCGACATTCAAAAAGAAGATAGGCTATGCCAAATAGTGTCAAATCCCACAATTCTGCCACAATTGAACTTTTCTAACCAGACTGAATATAAGTCACGTTATTTTCAAATGGAAGATGCCATTCTTGGTGATAAGACTTGGACAATTGTGGGTTCTTTTCAAACTAAGCTTGGTGCGGAACGACATGCACAGGAAATTCTACAACAGAATCCAGATATTTATTGTGAAGTTTGGAAACCAGCTAATAAAAATAAGTATTGGACTGTAATGATGGCGGCTGGAACTACACAAGAGCGCGCTAAAGAAGCAGTAGATCTGGCGAAGCGACGTGCCATTAGTTTGGATGCTTTTATTTGGAGTCCAAAATACCCCTGGAAACTTGCTAAATAAAAGTTTGGTAGTGCCTAATTTAGTGTGACATATGGCCTCAAAGAACTGACTTTCATTTGTTTATCTTAGAAAACCACCCGCAAGTGGCCGTCAACAAAGTTTGCTAATCGACATGTCGCTAACATTGTGCAAAACGTTCATGGCGGCTATGCGCTGCCACACCGTTTGCACCCCACGTTGGAGGGAACTAAAAAAACAAAACAATATATATCATAAATAAAACCACTCGCAATGTTTGAGAAAATCATTGAAGTCTTCAAAGGCGCACTTCCAAATATCCGAGAAGACGTGCGGAACAAAATCAAAGAGGAAAAAGCCAAGCCAATCGTCATTTCAATAATGGGCGTAGCTGGTGTTGGCAAAACATCCCTTTTAAATTCAATGTTTGGGGCAAACCTCGAAATTGGTCATGTAAGACCCATGACAAAGGAGATTCATACCATTCGAATTAAGCTATCTAACGGCAAAAACGAACTTCATTTTCATGATTTGCCGGGAGCAGGTGAAACTCTAAGTACCGAAGATAAGTATTTAGAATTATACGCCAAACAAGCGCTCAAAAGTGATATAATAATTTGGGCAATGTCTCACGAACGAAGTGACGTTGCTCCAAACCAGAAATATTTGAAACGGTTGCTTACCCAATTGGACGAGAAGCAAAGGTCAAAGTTTTACAACAAAATAACCTTTGTACTAACAAAAGGAGATACTTTAAGAGTCGGTCAATGGCATTATGATTCGAGTAGTAAAACTTTGAAGCCAGATGAAAAACTGAATGAAATTTTTTCTGAAAAACAAAAATATTTTAAAGAAAACTTTATCGACGCTTTTTCAGAACTAGTTGAAACCTGCGTCCTAAAAAATGAAGGTTGCAAAATGCGAGCACCAAAAGAAAATTACCTCCGAGTTAAGAATGGGAAAATCATGTGCAAAAAGGTATTGACCATAAGCGATCTTGCGGAACTGTATAGCAAATACCCTAACTGCAAGGATGCAATAGAGAAGATATATATTGACCAGAGTGTAGTTTTAATTTCTTCGGAATTTAAATACAACCTCGTGTATCTTGTCTATATCATGTTGGACAAGTTTGAACAAGGGTCATTATTTCGGATAAAAGATTTCATCAATCTAAACAATTTGGATATTGTCAGCCGTGAAATTGCTTTGACGAAAAATAATATCATTATATAACATCCTAAACCACAGTTTCAATGGAAATTATACTAAAATTTTCGCTTTCGGAGTATTCCGAATTCCAAAAGTGGTTAGAGATGCCAAGCAATAATCACTACAAACCAAAAATTAAGGCTAAGAAACATAGGGATTTCTTGGAAGTCACGATGACCAATGAAGCCAATATTGAATTTAGCATTTTTAGAAGAGTAACGAATAATACAGCCCTCAAACAATCCGTTGCCGAAGATGTCAAAAAAGGCTGGTGGCATAATGTGAAAGAAATTGTTAGAGCCTTTTTGAAAGGAATCTTTATAGGTGCAGGAAATGAAGCTTTCAAAAGACGTGTTGAAATTGGCGAGGAGGGCGAAGAGTTTTTGGGGAAAGTAAGGGATGCAATTGATGACGATGACTTTTGGGCTAAACTTTGGAGTTCTATCCAAGAATGGTTTATTGACCAGGATTTGTTTTAAAGTAGAACAAATGCCTCCAACGTGAGCGTGGCTGCCAACCGTCCGCTATACGCGGCGGTATGGCAGTCACGCTCACGTTGGCAGTAAGCATATGATACATACCATGATAACACAACGGGTTCGAATTTTGCGATATTTAAAAGCCAGAAAATATGATGCCTTTAAGTTTTTTTAAAAAAGATAAATGAAGTGATCTTCAACACTGACAAATAAGGTTAATAATGTTGACAAATTAATGAACATGCAAGACACAATAAAAAAACAAATCGTTTCGATATGGGAAAAATACATTTCCGATAATAAAATGGTACAAGAAGCCAAAGGCAAGGAGTTGGACAATATCGATGAGAAAAGATTGGAAGCAATACACTTCCTAAAAATAATTATAGATGATTTTGTAATTGGCAAAATAGATATAGCCGAATTTAAGACAAATATTGACAGTTTCAATAAAAAAAATAACCTTTGGGGCTTCACTTCTATTAAAGGTCAAATGTTCTTTAACCTTTTGCTCAAAACAAGTGAGACCGAAATGCAACAAAAAGATCTAGCCCAATTATTAAGGGCTTGTGTAATTGAACCTAAAGATCTATCAGATGCTTTGAGTAAAATAGAAGCAATGGATAAATACACTTCTAATATATTCAACCGAGCACCGGATAAACGTAAAGCTCCAAACCCAGGTTCTGTTTGCTACTTCCTTTCTTATTTTTGGCAAATACAAAATTATCAGAAATGGCCTATAATGTATAGTTCCATAATTGTTTCTTTTACAGATATTGGGTTGTGGAAAGAACAGTTATCCCAGAAAGATGCTTATCAAACTTTTTACCATCTTAATGAAGAAATTAAAAATATACTTTCAAATCACACTGGTCGATCAATAAATAATTGGGAAGCGGAACATTCGTTTTGGAATTTCAGGACTGTTACCGCTTACCCCAAACAGCATAGCAAGCCAAAATATGAAAAACTTGTTGATATTGATGATGCTCAAAAAATTTCTGTTTTAAAAGAAGCAAGCTTTAATATTTTTGATTTCATTCCTCCCATCACAGCAAAGCTTATTGATTTGGGCAGAGAAACCGAATCTAGTAGTTCTGCTAAAGGTAGTAAGTTTGAAAAAGCCGTTTGCGAATTATTTAAACAACTTGGGTTTAATGTTCAGGCATTAGGTCAAGGAGCTGGAAGAGAACCTGACTTAATCGCTATAAATAAAGAAGATAATGTTGCTTTTGTTATTGACGCAAAGGCTTATGCAAATGGTTATATGCTAAGTGCGGGTGACGAAAGAGCTATTCGAGAATACATTTCACATCATTGCCCTAAACTTAAAAAAGATGGTATTAATAAAATAGGTTTCTTAATTATTAGCAACTCCTTTAAAGCAGGCTTTGACAGTTTCATTAATGAAATAACTTGGAAAACTGATATTAGACGATTTTCACTTCTAAGTTCTGATGCTTTGCTTCATTTATTAGCATACAAAATAAAAGATCAATTGCCCATAGCAGAAATTGTTGAAGCAATAATCAGCTTAGGATCTAATATTTCAGCACAAGACATAATTCAAAGATTTGATGATGTTTGATCAGCCTACATTAAAACACGCTTAACGTTACACCATATTCTAAAGTTAATAATATTGGCTTTTAGAAAGTAGAAATTGAAAGTTAAAATCCAAACTGCTAACAATCGCTGGCTGCCAATTGCTGCTAAACGTAGCACCTTCGGCAGCACAAACGATGTGTGAAACTAAAAAACAATAAAAATATAATAAAAAATAATGCATGGAATATATTTTGACCTCGGCATTGGCAAATGAATTCGATATCAAATCAAGCGAACCATCCGAAGCGCCTGGTTTTTGGGCAACGAAAACGCTGTTTGTTTTTCGACGATCAACAAATATAAAAATCAAACAACTCGCAGCGTTGGCCCTCCTGCTGCCATTTTTGAGTCCGCTCTGGGCGCAAGACCTCACTCAGCAGCTCCAAAGCATCCTGACGAATCGGAAATTAATGGGCATGTCCGTCTCGGTGGTCGCGCACGATTCGGTCGTCTATTCGCACGGTTTTGGCACGGCGGACTTTGCGCGCGGCATCCCCACGACGGATTCGACGCTTTACCGCATCGCCTCCATTTCAAAATCGGTCACCGCGACGGCCTTGATGGTCCTGTACGATCAGGGGCTATTCCAACTTGACGAAGACGTGAGCACTGCGCTCGGTTTTTCGCTCCGCAACCCGGCATTCCCAAACACGCCCATCACCTACCGGATGCTGCTGGATCACACGTCGAGCATCCAAGACGGGACGGGCTACGGACCGTTTTCCACCGCCTCTTTTGACGCCGACCCGCCGCCTCCGATCAGCAGCATGCTGGCGACGGGCGGGCAATATTTCACGGCAAATATGTTCAGGACGGAAGAGCCCGGAACGTTTTTTACCTATACGAACGTCGGTTATGGCATCCTCGGCACGTTGGTGGAGAAACTCTCGGATATGCGGTTCGATGTTTTTTGCCGCGAACAGATTTTCGCGCCGCTGGGCCTGACGGCGAGCTTCAATATCCAGGATTTCCCGACTCATTTGCACAATATCGCGGTCTTATACCGCAAACCGAACGGCGTTTGGACTCCGCAATCCGACAATTACCTCGGCGTGATGCCGCCGCCGCGCGATCTTTCAGTCTATCCGATCGGGAGCAATGCCTTTATTTTTGGTCCACAGGGTGGCCTGCGCATCAGCGGCCCCGACCTGACGAAATATATGTTGATGCACATGGGCAACGGCATTTTGAACGGTGTGCGCGTGTTGAGCGATTCGACTACCAAATTAATGCACACCCCGCAATGGACCTACGACGGCTCGAACGGCGACAATTATTATGGCCTCTTCAGGCAATGGGGACTCGGTTTTCAGATTACGACTAATGCTCCGGGCGGCGATATCGTGTTCCCCTACATGAACATGACGGGCCATGCGGGCGAGGCATACGGGCTTATCAGCGATATGTATTTCGATACGACGCGCAACATGGGCATCGTTTTCATCACGAACGGCTGCGGGAACGCCTATCAAAGCGGTACGGCGACATCTTTTTATACCGTCGAGGAGGACGTTTTCAACGCGGTCTATCAGACCATCATTGAGCCGGTCCTGCTGCCGACCGCCGAGGCCGCCGCCGACAAAATGCAACTTTTCCCGAACCCCGCGAACGGCAGCGTTGAACTGTTTTTTCAACAACCATTCGATTTGATCCGGGTGTTAAATTCAATGGGGGAACTGGTTTTGACGCTTCGCAACTCGGGCACGTTTTCGACACGTTCGCTCCCCGCCGGCCATTATTTGGTACAGGTTTTGGGCAACAAAAACCAACTTTTGGCGACCCATCGGCTGGTGGTTCACTGATTTTTTTGGGAAAACGAGTTCACAATAGGTCGATGATTTTCTCCGCTTCCCCCGATGCCGCTCAAATACGCGCCCTGGACTGTGCCGCTCTCAGAACCAGAGACGGACACATGGTTCGTTCGAGCGCGGAAGTAATAATTGATAACGCATTGTATGAAAACAAATTAGCCCATACCTACGAAAGAAAATTACCAATGAAACATAGATAATCCACTATCAACGCATCTACGCCACGCCAACCCGCCCAAAAAGCCCACGCTCAAAGCCAACGCACGGCGGCACGGGCGTACATCCAAACGTCATTCAAAACCACTTTGCGTTGACTATAGGCAAATTGATTCATTTGATTACAGGCAATGGTTCGTGAAGGATTTGAGTGTTTCTAAGTAGGGCTGGAGTTAATAAAAAAAGCGTGTATGTTTGGGTTTCCACACCTATTTACTGGGAATAAAAAAGGCTTAATAAAAATGGCAGCCACCCAAGGATCAGGATGACTGCCGTTTTTATTTACAGTTTACGTATAAGTGGTTTTATATACCACTCTACATACTCAATACCCCGGGTTCTGCGGAATCTTCCCACCCGTCAAATCCACCTCCGTCTGCGGGATGGGCAGCAGTTCATTCCGGCCTTCCACAAACATTTTACCTACGGCGGTCATCACGTCTTTGGCCCGGCCCCAGCGCACCAGGTCGAACCAGCGCTGTTGTTCCATGGCCAGCTCGGAGCGGCGTTCGCGGTAGATCTTTTCGCGCAGCATGGACTGGTCGGTGATGGTGACGTCCGGCAATAACACGGCGCTGCTGCCCCGGGCGCGTTTACGCACTTTGTTCAGGTAGATCAGCGCCTCGGCCGGTTTACCGTTTTCATTGAGTGCCTCGGCCGCCAGCAGCAGCATATCGGAGTAGCGCAGGATCCGGATGTTGCCCGGACCATTGTCCTGAAGCCCCGGGTGCGTCGGTACCCAGGCTTTCTGGTTAAAACGCTCGTTGATGATCTCCGGGTTGTCTTTCACCTGGGTAACGCCGTCGGGCAGCACCTCGCCCACGTAGATCACGGTGGCTTCGCGGCGCGGATCCCCGTTTTCATAAGAGGTCACCAGGTTATCGGATGGGCGATTGAAACCCCAGCCCAGGTTGGGAATGCCCCGCACGCCCTGCACCATGTTGTAAGGTGATGCACCGGGTCCGGCGGCATTCTGGGTGGGCAGCGCCGCCGCATTGATCTCAAAAATAGATTCGCGGCCATTCTCGCCAATGCGCAGGAAGTTATCGGCATACTTCGGCAACAGGTCGTACTCGCCGGAGTTAATGAGTTCCAGGCAGTACTGCTCGGCTTTCGGAAAATCCTTGGTTACCATGTATAACTTGGCCAGAATGCCCCGAGCTGCGCCTTTGGTCGCCCGTCCCAGATCATTATCGGCATACTGCGATTTCTCGGGCAGCGAAGCAATGGCATCGGTTAAATCCCGCTCGATCTGGCCATAAACTTCGGTTTTCGGCCGGCGGGTCTGCGTATAATAAGCATCTCCCGATAAAGGCTCGGTAATGATCGGCAGGTCACCAAACCACTGTACCAGCAGGAAGTAATTATAGGCCCGCAGGAACTTGCACTCCCCGATCAGCCGGTTTTTCAGCGTCTCGTCCATCGGCACATCGGGGATGCGCTGAATGGCCAGGTTGGCGCGGGCAATGCCGACAAAGTGACCTTTCCAGGCCGCCGTCATGGCTGTGTTGGTGGCATTGAAGGTGAGGTTATCCACTTCCACCAGGTACTGGGCATCGGTGGGGGTGGAACCCTTATCGGCATCGTCGCTGATAATATCGGTCAGACCGATCCAGGGTAAGGCGATGCAGTCGAATTCCCGGAACTGCTGGTAAACCGCATTGGTGGCCAGAACCGCCTGGTCGGCATTTTCAAAAAAAGTATCATAGGTCAGTTGACCCAATGGCCGGCGGTCCAGAAAGTCCTTCTGGCAACCCGCAACGGCAAAAAGTACCACGACGGAAGTCAGCAGCAGGCGCGGAATGGAAAGAAATGGGTGGTTCATATTGAGTGGTATTTAGATCGAATGGATGGAACTGGTTTAGAGGGGTTTAGAGGGGTTTAGAAGGGGTTTAGAGGGGTTTAGAGGCTAACGATTACCCACAAAACCACCAAATTGATTTTTTTTGATAACTCTCTAAAAATCAAAATCTTGTATGGATTATTGGAACGCGGATTATACGGATTGAACGGATTTTCACAGATTTATT
>JANPIN010000090.1:0-36900 GCA_031425035.1 Saprospirales bacterium | reverse complement strand
CCTCGTCCGACGGCTTTTTTGCCGTCCGACGAGTAAACGCAATCCCAATCCACCCGGAAAAATAACCACCCACTAGCGGTCGGACGGCAAAAAAGCCGTCAGACCGCAGAGCCTCGTCAGACCGCAGAGCTACCCAGCAGTTTTTTCTCTGCGGCTTTGTATTTATCAAAACCAAAAGACGCGATCACCTCGTCCATGGCCGCCCGGATGCGCTCATTACCCAGGTTGCCAATACTGCCCAAATGCGTGTGCGGCAGCATTGCTCCCGCGCTGAAAGTACCGGCTTCTACCGCCGCGCCCACCTGCTTGTATGCCTCCCGAAAAGGCAGTCCGGACTGCACCAGGCGATTCACTTCTTCTACGGTAAACACGTACTTATATCGCTCGTCCTGCAGAATATCAGGACGTACCTGGATGTTTTCGACCATCAGACCGAGCATGTGCAGGCAATCGCGCAGCAAGGCAAAGGCTGGAAAAATCTTCTCTTTCAGCACCTGAAAATCGCGGTGATAACCGGAGGGTAAATTACTGGTAATCAATGCAATCTCATTCGGCAGCGCCTGCAGGCTGTTGCAGCGCGCCCGCACGATCTCGAACACGTCCGGATTCTTTTTATGGGGCATAATACTGCTGCCGGTAGTCAGTTCATCGGGAAAAGCGATAAAGCCAAAGTTCTGCGACATGAACAGGCAGCAATCGGCGGAGAATTTGCCCAGCGTCGCCGCTATGTTGCCCATGGCCTGCGCCACCGCCCGCTCGGTTTTGCCCCGGCTCATTTGTGCGGCAATGGCATTAATATGCGGGGCATCGAAGCCCAAAGCCGCAGTGGTAAGATCACGGTCGAGCGGAAAAGAAGACCCATAACCCGCCGCAGAACCCAGTGGGTTTTTGTTCACCAAACGGTAAGCTGCGTGCAGACTCCACAAATCATCGCTCAGACCCTCGGCGTAAGCAGCAAACCAGAGCCCGAATGAGGAAGGCATGGCGACCTGAAAGTGCGTGTAACCCGGCAACAGGTCGGCCTGATGGGCAGCACTGCTCTGCAACAAAAGATCGAAAAACACCTGCACATCCTGGGTCAGCGTTTCTATTTCTGCCCGAAAAAACAGTTTTAAGTCGGTGATTACCTGGTCATTACGACTGCGGCCGGTATGGATTTTCTTGCCGGCCTCCCCCACCCTGCGGGTCAGCAGCAACTCGACCTGCGAATGCACGTCCTCGACCCCGGGCTCCAGTTCGAAGGTGCCGGCGCTGATCTCCCGGTAAATATCGAGCAAACCCGCCCGCAAAGCCTTCGCCTCTTCCGGATTTACTAACTGTACTTTTTCCAGCATGGCTAAATGCGCCAGCGAACCCAGCACATCGTAGGGCGCCAGATACAGATCCATTTCGCGGTCCTGACCAGCGGTAAAACGTTCGACGGCGGCGGAAATACCGGATTCTTTTTGCCAGAGTTTCATGGAAACAAGTTGAGCAATGGAGAGAAATATTGGTGTATAAACAAGCAAATACCTGTTCAAACGCCATATTATTAGAATTTTAAAATTTGCAATAATTCAATATACATCTTCACCCCTTCCCCAATTTCATCAACAAAAATGAATTCATCGGCCGTATGGCTGCGGGCGCTGTCGCCGGGTCCCATTTTCAGGGCCGGAAAAGGCATCAGGGCTTTATCACTCAAGGTGGGCGAACCGTAGGGCGTTTTACCGAGGGCCAGCCCGGCTTTTACCAGCGGGTGGTCCAGGGCAATGGCCGTAGCCCGCAAACGGGTCGAACGCGGCATCACGTTGCAGTGAACATGCTGGCCAATAATATCGAGCACCTCTTCAGGCGAATAGGCATCCGTCAGTCGCACATCGACCACGAAACGGCAGCTATCGGGTACTACATTATGGGCTTTATTGGACGTTTCGATCACCGTAACGCTCATTTTAACTGCGTTTAACCAGGAAGAAAACTTTGGAAAAGTAAAATTTTTAAACCATTCTATATCGGCCAGGGCCTTATAAATCGCGTTTTCCCCTTCTTCCCGGGCGGCGTGACCCGCCTGGCCAGTGACCTCGCAATCCAGCACCATCAAACCTTTCTCCGCTACGGCCAATTGGAGCTGGGTCGGCTCACCCACGAGCGCACAGTCGATGCGCGGCAAGTGCGCTAAAAATGCTTCTATCCCACCCTTCCCGCTGATCTCTTCTTCCGCCGAGGCGGCAAAGACCAGGTTAAAAGGCAGATTTTCCGCCGCCTGAAAACGGCAAAAAGCGGCCAGCAGACTGACCAGACAGCCGCCGGCATCATTGCTGCCCAGGCCATATAATTTGTGTTCTCTGATCAGCGGTTCAAAGGGATCGAGGGTGTAGCCAGCGTTGGGGCGCACCGTATCATGGTGGGAATTGAGCAGCAAAGTCGGCTTTTGGGGGTCAAAATACTGATTCTGCGCCCAGACGTTGTTTCCGACCCGCTGCGCTTTAATGTTCTTTTGTTCCAGAAAACCCGAGAGAATGGCCGCAGTCTGGTCTTCCTCCCTGCTGAAAGAGGGCGTAGCAATGAGGCTCTTCAATAAATCAATAGCATCCTCCACGAGGGTATGTATAGCATTCATGAAGTCAATTTAGGCTTGAATCAGCGTTCCGACCACGTTTTCGCCCAGCGCATTAAAGCGTAAATCGTCGGCCAGACCAATGATCACTGGCCCGACACCGTTCTTAGCCGCTAAAAATGCATTGTCCAGCTTGGGTAAAATGCCCCCCGAAACTGCAGTTTTTTCCCGCAAAAGCTGATAGGTCGCAAAATCCAGTACCGACAGCACGGACGCGTCGTCTTCCGCGTTGGCCAAAATGCCTTTTTTTTCAAAACAAAACAACAGACGAACTGCATAAGCGGATGTCAAAGCACTGGCCACGACGGCGCTCATGGTGTCCGCATTGGTGTTGAGCAAATGCCCCTGCGTATCATGGGTAAGCGGAGCAATTACCGGCGTAAGTCCTTGATTAAAAAACGATTGCAAAACGTTGACATCAACATTTGAAATCTGCACATCTCCCACCCAGCCATAATCGACCACAGCAGCCGGACGTTTCGTAGCCGGTAAAATATTGGCGTCCGCACCGGTCAGCCCGATCGCATTACAACCCAGGGCCTGCAGTTTTGCGGTCATCTGCCGGTTGATCAGTCCACCGTAGACCATCGTCACCAGGTCGAGTGTAGCCGCATCGGTAACCCGACGTCCTTGGATATAGTGCGGTTGCAAACCCAGATTTTCGCCCAGCTCCGAAGCTATTTTACCACCGCCATGCACCAGTATTTTTGGCTGCGGCAGCGCGGCGAAGTCGGTCAGGAACCTGTTCAACGCAGCGGGATCGTCGAGCACATTACCGCCTATTTTTACCACTATCAAATCCTGCTTCTTCATTTTTCCGAAAGAATGGCGTCCAAAACGGCCTGTGCCGCCCACACCCGGTTCGCTGCCTGCTGCACGACCACGGAATGCGCGCTGTCCAGCACTTCGCCACTGAGCTCCAGGTTGCGGCGTACCGGCAGGCAGTGCATGACTTTGGCCTGATTGGTGGCTTTTAATTTATCAAGCGTGAGCATCCAACGGGCATCGGTACATTGTACGGTACCGTAAGGCTCCATGGCGCTCCAGTTTTTCACGTACACAAAATCGGCACCGGCCAGGGCCGCATCCTGTTCGGTGGTGATGGTAGCGCCGCGCGTATACTTTTCATCCAGCGCGTGATTTGCCGGATGGGTAATAATTAGATCGGCTTCCCCCCAGGCAGTAATCCATTGCGCAAATGAATTGGCAACGCAATGGGGCAAGGGTTTGATATGCGGCGCCCAGGTCAGCACCACCCGCGGACGGCGCTTTTCAGCAAATAACTCTTTGATGGTCAATACATCTGCGAAACTTTGGAGCGGATGCAACAAGGCGCTTTCGAGGCTAATCACCGGCAGTCCGGAATAGCGCACGAACTGCTCTAAAATATACTCCGACTCGTCCTTTTCGCGGTTGAGCAAGGCCGGAAAACTCCGTAAAGCCAGCACGTCGAAGTAGGCGCCAAGCACCGGTGCGACCTCCCGAATATGCTCCACGGACGTACCGTTCATCACCACGTCCTCGCCGAATTCGATGGCCCAGCCGTCCTTATCGGCGTTGAAAACGATCACTTCCAGGCCCAGGTTACGCGCGGCGACCTGCGAACTGATGCGGGTACGGGTGCTGGGATTGAGGAAAACCAGTCCCAGTGTTTTACCGCTGCCCAACGTTGACTGGCTGCGCGGATTTTGTTTAAAAGCCAGTGCTTTGGCGATCAAAGCCGGAAGATTGGGAACGTCGTGTACGGAGCGGAAATGCTGCATGCCAGGGTGGTTATAGGTGTGCGGCAGACAGCGCCGTCGCTATTTTTTCAATAAACAAGCCGGCTTCTGCGCGGTTAAGGGCCAGGGAAGGCAGCAGGCGGATCACGCGGGGTTTGGCTTCGCCGGTAAATACATGCTCCTCAAATAGCAGCTTTTTACGCAAATCCGCCAGCGATTCCGGCAGGTCGAAACCGATCATCAGACCACGTCCCCGGATATTTTCCATTAAAGGCAGCTTGCGGAGTTCGGCCATCAGGTAGTCGCCCATAGCAGCGGCATTGGCTATAAGTTCCTCTTTTTCAATGACTTCCAACACAGCCAGCGCGGCCGCGCAAGCCATCGGATTACCCCCGAAAGTGCTGCCCAGCAGGCCATATTTCGCCTGAATATGGGGCGCGATCAGCACGCCGCCAATCGGAAATCCGTTCCCCATACCTTTGGCCGTTGTGTATATGTCGGCCGGCACGCCCGCCACATCATGGGAAAAGAACTGGCCGCTGCGCCCATAGCCACATTGTACGCTATCGGCAATGTACACGGCGTCATGGGCGGTACACAGCGCCCGGATTTTTTGCAGAAAAGACACACTTGCTTCCCGGATGCCCCCAACTCCCTGAATGCCTTCCACGATCACGGAACTGACTGCATGAAGCGCAAAAGCGGCTTCCAGGGCGGCTTCATCGTTAAAAGGCAGGAAAACGACGTGTTCATGCTGATTTACCGGGGCCACTATAGCCGGGTTATCGGTCACGGCTACGGCCAGCGAGGTGCGGCCGTGAAAACCGTTTTTAAAGGTCAGCACCGTTTTTTTCCGGTTATGAAAAGAGGCCAGTTTCAGGGCATTTTCATTGGCTTCCGCGCCGGAATTGCAGAGAAAGAGCTGGTAATCGGGTTTGCCGCTGATCTGGCCAAGCTTTTCCGCCAGGGCTTCCTGTAGGGGCAAGTGCACCGTATTGGAGTAAAAAGCCAGGGAATGCAGCTGCTTTTCGATCCGCTCGACCCAGTGCGGATGGCTGTGCCCAATGGAAATGACGGCGTGACCGCCATACAGATCCAGGTAGCGCTGGCCCTGATCGTCCCAGACCCAGGAGCCCTGGCCGCGGGTAATGGCGAGGCCAAGCAGGGGGTATACATCGAATAGTTTCATGTGCGAGGAGGGTTTGGAAGGTTTGTTGGTTTGGAGGTTTTTAAAAGGCGGAGGCTTTTAAGCGCAGGGCGGTTGTTTCTTCCAGTCCGTACATCAGGTTCATGTTTTGTACGGCCTGGCCGGCGGCGCCTTTTAACAGGTTGTCCAGTGCGGCATGTACGACCAGCATGTCGCCTTGTTTTTCCGGAAAAAGCAGACACTTATTGGTGTTGACTGCCATTTTCAGATCAACCATGTGATCGCAAACCACGGTAAAAGGATGCTGAGCGTAAAATTGCAGGTACAACCCGGCAATTTCCCCTTGCTCCAGCGAACAGCGGACCGTAGCGGACAGGTAAATGCCCCGGGCAAAATCGCCGCGCCAGGGCACGAAATGAATAGTATTTGCCGGCAAGGTCAGGTTGGCACTTACTTCTGCTAAATGCTGGTGCACCAGGGTTTTATAAGCCGAAACATTGGCATGGCGCCAGGGAAAATGCGCCGTTGGAGCCAGGCTCTGTCCGCCGCCCGTAGCGCCGGTAATGCCCGTTATATACACTTCCTCCACCAATCCACTGGTCGTCAGCGGCAGTAAAGCCAGTTGCATAGCCGTTGCAAAACAGCCCGGATTAGCGATTAATCCAGCGTTCCGGACGGCCTCGCGGTTGATTTCCGGTAGTCCATACACGAACGAACGCGTGCCCCACTGACCGCCCAGGCGAAAATCCTGGCTCAGATCAACGACTTTCACCGCCGGGTTCACCGCTTGTTGCTCCAGCCACCCGCGTGCTTCCCCGTGGCTCAGACAAAGGAACCAGACATCGGCAGGGGCCAGTTCCGCGCTGAATTGCAGGTCCGTTTCACCGAGCAGATCCGTATGGACCGTGGTGACCGCTTTACCGGCCTGACTACGACTTTGCACGAACGCGATTTCCACGGATGGATGCCGCAGCAGCAGGCGCAGTAACTCGCCGCCGGTATAACCAGCAGCGCCGACTATGCCGACCCGCAGCGGATGGGAATTTTCTTGCATCAGAATGATTTATTTGGTGGCAGAGGGTTCATCGGCATTCATTCCGCTGTCCGCGTTTACCTGTTTCCAAATGCGCGTTTGCTGCCCGAAAATACGGGTAAAACCTTTTACTTCCTCGCCGGTCCAGCCCCGGTTCATTTCGCCGTAAGCGCCAAATTCAGCCGACATCAGATCATGTTTCGACTCCACGCCGGTGATCTGAAAATAATACGGATGCAGCGCGGCATACACGGCGCCGCTGACGTTTTGCTGGCTGTTTTGCAAAAAAGCTTCGATGTCGCGCATGACCGGGTCGAGGATCTGCCCCTCATGCAGCCAGTTGCCATAGAACTGCGCCAGCGTATCTTTCCAGGAAAGTTGCCACTTGGTGAGCACGTGTTTTTCCAGCGCATGGTGGGCTTTGAGGATCAACATGGGCGCCGCCGCTTCGAAACCCACCCGGCCTTTGATGCCAATGATCGTGTCTCCGATGTGGATGTCGCGGCCAATGCCAAAAGGCGCGGCGATGGCCTGCAGGGCACGAATCATTTCCACCGGATGGGCAAAAATTTCGTCGTTCAGGCCGATGGGTTCGCCCTGGTGAAACACAATTTTGACCGTTTCGGGCGTATGTTTGGTGACCTGGGTCGGCCAGGCTTCTTCCGGCAGTGCGGCATTGGAGCGCAGGGTTTCGCGGCCGCCCACGGAGGTGCCCCATAAGCCTTTATTGATCGAGTAAGCCGCTTTTTCGGCGTTCATCAGCACTCCTTTCCTTTGTAAATACTGCAGTTCGGCTTCCCGGCTGAGTTCCTGATCGCGGATCGGCGTAATGATCTCCACGCCGGGCAGTTCCGTTTGGAAAACCATATCGAAACGCACCTGATCATTGCCGGCGCCGGTACTGCCATGGGCCACGGCATCAGCGCGCAATTCTTTGGCGATGTCGGCAATCGCCAGGGCCTGACTGAGCCGTTCGGCGCTGACAGAGAGTGGATAGGTGTTGTTTTTCAAGACGTTACCAAAAATGAGGTAACGCAGAATGCGCTCGTAATAGCCCTGCACCGCGTCCACCAGAATATGCTGCTTTACGCCCAGGGCATAGGCATGCTGCTCGATTTGCTGACGGTCTTCCGCGCTGAAACCACCCGTATCGACGGTGACGGCAATGACTTCATACCCCAGGTCTTCAGATAGATATTTAGCGCAGAAGGTGGTGTCCAGACCGCCGCTAAAACCCAAAACGACTTTTTTCATAGTTGGTTTTTCCTTTCGTTTTAATGAAAAATAAAGTGCGCCATCTGCTCTTCTTCGGCATCTTTCAGCTGGAGCGGGTCAAAGAGCATGGCGGTACACATGCAGTTTTTGCGGTTCTTGCTTTGCAGGATTTCGTAGTTCACGCAGCTCCGGCAACCTTGCCAGAAAGCCTCGTCCTGGGTGAGTTCCGAGTAAGTGACCGGCTCGTAGCCGAGTTCCGAGTTGATCTTCATCACGGCCAGGCCGGTGGTGAGGCCGAAGATCTTCGCTTGCGGGTATTTTTCCCGGGAAAGCTGGAAAATACGGCGTTTTATTGCGGTGGCGACCCCCATGCCCCGAAAATCGGGATGGACGATCAGGCCGGAATTGGCGACGAATTGCTGGTGTCCCCAGGTTTCAATATAACAAAAACCAACCCAGCGGCCATCGGGCGTGTGGGCGATCACGGCCTTGCCTTCCAGCATTTTTTCCACAATATAGCCGGGCGTGCGCCGGGCTATCCCGGTACCGCGAGCTTTGGCGGAAGCCGCCATTTCTTCCGTAATTTGATGCGCAAATGGCTCATCCGCAGCCGTAGCGATGCGAATGACGACCAGATCAGTCTGTTTCACTGGCAACGATCGTTTATTGGTTAAAATAGGAACATGTCATGCAACCCAGCGTCGAACCGGAAGGACGACGACAGCTAAAATGGGTTCAGCATAAAAACGTGGAGACTATAACCGCGGTCGTCGGAAAGTAACACGGCTAGGTCGCACAGCTACCTGAGCGGTAACCGGACCTGTGAAGGTTGTAAAAGCGAAGAATATCGCGCGTGCCGTGTTCAGCAAAAAATGTTTCAATTTTCAGTAAGATAAAACTGTCAGACCATAAAATTGTGAAAAGATTCGGCTACAAAATTACGGGGAATTTAGAGGGCATGCCGGAAAAATATAGACCCTGTTACAAAATATACATAATTGTTGGGGATTCAGCATAAATCCGATTTATATTTTACTGAATTTGCTATTTTAAAATATAATATGCATTTGAATGAAGGCAACGTCGTGGACGAGCTGGATGAAATGAGCATTTGCCGGGTGCGCTATTATGCGCTACTGGAGCCCACCCCGGCAGAAATTGCCTTTATACGCGCTGCTGCCGATGGCTTCAATTCCTCCCCGAACCTTCCTTTTAGGGCCTTGATAATTTCCGAGAACTATTTTTTTTGAAACATAATGCTTTTCTAAGGATTTGTATCGTCGGTTAGACGGAAAATGAGGGACATTTGTGTTCAAAATTCACATACATGTCTCTTTGCACTTTCTTGAAATCCCGCTTCCCTTCAGCCTGCCTGCTCCTTTCCGGCTCCCTACTGCTGGTCTTAACGGCCTGCCAGCAGACAACGGGCAAACAAACCAGCACAGCCAAGCCTGTTTCCAGCCAAACGTCGA
The DNA here is from genome assembly GCA_031425035.1 of Saprospirales bacterium. Classification (GTDB taxonomy): domain Bacteria; phylum Bacteroidota; class Bacteroidia; order Chitinophagales; family Saprospiraceae; genus M3007. The sequence goes on along the minus strand of JANPIN010000090.1, from coordinate 27,713 downwards.
TGACCGAAGTCATGCAGACGGTACGTAAAAAAATGTACAGCTATAAAAACTCCTTCAATGCCGAGGCCAAGCTGGCCTATGCCGACTCCGTGATTCAGCACACGCAGGACCCGTCATTGAAAATCAATACAATGGCTTATAAAGCGGCAGCTCTGCTCGAAGCCGGTGAAGAACAGAAGTCCGTAACCCTGTATGAGGAAATTCGCAAACTGGCGAATCTGGATGTAAAATCGAAAAATTCGCTGCTGCTCAACCTGGGAACCGCTTACCTGCGGTTGGCGGAACGGACCAACTGTGTATCCAGACATACCGCCGAAGCCTGTATTATGCCTATTAAAGGCAGTGGCATTCACAGCAATAAAGAGGGCGCGGAAAAAGCCTACGCCACGTTTCTGGAGATCCTGAAAACTGATCCGGCCAATCTGGATGCCCGCTGGCTGCTGAATATTTCGGCCATGACCCTGGGTAATTATCCCAATAAAGTCGATCGCGCCTTTCTGATTCCGGGTCTCGACGCTAAGGATACCAGCCCATTCAAGCCCTTTACCGATGTGGCCATGTCACTGGGTATGGATTGCAATAACCGCTCCGGAGGCAGTATTGTCGATGACTTTGATAACGACGGTTATCTGGACGTGGTCACTTCGGCCTGGGCGCTGGAAGACCCGATGCACTATTTCCACAATAACGGCGACGGCACGTACACGGATTTATCGAAGGCTTCGGGCCTGCACAATATCGTCGGCGGGCTTAACATGACCCAGGCGGACTACAACAATGATGGTCATCTCGACATCCTGGTGCTGCGCGGCGCCTGGCAGGGCTTGATCGGTTTTGGTAATCAGCCGAACTCCCTGTTGCGCAATAATGGCGACGGCACCTTCACCGAAGTAACGATAGAAGCAGGTCTGCTTTCTTTTAACCCGACGCAGACCGCCACCTGGAATGACTTTAACAACGACGGTTGGCTGGATGTCGTGATCGCCAATGAAAGCAGCGATGCCAGTGATTTGCACCCCTGTGAGTTTTATATCAATAACCAGAACGGTACGTTCACCAACATCGTCACGCCCACCAATTTACCAATTGTCGGCTTTTTCAAAGGCGTTACGTCCGGCGATTATGATAATGACGGCTGGGCAGACCTGTTTTTTTCCAACATGGCCGGTCAAAAAGTGCTTTGGCGTAATCGGACTACCCGTGGCGGACCCGTGGCTTTTGAAGATGTATCCGCCGTGGCCGGTTTTAAAACGGAGGTGGCCAGCACATTTACCACCTGGTTCTGGGATTATGACAATGATGGATGGCTGGATATTTTTGCCTGCAACTATGATTTCGGACGTGCGCTTTCTTACTACGCTGCCAAAGAGGCCCTGCAGCCCTCGGCTGAAATGGCTGGCAAACCATACTTTTACCATAATAATCACGACGGCACATTCACCAACGTGACCAGCAGTATGGGTGCGCAGAAGCCGACCTTTTCCATGGGCGGCAACTTCGGTGATTTCGATAATGACGGCTGGCTCGACATGTACCTGGGTACTGGAAACCCGGACTTTAAATCGCTGATTCCCAACCGGATGTTTCATAACATCGGGGGCAAAAAGTTTATGGATGTGACCACATCGGCCCGCGTGGGTAATTTGCAAAAAGGCCACGGCGTAAGCATTGCCGATATGGATAACGACGGAGACCAGGATATTTACACCGATCTGGGCGGCGCTTACAGGGGTGATGCCTATCACAGTGCTTTCTACCTTAATCCCGGCCAGAACACCAACCACTGGATCAACCTGAAACTGGTGGGCGTTTCTTCCAACAAGAGTGCAATCGGCGTTAAAATCGACGTCACTTTTCGTGAAAATGGCCGGGAGCGGCATGTGTACCGGGAAGTTAATTCCGGCGGCTCATTCGGTTGCTCCCCTTTACGGCGGGAAATTGGAATTGGTTCTGCCACCACCATCGATGAAATAAAACTCACCTGGCCGGTCAGTGGACGGGTTGTGAAACTAAAAGATGTAAAAGCGGATCAGTTCATCCAGGTGAAAGAGGGCCAGGACGGTTTTGAGGTGGTCAACCTGAAAAAACTGCCCATTCAAAAAGGCGATCCGACGATGCCGATGTGTGCGCCAACCAAATAAAGGTTCATACGACAAGCCGTCCATAAGCCCTGCCTAAATTCTATTAATGCCTGCTCCGTTTTTTATGCCGGGTGCTTTTCGCTCTCTGTCCCTGCTGGTTATTGCTTTTGTGTTACCCGTTATTTTGTCGGGCCAGGCGTTGCAGTTTACGCCAGCCGGTGGCTTATTTACTGATCCTCAGCAAATTACGATTAAACAAGTCAGGCTTTTAATTTAATACAACTCCCATCTACTATAATAACTACCTGATCCTCCTGCCGGGGAGCAATAAGCGCCAGTCCCGTTAAATTACCGAATGCCGGCAACACGCCCGTATGTGCGCCCAACCAGAAACAAGGCAGCGTCACTTGCATACGCCCTTTCCCGTGCAGGGCTATTCCCGGGTGCAAATGCCCGCAGAGTTGATAATACCCCGGTACAGGTTGCTCTGACGGTGCATGCGACAACATAAAAGGCCCCAGTGCATAATGTTCCGGCAATAGTTCCAGGGGAGAGTCCGCGCTGAAACGCTGTGAAAATCGATCGTGATTACCGGGCACCAGCGCGAACCGAATGCCGGCATGTTGGTTCATAAAAGAAGTCAGCGCGCTCCACTCGGTATTCTGGTGGCTATGGAACAGGTCGCCCAGGAAAATTACCTCCCGGGGCGCATGTGTGCCAATGATCGTGGTCAGCAGGTTGAAGTCGCGTTCTGAGGCATCGGCGGGTAGTGGCATGCCGCTTTTACGAAAATGCATAGCCTTGCCCACGTGCATATCCGCGATCAGCAGACTGCGGCTTTCCGGCAGGAACATGGCTTTTTGCGGCAGCAATTCAACTTCCTGTCCCGCGAGCTGGATAAACATAAAGTGAAGGGATTGAGCGGTTTATGGACTTAATGAAATTAAAAATTAACCATCGAAACATGGCCCTACTGGAATTCGGTGCGAAAGGTATTTTCTGCCCGGCTGCAAAAGTATACATTGATCCCTGGAAACCGGTAGACGGCGCCCTGATTACCCATGGCCACAGCGATCATGCGCGCTGGGGGCATAAGCGGTATCTCTGCACCCATGCCGCGCTGCCGGTGATCAAGTACCGGCTGGGTGAAATTGCCATTCAGGGTATTCATTATAACGAACCCATTCTCATCAATGGCGTGCGTTTTTCCTTTCATCCGGCGGGCCACGTGCCCGGTTCGGCGCAGATCCGGGTAGAGCATAAGGGGGAAGTATGGGTGGCGTCCGGTGATTACAAAACCGAAAACGACAATTTTTCCGAGCCCTTCGAAGCCATTGGCTGCCATGCCTTTATCACGGAAAGCACTTTTGGGCTGCCCATTTACCGCTGGCAGTCGCAGCCGGAAATCATGCAGGACATTAACACCTGGTGGCGCAAAAACCGGGCGGAGGGCAAGACCAGCGTATTGATCGCCTACGCCCTCGGCAAAGCGCAACGGGTGCTGGCCAATATCGACCCTTCCATTGGCTCCATTTTCACCCATGGTGCGGTTGAAAACATCAATCAAATCCTGCGGGAACAAGGTTACTCACTGCCGGAAACCCAGCGTGTCGGCTTCGTCACCGATAAAAAAAGTATGCAGGGCGGACTGATCATTGCCCCGCCCTCCGCTTTCAACACGCCCTGGCTGAACCGCTTCAAACCCATGTCGCTGGGCATCGCTTCCGGCTGGATGGCGCTGCGGGGCGCCCGTCGTCGCCGGGCCGCCGATCGTGGTTTCGCCTTGAGCGACCATGCCGACTGGGAAGGCCTGAACCGGGCCATTCTGGCGACCGGCGCTGAACGTGTGTTCGTTACCCACGGCTATACCGACGTATTTGCGCAGTGGCTACGCAGTCAGGGACTGGATGCCCATAAAGTGGAAACCCAATACGAAGGCGAAACCCTGGATCAGGTGGCCGAAGCGGTGGTCGAAGAGGTGGATGAAAACATTGGCAACTGAATTTTACAGGCAAGTTTGAGTGGTTGGCCAGGTCTGTTGGTTTGAAAACCTGGTCATCAGTCATTTGAAATCCGGCTTCGTTCAAAACAACTTTACGCTGACTCTATAATCAACCTTATCAACTTCATTAACCCTATCAACCTCATCAACCCCCTCAACCTCATCAACCTCATCAACCTCATCCCCCCCCTATGCGCCAGTTCGCTAATCTTTTCCTCCGCATGGACCAGTCCAACAAGACCAATGACAAGGTGGATGCCCTGGTGGACTACCTGCGGGAAGCGCCGGCAGAGGAGCAACTCTGGGGCATTGCGATTTTATCCCATCGCCGGCCAAAACGGACGGTTACCACGACCTTGCTGCGTAACTGGGCGGCGGAAATGGCGCAACTGCCCGTCTGGCTTTTTGAAGACAGCTACCACATCGTTGGGGACCTGGCCGAAACGATTGCCTTGGTTTTACCCGAAAAAAAACAGCAAACGGAGCATGACCTGCGCTACTGGATCGATTACATCCGGGCGCTGGATCAACTGGACGAAAGCGGAAAACGCGAGGCCGTTATGCAGGCCTGGGACCAGCTGGACTACGGTCAGCGCTTCATTTTCAATAAGTTGATTACCGGCAACTGGCGCATCGGCGTCTCGGATAAACTCGTGGCCCGGGCCATAGCCAAATTTACCAGCCTGCCCGAAAACACGGTACTACACCGGCTCTCCGGAGCCTGGTCGCCCGATCAACACACCTTCCAGCAACTCATTCTGGAGGAGAACGCCAACGACGATTTGTCCAAGCCTTATCCCTTCTGCCTGGCCTATCCGCTCGAACAGGAACCCGACAGCCTGGGGCCGGTTTCCGACTGGGTGGCCGAGTATAAATGGGATGGTATACGCGGTCAGATTATCAAACGCGGCGGGGAACTCTATGTCTGGTCTCGCGGCGAAGAACTGGTTACCGATAAATATCCGGAGTACGACCTGCTGCGCGTGCAACTGCCAGACGGCGTGGTGCTGGACGGCGAAATTATCGGCTGGAAAGAAGGACTGCCGCTGCCTTTCGCGTCCATTCAAACCCGGATCGGACGCAAAACCATCGCCAAAAAGCACCTGACAGATACGCCCGTCGTTTTCGTTGCTTACGACGTGATGGAATTCGAAGGCCAGGACATTCGCAACCGGCCATTTTCGGAACGCCGCGCCATTCTGGAAAACCTGGTGGCGCAAGCCCATGCCGATTGTCTGGTGCTGTCCGTCATAGTCGAGGCCGCTTCCTGGGAGGTATTGGCGGAAAAACGCGCGAATGCCGGCGAGCTGAAAGCCGAGGGTTTAATGCTCAAAAAAGCCGATTCGGTGTATAAAACCGGCCGTAAACGCGGCGACTGGTGGAAATGGAAACTGGAACCGCGCATGATCGATGCGGTCATGATCTACGCGCAACAGGGCGCCGGACGCCGGGCGAATCTCTACACCGACTTCACCTTCGCGGTCTGGAACGGCGAGGAACTGGTGCCCTTCACCAAGGCCTACTCCGGACTTACCGACGAGGAGTTTCGCAAAGTAGACGCCTGGATCCGCAAGAATACGCTGGATCGCTTCGGGCCGGTACGTTCCGTGAAACCCGAGCTGGTCTTTGAAATTGCTTTCGAAGGTATTCAGGAAAGTAAACGCCATAAGTCCGGCATCGCCCTGCGTTTTCCGCGCATGAACCGCTGGCGCACGGATAAAAAAGTGGAGGAGGCCAATACCCTGGATGATCTCAAAGCTTTTCTGAACAACTAAACGGCGTCAAAATGTCCGCTATTTCCCGCCTTAAACCTGCCCTCGATTGGTTCCGTCAGCAACGCTGGAAGCCCTTCCCCTATCAACAGGAAGCCTGGCAGGCCTATCTCGACGGCGAGTCCGGACTGGTGAATGCGCCCACCGGCAGCGGCAAAACCTACTCGCTGTTTTTCGGTCCGGCGTTGGAATATTTGGCAGAAAAAGGCCTTAAAACCAAGCAAAAAATCGTGCTGGAAGCAGTTCCGCCTGCCAAAAGATCCAAAAAAGCGCCCGGCATCGGCCTGCGGGTGCTGTGGATCACGCCGGTTCGCGCCCTGGCCAATGAAATCCAGCAGAGCTGCGAACGCGCCTCCATCGGCCTGCATTTGAACTGGGAAATTGCCATCCGCACCGGCGATACCCTGCCCAAAGACCGGGCGAAACAGAAAAAAAATGCCCCGCAAATGCTGGTGACGACGCCTGAAAGTCTGCACCTCATGCTGGCCACCAAAGGCTATGCGGAGTGGTTTAAAAACCTGAAAGTCGTGGTTTGCGACGAGTGGCATGAACTGGTGGGTTCCAAACGCGGCGTACTGGTCGAACTGGCGCTCAGCCGGCTCAAGGTCGTGCTGCCGGAACTGCGGATTTGGGGTATTTCGGCGACCATCGGGAATTTGGAGGAGGCGGCGGCTATGTTGTTGGGGCACCCCTTGCGGGTGCCCTCGTCGGCGGGGAATGGGCACCCGCAAGGGGCGCCCCAACGCGGGGCGCCCCGACCGTACCGCCTGATCCGTTCCAATCTGGAAAAACGCTACGCCATTAAAACCATTTTCCCGGACCGCATCGAACGATTTCCCTGGAGCGGCCACCTGGGTATAAATCTGGTGGATAAAGTCCTGCCCATCATTCATCAAAGCCAGAGTACCCTCATTTTCACCAACACCCGGCACCAGTGCGAAGTCTGGTACCAGCAACTGCTCGAAGCCGATCCCATGCTGGCCGGACAGCTCGCCATGCACCACGGTTCGCTGAGCCGCGAGATCCGGGACTGGGTGGAGGACAGTCTGCACAGCGGTCGTCTGAAAGCCGTGGTTTGCACCTCCAGCCTGGATTTGGGCGTCGATTTCCGGCCGGTGCAGACGGTGATCCAGATCGGCAGTCCGAAAGGCGTAGCGCGTTTTATGCAGCGGGCCGGGCGCGCGGGACACCAGCCGGGCGCCGTCAGCAGCATCTATTTCCTGCCCACCCATTCCCTGGAAATTATCGAAGGCGCGGCCCTGCGGCAGGCGGTGGCCCAGCAATCCCTGGAGGCGCGGCAGCCCTACCGGCTGTGCTTCGATGTGCTGATCCAGTACATGGTCACCCTGGCCGTCAGCGATGGATTTCGGCCGGAGGAGTTACTGGCGGAGGTGCGCACGGCCTATTCCTACGCGCAGTTGACGGACGAAGACTGGCAGTGGTGCCTGGATTTTATTTCCAAAGGCGGCAAGTGTTTATATGCCTATGATGAGTATAAAAAGGTAGAGCCGCAGGAGAATGGCGTATGGCTGGTCACCAACGGTTTTATTGCCAAAAAGCACCGCCTGGGCATTGGCGCAATCGTCAGCGACGCCATGCTACAGATCAAGTTCATGGGCGGAAAATTTCTGGGGTCCATTGAAGAAGGCTTTATTACCCAGCTCAAACGTGGCGACGTGTTCTGGTATGCCGGCAAAAGTCTGGAGTTCGTGCGCATCAAGGACATGATGGTGCAGGTGCGCAAGAGCAGCGCCACGAAGGGAAAAGTGCCGACCTGGGCGGGTGGCCGCATGCCGATGTCGTCCGAACTGGCCACCGAAATACGCGAACTGATCGCTCTGGCGGCCGTTGGCGACGTCAGCCAACCGGAAATGGAGAAGGTCGTGCCGCTGCTCGAGCTACAACAGCGGCGCTCGTATTTGCCGGCGGAAAACGAGCTGCTGATCGAGTATTTCAGTGATCAGGAAGGCTATCATTTGCTCTGTTATCCATTTGAGGGCCGGGCGGTGCACGAGGGTTTAAGCGCGCTGCTGGCCTACCGCATTGCCCGGATTACGCCCATTACGTTCAGCATTGCCGTGAATGACTATGGTTTTGAATTACTGAGCGATTTGCCGATCCCCCTCGACGAAGCGCTGACGGAAAGTCTTTTTTCTATAGAAAATCTACATACGGATATAGAAAACAGTGTGAACAGTGTGGAAATGGCGCGCCGTCGTTTTCGCGATATTGCCAGTATAGCCGGACTGGTATTCAAGGGGTTTCCTGGGAAAGAAAAGATGGGCCGGCATTTACAGGCATCTTCGCAGCTGTTCTTTGGTGTATTCACCGACTATGAACCGGGCAATTTACTGCTGCTGCAGGCTTACCGCGAGGTGATGCAGTTTCAACTCCAGGAAGATCGCTTGCTGTCGGCCCTGGAGCGCATCAATCAGGGTCGTATCGTGCTGCGGGAACCGGTGAAAGCCACGCCTTTCTCTTTTCCGCTGATCGTGACGCGGTTACGGGAAAAATTGAGTTCGGAGAAACTGGCGGATCGGATACAGCGCATGAAGATGCGGCTGGAAAAGGGGTAGTCAGGCTGGGTTTCTAATTTTTAATTTTATGAAGTACTTCTTCATTTGATAAGTCCCATTAAAGCTTAGTTGAAGCCAGTTCTCCGGATTTGATTTGTAACTCTATTTGCTCCATATTTTATTTTTAATCTGTGAAAAGGCGGTAGCGAAACATTCCCGTTACCGATGCAGCGGAAACTGCCCGGGAAGTGTCTTGTGATCATTCGCGGAATTAAATGCTATATTTGTTTTCTAGCCGCTACAAATAAAAACTTTTAATCCTATTTATTCATCACACAGTCAAACACTTATTTCTTAGCCATTGTGATCGTGGCGAGGGTTAACCAACAAGGACTACACCTAATGATCAAAATGCTACCCACTCGATTACAGTTTAGCCAACTCCGCTTTCTTCTTTTTTTCCCAGCCTGTTTTCTGTTTTTTTTCAGCTCATTGTATGCCCAGTCAGTCGGTTGCAGTTGCACGAATTGTCCGCTGGAACTCAAGGATCTTTTTAGCGGCACCTTCCCCATCACCGTTCAAAATGCGACCAATCCGACCCTTGGACAAAACGGCCAGGGCCTCTGTGGCGTTAAAATACATTTTGATCATACGGCTATTTGCGATCTGCAAATAAGCCTGACATCCCCATCCGGCACGACGGTCAATCTGGTCGGGCCGATCGGTGCTACCTGCACGAATATGGGCAATGTCGGTACTGACTGGGACATTACTTTTCTGCCTTGCGGTGACCCAGCCGTAGCCCCTGATCCCGGTTTTGCCGCCGTGTGGAATACCGCTGATCCATGGGCGGCTAACACCAACTATACCGGTAGTTACTACCCCCATCAGGGCTGTTTACAACAGTTCATGGGCCCCGTCAACGGTACATGGACGCTTTCGGTGTTGGACGGGCAAGCGCAGGATATGGGTAACCTGTTTAATTATACCCTCATTTTCTGTGACCCTTCCGGCATCGATTGTTTTAACTGTCTGGCCGAGGCGGGTAATCTGACCCAACCCGACGTAGTACGCTGTGAAGGCAATGTTGCGCTCACCCTGCCGCCTACCTATACCAATACGGCCGAGCCCACGAACACCCTGTACGCGTATGCGTATGTAATTTCACAGCCAAATGGAGTCATTCTAGACATTTTACCCACGCCCAATCTTTCTGCTTATCCGGCCGGGATTTACAACATTTGCGGGCTGTCCTATTATACTACGGCCGCGGGTCAGATTCCCGTACCCAATGGTGTCCTCACGGTTACCCAGCTTCGGAATCAACTTAATACGAATGTCGCCCCGTTTTGTGGCGACATTTCTGTTAATTGCGTGGGCGTAACAATTGTCGCCCCGCCACCGGATATAGAAGAGACGGTGGAAATTTGCGCCCCGAACTGTTATGATTTTTATTCGACGTTTTATTGTCAGAATGGTACTTATATAAAAACCCTGACGGACGGCATTTGCAGTTATAAAGGCACTTTGCACCTGACCGTGCATCCACAGAACAATACTTTTTTATTTGAAACCGTCTGTGCCGGCAACTGCTCGACCCATCCGCTGTTTCCGACTGCCTGCACCCAGGGGCCTCACCAGGCAACGGTGGAAAACATGTTTGGCTGCGATAGTACGGTGCACCTCAACCTGACCGTGATCACAGTCGTGGCCAATATTCAACTGCCGGTCCCCGTCCTCACCTGCGCGCAGCCCACGGCCGTGCTGATGGGCACCGGCTCCACCACGGGCACGGGCACCATCTACCAATGGTCAGCCAGCAACGGTGGTAATATCGTTGGCAGTAACTCGGGCATCAATGCTACGGTGGATAAAGCAGGAAAATATCAGTTGATCGTCTGCCGCTCACAGGGCGGTAAAACCTGTTGCGATACGGCCATCGTGACCGTCACTTCCACGCAAAGCGTACCCACTATGCCGGTCATCACCGGCAGCAGCAGCGTCTGTTTCGGACAAAACAGCACCTATTCCGTTGCGCCAATTGCGAATGCAACCAATTATACCTGGACCGTACCGGCCGGAGCGACCATTACTTCCGGACAAGGTACCGCGTCCATTATCGTCAACTGGACCACCGCCGGGGGAAATATTTGCGTGACGGCCAATAACTTATGCGGGCCCAGTTTACCTGCCTGCCTGAACGTAAGCACCACCCCGGTCCCATCAGCCACGCAGCCGCTGGGCAGTACGGTGATCTGCGCAGACAGTACGGTCAGCTACAGTATACCCCTCATACCGGCGGCCACTGCTTATATCTGGATGGTTCATGCACCCTCCACAATTGCCTCCGGGCAGGGAACGAATGCCATTACGGTCTATTGGGCAACGACGATTGCAGACAGCGTTTGCGTGCGTGTGGTCAGCGCTTGTGATACGAGCGCGCCGGTTTGTCTGCCGGTCAATGTGCTGGCTCCGCCGATAGCCAATGCTGGTATGGATGGCGCCGCCTGCGGTTTGGTTTATAATTTATCCGCTATTCCCAGCATAAACAACGGCACCGGCATCTGGAAAAATGTGGCAGGACCGGGTAACGTCGTTTTTGGCAGTACTACCCTGGCCGGCACCACGGCGACGGTCAGCCAAACGGGCTTATACGCTTTCGAATGGCGGGAAAGCAACGGCTTCTGCACGGATGCCGATACGACGATGGTCAACTATCAGGAGTTGCCGGTCAGCGGCCTGGCGCAAGTGGCCTGCGATGCGGCCAATCAAAATTACACCGTTGTTTTTGCGGTCAGTGGCGGTACGGCGCCGTATACCATTCCGGGCGGTACGTTTGCCAACGGCCTGTTTACTTCCAATCCGGTGGCCAGTGGACAAATTTACAATTTCACCGTCACCGACGCGAATGGCTGCACCGCCCAGGCCGTCACCGGTGCTTTTACCTGCAACTGCTCTTCCAATGCCGGGCAAATGTCGCAGCAGCCATTGAGCGCCTGCCCGGGCAACAGCGTGCAGGCCCAGTACCAGGGTGGCGGCGCCATGGACGCAACGGACGTCAGCGCCTACATACTGCATACGAACAGCGGCCCCGCGCTGGGTACTGTGCTGGCGGAAAATACGACCGGGATGTTCTCTTTTGGAAACGGCATGACCTACGGCACCACGTACTATATTTCTTACGTGGTCGGCGACAACCTCAATGGTCTGCCGGACCCGGCGGACCCCTGCTTTTCCGTCGCTTCCGGGCAACCGGTTACCTTTTACAATAATCCGGTGGCCTTTGCCGGCATGGATGATTCAACCTGCGGACTGACCCTGCCGGTGAGCGGCAACGCCGGCAATGGCCTCTGGAGCTTAAGCAGCAGCCCTAATGGCGCTACGGCTACGATCTTGAATGCGGCCAGCGCCTCCACCACGGTCACCGCCAGCAATTTTGGCACTTATACGCTCACCTATACGTTGACGGCCAATGGCTGCACGGGCTCGGACGATGTGGCGCTTACGTTTAACGAATCAGCGGCAGCCGGATCCATAGTGCGTACCTGCGATGCGACGAATGAAAACTACACGGTTAGTTTTACCATTTCCGGCGGACTGGCCCCTTACACGGTCAATAGTTCACCAGTCGCAGGTAACAACTTCAGTTCCGCGCCATTGGCTGGTGGTCAGTCCTATTCCTTTATGATCACGGATGTCAATAACTGTAGCTCGCCGGCCATTACCGGCACCTTTAACTGTAGCTGCGCCACCAATGCTGGCCAAATGGATCAGAGCCTGTTGACGGCTTGTGGCGGCATGACGCTGACGGGGGTGTTTCAGGGCGGGGAAAATCTGGATGGCAATGACATGCTGGCCTGGGTGCTGCATACGGATTCCGGCACGGCGCTGGGCATGGTGCTGGCGCAGAACCAGACGGGCATTTTCAGTTTTTTAAATGGCATGACCTATGGCACGACCTACTACGTGTCCCGGGTAGCCGGTAACAACCTCAGTGGTTTTCCTGACCCAGCCGATCCCTGCTTTTCAGTAGCCCAGGGACAGCCGGTTATTTTCCTGGAACAACCCACGCCGAATGCCGGGCCGAATGCCGCTATTTGCGGCCAGACCATTACCCTGGCTGCGGTGAACAGCGGTTTTGCCGGCAGCTGGTCGCAGGTGAGTGGTGCGGGATTAGCAACTTTTACCGCCGTCACTAACCCGGTCAGTACGGTGCAGGTCAGCGCTACCGGGACCTATGTTTTCCGCTGGACGGAGACGAACGGCATTTGCAGTGCCCTGGCGGATGTGACCATTAAATTCAATGATAACCCGACGGTTAGCCTTTTAACCACCACTTGTGATCCAACGAACACCGCCTTTACGCTGAGTTTTTCCGGTTTAGGCGGTCAGTCGCCGTATACGGTGGCGGGTATAAGCGGCAGTTTCTCCGGCGCCACCTTTACGTCGGCCGCGCTGCCGAATAACACGATATATAGTTTTACACTCACGGACGCCAATGGCTGTAGTTCGCCAGCCGTGGGTGGCAGCCACAACTGTAACTGCGCCACGAATGCCGGCCAAATGGTACTGACGCCCCTGACGGCCTGTGGCGGCATGACGCTGACGGGCGTTTTTCAGGGCGGGGAAATTCTGGATGCCAATGACGTACTTGCCTGGGTACTGCATACGGGCGCCGGCACGGCGCTGGGCACGGTACTGGCGCAGAACCAGACGGGCATTTTCAGTTTTGTCAATGGCATGACCTACGGCACGACCTACTACGTGTCCCGGGTGGCCGGTAATAATCTTAGTGGTTTTCCTGACCCGACCGATCCCTGCTTTTCAGTCGCCCAGGGACAGCCGGTTATTTTCCTGGAACAGCCTACGCCGAATGCCGGACCGAATGCGGCTGTTTGCGGGCAGACATTTACCCTGGCTGCGGTAAACGATGGTTTTTCCGGCAGCTGGTCGCAGGTCAGTGGTGCGGGATTAGCAACTTTTACCGCCGTCACTAACCCGGCCAGTGCGGTGCAGGTCAGCGCTACCGGGACCTATGTTTTCCGCTGGACGGAGACGAACGGCATTTGCAGTGCAACCGCTGATGTGACCATTAAATTCAACGCAAGTCCGGTCGTAAATGGCCTGATGCCAGCCTGTAACCCCACCAATACCGCGTACACCCTGACCTACACAGTTTCGGGTGGACTGGCGCCGTATATGACCACCGGACTGGCGGGTAGCTTTACAGGCAGCAGTTTTACCTCGACCTTATTACCGGAAAACAGCGCCTACAGTTTTACTGTGACCGACGCCAATGGCTGTGTCAGCCCCAACATCAATGGCAGCCATTCCTGCAATTGCGCAACCAGTGCCGGCACTATGGTCACGACGCCGGCCACTTTCTGTGCGGATCAGCCGGCCACGGCGACCTGGAATAATAATGCCACACTCGACGGCGACGATGCCGTGCAGTACATTCTGCATAACCAGGCGGGCGCCAATCTGGGCGTAGTGTATGCAACCAATGCCCAACCAACTTTCAACTTTGGGGCCGGGTTACAAACGGGCGTGGTATACTACATTTCGGCTATTGCCGGCAACGGTACAGGTGGCAGCGTCAGTCTGAACGACCCCTGCCTGAGTATTGCCTCCGGTACGCCGGTGCAGTGGAAGCCACTACCTACCGCCACGCTGACCGGCGATGCCACTATTTGTAACGGCAGCAGCACGACGCTGAATTTCACCGGCACTGGTGTATATCCATTGACGCTCACCTATTCCAATGGCACCGGAACGCCTGTTTCATTAACTTTATCCTCGGCCTCCGGAGCAAACATGAACGTAAGCCCGGTGGTCAACACCACGTATACGCTGACATCAGTTTCTGATGGAACAAATCCGACCTGCTCGGCCAACATGAATATTCCGGTAACGGTGACGGTTAATCAGCCGGTATCGGCCGGCACGGCACTGGCTCCGACCGAACTATGCGCCGGTTTAGCTTCCAGCATTCCGCTGAGCAGTAAATTGTTGAATGCCACCCCGGGAGGACAATGGACCGAGACCTCTACCCCGCCCTCTTTGCCCGGCGCTTTCAATGCGGCGACCGGCACTTTCCAGACCGGCGGACAGGCTGCCGGCACCTATACCTTCCGTTATTCCATTACCGCTATTGCTCCCTGCCCGAACGATAATGAAACGGTCACCGTGATCCTTTATGCGCTGCCGATAGCCGATGCCGGTCCGATGCAGACCATTGATTGCAACCAAAGCAGCGTTGAGCTGGGAGGCAGCGGGACAAGCAGTGGCGCCGTGTATGACTGGACACTCAACGGCAGTTCCGTTGGTCAGTCCGCCCTACTGTCCACTACCAGCGCCGGACTATACACCTTATCTGTAAAGACCGCCTTCGGATGCAGCGCCAGCGACACCGTCAGCGTGCTGCTCGGACTGGGCGTACCGCAGGCCAAAGCGATAGTGAGGACCATCAAATGTTTCGGGGATAACAATGGCCGTATTACCCTGGATTCCATCATCAGTGCGTTCCCGCCGGTGTTATTTTCGATCAATGGCGGGCCTTTTGGCGTACAGTCGGATTTTTCTTCCCTGACACCCGGCACCTATACCGTGACCCTGCAGGCAGCCAATGGTTGTGAATGGGTGATGCCGGATGTCGTGCTCGCCGAACCGCAGCAACTGACGGTCAATCTGGGCCCGAATGTGCAGGCCGCTCTGGGCGATTCGGTTTTAGTCAGTGCCGACCTGTCCGTACCACTGTCTACGCTGCAGTCTCTGTTATGGCAACCGACACTGGATACAGCAAATGCAACTGCGTTGATCCAGCATTTTCTTCCGCTGGAAAATCAGTTGATTACCATTCAGGTTGCGGATTCTAACGGTTGTAAAGCGAACAGCAGCCTGCAAATAGCCCTGGACCGGAAACGGCACGTGTATATCGGGAATATTCTCAAACCGGGCAGTAGCCTTTTCAATGACCATGCGGTGGTGTACGGTGGCCATGACGTAGCGGAAGTCGAATCTTTCCAGATTTTTGACCGCTGGGGCGCCATGTTATTTCAAGCGACCCATTTCCAGCCCGATGACGTAAGCAATAGCTGGGATGGAAAATTTAAAAGCAAACCCGTGACGCCGGGGGTGTACGTGTACTATGCCGTCGTCAAATTCATTGACGGAAAATCGGAAGTGTTTCAGGGGGATATGACGGTGATTAGGTAGGCAAGCTTGAATAGGTTTGTTGGTTTGAATATTTGATTGTCGGGTATTTAAAATCCGACTTTATTCAAAACCACTTTGTGTTGGCTATAAATCGGGGTAGTTTTTTCTCACTATAAGTGCGGCCTGATTTTTTTGCCTGATAGCGTTGCGATTTTTCACCTGCAAACGCTTTTCTATTGTCCCTCCATAACCATTTGATTTTACTGCCGCGCTTACAACGGGAGCGCCAGGTGCGTATTCTCCTACCGCCTATTTATGACCTGACCGATGAGCAGCGCTTCCCTGTGCTGTATGTGCTGGACGGTCAGAACCTGTTCGATCCGCAGCAGGCTTTTGGTGGTCAGCACTGGGAAATCCCGGAAACCATGGCCCTGATGCCAGCAGAACTGCATACCATAGTGGTAGGCATCGATAATGGCGAAGCCCACCGCCTGAATGAGTACGCTCCATTTCTCCGCGGCCAGCAGGGTGGCGAAGGCGATGACTTCGTTCGGGATATTATTGAAAGCATCAAACCCTTTGTCGACCAGCACTACCGCACCCAACCCGATCCCGAAATGACGGGCATTGCCGGCAGTTCCATGGGCGGCTTGCTGGCCCTATATGCCGGTTTGCAGTATGGCCAGGTTTTCGGACGGGTGGGCGTCTTATCGCCTGCGCTTTGGTTCAATCCACTTGTATTGAAGCTGGCCGAGGGCCATACCGGGTATAAAAGCCGTTTTTACGTGTCGGGCAGTATGCAGGAAAGCCAGTCTATGGGCCAGCATATTCAACTGATTGGCCAGGGTTTAGAACATGCCGGGTTTACCGGTGATCGCTTACTCGTACATGTATGGGAAGAAGGGGAACATGGCGAAGATCTGTGGCGAAGGGCTTATCCGGAAATGCATGCCTGGTTGTTTCATAGTTAAA
This sequence comes from Saprospirales bacterium, assembly GCA_031425035.1. Lineage (GTDB taxonomy): Bacteria > Bacteroidota > Bacteroidia > Chitinophagales > Saprospiraceae > M3007. The sequence continues at coordinate 11,212 of JANPIN010000090.1, read as the reverse complement.
GCTGGCCCACTGCCCGTAATGCACGGTTTACTCCGGCTGGGATGGAATTTTTAGTATATTACTTATTGACGCCTCGCTTCATAAAATTCACCAGCCACTCCCCTACTATCCCGGTATCCAGCGGTAAATCCAGGCTTTCCAGACCGACCCTCACTTTTTCCGCCCCGATCCGCGCTACCCGGTCTTCCAGTAAGGCTTGTTCGTAAGCGGGGGAAAACTCCGGGTGCGCCTGCAGACCCAGCATACGCGGGCCTACGCGCAACATGCCGACCGGACAAGCCGGCGTAGTGGCCAGCACCGTACTGTCGGGCGGTAAGACCGCGATCTGATCCTGGCACATCATTAACAGGCGATAAATGCTTTGAAAAGGCGTCATCCAGCTTTCACGCTGATTGACCTGAAAAGTGTGCGCACCCACGCACCAGCTATCAGGCGATTTTTCCACCTTGCCGCCCAGCGCTTCGCCCAGCAGCTGGTGACCAAAACAAACCCCGACATAGACTTTTTCCCGGGCGTATAACTCCCGCACAAAACCCTGAAGTTGCTGTATCCAGTCCAGCTCATCATACACCGAGTATTTGGAGCCGGTGCATACATAAGCATCGCATTCCGGCACGGAAAGGGGAAACTGACCCTGACAAACATCATAAGTCACCAGTTCCATGGCCGGGAATAAAGAGGCGAACATCTGGGGGTAATCGCCGGCAATGTGCTGAAAATCAGCGCGAACGTGGTCGCATTCGAGCAGCCCTACTTTCATTTTAAACGGTCATTTTCAAATGATACGATTTCGGCCGGGTCAGTGACTCATAACCTATGGCGGACAAAGTGCAACCGCGGCCCGAATCCTTTACCCCCGTCCAGGCCAGCGCCGGATCGAGGTAATCGCAGCGGTTCATGAACCAGGTACCGGTCTCGATGCGGTCGCCAATGCGGATGGCCGCTTCCACATCACTGGTCCAAACGGATGCGGTAAGGCCGTAGCGGCTGTCATTCATCAGGCGAATGGCCTCTTCATCGTTTTTGACGGACATAATTCCAACCGCCGGACCGAAGGTTTCTTCCGTCATCAGGGCCATGGAGTGGTCCACATCGATCAGCACCTGGGGCGCCACGTAGGGCGAACCCTTGCGGGTCGCTAAGAACAAGCCCGGATCGATTAATGCCCTGGCCCCCTTATCCACCGCAGCCTGTATTTGCGCTCTCACCAGATCGGCTGCTGCGGTCCGTACCATGGGGCCCAGCGTTGTATCCGGATTTAGCGGATCGCCCAGCTGGTACTGCCGGGTCAGTTCGACAAAACCTTCCACGTACTGATCAAACAGGCTTTCATGCACGTAAATGCGCTCGATGGCGCAGCAGGACTGGCCGGAATTGAAAAAAGCGCCGTCGACCGTATTTTCCAAGGTGTAACTCAAAGGCGCATCGGCACGAACATAGGCGGGATCCTTGCCACCAAGTTCCAGTCCGGTACTGATAAAACGTCCATTGGCAGCTTGCTGTACCGCATGTCCACCGGCTACAGAACCGGTAAAAGCGACGTGGTCGATGCGCGGATCTGCAACCAGTCCGGCCACTTGCGGATGTGACAAGTGCAGGCACTCCAACACGCCTTCCGGCAAACCGGCCGCCCGGAAGGCTTCGGCATAACGTTCGGCACACAGCAGCGTTTGCTGGGCATGTTTCAGGATGCAGGTGTTGCCGGCCATGAGGGCCGGAATTACCGCATTGACCGACGTCAGATAAGGATAGTTCCAGGGCGCCAGTACCAGCACCCCGCCAAGCGGAACCCGGCGAATATACCGCCGGAAGCCGGGCATTTCTGCGGCAGGCAAATCGGCCAGGGCCGTTTCCGCCAGGTCGATCATGTACGTAGCGCGTTCGCGAAAACCCTTTTTAATTTCAAAAGGCGTGTACCGAATGGGCCGTCCCATCTGCCAGCTCAACTCCCGGCCAATTTCATCAGCGCGTTCCACCAGGTAATCAACCGCTTGACGACAGATAGCGGCGCGTTCGGCAATGCTCGTTTCCCGCCACGCTCGCCCCGCTTCGACGCCGTGCTGGAGGGCCCGTTCTATTTCCTGACTGGTAGCCATTGTACGTTTGGCGTACACAGACCCATCAATGGGGCTGATGATTTGAAAAGTATTCGTCATAATAGGTTACCCATTTAGATGGCATGTACGCCAAAGATGGGGATTTTAGTAAAAATTATTCCCCGTTATAAAATGTACTTCCTTGCATAGCCTTACTCCACCGCTATTTTTTCGGCAAGTCGCCTGTTGGCGTAAATATTTTAACAGCTGGTTAAATGAAACCCGTAACCAGCTTATGTCCACTTTTTTGACCCGATTACTGCTATTCGGAAGCATCTTACTGCTTCTTCCTTTAAAAATAACTGCTCAGTGCGATTCGCTGGAAGTCCCCGGCAATGGCGTAGATGAAGACTGCGACGGCTATGACGATATTTTCCTGCATCTGCCGCCCTGTATTTACCTCGCTTCCGGGGAGCCGTATGACTTGTTCTTTCGCCACACTATTTTTTCGGAACATCCGGCGGACTATCAATTCGAGGTCATAAGCCTTTTAGGTGGGACCAATGAGGCGGATAAATGGACGATCACGCCCACCGACGTACAGGCCGGCAAGCATAAAATGGAGCTGATCGTCCGTACGCCGCAGGGTAAAATACTGGACAGCGCCCACACGACCGTACTGGTGAGCAAAGGGCTGGCGCCGACTGACTTGTCTGTAAAAAAACTGCTGCTGGTCGGCCATAGTTTCTTCGACCAGGGTTATTTACCTTACTATCTGCATCAATTGCTGCTGCAGGCAAATAATCCTGCCATTACCTTTCATGGAAAACGTCAAAGCTGGATGGACGCGCAGCTACGCTTCGAAGCAATTGGCGGGGCGAACTGGCAGTATTACGGAGATTTTCAGCCAAGCCCGTTGTTTTATAACGGACACTTGAACTGGCGTGCTTACCTGGATGAGGTCATTGGCCAGGGACAAAATCCGGACTGGATCATTATTCACCTCGACATCAATGACTATTGCACCAACACCGAGTTAAACGGCGCCTCGCTGGAACAAATTGATAATTATATCACGGCTAATTATGCGGCGCGCACCAAACCATTTATTGATTCGCTGCGTTCGGTCGCCCCCAACACGAAAATTGGCCTGGCCTACACTCCCTATCCCAGCGCCAGCCAGCAGGCTTTCAATAATGCTTTCGGCGCAGGTTCTTTACTCGCTAACCGGCATCGCTGGCGACTGATCGTTTCGCGTTTATTGTTTAAAAACACGGAGTTCTTTGCTAACCGCGAAGAGGAAAACATTTTCCTGCTGCCTACCTACCTGAATCTGGACGATACCAGTGAATTTTCACCGACCGATCCGGTACATCCGCAACCGATGTCGGGCAACGATGCACTCAATGGGCCGAGTGGTTATCGCCGCATCGCCCGGACTTACTATGCCTGGTTGCGTTACCTGCTCGTGGGTACGGAAATTTTGGTGCCCACTACGACGGGGACAAACTTAAAGGACGCTGCAAGTTCCGGCTTCAAGCTCTTGCCCAACCCGGCCGCTAGCTATACCGTGCTGGAAAGTCAAAAGCCGATACAGGGTCCGGCGCGGGTTGCGGTATTTAATAATATTGGGCAGCTGGCATTCGCAGAAACCTGGAATTCAGCCAATAGCTTAAAACTGGATCTGAGCGGTTTGCCCGGCGGACAATATTACGTGCGGATCACGCAGCCCAACCAAAATCCGGTTTTTAAATGCCTGATTGTGGTGCCATAATTATTCCGGCGTTACATAAGCCGCGGTAATCCCGCCGTCGACCATAAAGTCAGTGCCGGTGATGTAACTGCTTTCATCGGAGGCGAGGAACAGAGCGGCATCGGCCATTTCGCGGGCTTCGCCAAAACGGCCCATGGGTACGTGCACCAGGCGGCGTTGTTTTTTTTCCTCGGTATTCAGGAATTTCATCAGCAGTTCGGTGCGCAGTGGACCCGGGCAAAGGGCATTCACCCGGATGTTTTCGCGGGCATGGATCACGGCCAGCTCCCGGGTCATGGCCAGCACGGCGCCTTTGCTGGCGGTATAGGCCAGTTGCGGCGTTGCTGCACCCAGTAAGGCTACAAAAGAAGCAGTGTTAATGATGGAACCGCCGCCCGCCCGGCGCAGCGCGGGCACCCCGTACTTACAACCGAAGAAAACGCCCTTTACATTAATGGCCATGGTCAGATCCCAGACGGATTCTTCCGTTTTCACCGCGTCATCATCATCATTGTGCATAATGCCGGCGTTGTTGAACAGGATATGCAGATGTCCGTAGGTACGCTCGGCCAGGGCAACCATACGGGCGCAGTCTTCCGCTTTAGAAACATCGGCATGGCAGTAGGTAGCTTCGCCGCCGGCCTGGCGCACGAGGTCTACAGTTTCTTCGCCGGCAGCGTCATTGACGTCGACGATGATCAGGCGGGCGCCTTCGCGGGCAAAGCGGAGAGCTGTTTCCCGGCCGATGCCGCTGGAAGCACCGGTAATGAGGGCTGTTTTAGATGGAAGGCGCATGGATTGGTTAATGGTTAATGGTTAATAAGTATGGGTTAGGCGCTGGCAAAGGTGCGTAACCAAAGGGGAAAAGACAAATGGGAAATTAAGCGGTACGGTGCAGAAACTGATCAAAACATAGTAATACATTTACAGGCTTTTCCTATTGTTTACTATTCCTAAATCATCCTTATGAAAGCATTCATTTTCTACCTGCTTCTGCTCGGCCTTTTGCCTGCCCTGCACGCCCAATCCTACCGGCCCAGTGCCGAGCGAGAATTTAAAAGCCTGACCGGTACGGTTTATATCATTCCGTTTTTTATTGATACACAGGTTGATAGCTGGACCACCTGTTTGGCGCCTGGGATTTATATTACGAGGATGGTAGATTACCCAAAGACGTGGCCGCTAAGGCCGCTAAACTTTATCCCTTATCCGTGATGCGGTGCGGTGCCTGCCCCGATCCGGACATCGACGAACTTACCGCCTGGCTCATCGGCTGGAATTATACCTATCAGGAGGTTTTTAAAGAATTCGCTCCGCAGTACCGGATGCGCGACTATGGTACGCGCATACGTTTCAATTTGAAGAAGAAAAAGCAGGAAGGAACGACCGAAAAGTCTGATTGATGTGTACGGTAATATTTTAAACACTCCAGCCTGCAAGGCATATAACTATTGTACAGTCTTACTAATTTTGTGTAGTCCCTGCAAGATAAAGTGCAGCATGCAAATTTTCTTCAGCAAGTGAACGCGGAAAAAATTCTTGAAATATTCGGATAAATCATTTTTAAATAGCCAACAAGATGCTGGAGACAACTACTCAAACGCCCCGCCCCAATGCCGTGCCAGCCCGTCGCAAACCTTCCCCGGAGCAGGAAATCATCACCTATATTTCTCAGTTCATGCCACTAAGTGAGACGGAAGCCGGGGAGATCATGAAGGCTATTAAATTCAAGTCATTTAAGAAGGGAACGATTTTGCTCAAAGAAGGGCAAGTGAGAAAACTCTGCTACTTCGTTCTAAAAGGCTGTATCCGGCAATATTTCCTGGTGGATGGCGAGGAAAAAACCACCAATTTCTTTACCGAGGGACAGCCGGTTACCGCGTATGAGGGTACGTACAAACGTGTACCCTCCAAATTTTACCTGTCCTGTGTTGAGGATACTATTCTGACGGTCGGAGACGAGGCCTCTTTTTTTGCAAAATTTCCCCATCTCGAATTCGTCAAGGGGCTGGCTGTGGAGGAAGAACTTGGTAAAAGCATGGACCTATTTTCCACGTATATCCTGAATAGTCCGGAAGAGCGCTATTTGAATTTGCTGAAAACCCGGCCTGGCCTTTTGGACCGGGTGCCGCAGTACCAGCTGGCCAGTTACCTCGGTGTAACGCCGGAGTCACTGAGCCGGATAAGAAAGCGGATTATGATTAAATAGGATGGCCACCAGGAAGGCGATGATCGAAAATCATCGCCTCTTTTTTTCTATTGGGCACACTTCTTACCTAAAGTCAATGAATCCGCCTTTTTGCGCCCGGACCTTTGTTGCTCAAAGTTTAAAAGCGCAAAAAAATGACCTTAACTATGCAAGCAGCGGTCTACACCCAATACGGTGCACCGGAAGTTCTTCAAGTCAAAGCTTTAGCCAAACCCAATCCGAAAGACCATGAAATCCTGATAAAAATTCATGCAACGGCGGCTACGAGCGGGGATGCCCGGTTGCGAAAAGCCGATCCGTTTGCCGTGCGGTTTTTCTTCGGTTTTTTCAAACCGGGAAAAGCTGTTTTGGGCGGTGTGCTATCCGGCGAAGTGGAAGCGGTGGGCAAAAACGTGACGACTTTTAAGGCGGGCGACCTCGTTTTCGGCTCGACTATGATGCTGTTCGGTGCCTATGCCGAATATATCTGCCTGCCGGAAACCGGTGCATTGGCCATTAAACCTGCAAATATCAGCCATGTGGAAGCGGCTGCGCTGCCATTTGGGGGGATTACAGCCCTGCATTTCCTCCAGAAGGCAAATATCCAGCCCGGACAAAAAGTGTTGATTTATGGAGCCTCCGGAGCGGTGGGTACAGCGGCGGTACAGATTGCCAAATATCTAGGGGCCGAAGTGACGGGCGTTTGCAGTACCGCCAATTTGGAAATGGTGAAAGCCCTGGGTGCAGACCAGGTGATCGACTATACGAAAATCGATTTTGCGAAAAACGGTGAGCGGTACGATGTGGTTTACGAAACGGTGAACAAGGCCTCCTTCTCCTCCTGCGTGTCCGTACTTAAGGAAAATGGAACCTTGCTACTGGGGGCTTCCATGCTGGCCGGAATGGTTCAGGGCGCCTGGTCATCGGCGACCAGTAACAAAAAAGTGATTTCCGGCGTAGCCGCCGAAACAGCGCAGGGGGTGCAATTCCTGCAAAAGATGGCGGCGGAAGGCAAACTAAAATCCGCTATTGATAAAAATTACCCTTTGGAACAGATAGCTGAAGCGCATGCGTACGTCGATAAAGGGCATAAGAAAGGTAATGTGGTTATCCAGCTGGTTTGATTTTGCCTTCCATGGTGATCAAGTGCAGATGTGCCCGGAATTGCTAAAATAGCATCGATAAGCAGACCGCTTAATTTGCTATTTTTACCCCGCACGTCACACCACCGAATATGATAAGACCACTACTCGCCCTGTTCCTTTACTTATTTGCTACTACCCTATCCGCCCAAGTTGTAATTAATGAAATTTCTGCTGCCAACATGAACGGCATAGTGGACAGCGACGGTGATCACGAAGACTGGTTCGAGTTGTATAATCCGGGCGCCACGGGTGTTAATCTCAGCGGGTGGTTTTTGAGCGATAACCCCGGCAATCCCCAGAAATGGGTCATTCCGAACGGGCAGACCATCGCGCCCGGCGCTTACCGTCTCATTTTTTGCTCCGGTAAAGACAAGGTAGTCGGCGTAAACATGCATACCAATTTTAAACTCAGCCAGACCAAAGGGGAATCGGTCTTACTGACCCGTATAGATGGTTCTTTGGCCGATAGTTACACCTTCGGTATTCCAAACCAGGGCAACCACAGTTATGGACGTTCTCCCAACGGGAGCGGGGCCTGGAATATTTACACTGCGCCAAGCCCCGGGGCCGCCAATGGCGCTACTTTTTTTCTGTCTTATGCACCGTCCGTACTGACAACCACCCAGGCCGGTTTTTATACGGGTAGTGTGCTGGTAACGCTGAATACCGGCGCCAATGCCAAGGTGCGTTACACCACCAACGGCAGCGAACCTACCGCCACTTCCCCACTCTACTCGGCCCCGATCAACATCACCACCACCACGGTTTTGAAGGCGCGCGCTTATAGCTCCACCGCCCAGGTGCTGCCTGGTTTTGTGCTGGCCAACACCTACTTTATCAATGTCAGCCACACGGTTCCGGTGATTTCTATTGCCGGCGATAACGTATCGGTATTGTTGAACGGTAGTCAGATCAAAGCGATCGGTTCGTTCGAGTATTTTGAAGACAACCTGTTTAAAGAAGAGGGTTACGGCGAATTTAATGAACATGGCAACGATTCCTGGGCCTATGCGCAGCGGGGCGTCGATTGGATCACCCGCGACCAGTTGGGGTATAAGGATGAACTGAAATACAAGTTTTTCAAGGAACGCAGCCGAAAAAAGTTTCAGCGGCTCATTCTGAAAGCTGCGGCGAACGATAATTACCCGGCAACTTCGGGAGGCGCCCACATCCGCGATTCTTATGTACAAACCCTGGCCATCAAGGCCGGCATGGACATCGATTCCCGCACCCACCGATCCTGCGTCGTGTATGTCAATGGCCAGTACTGGGGCGTGTATGACTTACGCGAAAAGGTCGATGACGCCGATTTTACCGCTTATTACTACGATCAGGACGAGCAGGATATTGACTTTATAAAAACCTGGGGGGCCACCTGGGAAGAGTATGGTTCCTGGACGGACTGGTACACCCTCAAGAATTTCATTCTCAGCAACAACATGGCCAATGCGGCCAATTACGACTATGTACAGCAGCAGCTCGACCCGTTGAGCCTGATCGACTATGTTATTATTAATCAGCATAGTGTCTGCAAGGACTGGCTGGTCTGGAACACGGCGTGGTGGCGGGGCCGCAATCCGGCCGGCGAAGGAAAACGCTGGCGCTACACGCTCTGGGATATGGATGCCACCTTCGGCCACTACATCAATTATACCGGCATTCCGGACATCGGCCCCACGGCTGATCCCTGCGATGTGGAGGATATTTCCAATAGTAATGATCCGCAGAACCACATCGATATTTTTGTGGCGCTGTTCAACAACCCGCAGTTTAAAGCGCTGTATATCAACCGGTACGCCGATTTGCTCAACACTTCGCTGTCGTGTCAGAGTATGAATGCCCTGCTGGATTCGATGACCAACACCATCGCGCCGGAAATGGCCAGGCACTGTGCGCGCTGGGGCGGAACGGTGAGCCAGTGGCAGCAGAACGTCAACGACATCCATGATTTCATCGACACCCGCTGCCAGGTGCTGGATCAAAGCATCGACGATTGTTATCAGGTGACCGGGCCGTATGCCTTGACGGTGAAAGTTTCCCCGGTCGCCTCGCCCAACCAGGTGACGGTCAACACGATTACGCCGGCGACCTATCCATTTGTCGGCAATTATTTTGGCGGCGTTAACGTCGAACTGGTGGCGAAACCGGCGATCGGTTGGGTGTTCGACCATTGGGAAGTGAGCGGCAATACGTTCGGGCCCGACCAGCTGGCGGCGGCTATTTTACTGGCGTTCCAAACCAGCGGCATGGTGACGGCGTTTTTCATTCCCCTGGGCCCTTGCACGGAGCCGACGGGCCTGGCAATTTCCGGCATACCCAGCGACGCGGACATGAGCTGGGTGGGTCAGCCTTTTGCAAGCAGTTACAATATTAAATACCGCAAACTGGGCGCCCTCCTTTGGATGAATGTTTCCACTACGCAAACCCTGTGGAACGTCGATACGCTGCCGGGTTGCAGTAATTATGAGGTGCAGATCCAATCCGTTTGCCCGCAGGGAAACAGCGCTTTTGTGGATTTTGCATTCAGTACCCCGGAACTTTTAGCGGATTTTGCGCTGGCGGATACCGTGGTGTGCAACGCCAATCTGGCTTTGCTCGATGCCACGGTAAACGGTGCGAGCTATCAATGGGACAATGGCAGTACTGCCCCGACCCGCAGCATCACGAGCGCCGGCAACTACTGGGTAACGCTTCAGTTAAAGGGCTGCACCTCAACGGATACGGCCAGCGTGCTGCTGATCAATGCAACCACCACGATACAGCCGGTACTATGCCCGGGCGAAACGTTTCTCCTCGGAACCACCATTTTTGATGCGCTGAATCCTACGGGACAGGTGAGTCTGGGCAACGTGGCCAGCAGTGGTTGCGACAGCATCATAAACGTGAGCCTGAGCTATTTGACGCCTGTCCAAAACCTTATTTATCAAACCGCCTGCGACCCGGCGGCAGTGGGGATGGACACCGTTACGCTGACCAGTGTAGCCGGTTGCGATAGTTTAGTCATTACGACGACCAGCCTGGTCGCCTTCAGCCAGACAAATTTGGCGGCTAGTTCCTGCAATCCGAATCAGATCGGCCTGGACACGCTGATTTTGGTAAATTATTCTGGTTGTGATAGTTTAGTCATCACCAACACGGCTTTTGACCCTTCCGCCATTTCCATCACCCCGCTTTTTGTCAAAAATTGCGATCCCGCCATGGTGGGCGTAGACACCTTTTTCCTGACCAGCGTGGTCGGTTGCGATAGTCTGGTGATTACGTCGACCAGCCTGGCACCCATGAGCCAAACGCTGTTGTCGGCCAGTTCCTGCAATCCGAGTCTCGTGGGTTTGGATACGCTGATTCTAGCAAATTACTATGGTTGTGATAGTTTAGTCATCACCAACACGGCTTTTGACCCTTCCGCCATTTCCATCACCCCGCTTTTTGTCAAAAACTGTGATCCCGCCATGGTCGGTGTGGACACCGTTTTGCTGACCAGTGTAGCCGGTTGCGACAGTTTGGTGATCACCACCACCAGTCTCGCGCCCATGAGTCAAACGCTGTTGTCGGCCAGTTCCTGCAATCCGAGTCTGGTGGGTATGGACACGCTGATTCTGGCGAACTTCTATGGCTGCGATAGTCTGGTGATCACCAACACGGCTTTTGACCCTTCTAATATTGCCATTACGCCCCTTTTTGTCAAAAACTGTGATCCCGCCATGGTCGGTGTGGACACCGTTTTGCTGACCAGTGTGGCCGGTTGCGATAGTTTGGTGATCACCACCACCAGTCTCGCGCCCATGAGCCAAACGCAGCTGGCGGCGAGTTCCTGCAATCCGAGTCTGGTGGGCGTGGATACGCTGATTTTAACGAACTTCTTTGGCTGCGATAGTCTGGTGATAACCAACACCTTATTTGACCCTTCCACAATTACCATCACCCCGCTTTTTGTCAAAAACTGCGATCCCGCCATGGTTGGTGTGGACACCGTTTTGCTGACCAGTGTGGCCGGCTGCGATAGTTTGGTGATTACGTCGACCAGCCTGGCACCCATGAGCCAAACGCAGCTGGCGGCGAGTTCCTGCAATCCGAGTCTGGTGGGCGTGGA
>JANPIN010000089.1:0-60188 GCA_031425035.1 Saprospirales bacterium | reverse complement strand
TCCTGCAAACCGCTGGAATCGATGCCGTACAGACCAATTCCCAGCCGGACCATCTCAAAATGGTAGGGCGGCCAGCGAGAAATGCCGCCGGTATTCACCAGGTGGCGCAGCGGCGCATAACCCAGCGCATTTTTTATAGCGTCATACATGGCGGAAAACGCCGTGGCCTGCTGTCGGGTAAATTCGTCATGCGCCGGCGCGTCGCTGGCGGCTAAATGCGAAAAAACGGACTGCACGCGCAACTGCGGATGGGCCCGCAACCGACTGAGCAACTGCGGCAGCGCGGCCGGCTCGAAACCCAGGCGGTGCATGCCGGTATCCAGTTTCAGGTGGATGGTCAGGCTTTTGTTCGGTCCGGCATATTGAATAAGTTGCTCCAGCTGCGCCAGGCTATATACTTCCGGCTCGAGGCGGTAGCGGTACATCACGTCGAAGGTAGCCGGTTCGGGATTGAGCACCAGGATCGGGAGGGTGACGCCGGCCTGCCGCAGCTCGATGCCCTCGTCGGCATAGGCCACGCCGAGGTAGTCCACATGGCGGTATTCGAGCAGCTTGGCCACTTCCGCCGCGCCGCTGCCATAACCGGCGGCCTTGACCATGACCATCATTTTTACGCCCGGACCCAGCAGCCGGCTGTACACGTTCAGGTTATGGGCCAGGGCGGTCAGGTTCACCTCCAGCACGGTTTTGTGGTTCTTTTGTTCCAGCCGGCGGGCCACCTGTTCAAAAGCGAAAGGCCGCGCACCCTTGAGCAGGATCAGCTCGTTCTGAAACTCGTGGGCGGCAAAATTGTCCAGAAAAGTGGCCGTAGTGGGATAAAATGCGCTGTCAAAATTGGGCGGCAGCAGCTCCTGCAGGCGGGTCACCTCGGCGCCAATGCCTATCAGTCGGCCGACGCGTTGTTCCAGCATCATGGTCGCCACGTCCTGATACATGCGTTTCTTTTCCCGGCCACCCTGCAAAATATCGGAAAGTACCAGCGTCAGCCGGCGACCGCGGGCCTGCTGGGCGGCAAAAGCCAGGGCAATGCGCAGGGAAGCCAGGTCATTATTATAGGCGTCGTTGATGAGCGTACTGCCGTGAATGGCGCCCTTGATCTCCAGGCGCATTTCCACCGGCTCCAGGCGCGCCATACGCACGCGGACATCCTCCGGGTCTGCGCCGAGCACATGCGCCACCGCCCAGCAGTGAATGGCATTTTCTATAGATGCAACATCCTGGAAAGGAATGCGGAGTACGGAATGCGGAATGCGGAATAGCGGAGTGCGGAATGCGGAGTGCGGAATGCGGAATTTGGCATCCGAGGAAGGAGAAATTGCGATGTTTACCTGGGTGAAACCTTCGTCCTGGGGGTGGATGTTGATGACCTGGAAATCGGCGGGTTGGCCCTGGGCGGACCAGGAAAACGTGTGGCGTTTGGGCTGGTTTTCGGCGAGCGGTTCCTCCAGCCAGGCCAGCACGGCGTTTTTAATCTTTACATGATCGACGCAGTAGACCAGCACACCGGCGGTCGCGAAAAGCCGCATTTTTTCCTGCACTTTTTCCGTTTCGGAACTAAAACCCTCGCGGTGCGCCGGGCCGATGGTGGTAAAAACACCAATGCTCGGTTGAATGATGGCCGCCAGCCGCTCCATTTCGCCGGATTTGGAAATACCCGCCTCGAACAATGCGAGCGTATGCACCGGTTGTAACTGCCAGACCGATAAAGGCACGCCGATCTGGGAATTATAGCTTTTCGGACTGCGCACGATGTTGAAATCGGGGGCCAGGATCTGGTACAGCCATTCCTTGACGATGGTTTTACCGTTGCTGCCCGCAATGCCGACGACCGGAATTTGAAACTGCGCCCGATGATGAGCGGCCAAGGTTTGCAGCGCACGGAGCGTATCCGGCACCTGCAGCACGTTCGCCTCCGGGAAATCCTGCACGGCAACGGGCTGCGCTACGACGAACTGGCGCACCCCCATGCGGTAAGCCTCCGCCAGATAGTGATGGCCATCATGGCGCGGTCCGGCCAGAGCGAAAAACAAAGCGGCCCCGGGTGCGGTTACCTGACGGCTATCGAACAGTAAATGGCCGATGGAGGCCTGGGGTTGTGCATTTTGCAGCCATTGTGCGCCGGTAATGCGCTGAATATCAGTAACAGAATAGGTCATTCGGAAGTTCCCGGTTTAATCTGTGCGAAATACGCGCTTTCAAGTCAAATCTGTTTGTCAAAAACGGTGGTACTTTTGCGAAAATTCCGGCGCAGGCCAAAAACGAAACAAACCCAGGATCAAAAGTGGAACTTACCATTTATTCACCCGCAGATTTGCAGAACCAGGCAGTACCCTGGCTGCTGCATGCACTGGCCGGACGGCGTAAAATCGCGCTTTACGGCGACATGGGGGCGGGAAAAACGACGCTGGTCAAAGCTTTTTGTCAGTATTTGGGCGTTATAGAAAACACGTCCAGTCCAACCTTCTCGCTGGTCAATGAATATAGCTACCGGGAGAAGAACGGAGAAACTGCGCTTTTTCACCACCTCGACCTCTATCGCCTGCGGACGGCCGAAGAAGCGCTGGACATTGGCCTGGAGGATCTTTTATACGATCCATGGTACTGTTTTATCGAATGGCCGCAAATCGTGGAGCATGTATTACCGCCTGAGACCCTGCGACTGGAAATGAAAACCGTGGGGCCGGAAAGCCGCCAACTGCTTATCTTGTAAATACTTTATCCGGCCTCTGTACCGGCCGTTCAAATACAAGTTGTTGATTATGATGGAGACGCGCACGTTACCGAACACCCAGACCGAAACGCTGGAAGTTACGCCCCGGCACCAGAAGCTGTTTATCGGCATTCCCAAGGAGACTACTTTACAGGAAAACCGCGTGGCGCTGGTCCCGCATTCCGTGTCGACCCTGACGGCCCACGGTCACCAGGTGGTGGTGGAAAACGGGGCGGGGGAAAACTCCAAATTCAGCGACCTGGACTATTCGGAGGCCGGCGCGACCATTGCTTACAGCCGCGACGAGGTTTTTAAAGCCGATCTACTGCTTAAAGCCGCGCCGCTGACGCTGGAAGAAATTGATCTGATGCGACCCAACCAGGTGGTTATTTCCCCCATTCACCTGCCGCTGCTGGGCCCGGAATACATTACCAAACTGCAGAAAAAACGGGTGATCGCGCTGGCCATGGAGTATATCCGCGACGATGATACCGGCTCTTTCCCGATCGTACACGTCATGAGCGAGATTGCCGGCATCAGCGCCATCCTCATTGCGGCGGATCTGCTGGCCACCAACCGTGGCGGCCAGGGCGTGCTGCTGGGCGGTATTGCCGGCGTTCCGCCGGCCAAAGTCATTATTCTCGGGGCGGGCATTGCGGCGGAATTTGCCATCCGGACAGCCCTGGGTCTGGGTGCGGAGGTGCGTATTTTTGATAATAACGTCTACAAACTCATGCAACTGCAAAACCGCGTCGGTCGCCAGTTGTACACCTCGGTGGTCAATCCCATCCATTTGCGCGAACAGCTGCTGACCGCCGACGTGGCCATCGGCGCCGTGCATTCCGCCCACGCCAACTCGCCGATGATGGTGCCGGAAGATATTATTCAGCGCATGAAACCCGGCTCGGTCATCGTGGACGTGAGCATCGATCAGGGCGGCTGTTTTGAAACTTCCAAAGCGACCACCCACGACGCGCCAACCTTTGTGAAACATGGCGTCACCCATTACTGCGTGCCCAACATCCCTTCCCGGGTGGCCCGTACAGCCTCCGATGCGATCAGCAACATCCTGACCTCGCTGCTACTCAAGGCGGAAAGCGGCGGTATTTTATCGCTGATCACCAATAATGAAGGGCTGCGCAACGGAGTATATACCTATAAAGGCTGCCTGACCAATGCCTATATCGGCGAGCGTTTCAATTTGAAAAGTACCGACCTGGATCTGCTGATCACCTCTGATTTTTGAAAGCTTCAAAACAGTTTCTTAGTAGTTTTGCCCCCTAACTTATAACCAACACAAATCGGTTTTGAAAGAAGCATTGATCTAAAATGCTGACGGCCAACAACTAAACCTCTCTAAACCTTTTCTCTAAACCTCTCTAAACCAAATATAACCTTTCCGTCATGTCCGATATATTCGAAAAAGTAGAGTTGACCATAACTGCCGTGGCGGCAGAAGCGCCGGCCAATGCCGAAACGCTGGAAACCTTCCGCATCCGTTACCTCGGCGCCAAGGGGGAGATCAAGGCGTTGATGGAAGAAATGCGTGCGGTGCCCAATGAGCGCAAGCGCGATTTCGGCCAGTTAATGAACACGCTCAAGCAAAAGGCCGAGGAGAAATACGCGGCCATCAAAGCCGATCTGGACGCCAGGGCCGAAAGCAGCGTGGGTCAGCAACTGGATCTTACGGCGCCGGGCGAACCACTGCCCGTCGGCTCGCGTCACCCGGTGGCGGTGACCATGAACCGCATCGTCGACATCTTTACGCGCATGGGTTTTGCCGTGGCCGATGGTCCGGAAATTGAGGACGACTGGCATAATTTCACGGCCATGAATACGCCGGAAGATCACCCGGCCCGCGATATGCAGGATACTTTTTACGTAGTGGATGCCCCGGGCATGCTGCTGCGGACCCACACCTCGCCGGTGCAGGCGCGGGTGATGGAACAACGGCAGCCGCCCATCCGGATCATTGCGCCGGGCCGGGTGTACCGCAATGAAACCATTTCCACCCGCTCCCACGCGCAGTTTCACCAGGTGGAAGGCCTATACATCGACGAAGGTGTTTCCTTTGCCGATTTGAAACATACGCTGCTGCATTTTGCGCAGGAAATGTTCGGCGCCACTAAGATCCGACTGCGGCCGTCCTTTTTCCCTTTCACCGAACCTTCGGCGGAAATGGATATCTGGCTGGGTACTGAAACCGAAAAAAACAGCCGCCTCACCAAGGGCACCGGCTGGCTCGAAATTCTGGGCTGCGGCATGGTGGACCCGCAGGTGCTGGAAAACTGCGGCATCGATTCGCGCAAATATAGCGGTTTCGCCTTCGGTATGGGTATTGAGCGGCAGGCGCTGCGGCTATACGAAATCGGCGATATCCGGCTGCTGTTTGAAAACGACGTGCGCTTTTTGCAGCAATTCAGCTCGGCGTTTTAACGGAAGGCGGAATTTATTCCGCTCCTAAAAGTTTCACCTCCAATAAAGCGGAATAAATTCCACCCTCCATCTTATGACCATCACCGAGCAAGGTTACGTCACCACCGAACACCTGCCCAATGGCGTCGCGCACGTCACCTTTTTTCACCCCAATCATAACAGCCTGCCGAGCCGTTTGCTGACGGCGCTGAGCGCGGCGTTCGATCAATTAGGCCACGACGAGCTGGTAAAAGTGATCGTACTGCGCAGTGCCGAACACAAGACTTTCTGTGCCGGCGCCAGCTTTGATGAACTTGCGGCCATCCATGATTTCGACACCAGCCTGGCTTTTTTCTCGGGTTTTGGCCAGGTGATCAATGCCATGCGCCGCTGTCCGAAAATCATCGTCGGCCGTGTTCATGGTAAAGCGGTGGGTGGGGGTGTCGGACTGGCAGCAGCGACGGACTACTGCATGGCTTCCATGTACGCCTCCATCCGACTGAGCGAATTGGCCATCGGGTTCGGGCCTTTCGTGATCGGCCCGGCGGTAGAACGTAAAGTGGGAACGGGCGCTTTTACCCAACTCGCCCTGACGCCTGCGGAATGGCAAACGGCGGAATGGGCCAAAGCGAAAGGTTTATTCCAGGAGTCGTTTGAGACGGTGGAGCAACTGGATGCCTACATCGCCCATTTCTGCGAAACCCTGTGCAGTTACAGCGGGGAAGCGCTCGCCGAACTGAAGCGCATTTTCTGGGAAGGGACCGACCACTGGGATGGCCTGCTGGATGACCGGGCGGCGATCAGCGGCCGATTGGCCTTGTCCCCGGCCTCGAAACAGGCGATCGAGGCGTTTAAAGCGAAGTAATGCGGTTGTCATCTCACATTTTGTGATGCCTTACGCAAAAGGATGGTAACGCGGATACAACGGATTTGGCGGATTTTCGCGGATTTAAAATCCGCGAAAATCTGTTTGATCCGTAAAATCCGCGTTACCATCCTTCTAAAGGTGCAGCGCAAACCAGTCTACCGTTAAAATTTAATTCAACCGCTCATAAATCCCCGCAATGCCCTGTCCGCCACCTACGCAGGCGGTGACCAAACCGTAGCGCTGATCGCTTCGGCGCATTTCATTCAGGATCTGTACCGTCAATTTTGCGCCGGTGCAGCCCAGTGGGTGCCCCAGGGCAATAGCGCCCCCGTTGACGTTGACGATATCGGGATTCAAGCCCGCTTCGCGAATAACGGCCAGTGCTTGCGCGCCAAAAGCTTCATTCAACTCGATGGCTTCGATCTGGTTCAGTTTCATACCGGCCTGTTTCAGGGCTTTTGGAATGGCGGCGCAAGGTCCCATACCCATCAGGATCGGCTCGACGCCGGCTACGGAACAGGCGGCCAGACGCGCAATGGGCTCCAAACCCAGGTCTTTCATCATCGATTCCGACATGACCAGCACGAAAGCGGCGCCATCGGAAGTCTGCGAGGAGTTACCGGCAGTGACTACGCCATCTGCGGCAAAGGCGGGGCGTAATTTGGCCAGGCCTTGCAGGGAAGTATCGCGGCGGACGCCCTCATCGACTTGAATGAGGTGCGAAGTTTCTTTACGTTTATCATTTTCCACCCACACTTCGGGCACGTTGACCGGCACGATCTCCGCCTGGAATTTCCCGCCATCGATGGCAGCTGCGGCCAGTTGGTGACTGCGGACGGAGAAGGCATCGGCATCTTCGCGGCTCACGTGGTATTTTTTGGAAACGGCTTCGGCGGTCAGGCCCATGCCGACCAGGTAATCGGGTGTGTTGGCCGCGATGTTGTAGTTGGGCGCCAGTTTATAGCCAGTCATTGGAATGAACGACATGCTTTCGGTACCGCCGGCGATGTAACATTCGCCCATACCGGCACGGATCTTGGCCACGGCGATGCTGATGGTTTCCAGGCCGGAGGCGCAGTAGCGGTTGACGGTCATCCCCGGCACGTCTTTACCGAGCGCCCGGTTGGAGATCAGGCGGCCGATCTGCAGGCCTTGCTCGCCTTCCGGATTGGCGCAACCGACAATGCAGTCGTCCACCATTTTCGGGTCGAGCTGGGGTACCTGGGCCAGCAGGTGTTTGATCACATCGACGGCCAGGTCATCGGAGCGATAAGCTTTGAAACCGCCTTTACCGGCTTTGCCGACGGCGGAACGGTAACCGGAGATGATATATGCTTCAGGCATCTTATGTTTGTTTTAAAAGGAGGTTATAAAAGACAGTTTTCAAGTGGGCAAATATCGAAGTATTTGCCTTGTCAACGGGTAGATAAAAATAGCAATAGGCAACAAATTGCCGCCAGCAGAATGGTCAGCACATTACTTAACAAATTTACGGCGTCATTGCTCATCCTACGATAGCCCGAATGCAAGATTTTAGTCGGAATGTCGGTTAACTCGCCGGTTTCTTCGTTTTGGTAACGGGCTTGGAGGGTAGCGCCGAGTAAACTATCGATCAGCATCCCCAGAAATCCGATGCCGGTGAATGCGAGCATAGAAATTATATCCATTTCCCAGTGCAGACATAAAATCCCCACGATCGCCATCGCTGCCGCCCCGGCCAGACCACCCAATGTGCCCACCCAACTCACACCGCCGGACAATCCCACAGGCGTTAGTTTCCTGCGCCAAAGGTCGTACGTAGGTCTCCGAAAATACATGCCGATTTCGGAAGCCCAGGTGTCGGCGGTGGCTACGGCTAAAGACGCCACCATAAAAACGTCCAAACCAAAGGTAGCCAGCAAAGCATAAATTCCGCCGTTACATAACACTTGTCGATAATCACGCGCTTTACCATGTTTAACATCAGAAATCACTTTTTCCTTTCTGGTTAATTTCCCCAAAAGCGTACTGCTGATAAAGAAAAAGAACAACGGCCAGAGCGCCTCCGGGCCGGCAAAAAACAGCACCCATAATCCGATAACCGCGGCCATTACCGCACCATCCAGGGACAGCGAACGGCGGCGCACTGTAAACCAAATAAAAACCGCCCCAAATGCCAGTAAAGACGCCAGTTGCACCCACAGTTCCAGGTCACTGACATAGAAAGGAGAACGAGGATCTGGTGTTAGATGGGCGGCATGTTCCAGCAAAAGTGCCGCAGCTGGAGGAATGAGCAGATTGTCCAGCCCCCGCGAGCCAAGCGCCTCCAGGGCGGTCAATATAATTACCAAAAACGTCACTTTTGGCCAGACCCAGTGATCATCGTAACTGACCATCTCCATATTCCGCAGACCGTCGTTCAGGTGCCAGTGATCGGGATAAATACTTTGACTTAGCCAAATGACCCCCAGGGCAGTCACCAGAAAAGCCAGGCTGCCGATCAATGATTTGCGGTCGCCGGTTAGTTGATAATATCGGCGGGCAAATAATTGTCCGACGATGGCCGCCGCCGCATCACTCACTGCCAGAATGCCCATGGGAACGATGATCAAAATGCGGTCGGGCAAAAAAAGCAGCCATAAATACGCCAGCGGGAACAGTGCAATGCCCCAGCTGTGCCGGCCATTGGCTTCGCTGAAAAGCTGGCGCGTGTACACCAGATAAATCAGCACCGGCACCACCAACACGACGATCCAGCGCAGCAGCGTCAGGTCCTGCAAACAGAGCGGCGCGAGGGCACAGGCGCCAACTGCGCCAAAATGGAGTATTTTGCGGGCCAGCCACTGCGGCAACCAACCGCGCCGCCAGGCCGTTTCGCTGCCCAGCGCCAGGAGGAACACCCCGACGCCCATCCAAAGCAGCAGCTGGCCATCTGAATTCATCATCTATTTTTGATTTTTCGTGTTAAAACCCGGTAGTGTATAAAATAAGTGATGAAGCTTATTCAGAATGCTGTTTATCAACCTTTTTTCATAAACTTCATCAACCACCACCAGCCATTACCAAAACCCGCTTGATGCAGACACTTTCTACTTTCTGGAAATTTACCCGGCCCCATACCATCATCGGCAGCACGCTGAGTATTTGCGCCCTGTACGCCATTGCGGGCGTGGGTTTGCCTTTCCATCCGCTGCTGTTGTTGCTCAGCCTGGTCAGCGCCTGGGCCTGCAATGTATACATCACCGGCCTCAATCAATGGTCGGACGTGGAAGTGGACCGCATTAACAAACCCTGGCTGCCCATCCCGGCCGGCTTACTCAGTCGCAGCAACGCTTTGCACATCGTGGTTGTTTGCGGAGTAATCGCTTTGTTAGCCGCGGCCTTTTTTTCGAGGTGGTTCGTCGGACTTATTGCGCTCATCATGGCCATTGGTACGGCGTATTCCCTGCCGCCACTCAAGTTCAAACGCAATCATCTGCTGGCGGCGGCCTGCATTTCCGTAGTACGGGGTTTATTGGTAAATATCGGTTTTTACCTGCATTTTCACCACGAACTGACCGGCCGCTGGGGCCTCGACGCCAGCATCTGGCCACTGGCGGTGTTTGTGTTTGCCTTTAGTCTGGGCATCGCCTGGTTCAAAGATATTCCCGACACGCTGGGCGACGCCGAGTATGCATTCGGTACGCTGGCGGTACGTTCCGGCCGCCAACGCGCATTTCTGGCCGGGGTGGTGGTCGTTTCCATCGCATATTTATACGTCATGCTGGCCGCTTGGTGGGGCTATTTTGCGGCCCCCTGGTTCTATATCGTCATTCATGGACTGGCGCTGCTGCTGTTTTTATACCAGGCGCGCCGGCTGCAGGTGGGTGATGATAAACAGGTAAAACGTTTTTACATGTTCTTCTGGGGTTTGTTTTTCCTGGAATACATCGTGTACCCACTGGGCTTTTACCTGGCGCCTGGTCATGGGCTGGGCTAGATTTCTTTGAAAAAAAGTTGACAAATCTTTCACCTGTATTGCTCAATGTCGGAGCCCAAAATCTTTACAAAGTGGTGATTTTCAACACGTCATTCTTATCCTCACCGGGATCTGGTTTCCTCCCCTGCACCACCGCAAATTCCAGCACCCCGCGCTGGTAACCCTGTGCCATATAACGCATGGCCCAGGCGCCTTTAATGGTCGGCCAGCCGGCTTTCAGCAAACCGCCGACGCTGCTCCAGCGCAAAGCCGTGCGGATCACCGCCTTCCAGAAAGGCGCCACCGACCGGCTCCAATCGGCCGACTGCAGCTCGGCAAAACCGGCCTGGGTAGCGTAATTCACCAACTGCGCCCGGTCGACCATGGGCGGCAAATGATAGAGGTTATAGATTTTTTCCAGTAAACCCTGCTCTTTGTCGCTCAGTTCCGGGGGCAGCGGACGATAACACCAGGTAGCCATCAGGAATTTGCCACCCGGCGCTAAAAGGTTGTAAAACAACTCGAAAAGCGCCTGTTTATCCCGAATATGCTCGGCGCTTTCCATGGACCACACCAGGTCGAAAGGGCCGTCGGCAGCGGTCAGCGTCATCATGTCGCGCACTTCAAACTGAACACTATCCTGTAAACCTGCCCGTTGCGTGTACTGCCGGGCCTGTTGCGCCTGCACCGGACTGAGGGTCAGGCCCAGCGCCGTGGCGCCGAAACGCTGCGCGAGATAACGGGCGCTGCCACCGACGCCGCAGCCGGCATCGAGCAGGCGGCCGACCTGATCCACCCCGCCCCAGCGCAGCATTTCTTCTACCAGATCCACCTGCGCCCGGCGGTGATCTTTCTTGGCCTGGCCGTCGGGGCCATAGTAGCCGTGGTGCATGTGTTCGCCCCAGGTGTCCAGCCAAATGGGCGTGGAACGGTCGTAGAAATGACCAATGCGTTGATTTAACAGTTCGTCCATGGGGTTAAAATATCCACCAGAGCAACCCGGCGATGAGCAGCACAATGATCAGCAGCGCGCCGATCTGATAAGCGTTGAGACCTTCGCGGTATTTTTCCGGTACGTCTTCGCGCGGCCCGAAGGATTGTTTTACGTAGCCGATCAGGGCTGCCGGAATGAAAATAAAACCGGCCGTGGAGCCGATCACCACCCGCCAGATCAACTGCAAACGCCGGCCGAAGCTCAGTTTTTCCTCCGGTGCGCTGGGCAATGGCGTCGCGGATGCTGCCGGAGAAACGCCCGCCTGCGGTTTACGCCCGGCGATGGCAATGCCATATTCGGCTTTCCCCCGAAACCACTGCGGGCGGATATAGCGCACCTGCACATCGGTGAAACCGGCCTTCGTGTACCAGTCGCGATACTCCTGATCTTTCGGAAACAACATCCAGGTGTTGGCAGCCCAGCGGCCCAGCGCATTCACCGGTTCCAGCGGCCCAATGAGCAGCGCAATGCCGCCTGGCTTGATCACCCGGTACGATTCGGCGACGCCCTGCTGCGGGTCCGGCCAGTACTCGATGCTGCCCGCCGATACGTAGCGGTCAAACTGATCGGTCGGGAAAGGGATGTTCTCCGCGTCGCCCAGTTGGAACGTACAGCCTTGCAGGTCGGCCTTGCGTTTGGCCTTGGCCATCTGGTGCGGACTTTGGTCAACGCAGGTCACATTGTTCGCAGGTATTTGACTGACAATGCCTTGCGTCGTAAAGCCCGTACCCGAACCCACGTCGATGACTTTCAACTGCGGGTCGTTCAATTGCGCCAGTTCGAGCGACTGATCGCGCATGCGGGCGGTCCAGAAGAGGGGATTGACGAATTTATCGTAGAAATTGGAGAGGTACCAATAGAACCAGTAGGCTTCTTTTTTGTGTTGGATCAGGCGCATAAAGGGGAGTAAGGTGACGTGAAATAAACAAGCAATTTACAAAGCGCGGACGGTTAAAAAACCGTGCCCCGCTAGGGCAAACTGAACGGCGTTTTCACCAGTTCGACCACTTCGGCGGTTTCGGGCAGGAAAAGCGTGAGTTTGGTGGCGCTGAGTAATAGGACCTGAACCTGCCAGCGGTCGTATGTATTGAGCACGGGCATTATATCCACGCTCATGGTGGCGGGCACGAAAACGAAATGCCTGGCCTCTGAAAAACTTACCTGGTTAGACACCGCATCCTTGTTATACAGTGCCAGCGTACTGTCGGCAAAAAACACCGCGTAATAGGGCAACGCGATGGCAGCGGCTACCCGGGCGACCTCCACGCTGCTGTCGCGTTCGGCCCATTCCCGGTAATCCCGCGATTCGTGGCGCGAGTAATCTTCATACTCGGAATAGCTGTAAAACTGCCGCGCCCGCTCGATCCGATTATGCCGGTAAACCGACAGGGCCTGCGGCAGGGCAGGTTGCTTTTTATCCACCTGTACGCCTTGTTCCGAATAACTGACCACTTCCCAGCGGCCTAGCAGCATGGCGGGAGTGGGGTTTTGGGTGCTTTGAGAAAAGAGCGGCAATGCGACTGCTTGCGCAAATAAAAAAAGAAACGCCAGTCGGCAGGAGAAGTAAGTCTTTCGCATTTTCTTGGCTTGAGATGAAAAAAGCCGCTGCTCCCGGTCAGGGGAGTCAGCGGCTCAAATATATGCTTCGGCGATTAAGACTTCACCATTACGGCTTTGGTCTTTTTTGTTTTGTGTACACCGTTTTTACCTGCTTCCGGCTGGGCATCGGGCAAACCGATGGCAAAGGCCAGCACGTCCAGCATTTTATCCACGTAGTGGAAATTCAGCCCCTGTATGTATTCTTTTTCAATTTCCTGGACGTGTTTCTCATTGTCTTTGCAAAGCATCACTTCTTTCAGTCCTGCCCGTTTAGCCGCCAGTATTTTTTCCTTGATGCCGCCCACCGGCAGCACCTTACCGCGCAGGGTTATTTCGCCGGTCATGGCCAGATACGGTTTGAGCGGACGTTTGGTAAAGGCGGAGGCTATGGCCGTCAGCATGGTCACGCCCGCGGAGGGGCCGTCTTTCGGAATGGCGCCTTCGGGAATGTGAATATGGATGTCCGTTTTATCGAACTGGGTCGTATCGATGCCCATTTCCTCACCATGCGCCTTGATGTAACTGAGGGCCGTGCTGGCACTTTCCTTCATCACGTCGCCGAGGTTACCGGTCAGTTGCAGGCGGCCGTTTCCGGGGTTCAGGCTCACTTCGATGAACAGGATTTCGCCGCCCACCGAGGTCCAGGCCAGGCCGATCGCCACGCCCGGAGCCTGTTGCTCGCGGTATACTTCGGCGTCGTATTTGGTCGGGCCGAGGATCATGTGCAGGTGCTCGGGTTTGATCAGCAGTTCGTAGGCTTCTTCCATGGCCACCCGTTTGGCGGCATAGCGCATGATCGAGCCGAGTTCGCGGTGCAGGCTCCGTACGCCACTTTCGGCGGTATAACTCTGGATCATTTTCAGCAGCGCCCGGTCGGCGATCTTGACCTGCTGGGGTTTGAGACCGTGTTCCTTACGTTGCTCCGGTACCAGGTGGCGCTTGGCAATTTCGACTTTTTCTTCCAGCGAATAACCGGCCACTTCGATGATCTCCATACGGTCCAGCAAAGCCGGTTGAATGGTGGCCAGGGAGTTGGCGGTGGCGATGAACATGACTTTGGAAAGGTCATATTCGAGTTCCAGGTAATTATCCTGAAAGGTTTTGTTTTGCTCCGGATCAAGTACTTCCAGCAGGGCGGAAGATGGGTCGCCCCGAAAATCCTTACCGACCTTATCAATTTCGTCGAGGATGAACACCGGGTTGCCGGACTTCGCTTTCTTGAGCGACTGCACGATGCGGCCCGGCATGGCGCCGATATAGGTTTTACGGTGACCGCGAATTTCAGCCTCGTCGTGCAGACCGCCGAGGCTCATACGCACGTATTTGCGCTTGAGCGCTTTGGCAATGCTGCTGCCCAGGGACGTTTTACCGACGCCGGGAGGGCCGACCAGGCATAAAATAGGCGCTTTCATATCGCCTTTCAGTTTAAGCACGGCGAGGTGCTCGAGGATGCGCTCCTTCACTTTGGTCAGTCCGTAGTGGTCGCGATCCAACACCGCTTTGACCTTTTTCAGGTCGAAATTATCCTTGGTAAATTCCTGCCAGGGGAGGTCCAGCAGCGTTTCCACATAGGTAAGACCGATGGCGTATTCGGCCATTTGCGGGTTCACGCGGCGCAGTTTGTTGATTTCCCGGGCAAAGGCTTCCTGTACGTTTTTGGGCCATTTTTTCCGGGAGGCGCGGCGCATCAGTTCGTTCACCTCGTCTTCCTGCGGGTTCTGGCCCAGCTCTTCCTGAATGGTTTTGAGCTGCTGGCTGAGGAAGTAATCGCGCTGTTGTTTCTCAATATCCGTGCGGACTTTCGCTTCGATCTGGTCTTTCAGTTCGAGCAGCTGCAGTTCGCCGTCCATGTAGTGCAGGATAGCGCTGGCTTTATCTTTCAGGTTATTGATCTCGAGAATTTCCTGTTTTTCATTAACTTTAATGCCCAGGTTAGAGGCGATAAAGTTGAGCAGGAAGTTCTCATTATTGATGTTTTTCAGCATCACGACCGCCTCGGAAGGGATTTGCGGCGACAGTTCGATGATCTGTTTGGCGGCATCGCGAACCGAACTGATCAGGGCGCGAAACTCCAGTTTATTCTTGGGGTTTTCGTACTCCAGCGTGCTGATGACGCCCAGCATGTAGGGATCTTCATGCGTCATCTCGTCGAGATGGAAGCGTTTGCGGCCCTGTAGAATGGCAGTAGTGGTGCCGTCGGGCATTTTCAGCAGCTTCAAAATACGGGCGATCGTGCCCACCCGGTAGAGGTCGCGGGCCGAAGGATTTTCAATTTTGAGGTCCTTTTGCGACAACACGCCGATGAATCGGTTCTCTTCATAAGCCTTTTGCACCGACCGGATACTTTTATCGCGCCCGATGGTGATGGGGGTTACGATGCCCGGGTAGAGCACCGTATTTTTTAGGGGCAAAATGGGCATGGAGTCGGGAAATACATCACCTACTTTGGCTTCCTCATCTTCTTCTAAAGAGAAAAGCGGGATAAAATCCGGTTCATCGTCCGACTGCTGTGGCATCATCCAATTTTCAAACATAGTGCTATTTAGTTCAGGAGATACAGCAAGGTTGTGGCTCCAAAAGCAAGTAAAAATTTTGTTACTGCCTTTGTGTACCGAAACGTACCGGTCTCTATTCTGTGCAAACATTGTAACTTTTAATGAGATGCGTTTTAAAAAATGCCAATGTGTCAAACTGGCACCAAAAAAACCACCCTGATTGAATGGGGTGCAAAGGCAAATAATTTGCCATCCCGGCAAATGGAAGGATTTGGCAGATAAATGGAAACGCGGACGCCAAAAAGGCAGTTTTAAGAAGAACATATTTTATTGGCAAAAGGTGACTGAGTCACGATAAATACTTCCACCTTTTGTATGGTCAATAATTTTATTTCAAAAATAACAATGCCATTGTAGGGTAAAATGAAAAACAATTTTATGTTTGGGGCTGCAATTGC
Source organism: Saprospirales bacterium (assembly GCA_031425035.1). Classification (GTDB taxonomy): domain Bacteria; phylum Bacteroidota; class Bacteroidia; order Chitinophagales; family Saprospiraceae; genus M3007. The sequence goes on along the minus strand of JANPIN010000089.1, from coordinate 44,712 downwards.
CCCATTTTATTGTTTGTTTCTTCAAAAAACCGCCATGCCTTTATTATTTTCCCTGCCTTCGCCGCTGGAGATCGTTCGCGGCTTTCTGCACCTGGCATACCCGCAACTTTGTGTCGCCTGCGAAGCCGATACCGCTGCCGGAAATGCCTGCTTTTGCCTGACTTGCCGTTCCAAACTTTCACCCGCCCACATGTATCAGCAACAGGAGAACGAATTCACCGAACGTTTCTGGGGTCGCTTAAAACTGGAAGGCGCCGCATCGATGTATTATTTTCAGCGAAAAAGTCCCATTCAGCGGGCCTTACATCAACTGAAGTATCAAAACCAGCCGCAGATCGGCATGCAGATCGGTCGGGAATTTGGCCGCCAACTCCTGCAGTCGCCTATTTTTCAAAGCGTGGACGGCATCATACCGGTGCCGCTGCATCCGCGCAAAGAGCGCAGCCGCGGTTATAACCAAAGCATGATGCTGGCGCGGGGCCTGGCCGAAACCATGCACGTGCCCGTACTGAGCGGGGCACTCGTGCGGCCACTTTTTACCAGCACCCAAACCCGCAAAAAACGCATGGAACGTTTTGAGAACGTGGGCGACGTATTTGCCATTGAACATGCCGAACGCCTGAGCGGAAAACACCTGCTGCTGGTCGACGACGTGCTGACTACCGGCGCTACCATGGAAACCTGCGGACAACTGCTGCTCGCCCTGCCCCAGACCCGGCTCAGCATGGCCACCATTGCCATCGCCATGCGTTAGCGCATTTACCCCAACGCCATGCGCCGTCTCTATCCCCGTCATATTCAGAACACCCGCTACCTCTCCCGCCTGCTGGAGCAGTACCTGCAAGCCTTAGCAGAATCGCCGCTGCAGTTGCAATTGAAAAACCTGAGCTGGGAAAGTCAGATCCCGGAAAGCATTTTTCACCGCTTGATGGACCTGCAGCATAACCCCGCGGATGCAGGAATCATTCAACCGGCGGATTTTCACGTGGTTTTTGCCAACATCATGTTCCGTTACCCAACGGTGAAACTCTGGTTGCAAAAAGACGGCGAGATCTTTATAGAAATGTAATTATACCAGCCCTTCGCGGACCAGGTCGTGCAGGTGCACCATACCCAGGTAGTGCCCTTCTTCCAGCACCACCAGCTGCATAATAGAATTTTCGCGCAGCAGCACCAGGGCGTCTACCGCCAGGGCATCGGGGCGAATGTGTTTGGGATGCGCGGACAGCAGATCGCGGGCATGCAGTTGGCTGTAATCGGTCACCCCGCGGGCGAGCATCCGGCGTAAATCGCCGTCGGTAACAATGCCGAGCAGCCCGCCACTATCGTCGAGCACGGCCGTAGCGCCCAGGCGTTTCGAGGATATTTCCAGAATAACTTCCTGCAAGGTGGCGTCCGGACCGACGCAGGGCCGCTCGTGCAGCGTATACAGATCGCGGACCCGGAGGTAGAGTTGTTTGCCCAACGCGCCGCCCGGATGGAACTTCGCGAAGTCATTGGTCGAGAAGCCTTTATGCGACAGCAGCGCAATGGCCAGGGCATCGCCGAGGGCCATTTGCGCGGTGGTACTGGCAGTAGGCGCGAGGTTATTCGGATCGGCCTCCTGCGCGATGGGCGTCCAGAGTACATAATCGGCTTGCCGGGCCAGGGTACTCTGCCGGTTGGCGGTCATGGCGATCAGGGGGTTGCCGAAGTTTTTTAGCAGGGGGACCAGCACCCTTATTTCCGCCGTTTCACCGCTTTTGGAAATACACAGCACGTGGTCGTGGCGACCGATCATGCCCAGATCGCCGTGAATGGCGTCAGCTGCATGCAGGAAAAGGGCGGGCGTACCGGTCGAGTTCAGGGTAGCGACGATCTTTTGGGCGACAATGGCGCTTTTGCCGATACCGGTCAGGACCAGGCGGCCGGGGGAGGCCGCGATGGCTTTTACGCAGGACTCAAAATCGGGCGTATCATCGAGGGCCAGGGCGAGCGCCAGCAGGGCTTCGGCTTCGATGCGGATGGTGTGTTGGGCAATGGCAAGCAGATCGGAAGGTTTTTCCGGATTCATAGTGGTGGTGGATTTCACTGCTGAAGGCATTTGCTGCGGCAAAACTACGCTGGTCGCCGGTCATTTTACGGTAATCCTGCGGTAAGTACTTTGGATCGTTGAACAGCCATGACTTAAGCTGCCGTTTGGCCCAACCAATGATTATTCCGCTGATTTCCTTCAAACCGTTGATTATAACCTTTGGCAAGTGAAAGTGAATATTTTTTTCAAACGGTCGCCTTTCAACAGATTTATATTCTGAAATCGCCTCCGAAATACTTGTCCTTCCAAATATTCAGCGGAACGTTAGGATTTTGTTTAAAAATTTTCAATTAAATACTTGCTCTGGTTTCCATAATTTTATTTCTATCTTTGGCGGCTTTTTGAAAAATCACTTCGATTGCGTGAATTTTGGCATGATTTATTGCCGACGCTCTTCATGCAATCTGGTGTTGAAAAATGAAATTTTGTCCAAAAATAATCGGACAGAAAGGCATTCATTCAAAAAATCATTACTTTCATCGGCTTAAACTTCACTGGCTGACGGCTGAGCTTCCCTGACCGAACCGTTTATATTCATCCACCGCTTTCTGCCTGTAATTGGAGGAGGCATTTTTAAAAAAGAACGACACGGAGTTTCCCTGCCTGACGACAAATTTAATTGAAGAGAAGATGACTGCGATTTCCAATGAGCCTCACACGCTGCTCGACCATTTACAGAAACATTTCGGATTTGATGCTTTTAAGGCGGATCAAGACGCCATAATCCAAAGCCTGCTCGACGGAAAAGACACTTTTGTAATTATGCCTACCGGCGGAGGCAAAAGCCTGTGTTACCAGTTGCCGGCCCTGATGCTGCCCGGTACCGCTATTGTGATCAGTCCGCTGATCGCCCTGATGAAAAACCAGGTGGACAGTATTCGCAGCTATTCCAAAGAAGATGAAGTCGCCCACTTCCTGAACTCTTCGCTGACCAAGGCGCAGATGAAAAAAGTGAAGCAGGATATTACGGACGGGCGTACCAAAATACTGTACGTCGCTCCCGAGACCCTGACGAAAGAGGAAAACATCGAATTTTTCCAGAATAGCAACATCTCTTTTGTGGCGGTCGACGAGGCCCACTGTATTTCCGAATGGGGCCACGATTTCCGGCCGGAGTACCGTCGTATTCGCACCATGCTCGACGCCATCGCCCGCGACGTGCCGATCATGGCGCTCACCGCGACCGCTACCCCCAAGGTGCAGCAGGATATTCTGAAAAACCTGGATATGACGGCCGAGAACACGTTTATGTCGTCGTTCAACCGCGACAACCTGTTCTACGAGATCCGTCCGAAAATTAAAAAGGAGCAGACGGTCCGGCAGATCATCCAACTGATCAAAGAAGAATTCCGCAATGAATCGGGCATTATTTACGTCCAGAACCGCAAAACCGCGGAAGATCTGGCCCAAATGCTGCTGGTCAACGATATAAAGGCCGCTCCCTACCACGCCGGTCTGGACCCCAAACTGCGCTCCAAAACGCAGGACCAGTTCCTGATGGAAGACATCGACGTCATTTGCGCGACCATCGCTTTCGGGATGGGCATCGACAAACCCGACGTGCGTTTCGTGATCCACTACGACATGCCGAAGTCCATCGAGAACTACTACCAGGAAACCGGTCGCGCTGGTCGTGACGGCCTGGCCGGCAAGTGCGTGGCATTTTATAATTACGCCGATATTTTACGGCTGGAAAAATTCCTGCGCGATAAACCCGTCGCCGAACGCGAAATGGGCGCCCAGCTCATGCAGGAAGTAGTGGCTTACGCCGAAACGGCCGCTTGTCGCCGGCGTTTTCTGCTGCATTATTTTGGCGAAGAATATGAGGAAGCGGACTGTCAGAAAATGTGCGACAACTGCAAAAATCCGAAGGAAAAAGTAGAAGTACAGAAGGAAGTGGTGGCCGTCGTGCAGAGTATTCTCGATCTGAACGAGAACTACCTGATGAAGACGGTGATGGACTACCTCATGGGCCGCGAAACCAAGGAAATGAAGGATTTCCGCTTCGTCGACCTGGATAATTATGGCGTCGGCGACGACCGGGACGAGAATTTCTGGAGCTCGATCTTCCGCCACGCGATGATCAATAATCTGATTTACAAGGAGATCGAGCAGTTTGGTTTGTTGAAAGTATCGGATGCGGGCAAGGCGTATTTAAAAGATCCGCAACCCATGCAGATCACGATCAACCACGACTACGAGGAAGGCGAGAGCAGTGATTTCGATGAAGAAAAAGGCGGCACCGCGGTGCTGGACGAGCCGCTGATGAACATCCTCAAGGACCTGCGGAAATCCATTGCCAAAAAGCAGAACCTGCCGCCCTACATTATTTTCCAGAATCCCTCGCTGGAAGAAATGGCCAGCAACTACCCGATCACCATGGAAGACATGGCCAAGATCGTGGGCGTATCGCAGGGCAAAGCGCAGAAGTACGGTCAGCCCTTTGTGGACGCGATCGTTAAGTATTGCGACGAGAACGAGATCGAGCGCCCGATGGATATTACCATCAAAACGGTGGCCAATAAGTCGAAAACCAAGGTGTCCATTATCCAGTGTATCGACCGGAAAATACCGCTGGACGATATTGCCCGCTCCACCGACCTGACCATGACCGAACTGATGGAAGAAATGGACATGATCGTTAACTCCGGCACCAAGATCAAACTGGACTATTACCTGAATAAACACATCGATGAATACGTGCGCGATACCGTGATCGACTACTTCAAAGAGGCGGAAACGGACGACATCGATACGGCTTTCCGGGAACTGCGCGATGACGAGATCACCTGGGAGGAAATTCAGCTGATGCGGATCAAGTTTTTGAGCGATTACGCGAACTAGTGCGCTAAGCCCTGGGCATTAAAACCTACAAGGTTTCAACCGCCCAAATCGTGATGATCTGCCGATACAACAAGATTAAAGCGATGAAAACCGTGATGATAGCTGCCGTTTTCAGGATGGTTACCGGCCAGGAAATGCCGTAGAATCGCCGAACCGCCAAGACCTGATAACCGGAAAATATTAGTAAGAGCCATAGTAGCAGGTGCTTCCCAATATTTGTAAAGCCCAAAATATTGAAAAAAGCATGCAGGCTTAAATCTAACAGGATGTAGAACGTCAGCCCGTGCATGGCAAAAATGAGTTGTGGTACGAGCCAGGGCAGGTCTCGTTGAAAAAACAGGTAGATTATTCCGCCCCAAAAGGGGATGATGAGGAATAGCCAGGTTTTTGATTTTTGGGACGCATCCAAGGCAATTCTATCGTTCAGCGTTTCTGCATCGACTTGCAACAATACTGCTTTGGCCGCAAAAGCCTGGCCGCAATCGTAATGAAAGGTATTCAGCACGAAGTTTCGCTCTTGATAGCCGTTGATGAGATCTCTCTTACTCGTAAAATAAGCCGTGGTAGTGGGCAGAAAAAAATAGAAAAGTACGCTGGCGACCACAAACAACTGCAAAGGCTTCATGTAGTTTACCCGCCGGCCAGCGGTCCACTCAGCGGTCAGAAAACCAGGTTTGGAAAACAATAACCAGCCCGTTCGCAACAATTTGGAATCAAAATGTGCAAAATGCCAGAGCGTCTGATTTAGAAACTTGGCCAGGCGAAAATCCCGCTCCGGGACGATCTTTTTTTCGCCGCACTTGCGGCAGTAATCGCCTTTTAACTTGGCGCCGCAACTGGCGCATATCTCTGGCTTATCTGGATCGAATTCATCGGTTTTCTTTGTCATCTAAACAAGTTATTTTGGCTGCAAAATAGGCTGCTTTTCTCTCGGTAGAAACTTTACTACGTCACCAACTGTAACGGACAAGCTATTTCTTATCCGGATAGTGCGCCGGCCATTTAGAAAACCTGACTTGGGGAAAAATAAAATTCCGGCTGCCAGATGCCCGGGAACTCTTCAGGGTGCCAAGCAGTTGGTAGACTGTACAAACTTGGGGGAATTTCGTTTTTCCCTACCTTCACCCCTTCATTTTTTCACAAACCGCCCACTCCGTTCGTATGGAGTACGGGCACCCGCCCTTTGTATCGGTGGGCTAAAACACTCATTTTCTTATGATTAACATCACTTTTCCCGACGGCAACGTTCGTCAGTATGCCGAAGGAACCACCGCGCTGGATGTCGCTAAAAGCATCAGCGAAGGCCTCGCCCGCGTGGTATTATCCGCCAGTGTAAACGGCGAAGTGCGCGACCTGACGCGCCCGATCACCTCCGATGCCAGCATTAAGTTCTTCAAATGGGACGACAAAGAAGGCAAACAAACCTTCTGGCACTCCTCGGCCCACTTGCTGGCCGAAGCGCTGGAAGCCCTCTATCCCGGCACCAAATTCGGCATCGGACCAGCCATCGACAACGGTTTCTACTATGATGTGGACACCGGCGATCGTACCCTGACCCCCGCTGACCTGCCGGCCATCGAGCAGAAAATGCTGGAACTGGCGCGTACCAAAAACACCTACGAGCGTCGGGAAGTGCCGAAAGCGGAAGCCATCGTGTATTTCAAAGACAAAAATGACGAGTACAAACTCGAACTGCTTGAAGGACTGGAAGATGGAAAAATTACTTTCTATCAGCAGGGCAATTTTGTGGACCTGTGTCGCGGTCCGCATATTATGTCGACCGAATCGATCAAGGCAGTGAAGTTGCTCAACCTCGCCGGTGCTTACTGGCGCGGCGATGAAAAGCGGAAACAGCTGACCCGCATTTACGGCATTACTTTCCAGAAACAGAAAGAACTGGAAGAGTACCTGACCCTGCTGGAAGAGGCCAAAAAACGCGATCACCGCAAACTGGGCGCCGAACTGGAACTCTTTATGTTCAGCGAAAAAGTCGGTTCCGGTCTGCCGCTGTGGCTGCCCAAAGGCACGGCCGTACGCCAGCGCCTGGAGGATTTTTTGAAAAAGGAGCAGATCAAACGCGGTTACCAGCCGGTGATCACGCCGCATATTGGCTCGAAAAAACTGTACATCACTTCCGGTCACTGGGAAAAATACGGCGCGGATTCGTTCCAGCCCATCCATACCCCGCAGGAAGGCGAGGAGTTTTTGCTCAAACCCATGAACTGCCCGCACCACTGCGAAATTTATGGCTACCGTCCGCGCTCCTACCGGGAACTGCCGGTGCGCATCGCCGAATTCGGCACGGTGTATCGCTACGAACAGTCCGGCGAGCTGCATGGCCTGACCCGCGTACGTGGATTTACGCAGGATGATGCGCACATTTTCTGCACCGAAGACCAGCTCAAAGACGAGTTTCTGGCGGTGCTGGACCTGACCCGTTATGTGCTGGCCAAGCTCGGTTTCGACAACTTCACCGCCCAGATCAGTCTGCGCGACCCGGAGAACAAAACCAAGTACATCGGTTCGGACGAAGTCTGGGAAAAAGCCGAACGCGCCATCATCGAAGCCACGGAAGAAACCGGTCTGGTGACCACCCGTGTACTTGGCGAAGCGGCTTTTTACGGCCCGAAACTGGACTTTATGGTCAAAGACGCGCTGGGCCGGTCGTGGCAGTTGGGGACCATTCAGGTGGATTATAATCTGCCCGAACGGTTCAACCTGAAGTATATCGGCGCTGACAACCAGGAGCACCAGCCGGTCATGATCCACCGCGCGCCGTTCGGCAGCATGGAGCGTTTCATGGGCGTGCTGATCGAGAACTGCGCCGGTAAATTCCCGCTGTGGTTATCCCCGGAGCAGTTTGCCATTTTGCCGGTATCGGATAAGTACATCGAGTATTCGCTGCAGGTGAAAGCCCAGCTGGAAGCCCAGGACCTGCGCGGCATCGTGGACGACCGCAACGAAACCATTGGCCGCAAGATCCGCGACAACGAAATGAAAAAAATTCCGTTCCTGCTCGTCGTCGGCGAAAAAGAACAGGAAGCCGGTACCGTGAGCGTGCGCAAGCAGGGCGAAGGGGACCAGGGAGCGTTGAGCGTGGATGGGTTTGCGGAAATGCTGCTGGGACTTTTGTAACGCCGGCTTTAGTCGGCAAATAATAGAAACGGCGCGGAGAGCAGAATTGCTCTTCGCGCCGTTTTCAATTATACTTGTACTCCATCAAGCAGCCTGCATTTGAATGACTTCCAGTTCTGCCCCGTTTTGCACGGAGGCTTCCGCCTTTTGCAGGACCAGACAGGCGCCGGGAAGCACCTTCAATCCCCCATCACCTCCCTGCCACTCTCCACCTCCAGCAGCCGCGTCACCACCTTCGGCAACTGCAACTCCACCGTTTTCCCGCTCTTCAAATTGACCAGCCGTTTGCCGCCAAAGCTGGTATGAAACAGGATGAGTTTATCTGATACGGCCAGGCAGCCCGGCGCATCGGTCCAAATCCGGCAACCCGCCGCCAGAAGCAAGGCCCTGAAAATGTTGCTATTATGGAGCGGTACGCCGGCCAGTACGGACTTGTAATTCGGGTAGGTTTTTCGCGCCAGCACGACCCGGTCACTTGCCAGCAAAAAGGCCAGCGGCTCCACGGTCTGATCCGTAATGAGCAGCAAAGGGTCCAGCGGCTCGTGATTTTTAATGGTATCGCCGGCCATGATCCAGACCGGTTGGGCCGCCATTTTTTCCTTACGCATGGTCATACCGGTCAAACTTTCTGTCATCTCCTGACCGGACTGCTGTCCATCGGAGTACCCCGACCCGTAGTTCCAGATCAGCGTACGCCCCTGCTGCGCCACGGAATCGCGGATGAAACGCCGCTGCTCCGGCGACAAGGACCAGGCATTCATAAAAACCACCGCCCGGTAAGTCCGCAGGTCGATCCGCGGCAGATCAAAAAGATAAATATGATCCAGGGCCATGCCGGTGCGTTGCAGTTCTTCGGCTGCGGCATCCAGGCCCTGTTCGCATATTTTTGAAAAGACGTTTTTTACGCCGTAAAAACTTTCCGTACTCCACACCACCAGGGCATCGGCCGGGGCAGACGCCGGTTGGGTGGCCGACCCATAATTTTTTCGGAAATAAGCCAGGGTACGGCGTATTTCATCCAAATACAGGGGACTATCCCACCAGCCGGTATTGCGGCGCGGCCCAAAATCATAGAGCCATAATCCATTGGATTGCACCAGCGGCAACCAGAGGCTTCTTTGTAAAATGGGCAGGTAATTCGTATCGCCCAGTGCATCCGAACGCACAAAATCCCGTTCCCTTTTATCCTGTAAATAACCGTTGTCGATCTCGTCGAACCACATTTTACCATGCAGCTGGATCGATCTGACGGGCGCCCGTTCCATTCCGGACCCGCCCGTTTTCCGGCTGGGCCCATAGTAGCTCGGCGGACCGGCGAAATAATCGATCCAGGGACTTTGCAGCAGACGTTCCACTTCGAGGTGGCCATTCATGGCCTGGCGGCATAAACCAAATTGCATGTACCCGTAAAATACGCCGGTGAGCAGCGGTCTTCCCCACTGCTCTTTAACCAGGCGGCAGAAAAATTCAATATCGTCGGCAATAACGGTTTGCTGGCAGTGATAAAAATCGATGACCCTTTGCTCGGTCACGGGGTCGCGAAAAAAACCGTCGGCACAACAGCGGCGTTCGGTCGTATCGGGCACGGTGGCATTATCCAGGGTAAAACGGTTGTTTTGCCAGGCGCGCTGCAAATGAATGTCATCCAGATATTTGATTTTCAACCACTTGCGAAAAGCCGTTTGCATGGGCACACTGACGTCCGGCTCCTGTTTTATAAAACCCCAGGGATGCCATTCGCCATATACGCCGCCGGAAATATGCAGACCGATCACCGCTTTACCTTCCCGGGTATGGGCCAGCCGACGACAAAATTCCTGCACTTTTAAACCCGCTTCCCGGCGCCAGCGCTCCGAAGCTAGGCTGGCCCGGCTGGCCCGGACGACGTCGCCATCTTCATAATTGAACGGCGGGCCACTGGGCAAATCCTCCACGGCGCCATTGGCGTACTGCACACATTCTTCGGGATGCGCCAGGTTCCACCAGAAAGGCGCGTTGACGTGCAGACGAACCACCACAGAAGCGGATGGGCAGGCACTCAGCACGCCCCCAATTTGCCGTCGGACAAGGTCCATGTTCAGCGCAGTCGCTTTTTCCAGCCAAATATATTCCAGCCACAGATCGACCTGGAACAAACGCAAACCGACACCCGCCATGCGGCGCAGATTATGGGCCGGTAATTCTTCCCAGGACCAGCGCCCGCCGGTTACGTGCGTAAGGGCATAGAAAAGAGGTAGTTCCGCCGCCTGATTCACAAACAGGGTGGGCTGACCATGCACACTGCGGATAGCCGCAACCTGCGCTCGCTGTGCCTCCACGGAGGTAGACAGCAGCACGAGCAGTATAGCGCTGACAAGCATTTTCATGGCTGGAAGGTAAGTAGCATTCATCAACCTGGGGCAAAACACGGTTTTACGCCGCTTCCTCCGCCTCGCCCGCGTGCTTCACAATATCTCCTTTCTGAAAAAGGACGCCCTGCAGGATCTCTCTCCACTCCGGCGTCCGGCGCAGCAGGAATTCCAGGGCCATGCCGAAATGTTTAAATTCCTCTTTACGGGCGTCCTCCATGATGGCGCGGGCCACTTTGTCTTTTTCTACCGCAATGCGCTGGTTGTACCAGCCGATCGCTTCGGCTTCTTCACACAGCGAAGTAATCATACGCGCATAGGTTCTGACCTCGTCGGAAAGTTCCTGGGGAGGTTCGTGGTATTGATCGAAAGCCATAATGCTGAAAATTGAACAGTGAACAGAATAAGGAAGGCCGGGGTTGGGTTGTTAGGCTTTAGCAGCCATTCAAACTTGCCTGTAAATATTCATGCCGCTACCCTTACGTAAATTAATTACTACAATTCTGCCTTTAAAGTGAATAACATAAAAAGTTGGAACACAATGTGCTAAGGAGTAGGTTGTTGCCGTTTGTAGGCACGCCAGGCCCGAAACCTGTACCAAAACCTGCATTTTCAGTAAATCAATGGCTATGAACTATTTCGCATCCACCTGTAAGTGGTCCCTATTTCTTTGTTTTTGTATTTTTTCCTTGTTTACTACCTCTTTATACGCCCAGGAAAACTACGATATATCTATTTATAACGGAGAGGGCAAGCCCATCGCCGGCGCAGAAGTCGATCTGCGGCCCTGCGGTTTGAACGTGCAGAAAACCATCGGTGATGGTACCGTACATTTTTCCCTGCCGGCCAATGTCGGTTGTTACGTGACGATCCGCAAATTCGGGATGCAGGAAGTGGTTACTTCGGTAGCCCCCAGCCTGACCCACCAGATCCCCATTGCCATGACGCCTGATCGCAGCGCCGATTTTGTCGGTACGGTGATGGCGGCCGGCTCCACGGCCCCGGTCAGCGGCGCCATTGTGTATGCCCGCAGCCATACCAGCAACCACTGGACTAAAACGACGGCTAACGCCAGCGGCCAATTCTCCCTGCGCCTGCTGCCCCGCCAGGAATACGTGCTGACCTACGCGCAAACGGGTTTTGCCGACGAGCAACGCGTGGTACAAACGGAGCGTAACATCCCGCAGAACGTGCAGCTGCCAACCGTCGATCTGCGCTCCGGCGCCTCGGCAACCATGGCCTGGCTGGCCCAAAATCCGCTGGGCGTCCCCAATTTCGTGGACATTCCCGCTCTGCTGCCGGGCGGCGGCAATGGCTACACCGTGCAAATCGCTTCTGGACCTACGGATTACTCGGAGGTTTCCATGAAGTTCGGCGACCTGCTTACCTACGGCCGTTTATACACCATAGTGGAAGATGACCGCTACAAACTCCACCTGGGCATTTATCGGTCGCGACAGGAAGCGCAGGCGGTAGTGAACAAGATCAAACCCGATTTCCCGGGCGCTTTTGCCACCACCGAATCGAATATTGATGAAAGTATGTTCACCCAGTCCGGCGAACCGATTGCCATGCGCGGTTCGGCCGGTGGTACCGCTCCGGCGCAGTATAGCACGCCGATTACTTCCCGGGTAATTCAACCGAAAAAAGACCTGGTCTCGAAAGGCGTGGCGCCACAGGTCTATTCCGCACCGCAGCAATATTCCGCGCCCCGCAATGCCGCCAATAACCGTTACGCTATTCAGGTCGGCGCCTTCTCTACTGACGGACCGATTGCCATGAATAAATTCGCCAAGCTGGACGGTCTGGGTGATATTTACAGCAAGGTGGAAAACGGCGCCATGAAAGTGCGGGTCGGTTTGTGGACGACCTATGAGCAGGCCCAGGCGGCCAAACGCTCGGCTGCTGCACGGGGCTTTAAAGATGCCACCATCGTCACGGAAAATTTAGAAGACCCGGCCCTACAAAACTACCTTTCCCAAAGTGCGCAGGCCGCCCAGGAGGCCGCGCCGGAGGAAATTGATCCGCGCCCGGTTGTGTACAGCTACAAATCGCCGGTTACGCCCGCTGCAAAAACTGTTACAGCAGGCACCGGTTATTATATTCGCATTGCCGCCTTGTCCAACCCGGATCGGTTCAATCCGCAACCTTACCAGGAACTGGGCAGTGTGGAAATGCGAAAACTGGGCAATGGAATGACACTGGTACTATTAGGCCGCTATTCGAGCCTGAAAGAAGCCCGGTCCGCCCATAAGAAATTGCAGGCGCAGGGGTTCAAGGAGCCTTATGTGGTGAAAGAAGAAGCGGGGGGGGATTTGAAGCGGATGTAGGGAAAGTCATTTAGCCCGAATACACTATAGCATAAAGCACAGATTTTACAAGGGTCTGTGCTCTATGTTTTATGGGCTCAAATATTACCAAATACGATGAACAGAAGCTTTGCTAAAATATTTATCCAAAATATCATCGCGACTTATTAATATGGCATTAAAAGGGCCTTTTAATGCTAATTTATTCAACCCAATTTTAATGGACATTTCCCAAAGACTGACCATGCTCAAAAAACATTGGTTTTCTCCATTTTCAATTTCCTGCCGGGCATCCCGGCTCAATTCACCAGAACCTTCTATATACCAGATAAAAGTGTGCGTATCAAGCAGTAAATTCATTCCATATAATCATTAAATATTTCAAGCGGGGCATCGAAATCTGGGGCCATCTGATAACGCCCTTTTGCTGAGCCGAATTTTGGTCGTTTTTGAGTGGGTTTTTGCTCGGAATTATGCTTTACGAGTAAATAACCAATAAAGTCCAGCACCTCCTTTTGTAATGCAGGTGGCAGGAGCTGAATCTGACGAAAAATAATTTGTTCATTCATGATAAACGATTTGCTTACAAAGTTAAGCATTTAATTCTTTCTCCAAAAACTGCCCCGTCCAGCTTCCTTTCACCTGCGCTACCTGCTCCGGCGTGCCATGGGCCACAATGGTACCTCCACGAAAACCGCCTTCCGGACCAACGTCGACGATGTGGTCGGCCATTTTGATCACGTCGAGATTATGCTCGATGACTACAACCGTGTTGCCCTTTTCAACGAGGCGATTGAGGACGAGCAGCAACTGACGAATGTCTTCAAAGTGCAGCCCGGTGGTGGGTTCGTCCAGAATATAAATAGTGCGACCGGTGTCTTTTTTCGATAATTCTTCGGCCAGTTTCACGCGCTGGGCCTCGCCGCCGCTGAGGGTCGTCGCCTGTTGACCCAGGGTAATATACCCCAGTCCAACTTCCTGCAGCGTGCGGATCTTGCGGAAAATATTCGGAATAGCCTTGAAAAACTCCACCGCCTCGTTGATGGACATATCCAGTACATCGCTGATACTCTTGCCTTTATACAGCACTTCCAGCGTTTCGCGGTTGTAACGCCGGCCCTGACAACGTTCGCAGTGCACCTGCACGTCGGGCAGGAAATTCATCTCGATGGTACGGAGGCCCGCGCCTTCGCAGACTTCGCAGCGACCGCCTTTTACGTTGAAAGAAAAGCGACCCGGACCGTAGCCCCGGATCTTGGCTTCCGGCGTGTCGGAGAAGAGTTTGCGAATATCGCCGAACAAATTGGTGTAGGTGGCCGGGTTGCTGCGGGGCGTCCGTCCGATCGGACTTTGGTCGATCTCGATCACCTTGTCCAGGTGCTCTAAACCTTTGATTTCCCGGTATTTAAGCGGGCGTTTCAGGCTGTTGAAAAAATAGTTCTGAAGAATGGGGTAGAGGGTTTCATTGACCAGCGAACTCTTGCCCGAACCGCTCACCCCGGTAATGCAAATGAAGGTTCCCAGCGGCAGGCTCAAGTCGACGTTTTTCAAATTATGGCCCGTACTGCCCAGTAATTCCAGGTTTTTTCCGTTGCCGGGACGACGTATTTCTGGTACGACCATGCCCGTCCGTCCGGCCAGGTAGTCGGAGGTCTTGGTGGGATTTTTTAAAAAATCAGCGGGCGTACCAATGTCGACGATCTGACCGCCGTGTTTGCCGGCGCCGGGACCCAGGTCGATCAGATAGTCGGCTTCGAGCATGATCTCGCGGTCATGTTCGACGACGAGCACGGTGTTACCGATGTCGCGCAGGTTCTTCAGCGCGCCGATCAGTTTCTGGTTATCGCGCTGGTGCAGGCCGATGCTCGGTTCATCCAGAATATAAGTAATGCCCGTCAACAGCGAGCCGATCTGGGTGGCCAGGCGGATGCGCTGACTTTCACCGCCACTCAGCGTGCGCGCCGGACGATTGAGCGCCAGGTAGTCCAGGCCAACCTGCAGCAGGAATTTCAGGCGAAAACGGATTTCTTTGAGTACGTCCCGGGCAATAGCGCGCTGGCGGTCGGACATGCTCGGCTCGACGTTTTCGAGGGCGGCCTGGAGGGTAGTCAGGTCCATTTCGGCCAGTTCGGCAATGTTCCGTTCACCAATTTTGAACCACAGACTCTCCTTTTTCAGTCGTGTACCATTGCACTCCGGGCAGGTGGCAACGGTCATAAAATCTTCGGCCCACTGGCGGATTTTTTCGCTGCCCGTGTCGGTATACCAGCGTTTAAGCATATTCAAAATGCCTTCCGTCGCCAGGTTATAATTCCAGTCGTCTTCACCGGCCTGGCTCATTTCCACTTTAAAAGACTCGTCGCCGCCGTACATAATGGTGTACAGGGCGTTTTCCGGAATGTCCTTAATGGGCGTATCGAAAGTAAATTTATACTTCTTGGCGATGGCGCGTAACTGGTTGAAGATGAAGCTTTGGCGCACTTCTCCCAGCGGCACGATGGCCATTTCATTGATTGTCTTCGTGTTATCCGGCACGACCCGCGACATTTCCACCTCGTTCACTTCGCCCAGGCCTTTACAATGCGGACACATACCATAGGGCGAGTTGAAGGAAAACGTGTTGGGCGAAGGCTCATCATAACTCAGGCCGCTCTCCGGATCCATCAAATTTTTGGAAAAATTGATCGCTGCGCCGCTGGCATTCCCATTGGTATCCAGCTCGATGACCTGTAGCAGCCCATCGCCCAGCCGCAGCGCGGTGCCGATGCTTTCCGCCAGCCGTTCGCCCTTGTCTTCCCCGATTTTCAGGCGGTCCACCACAATTTCCACATCGTGGATTTTATAGCGGTCGAGCTGCATCCCGGGCGTGATATCGACAATTTCGCCGTCGGTGCGCACCTTGGTATAACCCTGTTTACCAATCTGCTCAAAAAGCTCGCGGTAGTGCCCTTTACGCGAGCGGATGACGGGCGCCAGCAGGGCTATTTTCTTGCCGGCAAAACGTTCCAGGATGCTCTGAATAATCTGATCCTCGGTGTATTTCACCATTTTCTTGCCCGTCACGTGCGAGTAGGCTTCTCCGGCCCGGGCAAACAACAGCCGCAGAAAATCGTAGACCTCCGTCACCGTACCGACCGTAGAACGCGGATTACGGCCCGTCGTTTTCTGCTCGATGCTGATCACCGGACTCAAACCAGTAATTTGCTCCACGTCGGGGCGTTCCATTTCGCCGATGAACTGCCGGGCATAACTCGACAGCGTTTCCATGAAACGACGTTGCCCTTCCGCATAAATGGTGTCGAAAGCCAGGGAACTCTTGCCAGAACCGCTGATGCCGGTAATCACCACGAGCTGGTTGCGGGGGATGCGCACATCCACATTTTTCAAATTATGCACGCGTGCGCCAGTGACTTCAATATAGTCCAGACCGGGAGTTTCCGGGCTGGCGACGAGCGTATCCGTATAGGCCTCGGGAGCCGGTTGTGTTTTTGTCTTTGCCATTGGTAGGGAAACAACGGAGAATGAGCGAGGTTGCAGCAGAAAGGCGAAGGTAGTTTTTTGTTGTTTACATTTGAAACAAATCGTTTACTCTGCTGCTGGCTATTTGTTTGATAAACCACACCGTGTTAAAGTTGTTTTCAAATAAAATCCCGATTTTTGGGCTTGAATCTGCGCCGATGAATTTCAAAATCACTTCCGACTATAAGCCGACCGGCGATCAACCGCAGGCCATCGAACAACTCATACAGGGTATTCAGCACGGCGATCAGGCGCAGGTGCTGCTGGGCGTGACGGGCTCCGGTAAGACCTTCACGATGGCCAACGTCATCGCCGAAATGAACCGCCCTACGCTGGTCATTACCCATAATAAAACCCTGACGGCGCAGCTTTACGGCGAACTGCAGACTTTTTTCCCGGACAATGCGGTCGAGTATTTCGTCTCCTATTACGACTACTATCAGCCGGAAGCCTATGTTTCCGTGACCGATACGTTCATTGAAAAGGACCTGAATATCAACGAGTTGGTGGATAAACTCCGCCTGAAAGCCACCAGCACGCTGTTGTCCGGCCGCCGCGATATTGTGATCGTGGCCTCGGTGTCCTGTATCTATGGTATGGGGAATCCGGAAGATTATAAAACCGGTATTATTCGCTTGAACACGGGGATGAAGTTGCCCAAAACGGCCTTTCTATACAGTCTGGTCGACAGCCTCTATTCCCGTACGGAAACGGATTTTGCCCGCGCTACCTTTCGCGTGCGCGGCGATACCGTGGATATTAACCTGCCCTATGCCGACTGGGGATACCGGGTCATTTTCTTCGGCGACGAGGTGGAAAGCATAGAAAGCATCGATCTGGTTTCCGGGCGGCGTATTGATAAAATGGACGCCGTGGCCATCTTCCCGGCCAACCTGTACGTGGCGCCGAAAGACCGGATCCAGCAGATTATTTATGAAATTCAGCACGAAGCGAACGAGCAGGAAAAGTACTTCGTTGCCGAAGGGCGGCTGGCCGAAGCGCGGCGGATCAAAGAGCGGACCACTTTCGATCTGGAAATGATCCGCGAGCTGGGCTACTGTTCGGGTATTGAAAACTACTCGCGGTTTTTTGACCGTCGGCGTCCCGGCGCGCGTCCCTTCTGTCTGCTCGACTATTTTCCCGATGATTATTTAATGATCGTCGATGAAAGCCACGCTACCATTCCCCAGGTGCGCGGCATGTGGGGCGGCGACCGGGCGCGCAAACAGTCGCTGGTCAACTGGGGTTTCCGCCTGCCGTCCGCCATGGACAACCGGCCCCTGAGTTTCGAGGAATTTGAGGGCATGATCAACCAGGTGATCTTCGTGAGCGCTACTCCGGGCGATTATGAAATGGAAAAAACCGAGGGTGTGGTGGTGGAACAACTGGTGCGGCCCACCGGACTGCTCGATCCACCGATCGAAGTGCGGCCTTCGATGAACCAGATCGACGACCTCATAGAAGAAATTCAAAAGCGGGTGGCCAAGGATGAACGCGCCCTGGTGACAACTCTGACCAAACGGATGGCCGAAGAACTGGCGACTTATTTCGCTAAAATCGGTCTGAAATGCCGCTATATTCACTCGGAAGTAGAAACTCTGGAGCGGGTGGAAATTTTGCGCGACCTGCGCCTGGGCGAGTACGATGTGCTGGTTGGCGTGAACCTGCTGCGCGAAGGTCTGGACTTGCCGGAAGTGTCGCTGGTCGCCATTTTGGACGCTGATAAAGAGGGTTTCCTGCGGAACATGCGTTCCCTGACCCAAACGGCCGGTCGGGCGGCCCGGAACTCCAACGGCATCGTCATTTTTTATGCCGACAAAATCACCGATTCCATGCGGAACACCATGGATGAAACCGACCGCCGCCGCATCGCCCAGATTGCCTACAATGAAAAACATGGCATCACGCCGCGCACGGTGAGCAAGACCCGCGAGCAGATCCTGGCGACCCGCAGTATTCTCGATATCCGGGACGTGAACGGCACCAAACCGTATGTGGAATCCGACGAAGTGAGCCTGGCCGCCGAGCCTATTGTCGCGTATGCCAGCCGCAGCCAACTGGAAAAAATGATCGTTAACACGGAAAACAAGATGAAAAAGGCGGCCAAAGAGCTGGACTTTATCACAGCCGCGCAGTTCCGGGACGAAATGCTGGCTTTGAAAAAGAGTTTGCGGGAGCGGTTCGGGGCGGGGGAATAAACCCAGCCCAAAGTCCGCTTCGTCCATCCTGTGCGCTTTTTCCTTTTCGCATCCCCCTGCATTCTCTATTTTTGCGCCGCCCAAAGTGCCTGCACTAAACTCTGTCCGATGCGCACGTTTCTCCTCGTCCCTCTTCTGCTGCTCTCCATGCTTGCTCAATCCCAACAACCGACCTATACCCCCATCCGACGCACGATCTATGGGGATTGGCAGTTCCGGCAGGCGCAAACTACCGATTGGAAACCAACGCAACTGCCCGCCAGCGTCCATACCTCTTTGTTGAAAAACAAAATGATCGAGGACCCCTTCTACCGCGACAACGAGGCCAAACTACAGTGGATCGAAGAAAAAGACTGGGAGTTCCAAACCACCTTCGACGTGGATTCCCTGACCATGCAGCGCAAGCATATTGAACTGTCTTTCAAAGAGTTAGACACCTATGCGCATATTTATCTGAACGATACGCTGATCCTGGAAACGGATAATCTCTTCCGCACCTGGCGTACCGACGTAAAAAAATGGCTGAAACCGAAAGGCAACCGCCTGCACGTGTATTTTGAAAGTCCAACCGTGAAGAACGGTGACGACTGGAAAGCACTGGGCTACGAACTGCCCGGCGGTATTCGCACGATGTCCCGCACTGCACAGTTTCACTACGGCTGGGATTGGGGTCCGCGTTTCGTCGGCGCCGCCATCGGCAAATCACCGGAGATCATTGCCTGGGACGATCTGCTCATCGAAGACCTCTACGTCACGACCCAGAGTATTTCCGAAGCATCCGCCAAACTGGTCGCCCGCTTCCGCTATCGGGCCGATGAAAATATGTCCGTCAGCGTGATCTCCCGGGATGGAAAACGCAAAGCCATCGAAGACCGCCGGTTCATCCCCGGCGTGCACGAGGATTCCGTCACTTTCGAGGTGGAGCATCCGCAACTCTGGTGGTGCGTCGGTATGGGAGAACCGCACTTGTATGATTTTTCCGTAGAAGTGAAACGTGGCGTGCGCACCCTGGATAAGGTCGAATCGCGCATGGGTATTCGGACCATCCAACTGGTCACCGAAAAGGATAAGGACGGGGAATCCTTTTATTTCAAGCTGAACGGCGTCCGGGTATTTGCCAAAGGCGCCAACTACATTCCGCAGGATATTTTTCAGGATCGCGTAACGCCCGATCATACCAAACGGCTGATTGAATCAGCCGTTGCCTCCAACATGAACATGCTGCGGGTCTGGGGCGGCGGCATTTACGAAGACGATTTATTTTACCAGCTCTGCGATGCGCGGGGCATTATGGTCTGGCAGGATTTCATGTTTGCCTGCGCGCTCTACCCCGGCAACGGTAAATTTCTCAAAAGCGCGGCCGCCGAAAGCTATGAGCAGATCGAACGACTGCGCCAGCATCCCTGCATGGCCCTGTGGTGCGGCAACAATGAAAACAGCGAAGCCTGGAACCACTGGGGCTGGCAAATGTCGTTTAGCGAAGCCCAGCGGAAACAGCTCTGGCGCGACTACCAACTGTTGTTCGTGGATATTCTGCCGACCTATGTTGCGAACTACGCCAATGGTATTCCCTATTGGGAAAGTTCGCCAAAGTACGGCCGCGGCGACGCCAAATCTTTAAAAGAAGGCGATGCGCACTATTGGGGGGTCTGGCATGATTCGGAGCCGTTCGAGATGTATGACCAGAAAATCCCCCGTTTTATGAGCGAATATGGCTTTCAATCGTTTCCCGAATGGAAGACCATCGAATCCTTTACCCTGCCGGAAGACCGGACGCTGGAGAGCCCGGTCATGCTGGCCCACCAGAAACATCCGCGGGGTAATGTGCTCATTGCGGAGTACATGAAACGCAGCTACCGGCCGACCAAGAAATTTGAGGACTTTGTGTACGTGAGCCAGTTGCTGCAGGCCGAAGGAATGCGTACCGGCATGGAAGCCCATCGACGTAACAAACCCTACTGCATGGGCACCCTATACTGGCAGCTCAACGACGTGTGGCCGGTGGCTTCCTGGTCGAGCATCGATTATTTCGGCCGCTGGAAAGCCCTGCAATATTATACACGGGATGCCTACCGCCCGGTGGTCGCCCTGCCGATTTTAGAAGACGATATTCTGCGCATCTACGGCGTTTCAGACTCGGTAAGGAGTGTGGCGGTGACGTTACAGGTACGGGCAATGACCCTGGATGGCACGCAGTTGAGTAACACGACTTTACCCGGACTCACCATCTCCCCCGATTCCAGCCACATGATTTATCAGGGCACGTTAAAAACCATCCTCGATAAACATAGCCCGGAAGACGCCGTGGTGGAAATTACGCTCAAAAACGCGACCGGCCAGCAAGTGTACCGCCGCCTGTATTACGCGGTGCCGCCCAAGAAACTGGATCTGCCCCGCGTGAAAATCACGACCAAAATAGAGCAGGTCAATGATGGCTACCAGATCACTTTGAGTGGCGACCGCCTGGCCAAGAACGTGTTTTTACAAACCGCTGCGGAGGGGAATTTTACCGACAATTACTTTGATTTGCTGCCCGGAGAACGCAAAACCGTGCTTTTCAAAACGAAAGGCATTATTGAAAATCCACAATCGGCCTTTAAAGTAAAAAGCCTGGTGGAGACCTACGACTAAGCCCGTTCAGCAAATGGATTTTTCCGACCTTCGCCGCCCATGAAAAGTACGCTCCTGCGTAATCCCTGGTTCTGGCTGGGTCTCGGTCTGCTGGCGGTCGTTTTGCGCGGCCTTTTTCTCGATGTCATGGACGTCGATGCCGCGCAGTACGCCTCTATTTCCATGGAAATGGGCCAGACCGGCCATTGGCTGCAGGTGCTGCACCGGGGAACGGACTATCTGGACAAACCGCCACTGCTGTTCTGGACATCGGCCGCCGCCATGCGCCTGTTCGGCCTGCATAACTGGGCGTATAAACTGCCGTCCCTCCTCGGTACGTTCGCGGGTGTGTGGGCGATTTACCGGTTCTCAAAATTATTTTATGCAGAACAAACGGCGCGGCATGCGGCTTTCATCCTGGCCTCGAGCATCGGCCTGCTGGTCATTTGCAATGATGTACGTACAGACACTTTACTGCTGGGCATGACGGCTTGTGCAGTCTGGCAACTGGCTGAATATGTGCAGTTTAACCGCTTAAAAAACCTTTTCTTCGCTGCCGTTTTCGTGGGTCTGGCCATGCTGGCGAAAGGCCCGATCGGTCTGGTGCTGCCCGCTTTTGCCGTCGGCACGCACTTGCTGGTACAACGCAACTGGCGACAATTATTCGACTGGCGCTGGCTCCTGGGGCTGGGGGTAATTGGGGTCGTTTTAGCGCCGATGGCCTGGGGTTTGTACCAGCAATTCGACCTGCATCCGGAGAAAGTCGTAAACGGGCGCAGCGGCGTTTCCGGGCTTTGGTTTTTCTTTTGGGAGCAAAGTTTCGGGCGCATTACCGGCGGCAACGTCTGGAAAAACGACACCTCCGGTTTCTATTTTCTGCACGTGTATTTATGGGCGTTCCTGCCCTGGCCGCTGTTATTGCCGGTCAGTTTATGGCAGCGCATACGTCAGTTGGTGAGCCTGGAATTTCGTTTGCCGGCCGGCGGGGAAATCTATTCCCTGGGCGCTTTTTTGCTCACTTTTGTGGCCTTATCGCTCTCGCAATACAAACTGCCGCACTATATTTTCATCACCTTGCCCTGGGCCGCCGTACTGGTGGCGCGCTGGATCAATCAACCCCTTTCCCCGGCGGCACTCCGGTTTTGGACGCGCCTGCAATACGGCGTACTGACCATCCTGGCCCTGGCGTCTTTTCTGCTGGCGGCCTACGTTTTTTCGACCTGGAACTTCCTTATCTGGCTGCCCTGGCTGGGTTTGTTCGGCTGGCTGGCGTTCCGGATCGCCAAAAATCCATTCCCCGAAAACCTGCCGGATGTACTGGTTCAGCGCACGGTACTGGCTTTCATAGGCGCCGCGTTTGTATTGAATTTTCATTTTTACCCCCATTTGCTGCCCTATCAAAGCACCTCGGCAGCCGCAAAATGGGCTAAAACGAATGAGATACCCGCCGATCGCCTGGCCTTTTACAACCGCCATGGTCATGCCCTGGATTTTTACAGCGGCCGGATTTTGCCGCAACTGGATTCGACCGCTCAGGTACAGCAATGGGCCAATCAACACGGCGGCGGCTGGGTGTATACCGATCAGTATGGTTATGAAAAACTACGGGAAGACGGGGTAAAATGCAGCAGAGCCGATGCTTTCACTCATTTCCAGGTGGCCTTGTTGAAAGTAAGTTTTTTAAATCCGGACGAGCGGCTGGAGACCTTACAGCCGGTTTATGTGCTGAAAATTTTGCCGGAATAAAATCCAGGCCCACGGATTTGGGAAACTGCGTACTTTTCCTCTTCAAACTTGCCTTTAACTGAACCTAAAAGATGGAAAAGCCCTGGCTTCAACATTACCCTGCTGGCATTCCCGCCAATATTGATCCGACCCAGTACACCCGCCTGCTGGATATGCTGGAAGAAAGTTTTGAAAAGTATCGTGACTCCCCCGCGTTCGTTTTCATGGGTAAAACGCTCACTTTTGGGGAAGTAGATCGCCTGAGCACCCAGTTTGGCGCCTATTTGCAGTCCCGCGGCCTGGAACCCGGCGACCGCATCGCGCTCATGATGCCCAACATGCTGCAGTATCCCATCGCCTTGTTCGGCGCGCTGCGGGCCGGCCTGGTGCTGGTGAATACCAACCCGCTGTACACGCCCCGCGAAATGAAGCACCAGTTCGTGGATTCTGGCGCCAAAGCGATCATTATTGCTGAAAATTTCGCTTCCCAGTTACAGCAGATCATGGCTGAAACGCCGATCAAAACCGTGATCGTGACCAGTATCGGCGAAATGCTGGGGATGAAAGGCTGGATCGTGAATTTCGTGGTCCGCCACGTCAAAAAACTGGTCCCTGCCTTCAACATCCCCAACACCGTCGCCTTTAGCGATGCACTGGATCAGGGTCGTAAATTCACCTTAAAGCCTTTCACGTCGTCGCTGGACGATACCATCATACTGCAATACACCGGTGGCACAACGGGCGTATCGAAGGGCGCTATGCTGACCAATCGCAACCTGCTGGCCAATATGATGCAGATCCGGGCCTGGCTGGCGCCGGTTTTACCCCCCGGAAAAGTGGTGGCCTTATGCCCCTTGCCGCTGTACCACATTTTCGCTTTTTCGGTCAATTGCCTGGCTTTCATGAGTGTCGGCGGCGTTAACATATTGATTGTCAATGCCCGCGACTTACCCGCCGTTATTAAAGAGTGGAAAAAATATAAGCCTAATATTCTCACGGGGGTGAATACGCTGTTCAACGCGCTGCTGCACCAGCCCCTGTTTTCCGGCATCGATTTCAGCAGCCTGAAAGCCACCGTCGGCGGCGGCATGGCGGTACAGCGCGCCGTTGCGGAACGCTGGCAACAAGTCACCGGCTGCCAGCTCACCGAAGGCTACGGCATGACCGAAGCCAGCCCGGTCATTACCGTGAACCCGGTCGATAGCACGATGCGGCTGGGCACCATTGGCATGCCGGTGCCTTCTACCAACCTCCGCATTGGCGATGAACAAGGCCAGTCGCTGCCACCGGGTCCGGACCATGTCGGCGAACTCCTGGCGCAGGGCCCGCAAGTGATGAAAGGCTACTGGCAACGGCCCGATGAAACGGAGAAAGTGCTCAAAGACGGCTGGCTCTATACCGGCGATATGGGTTTCATGCATGCCGATGGTTTTTTCCAGATCGTCGACCGGAAAAAAGATATGATCCTGGTGTCGGGCTTCAATGTTTATCCCAACGAAATTGAGGAAGTACTGGCCATGCATCCCAAAGTACTGGAGTCCGCCGCACTCGGTATACCCGACGAACGCTCCGGCGAAGTCGTCAAAGTTTTCATCGTAAAAAAGGACCCATCGCTGACCGCCGAAGAGGTAATTGCCCACTGCCGGGAAAATCTGACGGGTTATAAGGTGCCGAAACAAGTCGAGTTCCGCACCGAGCTGCCCAAGACCAATGTGGGCAAGATTTTACGGCGGGCACTCCGGGATCAGTAATTTCCCCTGAACCCACTATTTCGAACTCCTTGCAAACCATTGATTTGCAAGGAGTTTTGTTTTTTAAAATTACTTTTTCAAATTTTATTAAAAATAGTTTTAAAAATAAAAAAGTTGAAAGACCTTTGCATGCCCAATATGAGCCGGCCTTATTCCATGGAAGTAAAATCAAAAAGTGACGAAAAAAAGGAAATGGTGCTGCGCGCCGCTTCCGAAGTGTTTGCGCGCTACGGCTTCGACAAAACGACCCTGGAGGATATTGGTAAACGGGCCGGATTGAACAAAGCCAGCCTGTATTACTACTTCAAAAACAAGGAAGATATTTTTATCGCCGTGGTGCTGACTGAAACCCAGGCATTCATGGCCGACTTGCAGACGAAGACCCTGGCCTACCCCGACGTCCGTAAGCAGATCCGTTTTTTCCTGACCGAGCGCATCCGCCGCTATGGCGAGGTGCTGCACCTGACCGGACTTTCGGTGGATAATCTGCACCGCCTGGAACCGACTTTCGACGAGTTATATAAAGAGACCAAAGCCGGAGAGGAGGTCTTTCTTATTTCCCTGCTCCGTAGAGCTTCTGCGGATCAGGCCCTGGCTATTACGGCCCCTTCGGCGACCCTGGCAACCCATCTGTTCTACCTGTCCGATGCGCTCAAACATGGCATTGTGCGGAATGCGACCACCCTCCAGGCCGGTGAGATCGACTTTACACCGGCCATCGAGCAAATGGAATTCTGGTTAAAAACGGTGCTGCGCTAACGAGCTAAAAGGGACGGGCGTGACCGTTACGGCGCTCTGCCCGGGCATCACCGAATCCGGTTTTCAGGCCAAGGCCGAAATGGA
The DNA here is from genome assembly GCA_031425035.1 of Saprospirales bacterium. GTDB lineage: Bacteria > Bacteroidota > Bacteroidia > Chitinophagales > Saprospiraceae > M3007. The sequence continues at coordinate 19,356 of JANPIN010000089.1, read as the reverse complement.
GAGTTCCAAACTGGTGAAAGGCAAAAAAATGCCAACCTCCGCCGAAGTGGCCGCATTCGGCTACCAGACCGCAGAAAAAGGCCAGGTCGTAGCGGTGCATGGCGCTTTCAATTATGTGCAATCGCTGCTGCCGCGACTTTTTCCGCGCAATTTGATAACGCAGGTCGTGCGCATGGCCCAGGATCGGACGCATTGAGGAGCATTTAAAACTCCGCGCTGCCCGGATAACGGGGGAAGGCGATCACGTCGCGGATATTGGTCATGCCGGTCACGAACAGCACCAGCCGCTCGAAGCCCAGGCCAAAACCGGCGTGCGGGCAGGAACCGAAACGGCGCGTATCCAAATACCAGCTCAGTTCCTCGGTAGAAACCTCCATGGCCTCCATCCGCTGCACCAGCCGGTCGTAGCGTTCTTCCCGCTGCGAGCCCCCGACGATTTCGCCGATGCCCGGGAATAAAATATCCATCGCGGAAACGGTGTTACCGGGCACGCCTTCCTTCGGCTCGTCCTGCCGCATGTAGAAGGCCTTGATATCGGCCGGGTAATTGGTAAGAATGACCGGTTTTTTAAAGTGTTTTTCCACCAAATACCGCTCGTGTTCGCTTTGCAGGTCGGTGCCCCAGCCTTCCACGGGATATTGGAATTTGCCCTTTTTGTTCGGGTTGGAATTTTTCAAAATCTGGATCGCCTCCGTATAGGTCAGGCGCTCAAACTCGTTTTCGGTCACAAAACGCAGTTTTTCCAGCAGGGAAAGTTCCGAACGCTGGTCCTGCGGTTTGCTTTTTTCTTCCTCCAGCAGGCGTTCTTCCAGTATTTTCAGGTCGTCGGCGCAGTGTTCCAGGGCATACCGGATGACGTACTGCAGCATGTCTTCCGCGAGTTGCATGTTATCCTGTAGGTCGGCGAAAGCGACTTCCGGTTCGATCATCCAGAACTCGGCCAGGTGGCGCGTGGTGTTGGAGTTTTCGGCCCGGAAAGTAGGTCCGAAAGTGTAGATTTCACCCAGCGCCATCGCGCCCAGTTCGCCTTCCAGCTGGCCGGACACGGTGAGGTGGGTGGAACGTTTAAAGAAGTCCTGGCTGAAGTCCACGTCGCCGGCTTCGTTACGGGGCGGCTTTTCCATATCCAGGGCGGTCACCCGGAACATTTCACCCGCGCCTTCCGCGTCGCTGGCGGTGATGATAGGCGTATTTAAATAATAGAAACCCCTGTCGTTGAAGAACTTATGAATGGCGTAGGCCAATGCGTGGCGGGTCCGGAAAATAGCGGCGAAGGTGTTGGTCCGGAAACGCAGGTGGGCATTTTCCCGCAGGAACTCCAGCGATTGTTTCTTCGGTTGCAGCGGAAATTCCTCGGGGTTGCAGTCGCCGAATATTTCCAAAGCCGTGGCTTTCAGTTCTACTTTCTGGCCCTTGCCCTGCGACTCGATGAGCAGGCCGGTGGCGCCAATGGCCGCGCCATACTTGATCCGGTTCAGCAGGGCAGGATCGATATTTTCGAAGTCTACCACCACCTGTAAATTATGTGGGGTAGAACCGTCATTGAGGGCGATAAACTGGTTGTTGCGAAAGGCTTTTACCCAGCCTTTGACCAGCATTTCCTGGCCAGTTGGTTCGGTACGGACTACGTCGGCGATCTTCGTGCGCTTCATTATTTGTATGAAGTAATAGGGTGATGAAGTTATAAAGTGATGAAGTCATAAAGTGATTAAAAAGCTCCCGGAGCCGTAGAAATCACTTTACCATTTCATCACCTCATCATTTTTAGGCAAAAGAGGCGCAAAAGTAGGGCAAATTTTATGAAGTAAGGGGTGATGAAATAATGAAGTGATCTTAAGATCCGTGGGCCCAAAATCACTTCATTACTTCATCACTTCATCACTTTATTCCACCTTCAGGCTCTTCACTTCGCCGGTGGGGGTAACCAGCACGAATTCTTTTTTGATTTCGGTTCTAATGCCTGGGCGGCGGTCTGGCAGGGTAAATTTCAGGATCAGGTTATAGGAAAATTGTACGGCCGGCTCCAGGATTTCGGGGTTGATGACAATATCGTAGTCATTGGCCGGCACCGCGTTATAAAAGCGGGAAATGGGTTTGTCGGCCGCATTCACGACGGAATTACCCTTTTCGTCCGCATCGATGCGCTGGCCGCTGAAGGCCTGATAGGTTTCATAGCGATTGATCGGATAAGCGACCCAGGCGTTTTCAGCCGTCACCAAATACGCCGAATCGAGCCGCAGGCCGGTACTGCGATATTGATTTTTGATCTGGGTTAAATATAAAAAAGCAGCCTCGCGGAGCTGCGCATACACCGCCTGCGGATCCTTGACGAAGTAGTCTACTTTCACAATATCGTAAATTTCCTGGCGGGCGGCGGCGGTCACGATCCGGTCGAGCAGGGCGGCGTCGGTATAGCGAATGTGCACATTTTTCTGTAGCTCGAATCCTTTGGGAATTTCGGTATAGGTCTTCTTTGAAAAAAGCTTTTTACTCACGTCATACTCGTATTTCGGCAGAAAATTGACCATATCCACGTACATGTCGGCGGCCGGAATACCCAGGGTTTTCAACTCGGCCAAAAAAGCGTTGAGCCGGGTGTTGAGCAGCGTGTTCGTTTCATCGGCCGTTTTCCCCAGCTGCAGCAGACTGAAAATAGCGGTGTAGGAACTGGCTTTTTGGTTGGATAGCGCATTGATGCTGATCTCAAGCTGATTGCCATCCAGCATGGTCGCCGATTTAGGTACGCCCCGAAACTGGGCGTTCGGCATCACATTCTGGTAAGTCTGCTGCTGATTGCCATAATTGCCCATGACCTGGGCAATGGTTAAAAAAGGAAGCAGTACAAGGGAAAAGAACAGGAAGATGTTTTTCATAAGTGGATCGTTTTGCGGGCTTAAACGGCGCAAAAAAAGGAAAATTGTCGACCTGGGTTGTATCTGAAACCCGTTTTTTGCACCCCCGGGTTACCGGCAGGACAGCTTTGGATAGCGGGTTTGGAAATCAATTATTGATATACCTTTGCCCAACTAAAGCGCCGTACAGTTGTTGTACACACCCATATTTTTCCGGGACACAGGACCATGCTGATCGAAATTTTTAAAAGCAAAATACACCGCGTGCGCGTCACGCAGGCCGACCTGAATTATATTGGCAGCATCACGATCGATGAAGATCTGCTGGATGCCGCTAATATTCTGGAGGGAGAAAAGGTGCAGATCGTAAATAATAACAACGGCGAACGGCTGGAAACCTACGCCATCCGCGGCGAACGCGGCAGCGGCGTGATCTGCCTGAACGGCGCAGCAGCACGGCGGGTGCAGGTGGGCGACATCGTCATCATTATTTCTTATGCTTTGATGACGCCCGAAGAAGCCAAGACTTTCCGGCCCATTGCCCTGTTCCCCGACGAGAATAACCGCCTGGCGCCGCGCACCACCTAGGCGCTGCCGGTTACTGACAGGCCGGGTTAATTCCCAGCACGTAGTTTTTAACAATGCCGATTTCGGCCGCCGTTTCCGCTCCCTGGAAGCCCTGAATGTCTTTTTCACTCATGCGCTGCCGGTAAAGGTTCAGGAACGGCCGGGAGAGCGGCAGGTAAGACCAATGCCATTTTTCCTCGTGGTAACCGGTAGGTCGACCGGCCGTATAAGGCTGCCCAAACCCGTATTCTGCGGCATGGGCCAGCAGCCAGGCATACACTTTTTCATACTTTCCACCGGCCTCGAAAGAAGGATTATTCAGGTCGTTCAGGTCCATATCCGTACCCCAGTGGTGGCGGGAAGAACCGGGCATGGAGGAATATTCCAGAATTTTCAAAGCCCGGTCTTTAGGCGCCGGCGCATCTTTGGCAAAACGCGCCCACTTGCCCTCCCAGATCGCCTGCTGCTGGGGAAAGGTGCGGGTAGCGGAAATAATACGCAGCGTAATGCCCTCTTTTTGCGCCGCGGCAGACATTTTTTGGAACGCCTCGAATGCCTCTCTGCGCAGCCACATGCCGGCACGATCGGTGTAAGGCGCCTTCAAGAGCACGAAATCGGCGCGTTTGGCAGGATCGAATTTACCCAGCAAATAGCTGTTCTCCACCTGCATGGAGTCGGGGCGCAACGTATCCGTTACTATTGTGCTGGTATAAGCGGCCGGACTGGATGCTGGCTGCTGGGCATGTTCGTTCACGCTCGATTGGCAGGCCCAGCCACAGAGCACGAGCAAAAAAATCGACCCGTACTTCATTGATTCTCGGCGTTTTCAATCACTTTTTTCAAGGCTTCTTTGGTCACGGCACCGGCCTGCTGCCAGAGTTGCTGGCCATTTTTATAAACCATGAACGTGGGTACACCCATGACCTTCATTTGCACGGCGAGTTCGGTATTTTTATCGACGTCTATTTTTACAATACGCACGCGGTCGCCCAGATCGGCTTTCAGATCGTCCAGCACCGGCCCCATGGCCCGGCACGGACCGCACCAGGTGGCCCAGAAATCGATGAGCACGGGCTTTTCAGATTGCGTAAGGGATACAAAGGAGGCTGTCATAACAGGAATGGTTAATGGAATGAATGTAAAATGGTGCACAAGATAAGTTGCCTTTTTCAACAGTTGACGTGCGATCCGGTTGCGTGAAATTGCTTTTGGCGCAGAAAGGCATGTCTGTTCATCGAAAAGTAAAAAGTCCGGACCACCGGCAGCGCATTTTTGATCAAAACATTCCACATGACTTACTTACGTATTGCAATGTTGTCGCTTGGCTTTTTATTTGCGCAAAATGCTATGGCCCAAAAAGAGGAGAAAGCGATTAAAACGGTGATCAATCACTTTTTTGAAGCCATGGAAAAAAAAGACACGGCGATGCTGCGCAGCACCTGTATGGATACGCCGGTTTTTCAGACCTACATGAACAACCGCAGCGGCCAGTTGGAACTGGTCAATGAAAATTTCTCCGAGTTCGTGGCTTTCGTCGGATCGCCTTCACCGGATCGCTACGAGGAAAAGATCGTGTTCGAGGCCATCCACGTCGAGCCGGCTCTGGCGAGTGTCTGGGCGCCGTATAAGTTCTATTTGAACGGTAAATTTTCGCACTGCGGCACCGATTCTTTCCAGCTGGTAAAAACGGCAGCCGGCTGGAAAATCCAGTACATTCTGGATACGCGGCGGAAAAATTGCCAATAGTCAGCCTGGTTTCACATTTAGTTCAAATGCGTTTACACCCTGTTTAGGAATTTAACAAACTTTGCGAAAGCCCTAACACCTTTTAGCAATCGGATGTGGCTATACCCGCGCATTTTGCGGGCAGATTTTGAAAACAATCAAAAACGAATGCCATGCGTACCGCTTCCTATTATCTCGCTTTCGCCTTCCTGCTTTCTTTCCTGCTGAGTGCCTGCCACAGTGCTCAAAAAATGACCGAAACCGGCGACTATGACTCCGCCATTGAATTTTGCGTCCGCAAACTGGCGGGTAAATCCAAGAAAAAACTCGAGTACGTACAAAACCTGGAACGGGCCTTTCAAAAAGCCCAGGCCCGCGATCTGAACCTGGCCAACAACCTGGTGAATCAGAACCGCGACGAGAACTGGGAAAAGGTCAACCGCATCCATCGCCTGATCCGCGAACGCCAGCAACGGGTGAGCCCCCTGCTTCCCCTCACTGCCAGCAATGGCTACCGGGCTAAAATTGAGCTGATCAATATTGCGCAACTGGAAACCCAGAGCTGCGAAAAAGCGGCTGAATATCTATACAATCAGGCCCAGACCGGTCTGGCCAAAGGTGAAAAGGGCGACCGTGCAGCTGCCCGTCAGGCTTACACCGATCTGACGGAACTGGAAAACCGCTATTTCCAGACGTATAAAGATAAAACGGAGTTGAAAGCCCGCGCCCGCGACCTGGGGACTTCCTACGTGCTGTTTGAAGTGAAAAACCAGTCCGATAAAGTACTACCCCGCGCTTTCGCCGAACGCCTGCTGAACATCGGTAAAAACAACCTGGACAGCGAGTGGAAAGCCTTCTATTTCAAGGCCGAAGCAGGGGTACAGTACGATTATAATGTGGTTTTTAAAGTGCGCCAGATCGACGTCAGCCCGGAAAAAGTGCATGAACGTGCTTATACCGACGAAAAGGAAATCCAGGATGGCTATGACTACGTGCTGGATGCCAAGGGCAATGTGCGCAAGGATTCGCTGGGTAACGACATTAAAACGCCACGCTACGTCCGCCTGCGCGCCGATATATTAGAGGTGTTCCAGAGTAAAGCGGCCAAACTAACCGGGCGCGTCGAAATATACAACGGGGCGAACAACACCTTGCTCGACCAGCGCGATCTGGGCACGGAAGTGCTGTTTGAAAATTATGCTTCTACTTTCCGCGGCGATAAACGCGCCCTCAGCGATGATAGCCGGCGCCGGATCGGCAACCAGCCGCTGCCTTTTCCCCGCGATGAAGACATGCTGGTGCAGGCTGCGGACCGCCTCGTACCGGACCTGCGGACAACCCTGCAAAACAGCAGGGCGATATATTAGCGTTACTGCGGTGGGAGCGCCGGAGCCAGGAATTTAGCGATCTCTGGCGTGGCGCTCCCACCACAACAACGCTGTTAATCGGCTCATTTCGGTTCATTTCGGCTCAACCCATTTTCGAGTTAAAACATTTTGTTATTTTTGCCGGTCTCCAATCATGAACCCAACCGGCCATGTCCCTTTCCGACGCTTCCGCTACGCTTAAAAAAGTTTTTGGCTACGATGCCTTTCGCCCCCTACAGGCGGATATTATTCAGGCCATTTACGACCGCCGCGACACGCTGGTCCTGATGCCCACCGGTGGTGGCAAAAGCGTATGCTTTCAGGTGCCGGCGCTCACGCTGGAGGGGACCGCCGTGGTCATCAGTCCGCTGATCGCCCTCATGAAAGACCAGGTGGAAGGGCTGCGGGCCAACGGGGTGCATGCCGCTTTTATGAACAGCAGTCTGGACAGCGGCCAGAGCCGGCAAGTGGAGGAAGATGTGCTGAATGGGAAGATCAAGCTCCTCTACGTCAGCCCGGAGAAGATCGTTTCGCAGGGTTTCCAGCCTTTGCTGAAACGGATGAAAATCTCCCTGTTCGCGGTGGATGAGGCGCATTGCATTTCGGCCTGGGGGCATGATTTCCGGCCGGAATACACGCAGTTGCGCTTTTTGAAGGATCAATTTCCGCAAACGCCGGTCATCGCGCTCACCGCTACGGCCGACAAGCTGACCCGCAAGGATATTGCCGATCAACTGCACCTGCGCGATCCTGCCGTATTTATCGCGTCTTTCGACCGGCCAAACATCAGTCTGCAGGTACGGCCCGGCCAGAAACGGCTGGAGCAGATCATTGATTTTTTGAAAAAACATCCCAAACAATCAGGCATTATCTACTGCATGGGCCGCAAAACCTGCGAGATCGTGGCGGAAAAATTGAACGCCAAAGGTTTTAAAGCCGCCCACTACCACGCGGAGGTGCCCCCGGCTCAGCGCAATAAAGTGCAGGAAGATTTTATCAACGACCGTACACCGATCATTTGCGCCACCATCGCTTTCGGTATGGGCATCGATAAGAGTAATGTCCGCTTCGTTATTCACTATAATTTACCGCGTAACCTGGAGGGGTACTACCAAGAGATCGGGCGGGCGGGACGCGATGGTTCCAAGGCCGAAGCGCTGCTTTTTTTCAGTTACAGCGACGTGCAGAGTTACCGCGATATGATCGAGCAGGGGGAGAGCAGTCTGGAGCAGAAAGAGCTGAAGATGGCCAAGCTCAACCGGATGTACCAGTTCGCCGAAGCACCGGTTTGCCGCCGCAAGACCGTGCTGAATTATTTCGGCGAACCCTACGATACGACCTGCGGCAACTGCGACGTCTGCCTGAATCCGCCCCAGCAATTTGACGGCACGACTGTGGCCCAAAAAGCCCTGTCAGCTATACTGCGAACGGGAGAAAAAGTAGGCATGAACCTGCTTATCGACGTGTTACGCGGCAGTCAGCGCCGGGAAATATTCGAAGCCGGGTATCATCAGATCAAGACCTACGGGGCCGGCAAGGAACATAGTTACGACGCCTGGTTATACCTGCTGTCGCAAATGCTGCACACGGGTTTAGTGGAAATTGCCTATGATGAGGGGAGCTATCTGAAGGTAACCGCCAGTGGGCGCGCCGTGCTGTTTGAGGCAAAAAAGGTGAATCTGGTGATGCCCGTGCTCAAAACGGCTTCTCCAAAAGAACGGCTGCCCGTACTCAAAGCCCGGCCGCAGGGCGAGGTGCAGCGCGAGGAACTGTTCGACCGGCTGGTGGCCCTCCGCCGGGAGGTGGCTCAGCAGCAGGGGGTGCCGCCTTATATTGTGTTCACCGACGCTACGCTGACCGATATGGCCGAGAAAAAGCCGTTCAACGACTATGATTTCCAGCAGGTCAGCGGGGTAGGCGAACGAAAGCTACAATTGTATGGCAATGCTTTTATTGCGGAAATCCGACGCTATATGCTGGAGAAAACCAATGACGGCGTGCGGGTGGTGGGTAGTTCGGCGCTGCAAACCTGGGATCTGTACCGGCAGAAAAACAGCCTGGAACAAATTGCCAGCACCCGGGGCATTAGCGTGGTGACGGTACAGAGCCATTTGGCGACCATGTATGAAGGCGGGGAAATGCTGGATCTGTACGAATGGATATCACCGGAAGAACAGGACATCATCCAAGGCGCCTTTCCGCTGTTTAAAGAACCGTATCAGGTCAAGGAAATTTCAGAACATTTCGAGGATCAGTTCGGCTACGACAAAATCCGCTGGGCCATTGCCGATTACCGACGTAGCCGGCTGCGGGGGTAAAAGTTGAACGCCATGACCAACGAATCAGGCCGCAAGAACAGGCCTGAAAATGCAGAACACCGCAGGGCTCATTCGCTCCGCAGTGTTCTGTTATAAATCTCATGAAAGTTTGTCGTATTTGTGATCAACCGGCTAGTACTCCACACGACTTCTTAGCTGTTGATGTCACAAAGATGGGGTCTGGCTGCCCTTGAAAAAAAGGACAAAAAACAGTCTGTTATCGCCCACCTGTTTTCCCGTTTTCTGGCTCGCTTTGCACATTATTATTTACGAGTATCAAGGAGTTACGGTTTTCGGTTTGAAACACACCATGATCTTAGGGGCAAAAAAAAAGCGCGGTGCTCGTTTGCACCGCGCCGGTTTCCCGTATATAATCTCATGAAAAGTTTCAGAATCTGTGATCAATGTTGCTCTCGTTGTTCGCTGCGCCGTCGTTGTTCCTTATTGATGATACAAAAGTGCAGCAGGTTGCCTGGAGAGTCAAGGACAAAAAAATGCATTTGTTGAAAACAAAATTTTCAGCTCAGTTTTAGAATACGGTCGAATATCCGCTAAAACCGGTTAATTTATTCGGCAAATGTGTTACTTTAATTATTTACCGGTTGCCTTTTGCCCCCATTTTGTTGAAAAAAACAATCAAATAATAGAATAAATTTCTATAAATTATTTTTCAAATAGGTGATTTGGGAGGGTTTGTTGGTTTGAAAAGGTTTGTTAGTTGGGAGTGGGGGGATGCTTGTTTTCGATTTTAGTGAAACCATGTACGCTTATTATGCCGGGTGACTGGCAGGCCTGTGGGCTAAAAATAAAAAAAGCGCGGTGCTCGTTTGCACCGCGCCGGTTTCCCGTATATAATCTCATGAAAAGTTTCTAATCTGGTATCAAAACGCAGCATCTGCTTCCCGGTCACTTCCTTACCTGCGATTGATGTTACAAAAGTGCAGCAGGAAGCAAGGGCGGCAAAGTACAAAAAACGCGATTTGTTGAATAATTGAAATGCCTGTTTTTTTTGCTTTTTTGCTTAAGTCACTCATTTTCAACTAAATTATAAAAATCTTTAACGTTAGTCGCCCTACATTTGTTGAAATTATTTAAAGTAAAATACCGATTTTATGGGCCAATTTTTTTTTCAAACGCTGTTTTTTTTATTTTTAACCGCGCTCCCACTGCATCTATCTGCTCAATCCGGCTGCACGGATCCGCAGGCCCTGAATTATATATCGACTGCTACGAGTAATGATGGCAGTTGTTTGTACCCCGTTACCAGTTACATGCCGATGATCAAAGCCAATCTGGCGAGTGATTTGAACGAGATCAGTGGCCTGGTATACGCCGACGGCCGTTGGTGGGGCCATGCCGATAGTGGGAATCCGGACGAATTTTATCAGGTAGGACCGGAGACCGGCGCTTTACCCCAAAAGGTGAAACTCAAAAATGCCAGTAACGAGGACTGGGAAGACATAACCACCGACGGCACGCGGCTATATATCGGCGATTTTGGTAATAATGAAAATGATCGCCAGGATCTCGGCATTTACCGCTTACCCATCAGCGATATTGGGAGTGACGCTACCGAGTCTATAGACGATGACGAATGGAAGTTCTTCCCCTTTGTTTACACAGACCAGACGGATTTCAGCACCCAGCCCGCAGATAGCACGGTATATGATTGCGAAGCCATGATTTTCTTCAATGGCAGCCCGCATTTATTCACTAAAAACCGAAAAAATGGCACCACTACCCACTACGTAGTAAATACGAGTACCGGGCAGGCCAGTCCACTGGAAACTTTCAATACGGAGGGACAGATCACCGGCGCCAGCCTGTCGCCCGATGGTAAACTGCTCATACTACTAGGTTATGACATCAGCGGCGTGCCGCAAATTTTCTGCTGGTTGTTGTGGGACTGGCAGGACGGGTTATTTTTCAACGGCAACAAACGCCGGCTCGAATTAGGCAATGTTTTTACGCTGGGGCAGGCCGAAGCCGTTGCTTTTGGCACTAACCGCAGCGGCTACCTGGCGAATGAGCGGGTTACCGTCAACGGCATTATCATCACGCCGGCGCGGACCTATGCCTTTGATGTCGGCGCCTGGGTACCGGAAATGGTAAATACGAAAACTGCAGATGAACTGGAAACCCGCCTGACGCCCAATCCTTTTGGCCAAACGGTGCAACTGCCAGTCTTTCAGGGCCCACAACCAGATTACTTACACGTATATAATGCCTGGGGCCAAACCGTTTTGCAAGCCACCAACTGGCCGTCGGGCCTGGATACCTCCGGCTGGCCGGCGGGCGCTTATGTTTTCACCTGGGGTTGGGGAACCCGCCAGGTAATTAAAAAAGCAGTTAAATTGAACTAACCCTTGCAACATACCAACTAGTATGTATCTTTGTGCCATGCAACTGCCTGATACACGCGAACGTATTCTGATGAACATGTTCCTGGATGTCCGTAAAAACGGCTTTCAGGGTCTGCGGGCCGATAAGGTCATCGCGGGCATGGACGTTACGAAGGGTGCCTTGTACCATTATTTCGCCTGTAAGCAGGCCATTGGTTCGGCCATCATTGAGGAAATAATTCGTCCGCGCTACCTGCATTTTTACCAGGAACTGGCTCGTTGTACGGGCAATCCGATTGATAAAATGCAGCAGCACCTGCACATGCTGGCGGATATGGCCACGCAGGAAGAAGTTACGCTGGGCTGTCCGCTCAATAACCTGGTACAGGAAATGAGCCCGATTGAAGAGGATTTCCGCATCAGCATGCAGGCAATCGTGGATGAGATTCACAGCAGCGTGGCTACGGCGCTGCGTCGCGGGCAATCCGACGGTTTGGTTCGTCCGGAAATCGACCCCGAACAGATCGCGCCCTTTTTCTTTGCCGCTATCGAAGGCGCTTACTCCACTGCCAAAGTGCGGAAAGACGCCGTTGTTTTCAAAAATAACATGAAAGTGCTGTCTTCCTTTTTAGACACACTTAGACACTAATTTTTTTTCACTACTACATACCGACTGGTATGTATGTTTTAAAAACAACTTCTTATGTACGTTATTACTGGCGCCACTGGGCACACTGGCAAACGCATTTCCGAAAACCTGCTGGCTGCGGGCAAACCCGTCAAGGCTATTGGCCGTAGCGCTGAAAAACTGGCTGATCTGGTGGCCAAAGGCGCTACCACGGCGGTTGGCGATTTAAATGATACTGATTTTTTAACCGAAGCTTTTCAGGGTGCGACTGCCGTTTACCTGATGATCCCGCCGAAGTATGACACGAATGACTGGATCGGTTACCAGCGCGAGTTGATCCATGCTTTTATTCCGGCATTACAGGCGGCTAAAGTCCCGAAAGTGGTGCTTTTGAGCTCAGTTGGCGCGCACATGCCATCCGGCGCAGGTCCGGTCAGCGGCATTGGCGAACTGGAGAAAGCCTTACATCAGGTTGACGGGCTGGAGGTGCTGGCCCTGCGTCCCGGTTATTTCATGGAAAATCTGTTTTCCTCGGTCAACATGATCAAACATGCCGGCATTAACGGATCTACCGTGGCGCCGGACCGCCAGGTGGCCATAGTCCACACCAGCGATATTGCGAAAGTAGCCACGCAGCGCCTGCTCGACCTCTCCTTCAGCGGTCATAGCCACGAGTTTATCAGCGCCTACAAACTGACTTTACCGGAAGTCACCCGCGCCATTGGTCAGGCCATTGGCAAGCCGGAACTGCCTTATATTCAATTTGCACCGACCGACGCCAGGGCAGGGATGTTGCAGGCTGGTTTACCGGAAACCATTGCCGACGGTTTTCTGGAAATGGAGGACGCCATGAACGGTTCAGAATTCTATGCCGGCTACGTGGAAACGAATAACCTGACCGAACCGGTTTCGCTGGAATGGTTTGTCGAAAATGAGCTGAAGCACGCGTTCTAAAGCATAATTACCCTAAAATTTTAGGAATCCCTGCTGTTGCCTGGCGCAAGAGCGGGGATTTTTTTGTACCGAAAATATTTTTAAAAATCTCCGTAAAAAATTCAGCATTTATTACGCCCATTTAACAAACTCACCTACTTTAACCGCCCGAAGCAGATTGTTTCACCAAACAAAATTTCAACATCATGCTTTCTGCCCGTTTACTATGAAGCCGGAAGGGAGAACGCTTTAGGAACTGCGTTTACGCCTTATTCTTTCTCTCTTCTGGCCATCCGTTCACCAAATTTCTCCTTTGCTCATGGCAGCTTACGAAACAGCAAAACTCCGGAACATCGTCCTGGTGGGACACTCCGGCTCCGGCAAAACCACCCTTGCCGAAACCATGCTTTACGAAGCCAAAGCGATCAACCGGCGCGGTACTGTCGGCGATCGCAACACCCAGAGCGACTACACCGCCCTCGAACAGCAGCGCGGCCATTCGCTCTTCGCTTCCCTCCTCCATTGCACCTGGAAAGACACCAAAATCAACATCCTGGATACGCCGGGATTGGATGATTTTTCCGGGGAAGTCGTCAGCGCATTGAAAGTAGCCGACACCGCCCTGGTGTTGCTCAATGCCCGGAGCGGGGTGGAAGTGGGTACGGAATTGCTGTGGGAATACATTGATAAATATGATACGCCGGCCCTGTTTGTCGTCAATCACCTGGACCACGAAAAGGCGGATTTTGAAATGACCCTGGACCAGGCGCGCAACCGCTTCGGCAGCCGGGTGTTGCCGGTCCAGTTTCCCGTGCAGACCGGGCCTGGTTTTAATGCGATTGTCGATGCCCTGCGCATGGTGATGTACGTTTTCCCGCCCGGTGGTGGCAAGCCGGAAAAGAAAGCCATTCCCAATGAACATCAGACCCGCGCCGACGCCATGCACAACGCGCTGGTGGAAGCCGCCGCCGAAAATGACGACGCCCTGATGGAAAAATATTTCAACGAAGGGAATCTCGATGAGGAAGAACTCGCCAAGGGACTGTGTATCGGTCTGGCTCACCGACAGTTTTACCCGCTGTTCTGCGTCTCCGCCAGCCAGGACATGGGCAGCGGACGCATCATGGGTTTTATCCACGACGTGTGTCCCAGTCCCGCCGACCGGCCCGCTGCCGCATTGGAAGGCGGTGGCTCTAAACCCTGCGAGGCATCGGCGCGGCCCTGCGTGTTCATTTTTAAAACCGTCAATGAGCCTAAGGTTGGTAACATTTCTTATTTCAAAGTGTACTCCGGGGTGTTAAGAACGGGCGATGAACTCACCAATGCGGACAATGGCAACCTGGAACGTTTTTCGCAACTCTTTGAATGTGAAGGCAAAAACCGGGACGTGGTGCAGGAACTGCGGGCCGGGGACATTGGCTGCACGGTCAAATTAAAAGGATCGCATACCAACCAGACCCTCAACCCGAAAGGTTCCGATTTGCGGATCGAGCGTATTCACTTTCCGCCGCCGCGTATCCGAATGGCCGTAATGCCGCCCAGCAAAGCAGAAGTGGAAAAAATGGCCAACGCCCTGCATTCCATTCAGGAAGAAGACCCGACCCTGCTGGTTGAACAAAGTATGGAACTCAAACAGACCATTGTGCAGGGCCAGGGCGAAATGCACCTGGAAATTGTGCGCTACAAGGCCGAACAGAATTTTGGGGTGCAGCTCCAGTTTATCGAACCCCGCATTCCATACCGCGAAAGTGTAACCAAAGAGGTCAACCAGGACTACCGGCATAAAAAACAGTCGGGTGGGGCCGGGCAGTTTGCCGAAGTACACATTCGGCTAGAACCTTATTATGAAGGTATACCCGCGCCGCATGGCCTGAACGCCAAAAATATTGAAGTCGAAGATTTGAAATGGGGCGGCAAACTTTCCTTTGTCTGGGCCATTGTCGGCGGCGTGATTGACAGCCGCTTCATAAACGCCATTAAAAAAGGTATTATGGCTAAAATGGAGGAGGGCCCCGGCACCGGTTCCTACTGCCGAGATATTCGGATCAGTGTGTACGACGGCAAAATGCACGACGTGGATTCCAATGATATGGCTTTCCAGATCGCCTCGACCATGGCTTTCAAAGAAGCTTTCCATAAGGCCGGACCACAACTACTCGAACCGCTGTACGACCTGGAAGTGATGTGCGACGCCGACGTGATGGGCTCCGTGATGGGCGATCTGCAAACCCGACGCGCCATCATCATGGGTATGGACGCCGACGGCCATTATCAGGTGATCAAGGCCCGGGTACCGTTGAAGGAACTGCATAAATACTCCTCCGCGCTGCGTTCGCTCACCCAGGGCAAGGCCAAGTTTTCCATTACTTTTGCCGAATATGGCGCGGTGCCACCAGATCTGCAAAGAAAATTAACGGAGGAATATCAGCGGGAACAAGCGGCCGTACACGGGGAACACTAAGCCGAATGCGGAATAGGGATTGCGGAATGCGGAATTGGAGCCCTGCCTCCTGTCACCTATCACCTGCCCCCTAATTTCTCAAGCAAACACGCTACAACCTTCGGTACAATTCTGACAAATATCTATTTCACTGCGGCCTAATAAAATATTGCGGCGAAATTGCTGATAAGCGGCCCCCTTCCACAGTGTGCGGAAGGGGGTCTTTTTTAAATCGCCCAGTCGATGCCCGGCGTCTTTATCGAAACAGCAGGGTACCACCAGTCCATCCCAGGTAATGACGCAGGCATGCCAGAGTTTCCAGCAATGGTTGGCGAGCGCATGTTTTACCTGCCAGCTGCCATCTGCCGTTTGGCGATAGCGGGCATAGCGGTCCTGGGTGGGAATGAGCGGGTTACCTTGCTCATAGTCATAGACTTGTGCGGTTTTCAGGCGCACTTCATCGACCCCGATCTCTTTGGCGAGGCGGTAGATTTCCGGGATCTGGTGCTCATTCGGGCGCACCACCAGAAATTGAAAAATGATGTGCGGACTGCGGCTGCCCAGTTGTTTTTTCCACTTTACTACGTTGCGGGCGCCCTGTAGCACATTTTTCAGCTGCCCACCGACGCGGTACTGTTCGTAGGTTTCCTGCGTGGTGCCATCCACCGAAATAATGAGCCGGTCCAGACCGGATTCTACGGTACGGCGGGCGTTGGTATCGTTCAAAAAATGCCCGTTGGTGCTGGTGATCGTGAACAGGCGCTTTTGATGCGCATACTGCACCATATCCAGGAACTTGGGGTTGATATAGGGCTCGCCCTGAAAGTAAAAGATCAAATGCAGCAGGTCGCGGTGCAACTCATCCACCGTACGGCGAAAAAAATCTTCTTTCAGGTTGCCCGTATCGCGGGTGAAAGAGCGTAGACCCGAGGGGCATTCCGGGCAGTGCAGGTTGCAGGCCGTGGTGGGTTCCACGCTGACCGTGACGGGCATGCCCCACTGGATCGGGCGGCGCAGCCAGCGGGTGAGGTAGTAGGACGACAGTACTTTGGCCAGGTTCCACACCCGGCGGGGCGTGATTTTGGCGATAAAATTCAGACTGTCGTGCAGGTAAATTTTCATATTTGCAAAGGTAGCGCGCTACAGACGGACTTTATGCGCCGCCCTTACGCAACAGTTTTTTGTCCGCTCCGCTTACCTTAGCGCCCTGAATATTTTTCACCGAACAATTTACAGCCATGGAAGAGACGAAACCAGTGCCGGAAGGAAAGAAGAAAAATCGCGAAACCATGTTGCTCATCCTGCTGGCCGTCGTCGGTGGGATCGGTTTGGCCGTCATTCAGTTTGCCAGAAAAACCCCGACCGGACGTAATGAAGACCGCTCCCTGGTGCAGGCCAAAGGATCGGAAGGCCGCGCGGATCCGCAGGCTACCCAGCAGATCCAGCGCATACCCGGCAACCTGCTGCATGAATACGAAAAACCGGAGCAGGACCGCCCCTACAAAGTGGTGATGGAAAATTTCGGACAGGGCGCGATCTATGAACTGGACTATGGCGAAGGCGTACGCAAGACTTTCGAGCAAAAGGAAATGCACTTCACGTTCAAAAAGGCCGGTCCGCATGTGCTGACCCTCTACGCTAAATACGACGGCCAGGAAGTGCAACTGGATACCCTGTTCCGCCGCGTATCGCCGCGTCCGGTAATTGCGCCGATCGGGCCGATTGTGGACTATTGATCGGCTTTTTTCTGTTTCCCAGGCATAAAAGCCGGTGATCATCGTCTGATTTCAATTTTTTTACCGAACCCTTGGTGCAAATGCCGTTTTGAGTAGTTTTGTCGCTATGAAACTGTTTGCGCCCTTTATCGGTCAAAGCGGTCCATGTTGCCGTTCAGCCGGCCAATCTAACCAATCTAAATCTTCAACTTCGGAACAGCATGAAAAAAATCGGAATACTGCATGGTAAGGAGAGCTCCTTCCCGGAGGCTTTCGTCGCCCGGGTCAACGCCAAAAACGTAAAAGGCATCCATGCCGAACCTACCCTCGTGGATGAGCTGATGCAGGGAGAACCCACCCCTTATGCCGTCATGATCGACCGCATCAGCCAGGACGTACCATTCTACCGGGCTTATTTGAAAAATGCCGCCCTCAATGGGACCGCCGTACTGAATAACCCATTCTGGTGGAGTGCCGACGAGAAGTTTTTTAACAACTGTCTGAGCACTAAAATCGGCGTCCACGTTCCGAAAACCATCCTGCTGCCTTCCAAAGAAATGCCGCCGGATACCAGCGGCCAGAGTTTCCGCAACCTGAAATATCCGCTCGATTGGGAACAAATGATCGAATATCTGGGCGGGTTTCCCCTGTACATGAAGCCCCACTCCGGTGGCGGCTGGAAAAGCGTGTACAAAGTGAATAATTTCGAAGAGTTTTTCCGCGACTACAACGAGACCAATACCCTGGTCATGATGTTGCAGGAAAACATCAATTTCGACGCCTATTTCCGCTGCTACTGCCTGGGCGGCAAGTACGTGCGGATTATGGACTATGAGCCCCGCAACCCGCACCACCTGCGTTATGTGGCCGATTATAAAATTTCGAACGAGCTGCGCCAGCAGATGCACGACCTGGTTTTGCGCATTAACCACGCGCTGGGCTACGATTTCAACACCGTGGAATTTGCGATCCGCGATGGCATTCCGTACGCCATTGATTTTTGCAATCCGGCGCCCGATGCCGAAGTGACCTCCGTCGGGGAAGAAAATTTCGAATGGGTGGTAGAAAACGCCGCCAACATGGCCATCGAAAAAGCCCTTACGCATCGCGAGGGCGCCAACAACCTGACCTGGGGTACGTATGTGCAGGGGTCGGTCAACGGCCTGGCGCCGACCGTACCGAATGGCGCTGCGGTGAGTTCCAAAGCGGCTAGCCACAAAGCCACAGGGAAAATCAGCAAGGCTAAAGTAAAATAACCCTGTTAGTCAGGTTAAAGGGCTTCGGCCTAAATCAACCCATTGGTTCCGTCGGAGCCAATGGGTTTTTGCTTTTGGGTATGTTAAAATTGCCTCGACCTGTTTATGCTGTGGAGAATTGCGGCATTCATTCAAAAAATATACACACATGAAAACTGCCCGTTCCCCATAACTCGTATGTTGTTTAGTGCCGTTTCCTGAAAAAATCGACCGCTGGCCAGAAAATAAGTACCATAAAAAGTCTAAAAAGCATCTTTTTAAATTTTTTTTACCAAATATCACCGGTACCGTCATTTTTGGCAAGCGATTTGAATTAGTAGATATAACGGCACGCAAAAACAACGAGTCGCATCAAACTTCAGCATTTTAATCGCACAAATTTTAAAATCCATAACCGATCCATACAATGAAAAAATCTATCTTAATCCCGGCTCTTACGCTTGTTTTCGCAAGCTTCTTCGCAATGAACCTGAACGGTCAAACGCCGTCTTTCCAGGATTTTCTGGCGCAGTTCCCTACGGCATCGCTGCCATACACACTGGACGCTCAGAACTTGCAAGCCAAAATCACCGGCACTGCCGCTACCGAAAAGGCGAAGCGCATGAGCTGGGAATACTACGAGTTCCTTCCGGAACTGGAGCGCAGCGCTGAATTCAGCGGCATGCCGGTTCACCCGGAACCAGTAGCCAAATTTGAGAACGACCAATACTTCGCCGTGCTTTACAACCTGGCTCGCGGTTTCAGCAAAGGATCCAAAACCTACAGCATCTCGCTGTTCGACAAACAAGGCGCTTATGTTTCCACGCACTTTGTAGCCGGCGCCAATGCCAACGAAATTACTGCCGTCATGATCGACGCTGAAATGAAAGCCACCGTGAGCCTGTTCCGCCTGAATGAAGTTGGTCAGCCTACGCAACAAGGCGTTCAATCTTTCGACCTCTTCACGGAAGGCAATCCTGACCAACTGGAATGGACAGCCGCTCCAGCCCTGGAAGTGGAAATGACCAACGCTTCCACCATGGTGAGCGCAGAAAAATAAGAATGGTTAGTTAGAGAATATAAAAGGCCCGCTGCGCAATTGCACAGCGGGCCTTCGTTTTTGCCATCCCCGCCGTCGGTCGCCTTTTTTTGCGTCCGACGGCTCCCTAAGCGTGTCATCCCTACCCGCCCGCAGGCGACTTTTTTGTAGTCCGAACGCTCCCAAAGTTGAACC
>JANPIN010000088.1:0-39206 GCA_031425035.1 Saprospirales bacterium | reverse complement strand
GGTGCGCCAAACGGAGAGGAACAAACGTCCGGCCAGTAGCGGCGCGGAAATCACGCTTCCGGCCCCAAAAAAAATCATAAGCCCCCAGATATAACTTTCCATAGCGCGTTTTTCATCCGTTGGAAGGGTGCCGGTCAGTGGTTCCCAGGAGCGTTCTTCGATGAAAGACATGAATTCATGTAAACCGCTGATCAGGAGGAAGGTGACGGGAAACATCAGCAAAAGTCCGGCGATTTTCCATACCTGCCGCTTAGCCAGGAAGGTGTAGCGCAGCAGGAAAATATAACGGGAAAAAGTGACCAACACTACAATGAACACGATGTTCCAGGTTTGAAAAGGCCAGTCGGGTAGCGTGGTCCAAATGGGATAGATCAGCGTAAAAGCCAGCAGTATGGTGAGTACCCACCAAATGGCTTCCAGTAAAATGGTCAAGGATTTTTTCTGCATGATGCGCGCTGGAAAACCAGCTTTTAGCGTCGTAATCAACGATGGTGTTTGTTAGGGCTGCCCAGCACGAAGCTGACCGTAACACCACCAAAGTAGTACCAGTCACCTTTTAAGGGATTGCCATTGTAGTGAATACCATCCAGGTCATCGGAAAAAACGGGTCGCCAGCCGACCTCGAAGCCGAGTACCAGCCGATCAAGTACGTCTGCCCGCAGGCCAGCTCCCATTGGTAAGAGAATGAATGTATTATCCAGGCCATCTTCGGGCAGCGGAACGCGCAGGTTCTCATTGCGGCGGTCAGGTGCCCCGTAATATTCGGCATCGGCATTGGAGAAGGTAACACCCACACCAGCATACAGATAAGGAGAAAGGGAAAAGTGATGCACCCCTGTGTTGGAGAAGCGACTGCTTGGAATTAGAAACCATTCACCCACCAGACCCAGTTCGACGATGTTGGAAGAAAAACGAATTTTGCGTTCTTTCAACGTGGACGAGTTAGCATCGTCTCCGGAAACAGAACCCGAATACACATGGGCCCGCGCGGAAAAGTGGGTGTTAAAATGATAGCGCATATACGCACCGTAACCAGGGTGGATTTCGGATATGTCAATCGCTTTTTCCGTTATATCCCCGGAATAAGAAGTCAACCCGAATAAAAAACCGGCTTCCAGATAGTTGCCCCGGGCAGAGCTGCGGCTGGGTGTTTGGGCTATAAGCGCCAGGTGGAGTAACAAAAACAAAAATGGCAATAATTTTTTCATGAAACTAAGGTCGGTTTATGCACGTATGATTGTTGGATTATCGGTCTCCCCAGGGACCCGATTGAAAGAGATTGCAAAGTTGGATAAATAAAGACCCAATAACGGCAGTTCTGGTCCACTTTAACCACATTTTGACGCCGTCTACCGGCAATTGATAATCGCATTAAATTGGATTAAACTTCCTTCGCTCTGCTTAACCTTCTACCTTTGGCGTGTCTAAAGAACGATTTGAAGAAACAAGCCGTTGACATTCTTTAACTTGAGTATCCTATGCCTCTTGATCAGCAGCATGAAATTGAGCGTTTGAAAGCGCAACGCGGAGAAATGACTTTTTTTGATCATATTTCTGAGCTGCGCCGCCATATTCTACGCTCAGTACTGGCTATATCCATATTTGCCGTCTATTTTTTGAGTAACAAGGAATTGGTATTCAACTCCCTGATGTTCGGTCCGCGTAATCCGGATTTTCCAACCTATCGGATTATTTGCAATTTTTCCAACTGGGCCGGACTAGGCGATAAAATGTGTTTTACGCCCCCAAAGTTTAATGTAATCACCCGGGAACTTGGCGAAGCGCTTATGTCGCACATGTACATTTCCTTTTGCCTGGGCGTCATTTGTGCTTTTCCGTATATTTTCTGGGAGTTCTGGCGTTTTGTGCGCCCAGGTTTACTAGAGGTTGAGCGGAAGGCCGCCAGCGGCGTCGTAATAACCTGTTCACTGCTTTTTATGCTGGGCAATCTGTTCGGCTACTTCGTTATTGCGCCGTTCTCCATCAGTTTCCTGGCTAGTTATACCGTAGAAGGGCTGGACGTATCGCCTACGCTGGACTCGTATGTGTCGTATATGACGATGTTTACACTGCCCACCGGATTGATCTTTGAAATGCCGATCGTCGCTTATTTCCTGACGAAGATCGGCATCATCGGTCCGAAAGACCTGCGCACTTACCGCCGTCATGCCATCGTGCTTATTGTCCTGGTAGCCGGTGTCATCACGCCGCCCGACGTGATGTCGCAGTTGATCGTCACTATACCCCTGCTGCTGCTTTATGAAATCAGTATAATCGTCGCGGCACGGGAAAAACGCCGGCGCGACCGGGAATTGGATGCCAAAGAAAGCATGGATCGTCAGGTGGTAAGGATGGATAAGGACGAATAAGATCTGCCTAAGGTTCTACCTGATCGTTGCATCTGGCCAGCTTACTCAGGAATGTTTAAACAAATTCTTAGTACGCTGGCCAGATGGCTACTTCTGTTCGGCAGCGTAGGCGGCAGCGCCGATAATACCCGCATTATTGAGCAGTTTAGCCGGTATAACCCGGGCATTGGTATGCAGCAGCGATTTATAAGCATCAAAAAACTTGCTTTCGCCACCACCCAGAATGAACAGGTCGGGGGAAAACAAACGCTCCAGATGCAACAGGTATTCGTTAAAACGGCCGGCCCATTCTTTTCGGCTGATCTTTAGCCGCTCGCGGGCGCCCGAAGAACAATATTGCTCGGCCGACTTGCCATTTTTCCATAATACGTGTCCAAGTTCCGTATTCGGAACCAGTTGCCCACGGTAGAATAAGGCTGAACCCAGACCAGTGCCAATGGTGATTAACATGACCAGGCCTTCTTCTTCGCGTCCGACGCCGTAGCGCATTTCCGCAATGCCGGCAGCATCCGCGTCATTAGTAGCAAATACCGGACAACCCGTTGATTTTCCAAAGGTTTTTTCAATATCCACATCTACCCAGGAAGGGTCGATATTGGCGGCCGAAAGCGCAACCCCATTTTTAACGATGGACGGAAAACCGCAGCCAATGGGTCCTTTATAATTGAAAAATTCCGCCATTTCTGCGAAAGCAGTCGCCAGATGTTCGGGCGTAGATGGCTGGGGAGTAGGAATTCGAAATCTTTCCCCGTGTAGTTTGCCTTTTTCGAGGTTTACCAGAGCGCCCTTAATACCGGATGCGCCTACATCAATGCCGAGAATGGCATCCATAAGTTGTTCGTTTTGAGTTGTTCACGACTGATTTACCTGATCAGGCAAACCTGGGAATTGGCAGTACTAAATTATTCGCCCGGGGGCACGTCTTCCATCAGTTCATCTTCGCCGGTTTCGCTCACCAGCGCTCTTTGTTTCCGGCGTTCGATGGAGTTGGCATGCATATCGAGGTATTCACTCCGGTTGCGCACGATGTCGGCAGCAAGATAGAATGCTTTGATGAAGGAACTTTCATCGGCCTCGCCTTTCCCGGCAATATCGTAAGCCGTACCGTGGTCGGGGGAAGTGCGTACTGAAGCCAGACCGGCCGTGTAATTTACGCCGGCGCCGAAAGAAAGGGCTTTAAAGGGTACCAGGCCCTGATCGTGGTACATGGCCAGGATGCCGTCAAACTTTACATGCTGACCGGAACCAAAGAATCCGTCGGCCGGAAAAGGACCGAATGCCAGCACCCCTTTGGCCTTGGCGTCTTCGATCGCCGCCAGGATGATCTTACCATCCTCGTCGCCGATGGCGCCTTCGTCGCCGGCATGGGGATTCAGTCCGAAAACAGCAATGGTTGGCCGCGCAATATCAAAATCTATGCGCAGGGTTTCTGCCATGATCAGGATTTTACGCAGCACTTTTTCCCGGGTAATGGCCGCGGCTACTTCCCGGATCGGCAGGTGGTTCGTCACCAGACCGACGCGTAAATTGTCGGAAACCATCAGCATCAACGAATCCTTGGCTTTGAATTCGCTGGTGATGTACTCGGTATGGCCGACGAAAGGAAAATTAGCCAGCTGCATGGCTTTTTTATTGATCGGGGCAGTCACCAGCGCATCAATTTCGCCTGATTTTAGGTCTTTTACCGCTTTTTCCAGCGCGTCAAAAGCACATTTTCCGCCTAAATCGGTGGCTTTGCCCAAGGTTATGTTGACGTTGTCCGGCCAGCAATTGATGATATTGAGGCGCCCTGGCAGTGCTTCAGCCACGCTCGTCACGGAGTGAAACTGAATATTGTCCTGGGTGATGATGTTTTTATGGTAGGCCACCACTTTGGTGCTGCCGTAAATGACAAGTTTATACTTGTCCCCGATATTCTTGATGGCCAGCGCTTTCAAAACGACTTCCAGGCCAATGCCGTTGATATCGCCGCAGCTAATGCCGATGGTTATGTTGCTCATATTAGAAACTATAAACGATGAACTATAAACGCTGAACGGGGGAATTGTGAACGATGCACAAAATAGCTCATCCTTCCTTATTCACCATTTTCTTATCCGGATAATGTTTTTTCAGAAAATCGTACATCAGGCGAACGCAGACCCCCGTACCTTCCTTGGTCCGATAGCCGCTAGCCGTGCGAAGATAGGCAGGCCCGGCGATGTCGAGATGCAGCCAGGGATAATCGCCGGTAAAATGTTCCAGGAATTTGCCGGCCGTGATCATGCCCGCGTTGCCGGAACCCAGGTTTTTCAGATCGGCAATATTGCTCTTGAGTTCGTCCCCATACTCTTTCCAAAGGGGTAATTCTACTAAACGTTCGTAGGTCAGCCAGCCGCTTGTTTCGAGGTCTTTTTTCACTTCTGCCGAAGCCGTACCCATGTAGCAAATGGCCTGACTGCCCAGTGCGCGTACGGCAGCGCCGGTTAAGGTGGCAAAATCCATGACCAGTTCGGGATTGTATTTTTGGGCGTAGTGCAAGGCATCGGCGAGGATGAGCCGACCTTCCGCGTCGGTGTTCATCACTTCCACCGTTTTGCCGGAGTACATCGTGATGACGTCGCCGGGCGCAAAGGCCCCGGCGCCGATCAGGTTGTCGGTAGCCGGTATCAGGCCGATCAGATGCACGGGCAGGCCGGTACGGGCCGCCACGGAAAGCACGCCGGCCACGGCTGCGGCGCCACCCATATCGCATTTCATGTAGTCCATGCCCTCCGTGGGCTTGAGGCTGAGTCCGCCGGTATCAAACACGACGCCTTTACCAATCAGTACGACAGGCCGGGTATTATGGGCATTGGCGGGTTTCCATTCCAGAATGCAGAACTGCGGAGGCGCCTGGCTGCCTTTATTTACGGCTATCAAACCGCCCATTTTCAGCGTTTCAATCTTATCCAGTCCCAGCACCTCTACGTTGAAACCGGCCAATGCGCCGGCTTCCTCCAGCGCATTGGCCAGTTGCTCCGCACTTTGGTGGGAATACGGTTCATTCACCAGATCGCGGGCCAGAAAAGTAGCCTCCACTATACTGTTCAATTCTTTAATTTCTATTTCAGTCGCCAGCGCGCTGTCTACCCGGATCTCGTGGAGCGGTTTTGCCTTTTTCTCGGGTTGGGTAAAGTACTTCAGGAACTGGTAACTGCCCAGCGCCAGGCCTTCGGCAAAAGCCAGGGCAGGGTTTTCGGCGCAGCAATTACGCAAAAAGACGCTTTCGATCTTGAGCTGGCGCAGTTCGCGTAAAAGCTCGTTGCCGGCCAGCCGCTGGGTTTCCAGAGCCATAGCGGGCTCTTTTTCCGGTTTCAACAGGCGTACGAAAATGGACCCTTCTCCTTGCGGGAAGAAGAAATTATGCGCTTCCCGCGCTACTGCACTACGGAGGAAAAGAAATTCGGAAGGCGATAACAAACTTTCCAGTGGCTCCAGGCGATTCTTATCGGCCAGAATAACCACATGATCGTTGGGTAGCGGAGCCGGAGCGGCCAATATTTGCACTCGTTTCACAGACCGGACAAGATTAGAGAGGAAAGGTCGGAATATATACGTCACAAACCTTTGATTTTCAAAGGTTTGTGACGGGTTTTGGGCAAGACGGCAAAGGTAGTGTTTTAGTGGTGAAATAAGGAAGAAGCCACATGCAAGATTGACAGAAATGCTGCTTTTTGACGCGAAGGTTTCCGCATGGAAGAATAAATCAGCACTGCTCACCATATTTTTTGTCGGATCAACCGCTGCCTTGCTTGTACCACAAATAAGGTAGAATTAACTTTTGTTACGGGCAAAAGCAGCACTCTGATCGGTTAAAAACCCTCCCCTCCGGAATATGCAGGTGCTGATACCGTTTGCCCTATTCATTTCAAATCCGATTCAAATACACTTGCATTATGAAAAAATCCATTTTTCTCTTTTCCGCCCTGGCCCTGATTCTCGGTTTTTCCGCCTGTAAAAAGGATACCGACCAAACCATGCTCCACGTTCGCCTTACCGATGGTCCGGGCGATTATCAACAAGTCAACCTGAACATCCAGGAAATCAGGGTCAAAACCTCCGATGACCCGAATAACTGGTTGCTGGTACCCACACAGGCCGGCGTTTACAACCTGCTCGATTTGCAAAACGGGATCGATACGTTGATCGCTTCCGGCCTGGTTCCCGCAGTTACTTTGAAAGAGGTTCGTTTCGTACTGGGGCCCGATAACTCGATTATGGTCGATAGCCTGGTGTATCCGCTGCAAACGCCAAGCGCGGAAGACTCCGGACTTAAAGTCAAAATTGACAAAAACCTGACGCTCGATCCTTCCACCATTGTGCTGGATATCGATGCGGCACTGTCGATTCACCAGCTCGGAAACGGCGTCTACCAGTTGAAGCCAGTGATCAAACTGAAGTAAGTTCAAAACAATTTATTTTAGGCGGTCTCATAAGTCTGGTTTAGAGAGGTTTAGGTGGTTTAGAGGGGTTTAGAGTTCGGGTGCATAACGTTGATTATCAATGTTGTACCTTTTTTTCTAAACCTCTCTAAACCACCTAAACCTCTCTAAACCAGACTCAGAGACCGCCTTTTTTTTGCTTTTTAAGACAAGCGGAAGCGTGGAATTGGCCGCCCCTTTTCGGAATCGTGTTATTTTTGCCGCATGGCAAATAAATTATTTCTCCTCGACGGCCACGCCCTCATTTACCGCGCCCACTTCTCGTTTATCGGGCGGCCCCTCATGAATTCCAAAGGCTGGAACGTATCGGCCATTCAGGGTTTCATGCGCACTATGTGGGACATGATGCAGCACGCCGGCCCTACCCATATTGCCGTGATGTTCGATCCCTCGGGCGGTACGTTCCGGCATGAAAAATACGAACCCTATAAAGCGAACCGCGAAGCCCAACCCGACGATATTGCCATGGCCATTCCGTGGGTGAAACGCATTTGCAAGGCCATGCGCATTCCCGTCTGCTGCGTGGATAACTACGAAGCCGACGACGTGATCGGAACCATCGCCAAACAGGCCGAAAAAGAAGGGTTCGAGGTCTATATGGTCACGCCCGATAAGGATTTCGGCCAGCTGGTCGATGACCGCATCAAGCTGTATAAACCCGGCCGCCAGGGCAATGATGTGGAAATCTGGGGCGTAAAGGAGGTTTGCGAACGCTGGGGCATCAAACGCGTCGACCAGGTGATCGATATGCTGGCCCTGATGGGCGATGCGGTGGATAATATTCCCGGACTGCCGGGTATTGGTGAAAAAACGGCGACGAAACTGCTCGAAGAATACGACAATGTCGAAAACCTGCTGGCCAATGTGGATAAACTCAAGGGCAAACAGCAGGAAATTGTCCGGACCCACGGCGAAAAAGCCATCCTCTCCAAGTGGCTGGCCACGATCGATATCAATGTTCCGATCCAGTTCAAAGACGAGAATTACGAGATCGAACCTTTCGACCGCGAAGAACTGATCGAAATATTCAAGGAGCTGGAATTCCGTTCCCTCGCCGAAGCCATTCTGCGCCACCCGCTGGCCAGTCCGCCGAAACAGGAAGTGGCGGCGCCTAAATCGAACGGCGGTACGCAGGGGAATTTGTTCGGAGACCACCCGGAAGCCACGGCCTACACACCGGCGGAGCCCAACGTCATCCGGATGGCCAGTCAGAATATATCAACCGTCGAACACACTTATTACCTGGCAGATACCCCCGAAACCCGCGCCGAACTGCTCGCGAAACTGCTGAGTTCCCCTTCGTTTTGCTACGATTCGGAGACCACCGCACTCGATGCCACCCAGGCCGATCTGGTCGGTTTTTCTTTTGCCCTAAAAGCCCACGAAGCCTGGTATGTGCCCATTCCGGCGGATCGCGAAGCGGCGCAGCAGGTGGTCGAAGAGTTCCGCCCGCTGTTTGAAAGTACGACCATTGAAAAAGTCGGCCAAAACCTCAAGTACGACGCCATTGTGCTCCGAAACTACGGGGTCATCCTGCGCGAACCGTTCTTCGATACCATGCTGGCCCACTACCTGCTGGAACCGGAAAACCGCCGCCACGGCATGGACTACATGGCCGAAACCCTGCTGGATTACGCGACGGTGAAAATTGAAGACCTGATCGGGAAAAAGGGCGCTGCACAGGGCAATATGCGCGACGTTCCGGTGGAAGATATTAAGGACTATGCCGCCGAAGACGCGGATATTACGCTGCAACTGCACGATGTACTCCTTCCGAAACTGGCGGGCGGCGGCGAAGGCGTGATGCGCTTATTCCGCGAAGTGGAGAACCCGCTGGTCTCCGTGCTGGCGTCTATCGAACACAGCGGGGTGCGCATCGATCCGGAATTCCTGCAGGCCTATTCGGTGGAGTTGAGCGCTATTATTGTCGGTCTGGAAAAAAACATTGTGGAAAAAGCCGGCTTTAACTTCCACGTCGGCAGCCCTAAACAAGTGGGGGAAGCCTTATTCGACCGCCTGAAAATTCCCTATCCCGGGAAGAAAATGAAAAGCGGCCAGTATTCCACCGATGAGGAAATGCTCTCTTCGCTGACCGGCTACCCGATCGCGGCCGACATCCTGCAGCACCGGGGACTGATGAAATTAAAGAGCACCTACATCGATGCACTGCCGACGCTGATCAATCCGCGTACGGGCCGGGTGCACTCTTCTTTCAACCAGGCCATTGCCAGTACGGGCCGCCTGAGCAGCCAGAATCCTAACCTGCAGAACATCCCCATCCGCACCGCCGAAGGACGCCGCATTCGCGAGGCCTTCATTCCCCGCGATGCTGATCACGTTATTTTATCGGCCGACTATTCGCAGATCGAACTGCGCCTCATTGCCGACATTGCCAAGGAAGAAGCGATGCTGGAGGCGTTCCAGCAAGGGGTGGATATTCACTTATCCACGGCTTCCAAGGTGTTTGCCGTACCGCTGGATCAGGTGCAGCCCGATCAGCGTCGCACGGCCAAAACGATCAATTTCGCCATTTTGTACGGCGCCGGAGCGACCACCATTGGGGCGCAGTTAGGGATTAAACGTACGGAGGCGAAGGAGCTGATTGATAACTATTTCCAGGAATATCCGCAGTTAAAAAACTACATGACCGGCACGGTGCAAAAGGCCCGGGAACTGGGTTATGTGGAAACCCTGCTGGGCCGGCGCAGTTACTACCGCAACATCAATGGCAGCGGACTGGAACGCGCCCGCGCCGAACTGGCGGCTATGAACGCCCCGATTCAGGGTACGGCCGCCGATATGATCAAGATCGCGATGGTGAATATTCACCGGGAGATGGAGGCGCAAAAGTTTGAATCCAACATGATCCTGCAGGTGCATGACGAACTGGTATTCGACGTGCGCAAAGACGAACTGGAGCGCTTAAAAACATTGATCCACGAGAAAATGACGACGGCTATCCCGGGTCTGGTGGTGCCGATTCTGGTGGAAATGGGGGTGGGGAATAACTGGCTGGAGGCGCATTAATCCCCTACTTCTCCTCCCGCCGCCGCTCTTTCGCCAGACTAATATCATGCACGTGAAACGATAATTTCAGCTCTTCGTATAGAAAGCACATGACCTCGTCGTAGTGTTCGCCGGTGGTCCAGCAACCGATCTGGGCCTTCACGTCGTCGCGGGTAATGCCGGAGATCTGCACCACGGCCGGACGGTCAGGCAAGGCGTGGGGACAACGGGCGATAACTTTATCGGCGACAAAACGCACTTCTTCCAGCGAGGTTTCCCCGGTCAGCAGCAGGCTTACTTCGGCCTGGACTTCGGCTGTTTCGGGCATGTTTTCCACCGCTTCTTCGGTGAGTTTGCGGTTGGGAATAATGATTTTCTTGCCTTGCGGCGTTTCCAGAATGGTGCTGAAAATTTGAATTTCGATCACTTTGCCCGTTTTATCCTGCACTTTGAGGTAGTCGCCCACCCGAAAAGGGCGGAACAGCAATATAAGGACGCCCGACGCGAAATTGCCCAGACTGCCTTGTAGGGCCAGTCCGATGGAAAAAGCAATGGCGGAGAAAACGGCAATAAAAGACGTGGTTTCCAAACCGATGGTGCCGGCCACCACCATGAGCAGGGAGACTTTCAGGGCCACATCGGTCAGGGAAATAAAGAAGGGACGCAGGCTGACGTCGATGTGGCGGGTGCGTAAAAAAGCATCAAATGCCCGGATTAACCTTTTAATAATCCAGAGGCCAATAATCAGGATCGCTACGGCAGTGATCATTTTCAGGCCATAGACCAGCAGGAAGTCCTGTATTTTTTCAAGGTACGTTTTTGGTTCCACGAACGTTTGTTTGCGTTGAAAAAGGTGATTTATCGGCTTTTCGCCGAAAACGCTGCAAATTTTGTTAAATCCTCCGAATTGAATCCCGAAATTTGCATTTTACCACTGATTGCTGCTGGCCGGACAGGTGTATTACTGGTTTTACCACCGTCCTTTGTGAGAGTTTTCATTTTACAGCCGCCTTTTTTGGCCCAACGCGTTATATATCCGCATCACTCCATTCACCATACATTATTTTCATTCACCTGATTTTTGATGAAGAACCTCCTCCCGGCCCTTGTGGTCATTCTTGCCCTGTGGTCAGCCTGCACCCCCAAGACCGGCACCCAAACCTCGGCTACTCCGACGACGGCCAATGAACCGGCCTGGGATACGCTGGGCAAACCTACACTGGGCGATGAAGAAGTCGAAGAATATAACCTGGACGGTATAGAAATCACGCCCGATAGCCCGGCTAAACCGGATACCCTGGCCACCTACCAGGCTTCGCACACTTTCGAACACGATTTGATCCATACCAAAATCGAAATTTCCTTCGATTGGGATAAAAAACGGGCGAACGGCAAAGCGACGCTAACGCTGCGCCCCTGGTTTTACGCCACCGACCTCGTTACCCTCGATGCCAAAAATTTTGACATTAAAACGGTGACTTTCGACGGTAAAACCGAGCCTTTAAAGTTCGATTACAATAACGAACAACTGGTGGTACACCTTGGCCGCGTGTTTAAAAATACCGAGGAATTCAAGATCGCCATCACCTACGTGGCCAAACCCGACGAGCGCGAGACCATCGGCGGCAGCGCGGCCATTACCCAGGATAAAGGCCTGTATTTCATCAATGCGGATGGCGCCGATCCAAGCAAACCCAAGCAAATCTGGACCCAGGGCGAAACGGAAAGCAACTCCTTCTGGTTCCCGACGGTGGATAAGCCGAACGAACGCTGTACCCAGGAAATGTACATTACGGTGGATAACAAGTACAAAACCCTGTCGAACGGCCTGATGTTGTCGTCAAAAAAGAATGCCGACGGAACCCGGACCGATTACTGGAAAATGGACAAACCCCACGCCCCCTACCTCTTTATGATGGCCATCGGCGAGTACGCGGTGGTGCATGATAAATGGCGCAACATCGACGTGGACTACTATGTGGAGCCGAAATACGAAAAAGACGCCCGCGATATTTTCCCCAACACGCCCGAGTTGCTGGAGTTTTTCAGCACAAAACTGGGATATACTTACCCCTGGCCGAAATTCTCGCAGGTGGTTGTGCGCGACTACGTAAGCGGCGCCATGGAAAACACGACCGCCGTTATTTTCGGCGAATACGTGCAAAAAAACAAACGCGAACTGCTGGACGACCACATGACCAATGAAAGCGTGGTCGCGCACGAGATGTTTCACCACTGGTTTGGCGATCTGGTGACCTGCGAAAGCTGGTCCAACCTGACCCTCAACGAAGGGTTTGCCAACTACTCGGAATACCTCTGGTTCGAGCATAAACATGGTCGGGATGAAGCCGATCACCACGAGCTGGAAGAGCAGGAAGGGTATATTTTTTCGGCCGCCGGCGGTGGTCACCCCCTGATCCATTTCGGGTATAACAGCCGCGAGGACATGTTCGATGCGCATTCCTACAACAAGGGCGGCGCCATCCTCAACATGCTGCGTACCTATGTTGGCGACGACGCCTTTTTCGCTTCCCTGCAACGCTATTTGAAGAAAAACGAGTTTTCGGATGTAGAAGCGCATGAACTGCGCCTGGCTTTTGAGGACGTGACCGGTCAGGACTTAAACTGGTTCTGGAATCAGTGGTTTTACGCCGCCGGCCACCCCCAGCTGGATATTAAATACGGCTGGGACGAAGCGGGTAAAAAAGCCAGCGTGACCCTTACCCAGAGCCAGGAAGGCGAGAACGTGCCCAATGTTTTCGACCTGCCTATGGCCGTCGACTTGTATGATGCCAATGGGAAAGTTAGCCGCCAGCGTATCCGGATGACCAAACGCGAGCAGACCTTTACGTTCGATGCGGTCGCCAAACCGGCTTTGATCAATGTGGACGCCGAAAAGAATTTGCTGGCCGTAAAAACCGATAACCATACGCCCGAAGAATATGCTTTCATGTATCGCCACGCGCCCTTGTTCCGTGACCGCCACGAAGCGCTGGCCGGACTGAAAGCCAGCGAGTCACCTTTGTCCGCTCCCGTATTCGTGGAAGCGCTGAATGATAAGTTCTGGAGCCTGCGCCTGGAAGCAATGGATGGTCCTGATTTGAAAAATGCGGCCGTACTGACTGCGGTAGCCAAAATGGCGGACAGCGATGCCCAACCAGGTGTTCGGGCGGTGGCATTGACTTTATTAGGGGAAACGGCCGATAAAAAATACATACCGACTTTGCAAAAAGGGCTGGAAGCGAGCCAGCCATATAGCGTCGTCGGCGCTTCGCTGGGCGCTTTGACCAAGCTGGATCCTGCCGCCGCGCTGCTGGCCTCCAAGTCCTTGCAAAACGATGATAGTGATGCCATTATCGCGACGCTGGCGGAGTTGTACGCTGCGAAACCGGAACGTGCCAACCTGGCTTTTTACGAGCAGAAAATGGATAAAGTGGATTTCATGCCCGCGTTTTCGTTCTTCGATAATTACCAGAAATTCCTGCTCGGACTGGAAGACGCAGCGGCCCTGGATGCCGGTGTAGAAAAGCTGAAAACTGTCGCGCTGAACCTGGAAACCAGCCAATGGCGGCGTTTTGCATCCACGAAAGCCATTGCCGATATTCGCAACGACCTGCGCAACAAAAATAACACGGCCAAAGCCGATGCCCTGGAGACCATCCTGACAACCATCAAGGAAAAGGAAACCGATGCTACGCTAAAGATGTATTACGACATGTTTTAAGCCTATGTGGTGGCGAATGGGTTAATTTTGCCGGTTCGCCACCCCTATTTTCAATCAGTTATCGCAAATTTGCGGTTGCTTTTTCTTGACTTTTGATTCCCTTAATATGTCCAATTTACGACCTGTAGAAATTACCGATCAGGATGTGCAGAACTTCATTATTGCCGGTCTGAACGAAGATATTCGTGAAGGCGACCACACGTCGCTGGCCACCATTCCGGCGGATAAACGGGATCGCGCCGTGCTGAAAGTGAAGGATTACGGCGTCATTGCCGGCATCGATCTGGCGCAGCATATACTGCGCCACCTCGATCCCAGTGCGACCATCCACCTGAATAAAAAAGACGGCGAGGACGTCATGTTCGGCGACATCGCTTTTGAAGTGGAAGGCCAGACCCGCGCGTTACTACAGGCTGAGCGGCTGCTGCTGAACACGATGCAGCGCATGAGCGGTATTGCCACGCTTTCCAGCCGTTTCGCCTTTGAAGTAGCCGATCTGCCGGTAAAAGTGCTGGACACCCGTAAGACCACGCCGCTGATCCGTTTTCTGGAAAAATGGGCCGTCAAGATCGGGGGCTGTGAAAATTACCGCTGGGGTCTCTACGACTGGATGATGATCAAGGACAACCACGTCGATGCGGCCGGCGGTATTCGGGCCGCGATCGAACGGGCGCACCAGTACCAGCAGATCAAAAATCTCGACCTCGGTATCACGGTGGAAGTTCGTAACCTTGTCGAGGTCGAAGAGGCCATCAATACGGGGGGCATCAGCCGGATCATGTTCGATAACTTCGAGCTGGCCATCCTCCGCGAAGCGGTCGCCCAGGTGGCCGGTCGTTTTGAGACCGAAGCATCCGGCGGTATAACCTTGTATAACGTGCGCCGTTTTGCCCAGACCGGGGTTGATTTTATTTCCACCGGCGCGCTGACCCATTCTGCGCAACCCCTTGATCTGAGCCTGAAAATCGTGACCGGCCGCGTGTAGTCCCTTTCTTCACCCTGGTCCGTTGTTGCAATTGGCCGTATTGATCCGAAAATGTCATCCGACGATTTTTACTGGTACGCCAGTATTTTGATTTTTCTGCCCTGGCTCCTGTTGATGTTTGTGCCCAATTGGAAACGCACGGAACTGGTCGCCTTCATCGCCGCCATTCTGTTATTCCTGGTGGCCGCCTGGTTTACCTTCAGTTACCTCAGCTCCGAAAGCGCGGAGGGTAATTTATGGTCGCTGGAAGGCTTCAAAAACCTGTTTCGCAGTAAAGAAATGCTGCTGACCGGCTGGCTGAATTACCTGTCGTTTTGCCTGCTGGTCGGTATCTGGCAGGTGCATGATGCCCGCCAGGAAAGTATTCCCCATTTGCTGGTGGTTCCTACGCTGCTGCTGACCCTCGTCACGGGTCCGGCAGGTTTGATGGCCTATCTGGTGGTTCGTTTTTTCAAAACCAGGAAATGGGAAATTCGATAAATAGCTTATTTGTCCTTTTGGGTAAATGAAAGGACGATAAAAAACCGTTTTGCGTCAAGGCTCCATAATAGCCCTGAAAACGAGGCCTGAATGGTTTTCTAATAAATGGCATGTGTTTTTTACAGATAAACAGGGTCAGCCGGTACGCTCCAGCTGGCCCTGTTTATTTTCATTAACTTATTCACGATCATGTCATTAACCAGCACCTCCCCAGCCATCCGGATTATAGGCCGGTATTTTTTTCTCTTCTTCCTTCTTTCCGGACTACTCTGGACCGCCTGTGGCGGCGATGCGAACAATAAAAAAACGACGGATGCCACGCCGCCGGTTGCTCAGAAAGACACAATGGCGCCAAAAGGCGAATTGCGGCCTACTGGCGCCAAACCGGCCTGGGCGCCCAGCATCACCCCGCAAATGCAGACGGTGATTGAGAAACTGATGAGTTTCAATGCGCCACCCATTCCGAAACTGACGGCGCAGCAGGCCCGGCAAAATCCAACCCCCACCGATGCCGTGATGGCGCTGATCAAAGAAAACAACATAGTTGTTCCGCCTTCCATGGTCGACACTATGGGAAAAACCATCCCGGTGAAAGGTGGAAACATCCACTTGCGGGTGTACACCCCTAAAAATGGCAGCGCTCCTTTTCCGGTCATCGTGTACTACCATGGTGGTGGATGGGTAATTGCAAACCTGGATACTTATGACGCTTCTGCCCGCGGTTTGGCCGAACAGGTGGGCGCTGTGGTGGTGTCGGTGGCTTATCGCCAGGCTCCGGAATTCAAATTTCCGACCGCCCATAATGATTCTTATGCGGCCTATGAGTGGGTGCTGAAAAATGCGGCTTCCATTCAGGGAAATCCCCAAAAGATCGCGGTCGTGGGCGAGAGCGCCGGCGGTAACCTGGCTGCTTCCGTAAGCATGATGGCGCGTGACAAAAAAGCCATGATGCCGCTGCACGAAGTACTGGTCTACCCGATCGCGCAGTACGATACAACTACGGCCTCCTACACACAATATGCAGCGGCAAAACCACTGGATAAACCCTTAATGGCCTGGTTTTTTGCCCAGTATTTACCCAATAAAGCGGCCGGAAATAACCCCATGATCTCTCTGGTGAAAGCTAATTTGAAAGGTATGCCGCCCACCACGATCATTTTGGCCGAAATTGATCCTTTACAAATGGACGGACAAATGCTGGGCGACAAAATGAGAGAAGCAGGTGTGCCGGTCACCACCAAACGATACGATGGCGTTACCCACGAGTTTTTCGGTATGGCCGCTGTATTGCCCGAGGCAAAAGCAGCACAGGCACTGGCGTCCAGTGAATTGAAAAAAGCGTTTGGTAAGTAAACCTGCGCAAATTTTTATTCAAAAAAATCACTCCGGCCCTTGCACAGCCGGAGTTTTTTAATGCATCTTTGCATCATCGTACTGATACAGTGTTACGAACTAAATTATTCGGCAATGAAAATACTGGTGCTCGACAACTTCGATTCTTTCACTTATAACCTGGTCGACTATTTCCGTCAACTGGGTTGTACCGTGAAAGTTTTTCGCAACACCGTAGAGCCGGAAGTGCTGGCGCTGGAAGATTTTGACCTGCTGGTCTTATCACCAGGCCCTTCCGTACCGCGCAATGCCGGCAATTTAATGGCCGTTATTGGCCGTTTTTACCAGACTAAACCCATTCTGGGCGTTTGCCTGGGCCACCAGGCACTCATCGAATTTTTCGGCGGCAGCCTGGCCAACATTGCGCCGGTACATGGTAAAGCCGTTCCCATTCAGCACGACGGACGGGGCATTTTTACTGGCCTGGAGCCGGAATCTCGGGTGGCGCGTTACCATTCCTGGGCTGCGGAGGTCGTTCCGCCGGATTTTGAGATCAGTGCCCGGTCGCACGACGGGGTGGTCATGGCCATCCGGCATAAACGCCTGCCCATCGAGGGCATCCAGTTCCATCCGGAGTCGGTGCTCAGTATGGGCAATGCC
The DNA here is from genome assembly GCA_031425035.1 of Saprospirales bacterium. Classification (GTDB taxonomy): domain Bacteria; phylum Bacteroidota; class Bacteroidia; order Chitinophagales; family Saprospiraceae; genus M3007. The sequence continues at coordinate 22,187 of JANPIN010000088.1, read as the reverse complement.
GCGGGTATGCGTATGTTGCGGAACGTGGTCGAAGGGCGGATGGCGGCGGGCAACCGGGTTTTTCACACCCTTTCGCAGCGTCTGCAAACGGGCGCTATGCTGTCGGCCGAGACTTTACAGCATTTTTTACAAACTGTAGAGGAAGGCCAGTTATCGGACGATCAAAAACAGATCCTGCTGGTTTCTCTCTCGCACCGGCTACGGAACAGTACCGAACTATGCAGTTTCGTGGATGCCCTGCTGGCCTGCTCGGTTACCGTTTTGCCTGCCGCAAATAAAGGCCATGTGGCGCCCGTCGACATCTGCGGCACCGGCGGCTCGGGCCTGCCGCGCATCAACACGTCCACGTTGGCGAGTTTACTGCTGGCACATAGCGGACTACGCATTGCCAAACATGGTAACCGGGCGGCGGCAGGGCGGTTCGGCAGTTTTAACCTGCTGGAAAGTCTGGGCTTACCCATTCATTTTTCCCCCGAACAGGCGGAGCAGACGCTGGCCGAGACGAATCTGGCCTTTGTCTTCGCACCGGATGTCCACCCGGTTTTTCGGCATTTTGCACCGGTACGGGCTAAAATCGGGGTGCCTACCGTCTTTAACGTGCTGGGACCATTGGTAAACCCCTATCAGCCCACGCGGCAGTTCATCGGTACCGCTTTTGCCGATCTGATGGACGTCATTTTTGAAACAGCCATTAAAATGGGCAAACAGCACGTCATCGTCGTGCGTGGCTGGGATGGCCTGGATGAAATTTCAATCAGCGCTCCCACCCGGGTACTGGAATATCGGAACGGCAAAAGACAAGACTATGAAATCAGTCCGGCGGATTTTGGCCTGGAGGCCCTGCCTTTCCAGGCGGTGAGTGCGGCTAACCCAGCTGAATGCCTGCACATCGCTCAGGCTATGCTGGCGGGTTTGCCGACTACGGAACATTACAAACTGGTGGTAATGAACGCGGCCTTTATCTACACCCGGTTTGTGGAGGATCTGCCATTGCCGGAGGCCTATGCGAAGATGGAACGCCTGGTTTTTACCGGGGCGATGGGTGATGTGCTTGACCGTTTGCAGACGGCAGGTCAGGTGGAAGCAGTGGCTGGGGGCTGAAATGCTTTAATTTTGCCGGCATTCCATCACCCTTTTTTAGCAACTACATGGATACTGATTTGCATGCTTATTATAGTCGCCGCGCCAGTGAATATGAGGACATCTATCAAAAACCGGAACGTCAAGTGGATTTATTGGCTGCGGCGACTTTACCAATACCGAACAAAAGCAGAGCAGGCATGAAAGCAATTACTCCTCGTCCAGCAGATTATTCAGCATGCGCCGGAGCAGGGTCAGGTCATCGCGCATCCAGTTCTGGGTTTTAGGACCGGTCAGCACGCCGTCTTCGTCCATCATTTTCCGGTATAACTGCAGGCATTTCTCGGCATCCTGGCGATTGTAAAACGTGGCATACCAGGCCGCATCAATTTTTTCCGGCGATCGTACGCCAATGCCGGAGGTGTAGATCTGAATACAGGAGGGCGAGTTTTTGATCGACATGGTATGTGGCGTATTCGTCAAAGAGGCGTCCAGCAGCTGGTAATAATGGCGCAAATGGCTGATTGCCCGGGCCTTGATTTCCGCGTTGGATTCCGCGTGATCCGGTTTATTGCGCCAATCGTTATTCGTCGGATGCCAGGGACATTTCTCCGGGGGGACGTATAGTCGACCATCCCATGTCAGCTTGGCGGACAGGGTTTGAGCGCCCCGCGTCAGATCGGCGATCAAGGTGTCCGGCATTAAACGTCTTACTTTGAAAACGATGTTCTTGGTGGAATCATGGTCGGTATACGTGCAGTTGATCCTGTTATTTTGTTCTTCCAGCTTCCATTGACCGCTGTGGTAAAGTTCCCCTTCCACAAAGGCCCACTGGCCGTCAGGGAAAAAATGAAACAACACACCGGCCTCCAGCAATTTCACTTTTTGCTCATCGGCCATGGTATCCCGGTTGTTCCGGCCTTGCACCGTATAATCCGTGAGCCACCAGCTTTTCGCCAAACGCTCCGACATGGGCACTAGTACGGGCGCGGCCGGCTCCACGGGTTGGTTTCGGCAAGCCACTAAACAGCCGACCAGTAAAATGGGGAATAAAGCACGCATCATCCATATATTTTGCGTAAAAATAGACTTTTCAAATTACACCAGTAGCAGGCATGGAAAATATTCTAACGGGCATAGTCGCGCAAAAATATTTGGAAATCAACGATTTATATGCGCAGAACAATTTCGGACAACTGGAATTTGCTGCGGGCTTGGCCGCTAAAAACGAGGGTTTATCCACGCCTCTTTTTTATCAGCGTCTAGCCCATTTCCGGGCGGCTAAACGACCTTTTTTCATCAGCGAATTCAAACGCAAAAGCCCTTCGGAGGGATGGATCAACCGGGACATCGACCTGCCGGCGCAGGTGCAGGCCTACGCGCGATCCGGCGCCGGGGCTATTTCGGTGCTGACCGACCAGGCATTTTTTGGCGGTACCTATGCCGATCTGGCCCTGGCCGCCGCTACCTTACAGGAAATTGCCGGCCCCGAGCGGCCACTGTTGCTGCAAAAGGATTTCATCCTCGACCCTATTCAACTCTACCTGGCTAAACTACATGGCGCCGATCTGATTCTGCTGATTGCCGCTATCCTGAAGCCGGAAAAACTGGAAACCCTGCGGTTACTGGCAGAATCCATTGGCCTGGGGGTACTGGTCGAAGTCCATGATCTGGAGGAACTGGAAGGCGTGCACCACCTCGATTTTCCGGTGCTCGGTGTGAATAACCGCGATCTTAAAACCTTTCGCACCGCGCTGAACCGGGTAAATGTGTTGACACATTTCGCCGGCGCGCGTTTCGTTATTGCCGAGTCGGGACTGCGCGACTACCGTGATTTTCAGGTGGTTCGCCGGGCCGATGGATTTCTGATCGGCACCAGCCTGATGCGCAGTTGGCCACATGCACCGAAACAGTATACTTTCTCCGATCATTTTCAGGCGGATGGCCGTTTCTTGTTTAAAGCCTGCGGTATTCGCAGCGCCGACATTTTGGAGCAGTTGCCGGCCGACTACGCGGGCATTAATTTTTCCTCGCATAGCCGCCGCCGGCCGGATGTGGCGACCTTGGAAAATTTGAAAAACAGGGCTGGATTTCCGGCGCATTGGGTGGCCGTTTTTTATAAAAACACGGAGGAAGAAATCCGGCAGGTGCTGCGGGATTATCCCTTTAAAATCGTGCAGTTATACGCCCAGGATACGTCCCCGGATTTTATACGCTCTTTAACGCAAAAGGTCTTTCTGGCCAGTGCGGTGCGCACAACGGCCGACCTGGCTCTACTGGAAGATTTTGCTGCCGACGTTGATCTTTTCATCCTCGATGGCGCGGTACCCGGCAGTGGGGAGCGCACGCAGGTGGTTATTCCGGGCAGTTTTCCGTATCCCTTTTTGCTGGCCGGCGGTTTGCATGCCGACAACCTACAGCGGGTCGCCGCTTATGTAAATTGTATCGGGGTCGACATTGCTTCCGGCATTGAAACTGACGGTCAGGTGGATATATCGAAAATTCAGGCTATTTGGAAACGGTTAACCAATGGCCCTGTAAAGGCGGTTAACAATTAAATTTCGCGCCATAAAATAACTGATAAACTGTTCGCGCGTTAAGGAAATTCAAAACTGGTTATGTTCTGATTTAAGCAGTACCAAGTGAAGATTGTGCGACTACCTTTGCCGCATCATTTCACATAAAAATCTTTTTTATTCGCATGAAACGAATCCAATTTATCCTAGCAATCACCCTTACACTGTTATCTGCTGCTGTAGCACAAGCACAAACGGAAATGCACTGGGACACCCATGGCGTGGGATTTTCAGTACCTTCCAACTTCAAGATCGACACAAATAACGGGGAAGAGTATACGGCTTCCAATGACAACATTTTTCTGAGCATTACGCCCATTCAGGACGAAAACATTACGAAGGAGCACCTTGCTGATGCAGTAATCGAAATGGCTAAAGGCCTGGAATATGACATTGTGGAAGAAGCCGACGAAGCCGATATCGACGACTTTACGGGCTACTACGTAAAAGGCCGCAAAGATGGCGTGAATGCTATTCTGATGGCGATGCTCGATTCGGAAAGCAGCACCAACCTGCTGGTCGTTATCGTGTATGATGATAATTCGCTAAACAAAGCTGTGGATATTGCCAACAGCTTTTTCGCTTACGATAAGTAAACAGCATGCATATATTTTATAAAAGAAGCGCGGCTCTTGTAGGGCCGCGCTTCTTTCTTTTTTCAGCCAAGTTGATCTACCAATGCTTGTAAATTCACTTCCTAAATCCTTAACGCCATGTTATCCTGGCCCCAGAAAAAACAGCCGCGCAGGTTTTTTCAATGATTTACTTTACCTTTGCACAAAATTCACCAACATCCGGCCCTTGCTCGCCTGGAAAACGAAGGTCTTTCCCATAAAAACCTTCCCATCCCGAAGAGGCTATTCTGGCCTCGCTGCGGACGACCACGGTTACATTCAAGTATGTTATTTAAAGAATTGCCGATCATCGAGCCGATCCTAAAGGCGCTCGAAACAGAGGGGTACGCACATCCGACCCCCATTCAGGAACAATCCATTCCTATCATTCTGAAAAGCCGCGATTTACTCGGCTGTGCCCAAACCGGCACCGGAAAAACGGCGGCTTTCGCCATTCCCATTCTTCAACTGCTGCACCAGAACCGACCTTCCGGCCAGCAAAAACGCCCCATTCGCTCCCTTATTTTGACGCCAACGCGCGAACTGGCCATCCAGATCGCCGAAAGCTTCAATGCCTATGGCCGGCATACTGTGGTGCGCAACCTGGTCATCTTCGGCGGCGTATCGCAAAAAGCACAGACGGATGCCTTGCGTCAGGGCACCGACGTACTGGTTGCCACACCGGGCCGTCTGCTCGACCTGATGAACCAGGGACACGTTTCGCTCAATTCTATTGAAATATTCGTGCTGGACGAAGCGGACCGTATGCTCGACATGGGCTTCATCCACGACGTAAAACGCGTGATCGCCAAACTGCCGTCCAAGCGTCAGACCTTGTTTTTTTCGGCCACTATGCCGCCGGAAATCGCTTCCCTGGCCAACACGATCCTGACTGACCCCTTGAAAGTAGAGGTCACACCGGCTTCTACGACCGCCGAAAAGGTGGGCCAATCAATGTATTTTGTCAATAAAGCCGACAAAAAGTCGCTGCTGGTCCACTTGCTGCAGAACAAGGACATTATTTCCGCCCTGGTCTTCACCCGTACCAAACACCTGGCAAACCGGGTAGCGACGGACCTGACGAAAGCCGGTATTTATGCCGAAGCCATTCATGGTAATAAGTCGCAGACCGCCCGGCAGAACGCGCTTTCCAACTTCAAAACCGGAAAGATTCGGGTGCTGGTGGCTACCGACATCGCCGCGCGCGGCATCGACGTGGAAGAACTGTCACACGTGATCAATTTTGAACTGCCGAACGTACCGGAAACCTATGTACACCGGATTGGCCGTACCGGCCGGGCCGGGAATAGCGGAGAAGCCATTTCCTTCTGTGAAGCGGAAGAACTGCCTTACCTGAAAGATATTCAAAAGCTGATCGGCGCCGTGGTGCCGGTCGTGGAAGAGCATCCTTTCGTGGCTGATCTGACGGCGCCGCAGTTGACGCCAGCCGGCGCTACCGGTCGCAATGGTCAAAGCCAGCACAATGCCCGTCGTCAACCGCAGGGTGGACAGCAGCGCAGCAGCACCGGCGGTGGAGCCCGTCGTCCGGAAGGCCAGCGTACCGAACGTCCTGCCAATGGCCGCGAGGGTAATAACGCCGGTCGGGATGGCCGCCGCGAATTTTCTGATCGCAATGAGCGTTCGGGAAACAGTACTGGTAGCCGCGATGGCCGCCGGGAGTTTGGTGATCGCAACGAGCGTTCGGATCGTGCCCCACAGCATAACCGCCCGGCACGCCCGGTTGGGGAAGGCACGGAGCGCCCACGCCAGCAACCGCCGGCCAGCAAACCCAGCACGACTGAAGTAGCAACCGCCATGCGCAACCGCTTCGCTTCGATTCTGGAAGTCGCCGGTCTGGAAAAACAGGAGCGTCCCAATAAACCCAAGCCGAACTATCGCGACCGCGATGGCCGGGGCGGTAAAGACAGTTCCAATGCGCTGGATAAAAAGCCGCGCGGTAAATGGTAAAATGCCATATCAGTAATCTGGTAGCATGAAATAAAAATCCCGGTCAGCCTTTAACAGGCTGCCGGGATTTGTTTTTTGGGACTTATGCAGGGCATTTCATTATCTCAGCTCCTGTTGACTTACCAGTCTGTCTTCGGCGGAATAAGCACGGACAATGCGTAACACTTGTTCCTGGGGCACCCGTTTACAATCGGGGTCGCCCGCTTCAAAATCCCAGAATCCGGAATTGGTCAGGTGCCCCTGGTGCCAGTCGGGCCGGTCAATGATAGGATAAGAACAAATACCCAGCACTGGCAGGCCATTGGCTATGGCCCGGTCGACTTCAGTGAACAAACGGTTCCACCATTGCTCGCGCAAACTCCCGTGACAGCCCGTTTCCGAAATAATGATCGGCACCTGATAGCGGTCATACACCTGCTGTATGATCTTATCAAACGGCGCGCGCAGCGGATCATCCCAATCGAGCGGCCGAATGTCAATATGCGGGTGATTACTCTCCGCTTCATACCGTACGGCCACTTCCTCCTGGTTATAGATGTAGTAGTTCAAACCAACAAAGTCCAGCAAATCGGGCCGCCCGCCCAGCTCGGGACGCACACGGCCCGCTATCATATCCCAGGCTTCAAACATACTTTCTCTGAAATCGGCCACGAAACGCTGGACCGGCAGGTCACTACCCGGCCGGCCGGTGCGGTTCATGATCGGATCGATGTGCATGAACTTCACGCGTGGATCAATTTCCCGAATGGCTTTTATAGCGCCGATTACACAGCGGGCCAACTGGGTTTTCAACTCGCCACCCCGCTGATGCGCGTATGGCCCCCACACCCCGATTTCCGCTCCGATCCACGAAAAGAAACTTATTTCGTTGAATGGAATGAGATACATCGTGCCCTCCGTATAGCGCCGGATAACTTTGGCTGCCTCGACAGCATAGGCTACAAAACGCTCCACAAAGGCCGGGGAAAACGGGTCCACGTCATCCAGCACATCGAAGTGGTTGAGACCCCAAATGACCTGCATCCCTTCTTCCCGGGCGGTTTGCATGATTTTTTCAAAAAACGCAAAATCGTACACGCCGTTTCCCCGATCTATCTGGTGCCAGCTCAGGCTTTCACGAACCGTAGTAATACCGATCTCTTTCAATAGTCGATAATCGCTGGCGCACTGCACATCGTGCCGGGTCGTGCGCAGCATATCATGGCGTATGCCATGCTCACTGCGGGCATAACAGGCCTCGAATCCCCCCATCAGAAAGGAGGAAAATATTGTTGGATGTTGCATAGGCAATTACTGAGCGACCTGTTGTCCAACCGCCGGCATGGCCATAGCTGGTTGAGGCGTTTTGACCAATGACGGACCGGGCACTGCTGTTTGCGTGACTGGTTTTTGCGCAACCTGCATTTTTGGTTTTGCCTTCATTTCCAGTTTGTCAAACAAGTCGAGGGCGTTTTTGAACGCTTCGTCCATGTTGAAGTACTTGTAATTGGCCAAGCGTCCGACGAAATAAACGCTCTCCAACTGCTCGGCTGCCTCCTTATATTTATTATAGATCTCGCGGTTGCGCGGGTTCAGAACCGGGTAATAAGGTTCCTGCGTGGCGGGATCAGTGATGTCGACGGTAAACTCCTTGGAAATGGTCGTCGTTGGATGTTTCTGCCCGGTCATGTGTTTGTACTCGATGATGCGGGTGAATTTACCATCTTCCAGGGACGGGTAATTGATCACGGAATTTTCCTGAAAAAATTCCTGATCGTGGTGTTCCATGACGAAGTTGATGGAGCGGTACTCCAGTTTTTCCTCCATGGAGTATTTGAAATCAAAGAACCGATCGATGGGGCCGGTGTAAAAGAGTTTTTGATAACCCGAAATTTCCTTACGGATATCGAAGTAATCGGTATTGAGGCGCACCGTGATATTCGGGTGGCTCAGCATTTTTTCAAACATTTGCGTGAAGCCGCCGACTGGTTGTGCCTGATATTTATCAGAAAAATAACGGTCATCAAAATCGGTGCGCACGGGAATCCGGTTCAGTACCGAAGCATCCAGTTCGGCCGGCGATTTATCCCATTGTTTGATGGTGTAATTTTTGAAAATCTTCTCGTACAGCACCCGGCCGACGCGGGCCAGAGCGGCTTCTTCGCCGTTCTTCGGATCTTCAATCGCTTCCTGATTCTCGGCCAGCCAGGCTTTCATTTCCTGCTCGGTTTTCAGTTGCAGACCGAAGAGTTTATTTACGGTCGTAATGTTTACCGGTACGGGAACCAGGTGGCCGTCGACTTTCGCCAGTACTTTATGCTGATAATCAAACCATTTGCTGAAGCGATGCACATATTTCCAGACATCTTCAAAGTTGGTATGAAAGAGGTGGGCGCCATATTTGGAGACCAGTACCCCGTTCTCATCATAATAGTCGTAGCAGTTACCGGCAATGTGATTACGTTTTTCAATAATCAGCACTTTTTTTCCTTGTTGTGCGTACCGTTCGGCTAGTACGGCGCCGGATATGCCGGCGCCGATGATGACAATATCGTAGTGTTGCATGGTGTGTGTGTTTGTAATTTGAATCGGAATTGGTTAAAAATTTGTTGGTAGGCAAGGCGTTCAATTTTTCCTGGCTAAAGCTTCGGCCAGGTTGTCCTCCATGGCGGCTACCGTCTTGTCCCAGGAAACAGCCTGTAAAATGGCATCGTACTTACGTAAACGGTTTTCTCTTTGTACGGCATCTTCTCTTAAAAAGTCGGCTAATGCGGTCGTGAACTGCTCGGCATTATCTACAATCGGGATGACCTCGCTATAATCGCGCACCACATCGTAGATCGCGGTGGAAATGATCGGTTTTTGGCCCGCTATGTATTCCAGGGTTTTTGTCGGGCTGATATACTTCGTCGATTCATTCAAGGCAAATGGCATCATGGCTACATCGAATCCTTTCAGGTAAGCGGGCAGCTCATCATACCCCTTTCCACCCAGGTAATGCAGGTTCGGCGCCTGCGGCAAATCCGCCGGATCGACCTTGACAACCGGGCCGATCATGACGAAAGAAATTTCCGGGTTTAGCCGTGACACTTCCGCAAGCAGCTCATAATCAATGCGTTCATCGATCACGCCATAGTAGCCCACCACCGGCCGGGCTACTATGGCCAGATCGGCTGGCACCACAGTATGCTCATGTAACGCCTGCTCGAAATGCACACTATCCACGGAGCTGGGATAACACCAAACTTTGTCACTCCACTGTTTTTTGGCCTCATACAGCGATTTGCCTCCCGTAAAAATGACATCGCCCTGGCTCAGCAATTTCCGCTCCTGCTCGATCAGGCTGCTAGAAGCGCCCTTAAAAGCCGACAATTCGTCCATGCAATCATAAACCAACAGGCTATGTGGAATCTGGCTGGCGAGGTCGCTAAAGGCTGCCGAATAGAACCATAAGACGGGCCTATCCCACTGCTCTTTCTGCAAAAAATCCTGTACGATCGGGGCGATTTCAGCGGTTAACCGGTTGTAATCGGTCCGTGGCTGTAGCACCTGGATATTTTCGGTAACCTGTTGCAAGGCAGCGGTACCGCGTTCATGCGGCTCATGGCCAATCGGTTCTTCCACAAAAAGCACTTTCCGGTTTTTGGCCAATCGGCTGATCAGGTGCTGGGGTCGCTGAGTGACAAATTCCCAGCGCAAATGACAAAATACTACCAGCGGTGCATTTTGAACGGGAATGTTGTTTTCATCGGAGTCTAACAGGTGGTTTTCGGAAACATGGTTTAGGCTGTGATTCATCTTTGTGTTTGTAATTTAAGGTTGCTTTGATTGGTTGGTATTTGTACGCTATAACGTGTTTTACTTACCAGTTTCGTAATGCGGTGCCGCTACCTCCTTAGATTCCGGAGAACCCTTCTGCCTTAAATAAATACCCATTAAACACCAGCAATAAGTCATTATGATAAAAAAAAGAATATGACTTTGGTTGTGGAGCCATTGCTCCAATTTGCCTCACTGGTGACCCTGATTGTAGAATCAGGCTTGCGACGCCCAAACTGAAAAAATTGCATGCCGTAATCGATTGGGAAAAAAACGCCACATTTTTAAGCAACAACCGCCATTTAACCCGCTTAATTTACTTTAAATTAATAGATTACCCGCAACAACCCTTTTGCATATATCTAAACGTCAGCCAAAATATTTTTAAAAATATCGAAGCCTAATCTGCCAAAACCAAAATAATGACCTACATTTGCATCATCGTACTGATACAATGATACAGCCAATGACTTTGACAAACGTTTATTTTCAGGATGAGATTCTGGCCTCTAACGGCTACTATGGCCCCTACGGCGGCTGCTTTGTACCGGAGGTGCTTTTACCTGCATTGGAAGAGATGGCCATTGCTTTCGAGCAGATCAAAACGGATGAAGCATTTTTGAAAGACTACCATGATGCACTCCGCACTTTCTCCGGACGCAGTACTGCCTTCACCCCTTTGCCGCGCTTAAGCGCTGAAATTGGCGGTGCGCAGTTGTTTCTAAAAAATGAAGGGTTGAACCATACGGGCGCGCATAAGATCAACCATTGTATTGGCCAGGCGCTGCTGGCCAAACGCCTGGGGAAACAGCGCATCATTGCCGAAACCGGGGCGGGTCAGCACGGGTATGCCACCGCCGCCGTTTGTGCGCGTTTCGGACTGGACTGCACGGTGTATATGGGTCGCAAGGACTACGAACGGCAGCGCCCCAACGTTTACTGGATGGAACTGCTGGGCGCCCGGGTAATACCGGTTGAAGATGGCAGCCAGACGTTGAACGATGCCGTTATCGCGGCTTTTAAGGATTGGGTAGCTCATCCGGACAGTTACTATTTGCTCGGTTCTGCGGTGGGCCCGCATCCGTTTCCGGCCATGAATACTTTCTTCCAGAAGGTGGTGGGGGAAGAAATTCGCAGTCAATGCCTGGCCGCTACAGGGCGTTTACCCGACGTGCTGCTGGCTTGTGTGGGCGGTGGCTCCAACGCAATGGGCATGTTCTACGACTTCCTGGACGAGGAAGAAATTCAGCTCATCGGCGTGGAAGCCGGTGGCCGCGGCGAACGGCCGGGCGAACACGCGGCCAAGATCCGCCAGGGTGCACAGGGTATTTTTGAAGGTTATCACTCCTATTTCCTGCAGGACGGCGATGGGAACATTGCGAACACGCATTCCGTATCGGCCGGGCTCGATTACTGTGGCATCAGCCCGATTCTGGCCTGGCTGGCCGATGCCGGCCGCGTTCAATTTGCCACCGTTTCCGATGCTTCAGCCCTCGCGGCCGTGAAAAGGCTGGCGCAAACGGAAGGCATTATTCCGGCGCTGGAGTCCGCCCATGCTTTCGCCCATGCTTTCGAGCTGGCTGCCGAATTGCCAAAGGATAAAATTGTGGTGGTGAACGCTTCCGGGCGTGGCGAAAAGGACCTGTTCATCACGATGCGGCATTTTCAGCCGGAAAGCCTGCAGACCTACGCCAAGCATTTGCTGGATCCGGCATAAACTTCTTCCATTGAAGCACATATAAATACGCAGACCGATGTCCGTCTCAAAAATTCCCGTCATGGGCCACCTGGTGATCGGCTATCCGACACTGGCCGAAAGTATTCATACCGCCGGACTGTACGCACAGGCCGGTATTGAAATCCTGGAGCTGCAAATTCCTTTTTCGCATCCCACGGCCGATGGTCCGGTTATCACCGCCGCCTGCCGGGAAGCCGTGGAAAATCAGCAGGTCAGTCTGGCCGATTGCCTGGCCGCCATTCGTACCATCCGGAAGCAGTACCCGGAGCAGGAAATTATGGTGATGTCGTACATCAACCGGGTGTTCGCTTACGGCATGGAAAAGTTTATGCGGGAAATGACGGCGCTGGGGGTCCGTCATTTGATCATTCCGGATCTGCCGGTCGACTTGCCGGGTTTCAAAAATCAGGATAATCCGTATCCAAAGTTCGTACCGGTGCTTGCCGCTAACGTCTCCACGAACCGTTTAAAAAAGCTGCTGGACCTGGGGTTTGACTTCTTCTACCTGATGTCGGACTTCAAAATTACGGGCAGTACATTCAGTCTGCACCCGCGCTTAGAACAGGTGATTGCTACTATTAAACAATACCAGGATGGATACCCGACGGCCAGACGGGTGGGTGTGGGTTTCGGTATTTCCACTCCGGAACAAGCTGTTCTGGTGGCTGAAGCTGCCGATGTGGCCATTATCGGATCAGCGTTGATTCAGGCGCAAAATGCAGGTGAACTGCCCGTATACCTGGAAAGTTTGCAAAAGGCATTGGCCATAACAACCCAGATGGCTTGACGCTTGTTTGGTTTAAAACAAACGATATGCAAACTAGTAGATTACCCCTTTTACTCGTTATTTTTTCCAGTTTTTTCGTTTTGCCGGTTGCTGCCCAAATTAGTCAGGGTACTCTTGTTTTCAAAAATGATCTTTCAGTAAGGTGGTCGGCCTTTGATAGCCTTTTTGCTTTTCAGGTGAAGGAAATTGAAGAGTCAGATGGAGATCCAGTCGAAAAAGAGCAACAAATCAATGATTTAAAGGCTTTTGCATCGCAAATGATGCCCAGCATGAAAGAACAATTGGCGGCAACAACAAATGACTCTACAATATATATATTCAACCAAAACCAAGCCGTGGCAGAGCGAATGGATGGCGGAAAACCAAGAGATGAATTCTGGTTGTACAACCTGGATTCGCTGTTGACCACCCTATATGAATGGAAGCTTGGAAAGGTTAAAAAAAGGGTAATAACCTATCCGTCAGAATTGTCCTCCTGGAGTTGGAAAAATGTGGAAGATTCGCTTGTTATAGACACTAAAGATCGGAAAACCATTTTAGGTTTTCCTTGCATCAAGTATCATATTTATCATAGTCATTATCCGAGAAACGGGGATCAACCAGAAAAATATGAATATGAGTTATATGTAACGGATGCCATCATTGTACCCATCTATGTGTTGGATCCTGAAATCATGTTACCCGCCGGATTCCAGGGTTGTGCATTAGAAATCAAACGTATTGACATGAATTTGCCTTTCTCCACTATTATGAAAGCCACTTCGTTTAATCAAAATGTCAATGCACAGAAATTCATATTGCCCGAAAAATTCAGGCAATAGCGTTATCAAATTGACCACCCCTTAACCAGCTAACTTACCCACCATGCAATTCCAACCCATTTTCGATAAAAAACGCCCCATTCTCATCGCCGGCCCCTGTTCTGCAGAAACCGAGGAACAAGTGCTGGCCACGGCCCACGGCCTCAAAGCCCAGGGCATCGACCTCTACCGGGCGGGCATCTGGAAACCCCGCACCCGCCCCGGGGCATTTGAGGGCGTCGGTACGCCCGGACTCCGCTGGCTGAAACAGGTCAAGGAAGAGACCGGTCTGCGGGTAACCACCGAGGTAGCCAATGCCCAGCACGTATACGAGTGTTTAAAATACGGCATCGACGTGTTCTGGATCGGCGCCCGCACCACGGTGAATCCATTTTCGGTGCAGGAAATAGCCGACGCCATGGCCGGTACCGACATTCCGGTGCTGATCAAAAACCCGGTCAACCCGGACTACAAACTCTGGGTGGGCGCTATCGAAAGACTCTACAAGGCCGGTATTCGCCGAATTGCCGCCGTACATCGTGGTTTTTCCACTTATGGCGATTCCAAATATCGCAACGTTCCGCGCTGGCAAATGGCGATCGATCTGATGCAGGAATTCCCGGGTCTGGAAGTCATTTGCGACATTAGCCACATTTGCGGCCGCCGCGACATTCTGGCGGAAACGGCGCAGAAAGCCTTCGATCTCGATTTTGACGGACTCATGGTGGAGGTGCACCCCACCCCGGATACAGCCTGGAGCGATGCTGCCCAGCAGATCACGCCGGAACGTTTCGGCGAAATGGTGGACTCCCTCATTTTACGTACTACGAACACCAATGACCCGGATTTCCTGATCCAGATTGAAAATTATCGCAGCGAACTGGACGATCTGGACGAAGAGGTGATCAACCTCATTGCCCGCCGTATGCTGCTCGTTCGCGAGATCGGAGTAATTAAAAAGGACAAAAACGTAGCGGTTTTCCAGCCCGAACGCTTTCGCTCTTTACGCGAAGCCTTACGCCGCCGGGGGGAGAAAAACGAGCTTAGCCCGGAGTTCATTTCGCTCTTTCTGGAAGCCATACACCAGGAAAGTATTAGTCAGCAGGAGCGGGTCATGAATGATCAGGTGATCAGACCCGCCATTGCCGGCGATCTGTGGATCAACGATTAAGGAGAATGTAGAGCGGGTAATCAGTTTTTAACTAAACTTGCCCCCGAAACATCCTCCTTTTATGACAACACCTGATCCATCACCCCGCCGCAACCCCTATTTCCTGCCTTTTGCGCTGGTCTGCAGCCTCTTTTTCTTGTGGGGTATTGCCAACAGTCTCAATGGTTCACTGATCCGGCATTTCCAGTTTGCCCTCGATCTCAAGCGCTGGCAGGCCGGCATCGTGGACTCGGCTTTCTATTTCGGCTATTTTGTAATGGCCATTCCGGCCGGGATTTTTATGCGGCGTTATGGTTACAAACGCGGCATTCTGGCGGGGCTGCTGCTTTACGCCGGTGGTGCGCTGCTGTTTTATCCGGCGGCGGATATTCGGGTGTATGCCTTCTTTTTATTTGCCCTGTTCACCATTGCCAGCGGCCTGGCCTTTTTGGAAACAGCCGCTAACCTCTATGTCACGGTGCTTGGCGATAAAAAGGACGCGGAATGGCGGATTAATTTTGCGCAGTCGTTCAACGGCATCAGCATCATTCTCGGACCGGTTATCGGCAGCCTGTTCATTTTTTCCAAACGGGAATACACGCCGGACGTACTGGCCGGCATGACCGTGGAGCAAATCCAAAGCGCCCGCATCGAGGAAGCGCTCTCCGTGCAAGGACCCTATTTGACGGTCGCGGTCATTGTGGCGGCAGTAGCGATCCTGTTTGCTTTCACCAAAATGCCGGAAGTAGGCCGTGAGGAAGAGCAGTCCGCCGGACATATTGATCTGTTCGGCTTGCTGAAAAAATACCGGCACCTGGCGCTGGGCGTGTTGGCGCAGTTTGCCAACGTGGGGGCTCAGGCTACTTTATGGGGTTATTTCGTCGATTTCAAACTGGATTTTGCCAGCTCGTCTCATTTTGCGCCTGTTATTCCATACGCTGAATTTTGGCAAAACTCTATTCTACACCAAGATACGCCCATCACGGCGGAGCAAATGGCGGGTTTTCACGCTTCCTTCGCTTTGGTTCTATTTATGCTGGGCCGTTTCCTGGGCACCTACCTGATGAGTCGTATGGAAGCGCGTAAGGTGCTCGCGTGGTATAGTATAGCCGCTGTTGTGCTGGTGGCCATTGCCTTTGCGACCGGCGGATTAGTGGGCATTATTTGTATTATGTTCACTTATTTCTGCCAGAGCATCATGTTCCCGACCATTTTTGCGCTGGCCACCAAGGGCCTGGCGCCCGCAGAAAGCAAACTGGCTTCCTCGCTGGTCATCATGGCCATCGTGGGGGGCGCCATCATGCCGCCTATTGCCGGCCTGCTTTCTACTTATGGTGGCATGAAGGCAGCGCTGCTGGTTCCTTTCCTGTGTTTCGGTTACGTTGTCTATTACGTATTGAAAGGCTGGCAGGTGGAAAAAGCATAAATCACAGACATAAAAAAAGCCCCATCGTCAACGATGGGGCTTTTTTGAACGGCGGGATAAAATAGTCTTACTGCAAAACCACTTCACGTTCGGCCATCATTTTGCGAATATTGATGAGGGCATAACGCATACGACCTAATGCGGTATTAATACTCACCCGGGTCAGGGAAGCGATTTCCTTAAAGCTCATGTCCGCATAATGCCGCAGGATCACCACTTCACGTTGTTCTTCGGGCAGTGCATCCACTAAGCGACGAATACGGTTATGGGTTTCACTGCGCATGAGTAAGGTGTCGGCGGCGTCATCACCCACGCGGAGCACATCGAAAATGTCGAAATCTTCGGTTGGGCTCAGGTGCGAACGGCGCTTATTGCGACGGTGATAGTCCACGCACATATTGTACGAAATACGCATGGCCCACTGCACGAACTTACCTTCGTGGTTGTACTTGCCACGGCGCAGGGTATCAATAATTTTAATGAAAACCTCTTGGAAAATATCTTCGGCTAATGCCTGGTCCTTTACGAACAGATAGATCGAGGTGTAGATTTTGGATTTGTAGCGCTTCAAAAGTGTTTCGAAGGCTTGTTCATCGCCATTTACATAGCGGGCGATCAGTTCCTGATCATTAAGCATCGGCATAACTTGCATGAGCAAAGTGGTTTGCTGTTTTACCAGTTAAATTGTTCAGAATTTAAACGGTGTACAAGTTTGACTCGATAAGCGAAAAGATGTTAGTTTGAAGAAAACGGAGGAACTTTGTCGAATGACGTGGTCAAATGTATAACAATATTGTCTTACTAGCATCTTTTATTTTTGATTTTAACAAAGTTTTACGCGTCTGTTCAAAGTTTTACAAAAAATACTGCAAAAAATTTGGCTTTTACCCTATTTTTGTGTGTTTTTCCAAACAATGTTTTGCGCATTTTTTTTCTTTCATTTCATCATTATTTAAGAACCACGCTGCCGGTAATGCGTAAAACGGCTTTTCAACTTTGGCAGCGCTGGTGTTTTTTCCATGGAAATAGCTATAATTCTTGTCCTCATTATTCTGCACGGCCTTTTGGTGCTGGGCGAAATGGCCCTCATAACCGCCAAACGCTCCCGTCTGGAAGGAGAAAAATTGAAGGGCAATCATAATGCGGTGATCGCGCTTAAATTGCTCGATAACCTTAACGACTATCTGTCGGCCATGCAAATCGGTATTACCCTGATTAGTGTGGTAGAAGGTGCCTACGGTGGCGTGGCCATTGGCCACTACCTGCAGCCGCTGGTCGAGCAAATTCCTTACCTGGCACCATACGCCGAAAAAATATCGATTTCCACCGTCATTGTGGTGATTACCTACTTGTCGCTGATTGTCGGCGAACTGGCTCCCAAATACATCGGTATTCAATACGCGGAATCCCTGTCGCTGACTTTTGCGCCGGTGATGCTTTTTATTACCCGCGTGACGGGGCCGGTCTCCCGGTTTTTGAGCTGGTCGACTAAAATGTTCCTGCGGCTGCTGTTCATTAAACCGAATGACAAACAAGGTATTTCGGAGGATGAGATCAAGTTGATGCTGCGCATGGCCAATCAGCAAGGGGTGCTGGAAGCCAAGGAAAGTGAATTCATTCAAAACATTCTGCGTTTTGCCGATCGCGATGCCGGTACCGTCATGACGCACCGGAACAATGTGGAATGGCTGGATATTAATGCACCTGCCGAGGAGAACGACCGCATTATTAATGAGAGCGGTTACACTAAGTTCCTGGTCTGCGACGACGATATTGAGAACATCCTGGGCGTGGTGAAGCTTCGCGATTATATTGGTAACCGGAATAAACCGGCTTTCAATCTGCGCAGCATTCTTTCCCAGCCGCTCTACGTGCCGGAATCCATGAACGCGATCAAGATCCTGGAAAATTTCCGCAAAGCGCGTAACTACTTCGCGGTCGTGGTCGATGAGTACGGCTCGACGCAGGGTATTATTACGCTGCATGACCTTACCGAGAACATTTTCGGCGCCCTGCCGGACGTAGACGACGTGGTCGATCAATCCGTGGTGATCCGCGAAGACGGCAGTCTGCTGGTCGATGGCATGATCCCGATTGATGAACTGGAAGAACGCGTCAATATCAAGGAGTTCCGTTTTGAAGAAGCCGATTACTCCACCCTGGCCGGTTTCATCCTGTATAAGCTGAGCGAAATCCCGAACATCGGCGACCACTTTGTCAGCGAAGGATACCGCTTCGAGATCGTGGATATGGATAAAAGCAAGATCGATAAGGTGTTGATCAGCAGGATGGAGCCGGAAGACGAGGAAGATTAAAAGTCGCGTTTGGGCATTTCCTCCAGCACAGAATGGCCATGCGACTGATCACCGCTGGTCCATTGCCAGGTTTCATGCAACCGGATGCGCCCGTCCGGGAGGCGTTCGGGTATAGAGCGGCAAATGCCGGTTCGTAGTTCGCCCTGCTCGTTCACCTGGTGATAGCGCATATTCAGGCAGCCGTCAATATCCACCAGCGCGATCAAATGCCCGTGTATAATGGAGCCCCCCGCATACTCAGCGGTGACGATATTTCCCTTTTGGTGGTAGTAAAAAATGGTCGTTTCCGTTACTTCCCCGTTGTCAGCATTGACAACGGGGCGGAATATTTTACCATCGTAATTCATCATTTATAACCAGCGGACCAGCCCGAAATCCTGCCGGTGGGCCAGTAACGGGTGTTTAGGATACAGCCGGAAGCCGTATTCAAATACGCCGGCCGTCTTCGGCTGAATATCGCAGGCATAAGTCGCTAAAGCGTCCTGTTGCTTGACGAAATCCAGGGGATAAGAGGCGATCAATTCCAGGCTCGTTTCGGATTTGCGTTTATAGAAAACCACTTCCACGCCGAGATCCTGTGCCGTCAGATCCTGAATATGCAAGGTGACGGAGGCCTTGAAGTGTTCGCCTAAGGGGAGAGAGCGGTTAAAAGTGTCGGGCGCTTCCAGTTCGGTGAGTTCGATCGCTTCCCAAACTCTCCGGATGCGGGCTTTCCATTCCACCAGTTCATGCGCCAGCTGGTAGTCGTTCTTTTTCAGTTGTTCGCTGCGTTTCCAGAGTTTGGAATAGAAGCGCGACTGGTAATCATCCAGCATCCTTTTCATCACGAAATCGGGCGCAATATGGGCGATCGTATTTTTAATATGACTGATCCAGCGTTCGCTCAGGCCGTTTTCGTCCTGTTCGTAGTAAGACGGCACGATATCGTTTTCCAGAATATTATAGATCGTTTCGGCGTCCAGTTCATTTTGCAGGGTAGCATCCGGGAAGTTTTCTTTTTCCGGCAGGGCCCAGCCGGCGCCGGGCTGATAGCCTTCGCACCACCAGCCGTCGAGCACGGAAAAGTTCATCACCCCGTTCATCACCGCTTTCATACCGGAGGTACCGCTGGCTTCTTTAGGCCGCACGGGGTTGTTCAACCAGATATCGACGCCCTGCACCAGCAGTTTAGCCATTTCCATGCTGTAATTTTCCAGGAAAATGACCTTGCCTTTGAAAAGAGGATTTTTGGTGGTGTTGTAGATCAACCGGATAAATTCCTGCCCGGCCTTATCAGCGGGGTGGGCTTTGCCGGCAAATAAAAACACCACCGGGCGGTTGGCATTATTGACGATATCGGCCAGGCGATTTTCATTGGTAAAAAGCAGCGTGGCGCGTTTATAAGTGGCAAAACGGCGGGCAAAACCAATGACCAAAGCATCATCGCGCAGGGAATTGATCACTTCAAACGTCCGGCGCGGATTCTCTCCACGGCGGGCCAGATCTTCCTGTAGGCTATGGCGTACCCAGCCCAGCAGACGCTTTTTCAGCAGCCGGCGGATGCTCATGATCTCTGCGCCCGGTACATCCTGAATTTTCGCCCAGATTTTATGGTTGGTCTGATCTTCCCAGAATTCTTTGCCGAATACCCGGGTGTACAGGTCGAGCCATTCGCGCGCTACCCAGGTTGGAAAGTGCACGCAGTTGGTCACGTAACCAATGTGGCTTTCAGCGAAATTATAGTCCGGGTACAGTTCATTGAACATTTTCTGGCTCACTTCACCGTGCAGGCGGCTCACGCCGTTCACTTCCTGCGAGGTGCGGATGGCCAGGTTGCTGACGTTGAAAAGCTCCGTCGTGTTTTTTCCGTCCACGCGACCGAGTGCGACCAGATCTTCCCAGGCCAGGTCGAGGGCGTAGGTATACTCGTACAAATATTCGCGTAGCAGGGCTTCCGAAAAAGTATCATGGCCGGCCGGCACGGGGGTATGGGTGGTAAACAACTGGGTGGAACGCACAACTTCCAGGGCCTGCAAATAGGTCATGCCCTTGTCTTTCATGTAGTTACGCAGGCGCTCCAGTCCCAGGAAAGATGCGTGGCCTTCGTTCAAATGGTAGAGATCGGGATTCAGTCCGATGGCCTTCAGGGCGCGCAGGCCACCGACGCCCAGCAGCAGTTCCTGACGCAGGCGGTTCTCATTGTCGCCGCCATACAGTTGGTGGGTAATGCTGCGGTCTTCCCAGCGGTTATCGTCAATATCGGTATCGAGCAGGTAGAGGGATACGCGACCGACCGGCAGCACCCAGACTTTCGCCCATACTGTACGTCCGGCCAGGTTGAGATGGATCTTGATCCATTCGCCCTGCTCATCGCGGACGGGCTGTAGCGGCAACTGGGTAAATTTAGCGGCTTCCGTCAGGTGAATTTGTTCTCCGTTGAGGGAAATACCCTGTTGGAAATACCCGTACCGGTACAGCAAACCTACGGCGACGAGGTTTGTATTGCGGTCGCTGATTTCTTTTAAATAATCGCCGGCCAATACGCCCAGGCCACCCGAATAGAGGCGCATGCTCTGGTGCAGGCCATATTCCATGCAGAAGTAGGCGATTTGGGGCCCCGTTTTGGTCGGGGCATCATTTAGGTAAACCTGAAAGTCGTTATAGATCCGCTGCATGCGGGCCATAAAATCCTGGTTGGCCAACAGCTCCTGGGCTTTTTCAATGCTCAATTCATCGAGCAGAGCCACCGGGTTGTAATTGACGGCCTCCAGTTTTTCAGGATCAATACTTTTAAATAAGTCAATAGCATCGTGATTCCAGGACCACCACAGGTTATGCGCGAGCTCGGTGAGTTGCGACAGTCCTTCCGGTAGTTTAGGTTCGATGAAAATGCGTTTGAGTTTGGCGCCGTTTTGCGTCAGGTTCCCAACCATAATTGTGTGATAATTGATGAAAGATGATTTTCTACGGAAATCTAAAAATTTGATTTTCAAAAAATTAAATCTCCATCTGACCGCTTTGGAAGTTTTTTCCAAAAAATAAATGCGGCGACAATGGCGTATAAGTGGTGAGAGCAGCGGCGAAGGTAAGGCGATTTCCCTACTTGGTGTACCTTACATCTCTTCCGAAAGGGGATTGCCCGGACCAAAACGGCCATTTTTTGGCTCCTTATGATGATTTATTCAACCTTTCCCGCATGAAAAAGCCCTTGTTATTCTGTTTTATCCTCTTCTGTTTTTTTCGTTGCAGTCCCGGCGACCCCGCCGTGCAAAAAACGCCCGCGGCTGAACCGGCTAACGTGCAGATTTTTCGGGGCTCCTTCAGAATGGGGCCGGCAAGTGGTCAGTTGAGCGATTGCAACACCGGCAAACAGTATATAGTGACCATCCGGCCGGCGCTTGACTCGCTGTACCGCCTGGCCGGCGCGCCGGTAGCCTACCCGGAAAAAACGGTGTATGCGGTGTTACGGGGCCGCCTGACCGCCGATACGCTGGCCGTTTCAGATGTGGATGCGCTGGAATCTAAAAATCCCTGGAACACCTGTATCCCCTTCGAATTCTGGTGCAGCGGGACAGAGCCGTTCTGGGATCTGGAAATTTCCCAGGCGGAAGGCGGGCTTTTTTACCAGGATATAGGCCGGGAACAGGGCGCTAAATATGCCTGGTCGGCGCCGAAAATCGGTGGGAATACCTGGATCTATGAAGCCCCGGCGCTGAGCAGCACCCAACCGGCGATGCGCGTAGTGATCAAAAAAGAAGCGGCCAACAACGGCATGTCGGATGTGGTGTACAACTATTCGGCCGAACTGACGGTGGGTGCGGAAAAACGAAAAGGCGTGGCCGTACGCTGGGGCGAGCCGAAAATGGAGCCGAAATAAAATAAATGAGTAGGTTTAAACACTATTGCCCATCTCCGAAACCTTCATCCGGTTTCTTCGCTGGAGGCACCTTCTTCTC
>JANPIN010000087.1:0-2179 GCA_031425035.1 Saprospirales bacterium | reverse complement strand
TACACTTTCCAATGCTATGGACGTTGGGAACCCCTCCAATTTTACCCGCATGTTCCACCTCTATGGTTCCACGTGGAACAATATGCAGGATGACGTAGTTGGTTTCGCCTTTGACGACCGGGCCACCGAAGCGGCCATGCGGGAGATTGACCAAAAATTTAATTACACCATTGATCCACATGGGGCGGTTGGTTACCTGGCACTGCAGGCCTATCAGAAAAACACGCCGCAGAGCCAGGGCATTATTTTGGAAACAGCACACCCGGCCAAGTTTTTGGAAGACGTATAACATATACTGAGTAAGCCCATCGAAGTACCCGAGCGACTGCAGGCACTTCAATACCTGGAGAAAGTGTCCGTAAAAATGGAAGTAGACTTTGAAATTTTTAAGCACTGGCTACTACAATATTGATCAACATCGTACCCAGTTGTAAGTAATGGTTCTTTTAATAACAATATAATTACAAATTTATACAAACAGAAGGGCATGGCTGATTGCTCTAGCCATACCCTTCCATGTTATCTAAATCAGACCGCTATTCTTCCGGCAGTTACTTCCGACAGAAAGTTATCCAGGATTTGATTGAATTCTGCGGGTTTCTCCATCATTGGCGCGTGCCCGCATTTGTCGATAAAGTGTAGCCAGGAATTGGTAATCAACTCATGGAATTTTTCAGCGACAAAAGGTGGGGTTACGGTATCCTGTTTGCCCCAAACCAGCAGCGTAGGCGCCTTAATACTGTGCAGCTTGTCGCCCAGGTTATGCCGTACGGCGGATTTGGCAGTCGCTACCACGCGGATGGCCTTACTGCGGTCATTGACAATACCGAACACCTCATCCACCAGTTCTTTGCTGGCTACCTGCGGATCGTAAAAAGTCTCGCCCGTTTTGTTTTTTATATATTCGTAGTCGCCGCGGCGGGGAAAGGCGGTGCCGAAAGCGCTTTCAAAGAGACCCGAGCTGCCGGTCAGGGTAATGGACGACACTTTCTGCGGATGCGCCAGCGCAAACAGCTGCGCGATGTGCCCACCCAACGAATTGCCCAGCAGATGGACTTTCGGATACCCTTTGAAGTCAACGAACTTACCGACGAAATCCACTAGCCCCATCACCGATACTTCAAAAATGGGCATTTCATAAATGGGCAGGATGGGCACCACTACGTTGTACCGATCGGAGAAATGGTTGATTACACTTTCGAAATTGCTCAAAGCACCAAACAAGCCGTGCAGCAGCAGCAGCGTTTCATCCTTCTTTCCGGACTCGATATACCGGAACCCGTTTTCCTCTAGTATGGTCACGTTCATTCGTTCTATTTCTGGTTAAATAGCAAAAGTAGCAAAAAGCCGGAAATATAATGATGCGGCCAATTGTGCCCGCATTAGCGTAAAAACGGGTGCCAGCGCATGGAAAGGCGGCGCCAGGAAATGCTATTCAGATACCGCCACACGCGTCACCCTGGCCTCTCGTCGATTGGTGAGTGGTACGGGCCCGCTGAATTGATAAGCAACGAACAGTAGGGCAGTCAGCAACAACACGGCGCCCGCCTGATGCAGCACGCCCAGGCCGACCGGAATCTTCGATACGCAATTGACCAAGGTCAGAATGCCCAACAGCACCTGCAAAGCCAGCATGCCCAGCAGCACGCTATTGCCCTGCCGCAATGCCCTGGAGCGGGGCAGGGCGCGTAGCCGCCATACAAACCAGACAATGAGGCCCGTGAGTAAGTAGGCCACATTCCGGTGCAGAAACTGGATCAGGGTCGGTAAAAACGGATGCGTATCATAGTCAATGAAATGACTCCACCGCCAGTTGCCGGCGTCGGCCAGAAAAGCGGGAAAATAGCCGCCCTGCATGCCGGGCCAGGTCGGGTAGAGCAACCCGGCCTTTGTACCGGACATCATAGCGCCCAGCGCGAGCTGCAGGAACGTCACCCCGACCATAGCCCACACGTAGCCCCGCCAGGAATGCAATGCCGGACTACTATGCGCAGCCGGCCGTGGACGGATGGCGATAAAAATGGTCCAGAGCAAATAACTGAAAATGACCAGGGCGGTGACGAGGTGCAGGGTCAGGTTATAGGCATTCACCCAGGGCCGCTTGATCAGCCCGCTGTAGACCATGATCCAGCCAAAGAAGCCTTCCAGACCGGCCAACAGCACCACGCCAATCAGCCGC
>JANPIN010000086.1:0-15930 GCA_031425035.1 Saprospirales bacterium | reverse complement strand
TCTGTTCGACACCAAATTTGGCAAAACCAGATTTTATCAATGTCTGATTTTAAGAAGGACATTCATAATTTAAGTAGAACCTGGATTAACCATTTGATTATCATGGCTACTAGAGCCGCTTGAGTTGGCTAAAGTCGAACTAAGGGGTTATAACATTATCTAATAGCCATATGCCAGCTTAAAATGCGGCAAAACCGGCTTAAAAACCTCCTGCACTATGGAATTTGCCCTACACCTTGTAAAAATATTTCCACAAATGTTTAAGACTGAACCTTGTTATCCAGCTGTAATTTTCAACGCTACACCTTGTGGCTAACCAGTATTTCTTTTTTGTTTTCCAGGCTGGTGACGGCGAACAAGTACCTATCGCCACCGTCGGCCAGGGCCAGCTTACGGCGTGCCGCTTCTACGGTATCGGGGAAATTGCGGGTGGCCAGGTTGGCGCGGCCATCCGGCACGGCGGCCAGCACGGCTTTACGATCATATTTACAGACCTGTTCCAACTCAAACCGGCGTCCCGGTAGCTCTACCAGCGCATCCGACGTATATATATGCGTATTATTATGCAGTTTGTATAAACCGAAACGCTGCGCAAAACTGCGAAATGCCCCGGCCTTCAGCAGCGCCGCATCCGGTTCATAGAGGTAGCGCAGGGGCGGGGATAAGGGCGCCAGCGCCGTCTGTTCTTCCTGCCAGTTGAAGGTAAATTCCTGCACGGTCTGGCCCAAAGCCACGGCCGTTACCGGCACTTCGTCGGTCGGGGGCGCTTCCTTTTCCAGCAGATAAAGCACCTCTTTGCATTCGTCGCCCACCGACACGACCCAAATATGGCTCACGTGACCGAGTTGCCGGGCCGCCAGTTTTAAATCCAGCAAGGGCGCGGTTTTCACCAGCACCTTCGCCGCCCGGGCCAGCAGCGCCGGCTGCAAAGCCACCACATTCGGCTGGCAATCCTCCAGGCGAAACACCTTGCGCTGTCCGTCGCGGCGGGCCGGATCCAGATACAGCAGATCGAATTGTTCGGTGGTAGTGGCTAGAAACTGCTCCGCATCGGCCTGCAAACAGCGGATGTTCGCGGCGCCCAGCACCTGAAAATTATGCTGCGCCGCAGCCACCAGTTCCGGGTTTTGCTCTATGTATAAAACCTCCTCAAACCGGGTCGCCCAGGCCCAGCTATCCACCCCCATTCCACCGGTCAGGTCAGCCATGCGCCGGCCTGAAAAAAGACCGGCTTTGTACCTCGCCGTGCGTTCCGAAGAAGACTGCTCGACCGATAACTGGGCGGGAAACTGCAATTCCGGGTTATACCAGGCCGGTATTTTATCGCGCACCTTACGCAAAGCCAACAGCTGGCCGGCCACGTAGGGCATCGGTATGCCCGGATAACGCGCGGCATTGAGCAGCAGCCGCTGCGGATCAGCATCGAGGTGGTCATGAATGAATTGCTGGAGGGGGGACATTAATTAGGGGGCAGGGGTTAGGGGGCAGGAGTTAGGAGACAGGAGACAGGAGTTAGGAGACAGGAGACAGGGGGCAAGGGGCAGGGGGGTTAAAGGACGAGCATTAATAATATAACTATCCCGGCAACGATGAGGGCTACCTTTACATTACCCATACCCCGGTAATTTTCACGATTCTTAGCCATACGTACTGAGCGGATTTTTTCATTGGGCACGTAATATTCCCGGTCGTCCGCAGGCTGATCGTAGAGGCGATAATAGGTGTTGAAATAATCGTGTGCCAGGATTCGGACCCGGTACTTATGCCCGTCCTTTAAAGTCAACAGATCGAAGGTATCCAGCATGACGGGTGGGCGCTTGGGAGCAGGCGGAGGTATGGGCAGCTCCTTTTCTTCCACAATGGGCGGCCCGGTGTAGCGCTTCCACTCCCGGACCTTATCTACCCGAATAACATAGGTCAGGCCCTTTTTATCATCGCAGCGGCTGTATTTGATTTCCCTTTTATTTTGCGATTCGATCCGGACAAGCAGCACACTTCCATCGGTGGTAATCAGGGTATCGCAGCCGGGTGGAAGTGGCGAAGCTACTGCCGACGCTTGCAAGCTGTTAAAGATCAGCATATTAAGCATGAATAAGGGTAAAAGTGCACGCATGGCCGTCATTTGTTTTAAAAGGGTAAATTTTTAATTCTCGTTCGTACTTGCCCTACATTTGGGCCCTGATGAACATGGTTACTGATTTTTCGCTTTTGCCTTATAACACGTTTGGCCTGCCCGCCCGCGCTGCTCATTTTATAGAAGTGCAATCGGTGGAAGAACTGCGGGCCGCCTTGCAGACGGATATACAGCCCAGGCTCATTCTGGGTGGCGGCAGCAATATACTTTTTACCCGCGACGTAACCGGACTGGTGATAAAGAATTCCATTTACGGTAAAGAAATAGTGGCTGCTACGGACAATGAGGTCCACCTGAAAGTCGGCGCCGGGGAAAACTGGCATGCTTTCGTTTGCTATGCTGTAGAACAGGGACTGGGCGGCGTGGAAAACCTCAGCCTCATTCCAGGGACGGTCGGCGCTTCGCCGGTTCAAAACATCGGCGCCTACGGTGTGGAACTCAAAGATGTTTTCGTCGAACTGGAAGCCGTTGAACTGGCTACCGGCGAGTTACAGGTTTTTTCGGCGCAGGACTGTCAGTTCGGTTACCGGGACAGCATCTTCAAACGGGACGCCAAAGGCCGTTTTTGCATTACTTCGGTCACTTTTGCCCTCACCCGGCAGGAACATTATTTTCAACTCGGCTACGGCGATTTGCAACGTACCCTCGCACAGCAGGGAATTACGGCCCCGACCATCGCCGACGTGAGCCAGGCCGTGATCCAGATCCGTTCTTCCAAACTGCCCGACCCCGCCGTGATCGGCAACTGCGGCAGTTTTTTCAAAAATCCGGAGACGGACCGCAGGGTACTGGAACGCCTGCAGGCCGATTATCCGCAAATACCGCACTTCGACCTGTCGGAAAACCGGGTGAAAATTCCCGCCGGCTGGCTCATTGAACAATGCGGCTGGAAGGGTAAACGCGTAGGGAATACCGGCAGTTACGAAAAACAGGCGCTGGTGCTGGTGAACTATGGCGGCGCAACCGGCGCCGAAGTACAGGCCCTCGCCAAAGCCATTATTCAATCCGTAGAGGAAAAATTCGGCGTCCGCCTGGAGCCGGAAGTGAACATGGTATAGTCGTATAGGCTGGATTTCCTGATTGCAACCCGCTCGTCGGATTAAGAAATCTAACATACACAAAAAAGCCGTCCTGTCTTTTCGACAGGACGGCTACAACATAACCATGAAAACAATTAACCAATCAAATTTTTTAACCTTTCTCAATTACTCTTTTCGAAAAACCGTGCCAATTGGTGGAAGCGTTCCAAAAAACAAGTGCGTAAAACTGTTAAAGTTTTAGTTCTTAACTACCCGTGCGCTAAAGATTTCACTTAAACCACGTAATTGTAATACATACAAACCGGGCGGGTAAGTATCCAAAGCCACTACGCCCCGCAGGTCATTGTCCCAGCGGACCAGCCGGGCGGTTTGCAGCAATTTCCCGCGGCTGTCATACACCTCGCAGACGGCCGTTTGCTCCTGACCCCTGGCCGGCAAAAGTAAATTGACCAGGCCTTTGGTCGGATTCGGCGACGCCAGCAACTCCCGCGACCGGACCGCCGGTTCATGGGCGGCCGTAGTTTGATCAACAAAAACCTGCTGCTGGGTAGCACAACCATTCGCATCCAGTACGCGCAGGGTGTAAACGCCCGTGGTCAGTCCAATAAATAACGAATCGGCCTGGAACTGCCCATTATCCAGGGCGTATTGGTAAGGCGCCGCTCCCCCCGTGGCCTGGGCCTGAATACTGCCATCGGCTGACGGCGTCGATAAAGCATCAGGCGCAGCGCTGGAGTTAAGCTGGAGGTCGGCGCAATCATAGCTTACGCAAAACGGAACTTCCACCAGACTCCCGAAGTTATTGTCGGTCAGCGTCCACACGCTCTGCTGGGGCGTGATCAGCGAAGCGGAACCCTGCATGCCGTCCCCGCCGCTGTCGAGCAGGCGCAAATGATAACAGCTATCGAGCGGCAGACATAAGTATTCCACGTACCCCAGAAAGGGCGTATCGAAAGGCCCGAAAGTGCGCAGCACCTGGCCCTGTTCATTGGTCAGCTGCCAGGAGGTTTGCTCCGGATGGCTGTCGGTGAACGTATTCAGAATATACTGTACCCCATTGGGCGAAATATCGAAGCTGGTGCCGGCCACGTCATTACCGGGCGAATCGTCGTTGTTCTGGCCATTTACCTGGCCAATATCGATAGCCAGGTTGTTCACTCCCGGTACGGTGCCTTGTAGGGAAAAATAGAAGTTAGACATACCATCGGTCGGTATTTCAATAAAACCCGGTTGCGGCGTTTGCACGACCCCGTTAATACTGTACTGCATTTCAAAATTATAGGCGGTGGCCAAACCATTGTTGCGCAGCAAAATACTGGCCTGCGCGAGGGTCGTAGAGCCGTCCGTACAAAGCTGAATAGTCTGCAATGATTCCACCGCCAGATCATTAAAAAAGCGATTTAAGACCCGGCGGTGAATCGTATCATTGCTGATATCCTCATCGCCGGCGACCGTAGCGCGTAATTCAAAATCATACTGGCCGCCTTGCAGGCTCAGGTCTTCGGTCATGTTGAATGCAAACTGTTTGACCGCGCCGGCCACCAGGATGCCCGGCAAAGTTTCCGTGTGCCAAACCCCGTTATTAAGCCGATAAGCGACCTGAATGCCGTTTTTGGCCTGCAACCCAAAATTGCGCACACTAATTTTCACCGGCTCGGCGACCGATAAACCGGGGCTGGAAACCGGCGCAATCAATTGATAGGCGCCCACATCGACCGTATACCGCACCGGCGTACAAAGCGACGTGGTTACCGGCTCGAAAGTAGCGTTTCCGGCTTCGAACAGCACGTGGCCAAAAATATCGAATAAGCGAAATTTCCCTTGCCAGGCCAGCGTTTGCGAACGCAAAACCAGTTGGTAACAAACGTTATCATCGGTACAAAGGGTAAAATCGCTGCTGCCTGGAGCAATTTCGCCGTTCACCAGCGGCGTACCATCCTGCGCCTGCAACTCCCATTTCAGGATGCCGTAGTCGGTCTGTACACTGGCCGTGAGATAGGTCCCATCCAGATTACCGTAAAATTTAAACAGCAGCGTATCATTGGCTGTGTTCTGATCGCTCAAACCATTGGGTAACGCGGTATAAGCGCGGAAAGAATTCTGACCGTTTTGGACGCCCGTAACCGTTATTGGAATGGTATCGCGCGCGCCGGGAGCCAGGTTGCCCGTCCACTGATAGGTCTGTTCGACCTGCTGATTTATCTTCCAGCGCAGTTGCGCACTGGTCATGGGCAGGCCCGAGGCATTGCGGATTACCAGGCCCACCGATGCAAAGGTGCCACAAATAATGCCGGGAAAATTGGTCCTGGCAATGGCCGACGCATCGTTGGCCGTCAGTTTCTTAACCACGGCATTCAGCGTATCGTTTCGGGTAAAAGCATCTTTTACCCAATGCGTAACGACCCGAAAGGCATACTGTTTGCCCGCCTCGGGCATAGATACTGTTTGGGAAAAAGTATGCTCCAGCGTGGCGCCGGAAGCCAGGGGGCCGGCTATATTATCAGTCACCACCAGGTTGTTTTCAAAATAAAGCGACACGGAAAAATTGCTGGCCGGCTCCAGGCCGCCATCGAGTATTTCCACGGTCACGGCCTCCGCATTGCCCAGCAAAGCCGAGGCGACCGGTGTTTTTAGTAAAGTCGGCGTCACGTCATACGTATCGCGCTGTATACGGAACGAACCGATGCGCGTACCCCAGGGCGCCCCGGCTGCCTGGTATTCCCCGGTGAACCAGAACGTTCGGCCATCTTCCGGATCGACGGCCATACTACTATAATCGCCCCAGCGCTCATCCTGGTGACTTTTCGCACCGGGCGCCAGCATGTATTCCTTCACCGGCATGGTGCCCGGCGGATCACCGGCCCGACGGCCCGTAACCCGCAGTCCGGGATATGTCTGCTCGCTGCATGCGCTATAGCCCAAGCCGATATTACCGCCCTCATCTATGGAAATGGTACCCATGAACCGGTTCGTCTCCAGATCGGGCGCATACGTCCCTTGCTGGTAAATGGCCCAGGGATCCGTGCCGGATTTGCGCAGTTCATACCAGCGCACGGCCGCGTCGCCCCCATTGCCGGTCTGCCCGCTCACGTCGGCTACGTGGTTAAAAACCACCGACTCATGGTCGCCGAAATTCCGGTACGGCGCCCGGTACATAATAATATTTTCCAGGGCGGTGATCCGGGGGGCGTTTCCGGGTTGTTCGATACAATCGAATAAGCCCGACCAGCAGACCCGCGTTTCAAAAGGCGCGGGGAATACTTTTTGCGGACCGTCAATATGGCTCTGCGCCACGTCATTCCAGTCGACGAACACCGACCAGATCTGAATATGATCCGAGCCGCCATCCCAGGCATCGTCGTACAACCGGAAAATATACCCCGGGCTGCCAGGCGGTGGCGGCGGGCCCGCTTCCCAATCCGCGCCGGTAGCCGGCTGATACTGGATAGCCAGATAATTGGGCATGGTGTACCGGTAGATCTTGAAATTGGGTGCGCCGGACAGTATGGCTTCGCGTTCGAGCGCAAAACCGGAGCAAACGTTGCCGTTGACCAGTTCATTGGCCGTAATAAAGTAGGCGTTATTCCAGACGTACAGCTTCGGATAATCGGGAAAACCCAGGGTTTGGAAGGCATACGCTTTCCAGCCGCCGGTCGGATCGGGTCCGTCGGAAATGGCCAGCAGCAGCCCGTTGGCGGCAAAATCCTGCATTTCCATCATCAGCCAGCGCTGGGCGTCGGCATCGTACTGGATGATCGGGTCGCCAATGCTGCTCACGCCTTCCACCTGCTGCCAGATGGTCGAACTGAGCGCCGGCCCGTACACCGATTGACCAGTCTGTTTATTCCAGATCTGGAACCAGGAATTGCCGTACGAGTTGATCATTTGCATATAATGATCCTTGCCTACATCGCCGCTGGGGTCGGGCGGAGTAACGCCGCTGGGATCGCGTAAACCTTCAAAATTAAGCAGCGGCGTGATTTCCGGGTCACTATCCGCTTCCTGCGGCAGTTTGGGCGCCAGCGGATCGCCGCCTTGCGGCTGCGGACTGGGGTTATTCAAAGCGTTGGGAAAGAAGTAGTTGCGTTTGCGCAGCAGTTTCCCCGTAGGCGGGTAAACCGGCGAAACCAGCGGTTCCAGATCACGCAGGGCAGGAATGTGGCCGAGCAGCCGGCCCTGGCTAAGCATGGGCGGGTAGGATTGCGGACTATCCGGATCGGTGGGTTGTTGCGCTGATAAAGGGGCCGCGAAAAGCAGCAGGACGAAAGCGAGCAAGGATTTTTGCATGAATATTAAAGTAAAACGTTTATATTTTATCCCTGTCTATCTCCCGCTATACTTCGCGCCGGATGGTCTTGTGCATGGCCTTCGCCATAACTCATTGGTAAACAGCGCTCAGCATGACAATGAATGCTGCCTTTCAGGCGACGCTCCGTATACCTGCATCCTGTCAGCGTCCATAGGCCGAATCCGGCTCTCCCGGTGTCGGCAGCGGCGCATTCCTGGGGGGTGGCATAGGCGGATAATCGCGTAGATATTCGATAGGTTTGGACTCGTCGTTGTAAAAATGACGGGTGGCGCCGCTTAGTTTTGGTTGCAGCCCATAGAGCGTCACCAGGAACAGCAAAAACAGTACCGACCAGCCCAGCCATTCCGGCGCCATAAAGGTTGGCGGTAAATCATAGAATTGCGACGGGTCATCTTCCACGTTCGGGCCGACACTGTTCCGGCGCAGGGGGGTAATATCGCCATCTTCCAGGGCGCGGCTTTGCGCAAATTTCTCCTCGTCCAGGTTGCGTTGCAGTTCCTTCACAATTTTGCCCAACTGCTCGGTAATATCCAGATAACCAGCTTCTTCCGGCACCGTTGCCGACAGGCTGGTCCGTGGGCCCAGCACTTTGAAATGGGCGAGCCGGGAATATTTCTGCCAGTGCGAAGGGCTTACCAGCACCGGATACACCCGGATATAGCGGTTGCCAAACTCGGTGTACCGCGTCACGGCCGTCGTAATTTCTTCTTCGATCCAGCCATTTTGCAGGCTGTGGTAACTGGTCAGGAACAGGTAAATATGCGCCCGTTCGCACTGTTTCTGCAAACTGCGCAGGTAGTAGCGGCGGGGATCGGGCTGGCGATACCAAAAGAGCAGAATACGCCAGGGCAAGGGCAAGGGCTCCGGGCCGGGCGGCGGGCTGTTATACCAGATATTGACCTCATCGCGCATGGGGTGCAGCCAATGCAGCAATTTTTGCAGCGCTGGTTGGTCCTGGAGCTGGTAGCTGATATAGAGGTTGATTTTCAACGGAATAACTTTAAATCCTGGCGTGCCCGGGTCAGATATTATTCGACAAAGTAAAGCCGAAAAATCGAAAAGTTGCTCCCCTCCGGGAAAACATCGGCTACCTTTCAATTTACGGCAATTTCAAAGGGTCATTTCTTTTTCGTTTAATTTTGCACGTTCGTCGCTTTTTTGCGGCGAACCCGTAAAAAGCCGGCTTTTTCGCCCCTCGAAAAGCAAAAGCCTGTTAAACCTTATTAAACCCGGCAGCAACCGGGATGACCATCACTACTCACTTAACATCGATGCTTACTACTAAATCTCTTTTTGCCGCCGAAGGCCTGGATGACCGCAGTCTTGAATTCCTGGCCCAGGCTATTGAAAAAAATAACCTGCCAGGTTTCGATTACTACGAATTTAAACGTGCAGTTGCCAGTCTCCGGGAAATGCAGCTCGACGAAGCCACTGCCCATAAAGGCGCTTTCGCCACGGCCGCTACGGTGGGTGTGACCAAGGACAAACTTATTGAAACCGCCGGCTATTACCGCGATGTGGTCAGTAAGGAAAAAAACCAGTTCGATCAGGCGCTGACGACGCAAACAGCCAATAAAATCACCGCCCGCCAGGAAGAAGCCAAACGGCTGCGCGACCAGATCGAACGCCATAAGACCGAGATCAGTCGCCTGCAGGACGAGATCGGCGGTTATCTCAATCAGATCGAACAATCTGAAACGTCCGTAAAAACGGAAAGCGAACGCCTGGAAAAAACCAAGTCGGCTTTTGAAAAAACCCATTTTTCGGTCGTTACGCAAATTGACCGGGATATTGAAAACATGCACAAGTACCTGTGAGTTATATGGGTGGAAAGCGTTGAGGCATGCCCCATAACCACACATTTATTCATACATGGAACAGATAAAATCATTTTGGCAACGCCCCGAGGGGGTGACCGGCGGCATTGTTCTGGTCGGTCTGATCGCGGGCATCGCTCTAATTTTCAACCAGATCGTGGCCGCCGTTTTACCGCTGCTGAATTCTACTATCGGGCTGGCGGGGCTGCTGATGGGCATCGGCGCCGTCGTATTTTTGTTTCTCGAACCCAAGGCACGTAACCTGATCTGGTATTTCTACCAGTCCCTGATGCGCTGGATCACCGGCATTTTTGTCAAAATCGATCCGATTTCCATCCTCAAATCTTTTATTGAAGACCTGGAAGACAGCCTGCGCAACCTCAGCAAGCAAATCGGCGCTTTACGCGGTCAAATGCGGCAGTTGAAGGGTACGATGGATGCCAACAATGCCGATATCAAAAAGAATATGACGCTGGCCGATCAGGCCCGGAAAAAGAACGACGATAAAAACCTGACGCTTTCGGCCCGCAAAGCAGGACGCCTCCAGGACGCCAATGCCAAGTACGAAGTGCTGTATCAACGCATGGAAGTGCTGTACCGCATCCTGATTAAAATGTACGAAACCTCGGAAATCGTGCTGGAAGACACCAAGGACCAGGTCCAGCTCAAGGAACAGGAATACCGCGCCATCAGTGCCAGCCACAGTGCAATCCGTTCGGCCATGAGTATTATCAGCGGCGATCCGGACCAGCGGGCCCGCTTCGATCTGGCGCTCGAATCGCTGGCGAATGACGTGAGTAATAAAGTCGGTGAAATGGAGCGTTTTATGGATACCAGCCGCAATTTAATGGCCTCCATCGACCTGCAAAACGGCGTTTTCGAAGAGGAAGGCCTGCAAATGCTGGAAAAATGGGAACGTGAAAGTCCCCTGCTGGCGCCGGTCTCCAAAGAAAATAAGAGCCCGGAAAAACCGCTGGACCTGAACACCCCGCCCAAAGAAATTCTGCGGGAAACCAATGATTACAGCCAGCTTTTCGATTAAATTTAGGCGGGTTTGATTGGTTTGGCCAGGTTTGTTGGTTTGAACATCTGATGATCAGGTACTTGAAATCCAAGTTTGTTCAAAACCACTTTGCGCTGACTATAGTTACTGAATTTAGCCCTGTGCGGCTGTCGCGAATTTCGTTTGGAAAACCAGTCCGCACGATTTTCGCGACAGCCGCATTTTTTTTTGCAAAACACCCAACCCCCTGGACAGCCCCTGCGTAATACCTTGCGAACAGACTTTTTAAAACCCCGGAAATGCCCCAGACCGGTTTATACTTTGGAAAAATTACCAAACAATAGCACCCATTGCCGCCGGAAGCCGATCGTGGCTTCCGGCATTTTTTAAAAGGCAGGTTTTGAGAAAAAAGATTGCTTGACCCGCTTGTTCGACATTATTTAAGAAAATGCGCCGGATATTGGAACCTTAGCGCCCGCGAAACATGAACGTTGACCCGTTAGTCCTGCAAGCTGCGCACCGGGGCGACCGCAAGGCACAGTATGCACTGTATCGGGACTGCTTTCCGGTGCTGATGGCGGTATGCGTCCGTTACGGCCGCGATGAACAGGATGCTGCGGCGGCGGTGAACAACGGGTTTTTGAAAATCCTGCAAAACCTGGATCGTTATGATCCGGCCGCGCCTTTTGTCGCCTGGATCCGACGGATCATGATCAACGTCGTGATCGATGAGTTTAGGCGGGAAAAAAAATGGCGGAGCGCAACCGTCTTCCCGGACGACACCAATCCTGAGCCCTACGGCCCGCCATTGGACGGGAATGAAGCCGAACAGCGTTTACAGGCGGCTTATCTGGAAAATCTGCTGCGCCGTTTGCCGCCCGTTACCCAAAAAGTCTTCAATCTATTTGCCATCGACGGGTTTAGCCACCAGGAAATCGGTAAATTGCTACAGATCAGTGAGGGCACCTCTAAATGGCATGTGCATGAGGCCCGAAGCCGGTTACAGGGTTGGCTGGCGGATTATGCGCGAACAGGCGAGTAGGGGCAGCGCTTGCCGCTGCCCGCTGCCCACCCATACCAAGCAGGTCAAGAGTAAAATGAACAACCGTTTAAAATTAATAAATGGAAAATTTGGATGATTTCATACGCGAGCAGTTCGAGCAGGATGACCCTGCCGGGCGTTTTCCTTTTCGGGAGGCGTACTGGGAGCAGGCTTTGCCGCTGATCGAAGTTGCCGGGCGCAAACGCCGCCGGGCCTTGTGGTGGTGGTGGCTGACCGGTCTGCTGCTGCTGGGTGGCGGCTGGGCGGGGTGGCAATGGAGCAAACAAACGGCCAATCAGGCCGAAAACAGGTTGCAGGCCCGGCAGGAAAGTTCATTCCCTGCCGACAGGCAAACGCCCGACCAGGAAGCCGATTTGGCCAGGGAGGAGACGGCTACAGGCCTTAATAAACCCGAACCAAAGGATTTTCCGGCAATGACCAGCCAGACCGCTGCACAACAGAACGCGTCTGCAAACCTGCCGCACCAAGCCGCAGGCGCACCCAGCTGGGTATCTGGCTCCTCCTTCAACAAGGATAAAACCACGGACAGCCATCCTTTAAACCAACCGTCAGCTACGGTAATTATCCCCGCTATAGCACCCAGCGTTCCTGCCGCCGCATATTTCCCAGGGAAAGAGTCTACACCCGACACGACGCATGTAATGGTAAATTCGGTGACCTGGCCGGCCATGACCGAGCTGCCAACTGCTTTTTGGCCGCTGACTTCGCCCACCGGCCAATTCGCCCCGGCCCGCGTGCCCGCTAAACATCCGGTCATTAAACCGCTGCGGAAACCGGTGTTCGCTTTTGGGCTGCATCTTACCGGCACCGCCTATCATGCTGCTCCCCAAGGCCGCAACTGGGGCACTACGCTGGGGATTTATACACAATACTGGCTGCATCCCAACTGGTCGCTGAGTGCCGGCCTGGCCTGGCGCAGTCAGCCGGTCGAACTAAGCGTGCCGGATACCCTGGCCAACGTACAGCAGTTGTATTACCGCTTTGGTTATGAAAAAAATACGTTTCGTGAAACTGATCGCCAGCTGCAATTCATAGAGCTGCCGGTGGCGCTGCATCGCCACTACCGGGCCTGGCAAATGGAAGCCGGTGCAGGCTATGGTCGTCTGACCGGCGTTCGGACTGTTCGCACCCAAACCTATACCTCTTCCCTGACCCCCACGCCGGAAGTCACCGAAAAACGCATTCTCGGCCAATTGGGGCCTTACCGCCGGTCTTATACCACCTTTTTTGCCGGTCTGGGCTGGCAACCCCTGCCTCGCGTGCAACTGACCATACGGGGCACTTATCGCCCGGCCGCCCTGATAACACCCGGCAATGAAACGGACAAACCGCCCGGCGCGCTCTGGCTCGATGCCGGTCTGCGCTGGCACTTATTCAGCCACGACCGAATTCGTACGAAACGATGAAACACTGCTGTTTTTTGCTGCTGCTGATCCTGTGTGCATCGGCTTGCAAGGCCGACCTGGATGTCATAGCTCCCATTGGCGGAGAAGATACGCCGTATTTTTCGGTCACTTACCGGCCGGATTCCACTGCCCAGAAAACGGTGGTGGCGGGTGTGGACAACGTCTATTTATACACGGATTTTAAAATTGGCAGCGATGACGTGATCACTTCCACCGCTACGTTTACGCAGGTGCAATGCCTGGCGGATAATTGCCCCGGGCGCCTGCGTTTTGAATTCCGCAATACGCAACTGGGTTCGGTGGTACTGGCCGATTCGGCGTTTCACCCGGGTTACCATTCGTTTAAAGTAAATGATCCCCCCAGCGGCGCGAAGGTTTACCACGTTGTCT
Organism: Saprospirales bacterium; assembly: GCA_031425035.1. GTDB lineage: Bacteria > Bacteroidota > Bacteroidia > Chitinophagales > Saprospiraceae > M3007. The sequence goes on along the minus strand of JANPIN010000086.1, from coordinate 2,768 downwards.
TTCAGGCAGATACCACCGTTGGATTTACCAGTTTTCTCTGGACTTTCGATAACACCTTTTTCATGGAAGGCAGCCAGGCGCCGGTCAATTTTCCGGGAAATGCGGATTCCGTGCTGGTCAAATTACAGGCCAGCCGGATGAATGGCCCGACTTCCACCGTGCAGCGCTGGGTAAGTCTGTCGGGTAGCACAGCCTATCCCGGCGTCGATATTTTGATTTCGCCGCAAGGCAACGACTTCCAATTGAGCGCCCTGCCAACCGGCATCTTTACCAGCCTTTTGTGGAATAATGGACAAACGCAGCCCGTTTTTACAGATAATCCGTTGCACAGCAATTATATGATCACTGCGGGAAGCCTGTCCGGTCATGCTGCCGAGGCGGGTTTCACGGCTTTACCCGCGAACCTGACGACAATTATGCACACCGCGAACTTCAGCACTTCAGTGAGCCTGCAGCCCCTGGACCCCCGCCAACGCGGCACAGTGGCTTTGCAATGGACGGATCCGGAAGGGCATATCTGGCGTTCCGACCGGGGGCCGCAATTGCCGGGCAGCCGGTTTCAGGTAGTGGAAGGGAAAGCGTATGAACTGAACGAGCTGGGGCAATACACCTGGCAAATGCAGGTTGCGTTCATCTGTTACCTGTATAATGACAGCGGGCAGCGGCGGCCTTTTTCAGGAACGGGACAGATAGCGGCGGCCTATCCCGGCTACTAATCCATTACGCCTTTGCGCTTCATTTTATAGTAGTGCACGCCGGCGCCGAATACCCAGCCTTCTTTGCCCGACTGCGTGCGCACCTTGACCCAGTGATCCGTTACTTTTTCATAACCCAAACTGATCTCTTCCGTTTTTTCACTTTTTTGATTCAGGAAAAAAACCGGCTCATAGAGTTCCAGTTTTGTCACCATTTCCCCTTTCAGGCCGGGCGTTTTGCGCATTTTCAGTCCGTCGATGGTCACGTACAGGGTAGAATACTTGGGCTGGGTGGCCGGAGCGGGTGCTGACGTAGCCGGGCTACGGGTTGGTTGCGCCACATTGACCGGTGTGGTCGTAGTCGTGGTCGTGACCGTTGTCGGCTGCGCATTGGGCCGCTGGGTGTTGACGGGTTGCTGCACCACTTGTTGTACCGGCTGCTGCACGGGCTGCTGTACGGGCTGTTGCACCTGAACGGTAGGTTTCGGCAGGGCTACGGTATCACGGCGCGGGGGACGTTCTTCGTCTTCCTCGTTCTGGCTGATTACGTTGCGGACCATCGTCGAGCGCTTGGACCCGCATTTAGACATGGCCCATAAGGCGACGCAGGCCAAAAAGACAAAAATAATGAGGGTTTCGATCTTCGGAATTTTCATAACGCAGCGATAAAAGTGAAAAGCAGGTTTTCGAGTTTATTATCTTGCCGGGCCAAAAATACGGTAAAACCTGCTTTCCCCATCATTTCGCTTCCGACCCTGAAAGCCCATGTCCGATAGCTTGCTGCATCAAATTGCCCTGACCCTGGTTCCGCAGGTGGGCGCCATTACGGCCAAAAACCTGGTTAGTTACTGCGGCAGCGCCGAGGCCGTATTTCGGGCTAAACGCGCCGATCTTTTTAAAATACCGGGCATTGGCCAAACGCTCGTCGACGCCCTGCAAAACCCGGAACCCCTGCGTTCAGCCGAACAGGAGCTGGAGTTTATGCAAAAAAATGAGGTGACCGCGCTGTTTTACACCCATGAAAACTATCCCGTACGGCTGCGCCAATGTGCGGATAGTCCGGCCATCCTCTACTTTCAGGGTTCTTCGCCGCTGCTGCTGAATGCTGACCGGGTCATCGCCATCGTGGGCACCCGCCAGCCGACCGATTACGGAAAAGCGCTCTGCGAAGAAATTGTAGCCGAACTCCAGCCTTATAACATACTCCTGGTGAGTGGTTTGGCTTATGGTGTGGATATTACGGCCCACCGCAAGGCCACAGCGTTGAACATGCCCAATATCGGCGTACTGGGACACGGCCTGGGCAGTATTTATCCGGCGCAACACCGCGCTACCGCACTGAAAATGATGGAGTACGGCGGACTGCTCACCGAATATATTTCCCCGACCAAACCCGACCGCGAACATTTTCCCATGCGCAACCGCATCGTTACCGGTATGTGCGACGCGCTGCTGGTGGTGGAATCCGCTATTTCCGGCGGGTCGATGATCTCGGCGCAATTAGCCGGCGGTTACGAACGGGAGGTTTTTGCGCTGCCGGGCCGGGTCCGCGATCCTAAAAGTGCCGGCTGTAATGCGCTGATCAAAGACCTGCGGGCTAAATTGGTGGAATCGGCCGCCGATATCGCCAGCAGCCTGCAGTGGCCGGAACCCGGCAAAACCCACACCATCCAGGCCAAACTGTTCCTCGACCTATCGCCCGGCGAAAGTAAAGTACTCGAACATATCCGGCAAACACCGGATGTGGCGATTGATCAGTTGACGCTGGCCGTCGGTCTACCGCCCGGCGAAATGGCCGCGCTGCTGCTGGCGTTGGAGTTCAAAGGGGCGATCCGGACGCTGCCGGGGAAGAGGTATCGAGGGGTTTAGGGGACAGAAGACGAGAGACAGGAGACAGGAGACAGGAGGCGGGAGACAGGAATTTGATCTGGCTGAGCCGTCTGGCCGCGCCTCGTCCGACGGCTTTTTTGCCGTCTGACGAGTAAATCCACCACACCGCTCAAAAGCAAGCCGGCTACCCATTAGGGGTCGGCCGGAAAAAAAGCCGTCGGACCGCGCATCTCACTCCTCCAG
>JANPIN010000085.1:0-10646 GCA_031425035.1 Saprospirales bacterium | reverse complement strand
CGTTGGCGCTTGACTTTTCGCCGCGCACCACGTCGCCCTCGGCGCTCCAGCGCTGCCCGAGGTTGAGCCGTCCATGCAGCGTCCAATCCGTGGTCCGCCGCCGCTCGAAACCCGTAGTGAGCGCCACCTGGCTCCGATTATCGCTCTGTCCCAACGAAACGTCCCAGGTGGGGTGAGCACGGTTCACAAACAGCACGTGGCGCGTTGCGGCGCTCACCGTCACCAAAGCGGTGTCGGTAACGGCAAGTTGGAAAGGGTTCCAGGCATCCACCGGCGCATCGGCGTAGGTGCGGCGGTTGATCTGCAGGGTGCTTTGCGTGGAAAAACGACTGAGGCCCCGCCGCCAGCCCCGCCGGTTGGCCCACACCAGGCGCGGATCGAAACGCAGACTCTGGTTGAGCAACACGTTGTTGGTGCGTACGTAGTCGGTGGTCGTCACGGCAATGCGCACGTAATTGGCCTGGTCCTGAAAAACGGCTATTTCCATTTCGTCCACCTGCAGAATGCTGTCGCGGTTGCGGTCCACCCAGGTAAACTGGCCTTCGCCGGGATTAACGGCCACGTAGTTGAACTCCGTTTTCGGGCTTTGGCCGGAGCCCAGTTCGTAACCGGTCGTAAAACCGACGGCCCCTTTCCAGGCGGTCAGGTTATAATCCACGCGGCCCAAATAGGTGCTCTGCGGGGTTTGGGTAGTCAGTTCCGCGTTGAGAATACGCAGGTTCCGGTAGGTGAAATTCCAGGCCAGGTTCTGGTTTACCGCGCGACGTTCGCCATTACGCCCAAGGGCCGGCGGTTGCCATTTGCCATTGATATTCACCTCGTCGCCAATGGTATTTCTTTTAAAAAAAGCCCCCACTGGCGCATGATCCGTACGCCGGGAGACAAAGCCGCCGTACTGCCAAACACCCTCGTTTTCCGGCGTTTGAAAATAAAACCGGTAGAGATCGTACCAGAAGCTGACTCTACTCAGACTATCCGCCAGCGGTGCCCGGCGTTCGTTGCGTTCGCGTTCGGCGTACAGGCCAATTTTAAAAGCCGGGGTGGGCAAACGCAGCGAATCTGCGCGCAGCAGCGTGTCGCCGGAGACTGGCAACCGCATTTTTTTTGCAAAAAACGTCTTGGAAATTTCCCCTTTGGGCCGGGAAAAACGGGTCCGCTCGATGCGCCCGTCGGTTTCCAGCAAATTGGCTTCGGCTAAAAAAGCAAAGCCTTTATGCTTGGTGCGCAACTGGCCAAATTGCCGTTGCCCGTCATACACCCCGGCTCGCTGGAAAGTCCCATATTCGTAGCGGCCGTCGCCCCAGTTTTTCTTCTGCACCGTAAAGCCGACCCGCGCGAGCTGTTCGGTCACCGTATCCTGCGAAGTGTTGGTGTTCCAGTCGCGGGTAAATTCAGCGGGCCGGTAGGGATTCAGCGGTAAAAAGGTACGCGCCGTGTATTCATAATTGCCGTTCAGTTGCGCCAGCCAGCCTTTTTTGCCGTTCAGCAGTCTTTGTTTCCAGTTAAAAAAGCTCGCACCGCCCAGATCGTCGCTGTTGCCCAGCGGGGAAAAACGGTTGCGGTCGTTGTTACTCAGCGCGACTTCGGCCTGCACCTGGCTGCCGCGAAAAGGCTGTATTTCCGTCCCTAAGGTGAATAATTGCCGCTGTTCGGGCGCGATGAGGCGCACCACGGGTTCAAAATTACCCATGGGCTGGCAGGTCAGCGGGTCCGGCGCCACCCAGCGGTAGACGCGCCCATTGGCCGCCGAAGTCGCCTGCACGTAGTTTCCCTGACCCGCCGGCACCTCCGTGAAACGCGCCGCAAACCGGGCGCTGTCCGAAACCGTACTGTACACGAGTACGGGCTGCAACTGGCCGCAAACGAGCGTATCCACGCTGCGGTACAGCACCCGCGCGGGATCGAAAGCGGCCAGGGTATCGATCCCGGAGACGTAGGCCTGACGCAGGTTATCGCCGGCTTCGGCCAGGCTCCGGCGCTGGGTCGGACTGAGGTCCTGGCTGCCGTTGTTGCGGCTGTCCTGCTCCGCGTAAAAGTTGGCGTACACATGCGCCCGCCGCGTATTCCAGCCCAGGTTGGCGGCCAGGGTGGAGCGCAAATAGGTCTGCACGGCGTACTCAAACTCGACGATAATCCGGCTGTCTTTGGTGATCAGCCGTCGGGTGGTGAAAGTCAGTTCGCCCAGGTTATAATCGACAATATAGTCGTCGCCCAGACCGCGGCGCAGCAGTTGCCCATCCACATACACCTTTTCGGTGCCGGCCAGCACGATGATGAAACGTTCGCCCTCCGCGCCTTGCAAACGATATGGCCCCTGGTTGCCTTCCTGCCCGGTGATGGTCTGGCGGGTAAATTTTCCCCGCGATACCGCCGCCGCTACCCGCACCGACATCGTGTCTTGCGAATGCGGAATGGGGAGTGCGGAGTGCGGAATTTTGGCTCCAGCTGCGCCGTTGTGCATTCCGTATTCCGCATTCCGTAATCCGAATTCCGTGTAGACCATCGCGCCTTGCAGGCGTTTGAAATAGTTGGAAAAATAACCGCGTACCGGCCGGACGAGGTCGTAGTCGCCGGCGATCAAGGCGGTATTTTTTCTTTTCAACTGGATAAAAATGCGGTCGAATTCCTGGAGCTGGCGGGTAGTACCGTCCGGCTGGAGGGGAATGGAGTTATCCGACAAAGCGGCCTGTAGCTCGATGTCGTTGCCCAGTTTACCGTCCAGTTGCAGATTTAAATTGGAGTTGAAGACCAGGTTCTGGCTGTTGCCAAAAGACAGGCCGCGGGTGTAGGCGCCATTGGAAACCAGGCCGCCGGTTTCCCAGGGTTTGGTGGAGGGCTCATAGGGCGTGTAGTCAAATTCGATGGCGTCCCGGCGGTTGTTGCGGCGCAGCGCCGTACTGTCGAGGCGACTGACGCGGGCGGTTAAATTATAGGGCCACGCGCGGTACGTGACGCGCAGGCTGCGACAGTCGGGACATAGCGCCCGCAAGCGTGCCGTATCGATGTGCAGGAAATTATGGTGCAGGGAGAAAATCAGCGGGTCCAGGAGTTGCCCGGTAGCGGAATCGGTCACGCTGATTAAAGGCGGCGCAACGGTCAGGGAATCCAGTTGCTGCACCGGCCGTGGGCTAACTACACGGCTGCGCAGGTTAGAAAAGGTCTGCATTTGCTGGGCGCATAAGCCAGCCGAGCAGACACAGAGCGCCACGACGAAACAGGTTCGCCAGAGGACAGCTGGAGTACTACGGGTTCGGATGGGCAAAATTGCGGTGTAAAAGGACGTCGGTTAAGACGCTCGAAACCCCCTTTTAGTTGCCTGAGGAATTTCGGACCGTTGGGTCGAAGATGGGGCGGACCGAAAGTGAGTCGATCGGCAGTACGGGTGGCGGCTGTACGGGTTTGAAAGGCCGCATCCGGGCCAGCGAGTCTTCCAGCGCGCCGCGGGCTTCGGCCAGCAGCAGGGAATCGACCCGGTGTTCGGCGTCGCGGCGCAGGGCGGCATAGCAGTCGGCCAGTTGTTTTTCGCGGAAAGCCGACACGCGTTCCTGAACCTTCGCCTGGACGATGGCTTCTTTATCGCGGCTACAGCCGGCCAGTAGGATGATCAGCAGTAGCATATACTGGCGCCCGCCTGGGTTGGCCCAGGTATGCCGGACAACGAGATCAACAGTTCTATAATCGATTTTCCATGAACAAATGCCCATCATAGTGGCCAGATTTTTTTTCACTTATTTCGGCGAAGGAACGCATTTTAAGGGCAATTTACCGTGTTGGAGCCTCATTTTATATGTTTAAACATTCCCAGGAAAAATGTGGATAAAAAAAATTTCCGCGCGTTTGCATATATTAGTCTTCTGTCTATCTTTGCCCAGCAAACAGCGATTAACGCGGTTTTTATGCTTCCTTTGACTTGTTTTTCGCTTCTTCGGAAGCATTTTACATAAAGAAGTTTTCATTTGGTTTTTTGGGGTTATACAGGGTGCCGGCAGTAATGTTGGTGCCCTGTTCTATTCTAGGGCCGGCCTCTGCCCTAGCCCTGCCCAGCCTGATAGGCTGGGGTAATGCTTGGAGCCCTGCCCAGCCTGATGGGCTGGGGTAATGCTTAGAGCCTTACAGGCTCTGTTTGGGGTGGTTGCCCTGCCAGCCTGATAGGCTGGGGTAATGCTTGGAGCCTTACAGGCTCTGTTCGGGGTGGAGCCCTGCCCAGCCTGATGGGCTGGGGTGATGCTTGGAGCCTTACAGGCTCTGTTCGGGGTGGGTTATTCATGGTTGTGTCAATATAGGCGTGGCTGGGGACGGATCGGTTGGGCGAATTCCTACCTTTGGGCTTCTTTTTAGCCGCTTAATATCCAGGTATGCTCCGTCGTCCGCGCCGTAATCGCCAGTCTGCCGCCCTGCGCGGGTTGGCCAATGAAACCCATCTTAGTGTCGAACACCTCATTTTCCCCCTTTTTGTACTGGATGGTCAGGGTGTGCGCAGTGAAATCAAATCGCTGCCGGGTATTTTTCGTTTTTCCCCGGACGAACTTTACCGCGAGATCGAGGAGTGCATGGAACTGGGACTCACGAATTTCGTCGTTTTCCCGGCTGTGGCCGATGCGCTGAAAGACCAGCATGCTACCTATAGTTATCACCCCGACAACTTCTACCTGCAGACGGCCCGCGAGATCAAACGCCGTTTCCCGGAATGCTGCCTCATCAGCGACGTGGCCATGGACCCCTACAGCAGCGATGGCCACGACGGACTGGTGCGCAACGGCGAAATTGTGAATGACGACAGTCTGCCGATCCTGGCCCAAATGTCGGTGGCGCAGGCCGAAGCCGGTTTCGATATGCTCGGGCCTTCCGATATGATGGACGGCCGGGTGGGTTTCATGCGCGAAGCCCTGGATGCCGCCGGATATTCCAAGACCGGCATTCTGGCCTATACCGCGAAATACGCCAGCGCCTTTTACGGGCCTTTCCGCGATGCCCTGGATTCGGCGCCCAAAAGCGGCGACAAAAAAACCTACCAGATGAACCCGGCCAATCGCCGCGAAGCGCTCATCGAAGCGGAACTGGATACGCTGGAAGGCGCGGATATGCTGATGGTCAAGCCCGCCCTGCACTACCTGGATGTGATTCATGAACTGAAAACCAACAGCGACCTGCCCATCGCCGCCTACCACGTGAGCGGTGAATGCGCCATGCTGATGGCCGCCTGCCAGAACGGCTGGCTGGATTTTGAAAAGGCGATGCCGGAAACGCTGCTGAGTATCCGGCGGGCCGGGGCGGACGTGATCCTGACCTATTTTGCGAAGGAGTGGGCGAAGCGCTTTGGAAAAGTTTGAGGACTAAGGATTTCCTACAAAGTCGACGATCTGTTTTTCAGCTCCTTGAAAGTCAGATTTTTAAATAAATATTGGAACGCGGATTACACGGATGGAACGGATTTTCGCAGATTTCTTTCCTGTCGTTGTTAAAATGCTCTGGACCTGCACGGAAGTAAAAAATCCGTTTTTATCCGTATAATCCGTTCAATCCGCGTTCCAATTGCCCTACGGATACCCTACCTCAAAAGCAAACAATAACCAAATCTCGACTTTCCGGAAAACACCCATTCTATCGGCGTGTTTGGTAGGCTTTCCAGGATGGGTGGCGTACCTTTGCGGCGATTTTGAGAGGGTGCTTTGGCTTTTCGTATTTAAACCTGCTTATACTCCATACATGAGTGACCCGATTCAGCATGAGTGCGGTATTGCCGTGATGCGGCTTTTGAAACCCATCGAATATTACCAGAAAAAGTACGGAACACCATTTTACGGGGTGCAAAAAATGCAGCTGATGATGCAGAAAATGCGCAACCGTGGTCAGGACGGAGCGGGCATTGCCACCATCAAACTCAACCCCACGCCCGGCCAGCGCTACATCAGCCGCAAACGCAGCTGCGCGCCCAACTACCTCACGGATTTGTTCGATATGGTCTGGGGCCGCCTCAACCAGGTGACGCCGGAGCAGCAAAGAGACCCCGCCTATCTCAAAGAACACGTGCCCTATACCGGCGAAGTACTCATGGGCCACCTGCGCTACGGTACCCACGGCGACAACAGCATCGAACGGGTGCACCCCTTCCACCGGCAAAATAACTGGATCACGCGCAACCTGCTGATGGCCGGTAATTTCAACATGACCAACGTCGATGAACTGTTTCAGGAACTGGTCGCACTCGGTCAATACCCCAAGGAAAAAAGCGATACGGTCACGGTGCTGGAAAAGATCGGCCACTTCCTGGACGATGAAGTGCAACGCCTGCATACCTGGTATAAACCCGACGGGCACTCCAATCCCGACATCAACCAGTTCATTTTCGAGAGTCTCGACCTGCAGCGGCTGCTGCGCCGGGCCACCAAGAAATTCGACGGCGGTTACGTACTCGGCGGACTGATCGGTCACGGCGACGCGTTCCTGATCCGCGACCCCAACGGTATTCGCCCGGCTTACTGGTATATGGACGACGAGATCGTGGTCGGCGCTTCCGAGCGGCCCGCCATTCAGTCAGTGTTCAACGTGCGCTATAACCAGGTCAAAGAACTGCAGCCCGGCCACGCACTGATCATGAAATACACAGGTAAGGTGGAGGAACTACCGTTCGTGGAACCCCGCGAGAAACGCGCCTGCTCGTTTGAACGCATTTATTTCAGCCGCGGCAACGACCGGGAAATTTATCAGGAGCGCAAACAACTGGGCGCTCAACTGGCCCGCCCGGTGCTGGATGCCGTCAATTTCGATCTAAAACATACCGTCTTTTCCTATATTCCCAACACCGCCGAAGCCGCTTTTTACGGACTGGCCGAAGGCCTGGAAAAAGAATTGAACGTCTGGAAACATGAACAGATCCTGGCTGCCGGCGCGGAGATTACCCCGGAAAAACTCCAGGAAATACTCGACGTGCGGCCTCGGGTAGAAAAACTAGTGCATAAAGACGAAAAACAACGCACGTTCATCGCCAACACCAAAGCGCGTAACGACATGGTCGGCCACGTGTACGACGTGACCTACGGCCTGGTCGAAGACGGCGTGGATACCCTCGTGCTGCTCGACGACTCCATCGTGCGCGGCACCACGCTGCGCGACAGTATTGTCAGTATTACGGCCCGGCTGCAGCCGAAACGCATTATTATACTCAGCAGCGCGCCGCAAATCCGTTTCCCGGATTGTTATGGCATCGATATGAGTAAAATGGGGGATTTCGTGGCCTTTCAAGCCCTGGTCCATTTGCTGGAAGAATCGGGACAATCCGGTCTTTTACAGGAGGCCTACCTGCGCTGCAAAAACTCGGAACACCTGCCCGTCGAAATGGTGAAAAATGAAGTCACCGAACTCTACGACCGGTTCGACTACTGCGCCGTCAGCCAGAAAATTGCCGAGATCGTCACCAAAGCCGACATTAAACCCGGCGTAGACGTGATTTTCCAGACGCTGGACGGATTACATCAGGCCTGTCCGGGCAATTCCGGCGACTGGTATTTTTCGGGTAACTACCCGACTCCGGGCGGTAACCGGGTCGTGAACCGGGCGTTTATGAACTATGTGGAGAAGTCGGACGCGCGGGCGTATTAGTCCCCTCGTCCGACGGCTTTTCGCCGTCCGACGAGTATAGTGTAGTGGTCGGATGGCGAAAAGTTGTCGGATCACTACAGGCGATAACCGCGTGAATCCGGCATTCAGGAACTACGTGGAGAAGCTGGACGAACAGACGTATTAATTATTTGATTGCTTTTTGCGGTGCTAGTTTAGGTACTAAAATTTGTAGCCAATTGAATAATAAAGCATCATTTGACGTCTATCAATGCCTCCAAACATTTTAGAATACTCCCCTCTCAATTCACCAAACAGGCTGCGAAAAATTGGATGAGATATACTCAAACCTGCTGAAGCACCCATATATTTATACAGGTAAACGTCATAGATTGCTTCATCAAAGTACTGATTTTTGCCGGCATATCTAAATATAATGCTTTGTCCCGCAAACTCATAAGTTAGTCCTAGGTTTGCTTTAAGCGTTATTAATTTAGTAGAAATTTTATATCCTGTACCAAGACTGACTTTAGTAAAAACTCTCGTTAGAAGTTTATTTCTTTCATAGTTGAATATGTCTGTGCTGAATTTATCCTTTGTATATCTGAAAACATATTTACCATAAGAGAGGTTTGCAAATACATTTTTTCCAAAACTTCTGGTTAGAAATAGCACTGGGAATCTAATGTTGGAAAAATCATTTGTTTTCCAACCTGTAGAGTCGTAAAAATATGCATAAGAATAACCCAGTGCTACTTCATTTTTCAAACTTTTTTGAGCATGGCAAATTGTAGCCATGCTCAAAATGTAAAAACATATAATGTACTTCATGTTAATTGGTTTAAAACTAATAAGTTTCCCATTGATTTCAATTTGTGCCAAGTATATACCTCGCCCAATGGCGTCAGATCAATTGCTGCTACTTTGTCATCAGGATTCAATTTAACTAGTGATCACCTCGTCCGACGAGTAAAGGTACAAGTACATGGTTTGCCCTGACACCGTTGGAAATCGTTTGTTTGCTAATCTGCGAAGTGGGCGCAGGAAAAGTGATGCTTACCCACCAGCTTGATTCCTGAAAGTTAAGGGCCGCAGTCCAGATGAAAAATCAATCTGAAAACGCCCACATTTTCCGACCTTCGCGCCCATGACTGCCTTACGCGAGACAAACTTTCAGCTCCCCGGCCAGACGGCCTTTTACCGCGGTAAAGTCCGCGACGTGTACACCCTCGGCGACCGCCTGCTCATGGTGGCCAGCGACCGGATCTCGGCCTTCGACCACATTCTGCCGCGGGCTATTCCGCATAAAGGTGCGGTGCTCAATCAGCTGGCCGCCCACTTCCTCGAAGCCACGCGCGACATCTGTCCCAACTGGCTTATTTCGGCGCCCGATCCCAACGTGGCCATCGGTCAGCGCTGCGAACCGTTCCGCGTGGAAATGGTCATTCGCGGTTACCTCGCCGGTCACGCCGCCCGTACCTATAACGCCGGCGGACGCGTGCTTTGCGGGGTCGCCTTGCCGCCCGGTCTGATCGAAAACGACCGGCTGCCCGAGCCCATCATCACGCCGACCACCAAGGCCGATGAAGGCCATGACGCGGATATTTCCCGCGAAGAAATTATTACGACCGGACTGGTCAGCGCCAGCGACTACGCTTATCTGGAGGAATACACCCGCGCTTTGTTTCAACGCGGCACGGAAATGGCCGCCGCACAGGGCCTCATCCTGGTCGATACCAAGTATGAATTCGGCAAAAAAGACGGTGAGATCCTGCTGATGGACGAGATCCATACGCCTGATAGTTCGCGCTATTTCTACGCCGACGGCTATGCCGAACGCCAGGAAAAAGGCGAAAAGCAACGCCAGTTGAGCAAGGAATTCGTGCGCGAGTGGCTCATCGCCCATGGTTTCCAGGGTCTGGAAGGCCAAACCATGCCGGAAATGCCGGATACTTTCGTGGACGAGATCACCAACCGCTACGTGGAGCTGTTTGAAAAAGTGACCGGCCTGCCCTTTCACCGCGACGAAAGCGGCGACGTACAGGCCCGTATCGAACGCAATATTTTGCAGGCGCTGGCGGTGTAATATTCTATGCTGTACCGACCCGCTATTTTCAACCCTTTTCCAGAACTGGTGGCTGCCCAAAGCACGCGCCACGGCGGCGTGAGTGCGGCGCCCTACCAGTCTTTAAACCTGGGTAAAAGCACCGACGACGATCCAGCCAGCGTGGCCGAGAATCGCCGCCGGTTTTGTGCGGCCCTGGGCTTTCATCCGGCGCAGTTGGCGCTGTCAAAGCAGGTACACGAAGATAAAATTCAGGTCGTAAATACTCCCGGCCAGAGCGAGGGTTTCGATGCGCTGGTGACCAACAAGCCCGGCATTTTACTGGGCATTTCTGTCGCCGACTGCACGCCGATCCTGATTTTTGACCGTAAAACCCGGGCCGTGGCCGCCACTCACGCCGGCTGGAAAGGCACCGCAGCAGGTATTGTGACTAAAACCCTGCACTGCCTGGCGGAAAATTTCGGCACCCAGGCCGCCGATTGCCGGGCTTATATAGGTACCTGCATCGATGAATGTTCCTTTGAAGTAGGCGATGAAGTAGCCGCATTTTTTGCCGACGAGGTCAAACGTTTTGATCCGGCAAAAGGCAAGTTTTTCGTCGATCTTAAAAAAGCGAACATGGCTCAACTGCTGGCTTTCGGTTTGCCGGCGGAAAACATTGAAATCTCTCCCTACTCCACCGTGCTGCACAACGAAGATTACTTTTCCCACCGTAAAGAAAAAGGCCTAACCGGGCGCATGCTGGCCGTTATTGGAACTATGAACGATGATGTATGAACTATGAACTGGCAAGTCTGCGTGAGATGGCTGAGGAGGGCAGACAAAAATTGTGGGTTATATGGCTTGTGTGGGTGTCTAGGACATGACAGGTCTACGCGCTAACGATTTGTCAACTTTTTTTTCAAGCTACCGTATATACTCATTTGGCAGATCTACTATTGCCTTAAGGCGGCTCCTTGGAGGATATTGTAAAACCGGACAAGTCCATTGAGCATCGTTATAGGTCCTGGCGGTCTTTGTGTCA
>JANPIN010000084.1:0-55033 GCA_031425035.1 Saprospirales bacterium | reverse complement strand
GTTTGTCAAGAAGTTCCCGGAAAAACCCCTCCTACTGACCCGCGCCCGGAAACACCTGGAAAGGACTTTATTTCCCAATAAAACCGATCTGTGGTATTCTCCCAAAGAACAGGCGGAACTGGCCAGGGCCAATGTACCCGGGGAGTCGGTGCTGTACTGCTCGGACGATCCGGCTACGACCATATACGAGGTAAAATCGAAGGTGGGTGACTGGATTACGCTGCTGGAATTTGAAGTACCCACGCTGGAAGTGCTGGTTTTGGGCCTGGATTTTAATAAAGCGGACGTGGAACCCGGTGAGCAAACCAATCTGGATAAAGACGTTAACCGCTTCCTGGAAGCGAAATTCATGCAGCCGGTTCCGGAAGACGTGGAGCATTTGTACTACCAGACCGCCGTGTTCGTGCGTCGTTTTATACAGGAGAAACATGGCGTGCTCTACCCCAGCCATGCTTCTGACCAGAAGGGCTGGAACATGGCCTTGCATAAAGATTTCGTGGATCAATACGTGCAGTTCCGACAGGCAACGGTCTATGAGGTCGTAGCCATTCATGAAAAATTAGATGTGCAGGTGAGATGCCTGTACCATACCCGGGACTTAAACCAACAGGGAGATTTTATGTGGCAAAGGGTGGAACAGTGTCAGAGCCACTCGGTGAACGACCGGATACATGAGCAATAACTCCTAATCAGGCCATTTTTTAAACACTTAGACCAACGCGTACCGTGCGAGATACTTCCATCCAATCTGTTCTTATTATCGGCTCCGGCCCCATCATTATTGGCCAGGCCTGCGAATTCGATTACTCCGGCACCCAGGCCAGCCGCTCGCTGAGCGAAGAAGGCATCAAGGTCACCCTGATCAATTCTAATCCGGCGACCATCATGACCGACCCGATGACGGCCGACCATATTTATTTATGGCCGCTCACGCCGGAAAGCATCGAGCAGATCCTGCAGGAACACCAGAACAATCCTGATCTGCCCGTTATCGACGCCGTGCTGCCAACCATGGGCGGACAAACGGCGCTCAACCTGGCCATCGAATGCGAGAAAATGGGCATTTGGGAGCAGTATAACGTCCGCTTGATCGGCGTGGATACCGCAGCCATCGAACTGACCGAGAACCGGGAAAAATTCAAACAACTGGTCCTCGAACTGGGTATGAAAGTGGCCCCTTCCTTTATCGCCAACTCCTATTTGGAAGGCAAGGAAGCGGCGCAAAAAATTGGTTTTCCTTTGGTTATCCGCCCCTCTTATACCCTGGGCGGCACGGGCGGCGGTTTCGTCATGAAAGAGGAAGACTTCGATGAAGCCCTCAAACGCGGTCTGAATGCCTCCCCCACCCACGAGGTGCTGGTGGAGAAAGCCGTGCTTGGCTGGAAGGAATTCGAGCTGGAACTGCTGCGCGACGACCTGAACAACGTCGTTATCATTTGTACGGTCGAAAATCTCGATCCCATGGGCATTCACACCGGCGACTCGATCACCGTGGCGCCGGCCATGACGCTCTCCGATACGGCTTACCAGCAAATGCGCGACGACGCCATGACCATGATGCGGGCGCTGGGTAATTTCTCCGGCGGCTGCAACGTGCAGTTCGCTCAGAACCCCGAGACCGAAGAACTGATCGCCGTGGAAATCAATCCCCGCGTATCGCGCTCTTCCGCGCTGGCCAGTAAGGCCACCGGTTACCCGATTGCGAAAATCGCGGCTAAACTGGCCATCGGTTACTCGCTGGATGAGTTGAAAAATCAGATCACGAAAACCACCTCGGCCTTTTTCGAACCGACGCTGGACTACGTGATCGTCAAAATGCCGCGCTGGAATTTCGATAAATTCCAGGGCGCCGATCACCGCCTCGGGCTGCAAATGAAATCGGTGGGCGAGGTGATGGCCATTGGCCGCACGTTCACCGAAGCGCTGCAAAAAGCCTGTCAGAGCCAGGAAAACAACCGCACGGGCCTGGGCGCCGATAAAAAGGAATGGCTGCGCACCGAAGATATTATGGAGCGCCTGCAAAACGTGAGCGACGACCGTATTTACCGGGTGAAAGACGCGCTGCGCCTGGGTATTCCTTCCAAAACGGTGCAGAAATTCACCGGCATCGACCCCTGGTTCATCGGCCAGATCAAGGACCTGGTTAAACTGGAAGAACGGCTGCTGCGCGTCAATGTACCGGAAGATATTCCCACCGATTTCTTTATTGAACTGAAGAAAAACGGCTATTCGGACGCCCAGATCGCCTGGCTGCTGCGGGTAGACGAGAAATTCGTGACCATCGAGCGCAAAAAACGCGGCATTCGCCGGGTGTTTAAAATGGTGGATACCTGCGCCGCGGAATTTGAAAGCAAAACCAATTACTTCTATTCCACCTTCGACGACCAGAATGAAAGTGTGGTGTCGGATAAGAAAAAGATCGTCGTGCTGGGTTCCGGCCCCAACCGTATTGGTCAGGGCATCGAGTTCGATTACTGCTGCGTACACGGCATCCTGGCCATCAAAGAGGTTGGCTATGAAGCGATTATGGTGAATTGCAACCCCGAAACCGTCTCGACGGACTTCGATATTGCCGACAAGCTCTACTTCGAACCGGTGTACTGGGAGCACCTGGAAGAAATTCTGGAACATGAAAAACCGGACGGCGTGATCGTGCAGCTCGGTGGCCAGACGGCCCTGAAACTCGCCGAAGACCTGCATAAGAAAGGCTGGAACATTATCGGTACCAGCTACGACAGCATGGATATTGCCGAAGACCGCGGTCGTTTCTCCGAACTGCTGCACGAGCTGGAAATTCCTTACCCGAAATTCGGCGTAGCCCTCGACGTGGATCAGGCCCTGGACGTGGCCAAAAAGATCCCCTACCCGTTGCTGGTGCGCCCGAGTTACGTGCTCGGCGGTCAGCGCATGAAGATCGTGATCAACGACAACGAACTGGAACGCCAGGTACTGAGCATTTTCAAACACCTGCCCGACAACCGCGTACTGATCGATCAGTTCCTCGAACGCGCCAAGGAAGCCGAGATAGACGCAATTTTCGACGGCGAGGATTTCCACATCATGGGCCTGATGGAACACATCGAGCCGGCCGGTATTCACTCCGGCGATTCTTCGGCGGTGCTGCCCCACTATTCGCTGGGCCCCATCGTGGTACAAACCATGGCCGAGTATGCCGAAAAAATTGCCCGGGCCCTGAATATCAAGGGCTTGATCAACATCCAGTTTGCCATCAAGGACGACCAGGTGTACGTGATCGAGGCCAACCCGCGGGCCTCGCGGACTACGCCGTTCATTGCCAAAGCCTACCAGGTGCCTTATCTCAACATCGCGACCAAAGTCATGCTCGGTACCCACAAACTGCGCGACTTCGACATCGTGCACAAGCTGGAGGGTTATGCGATCAAAATTCCGGTGTTCAGCTTCGATAAGTTCCAGAACGTGGACAAACGCCTGGGACCGGAAATGAAAAGTACGGGCGAGGCGATTTACTTCATTAAGGATTTGAAGGACCCGTATTTCCGGGAGCTGGAGCGGAATCGGAGCATGTATTTGTACAATTAAGGTATGCCAAATGAACTTCCTCAAACTCATCACCATCGTCAACTGGGCCGCCATCGCCCTGCTCGCCTACCTCGTTATTGCGGAAACCCTGTTCCCGGCGAAAGGCGGCGATGCTGCCGGCCGGGGCATTGGGCAGGCCATTTACTATCTGGCGATCATTGGGCTGGTCATTTTACTGGGACTCAGCTTGCTGCCCTATTCCTGGGCGAAATACACGGCTTTTGGCATCCTGGTCCTACCTATTGCCTACATAAAACTTAAGCCGGTCGTCGATAACTGGAAACGCAATGCCCGCTACATGGCCGAAGACGCCAAGCCCATTTTTCCCGATCAAGAGCGGGAACAACTGGCCCGGGCAATTAATAACGGAGAGCCGGAAAAATTGAAAAAACTGCTGGAAAGCCCCATCAGTAACCTGAATCAGGGAGGCGAACTGCTGAGCTATGCCGTGAACGAAACGGCCTCTACCCACTATAAACCGGAGGAAAAACTAGCCTGCATCCGCCTGCTGTTTGACGCCGGAGCCAGTTTGGACAGTACCAACACCGATGGTGTTCCGCTGCATATGTTCGTAGCCGATGTCGGCAACGCCCCCCTGCTGCGCCTGCTGCTCGAACACGGCGCCGATGCCAACGCCATGCAGGACAACTTCCAACGGCCGATCATTTTTGAAGCGGTGGCCTCCTATCAGCAACCCGAGGCCTCTGTGCGCGCCTTGCTGGAGTTTGGCGCCGATCCGAACGCCACGGCCATCTTGGACGAAGAGCAAGGGAAAGTTTCCGTACTGTGGAGGGCGGCCGAAATGGAACGCTGGGGTGTCTGCGCTGCCCTGCTGGAGAAAGGCGCCAAACCTGATTTTAAAACAGCCGACGGTAAATCCTTTTCTAATTTCGTTGACCAGGCGGAGAATTTCGCTGCCGGCACCTATTCTACCCGGGAGGATTATGACCGCATGAAAAGTCTGCTGAAATAACACGCTGACTGGGTAGCTGAGCCGCTAAAATTCCCGTCCTTTCGTTTCGTTTAAAATTACTGAGCGCAGCGACTATTCCATGCATAAGCAGTTTCTATATTTTTCCCTTTTTTTACTTTCCTTGTCCCGTCTCCATGCGCAAGTTAGTTTGCAGCAAGGCACCGTGCATTACCGCATGACCAGTTCGACAGGTGATACGGCCAGCCTTGTTTTACATTTCAGCCCTGCGCTCGCGGTCTTGTCCGCCAGCAGCGCCCAGGATTTGGTTTCCGGCACTTTTTTGATCTGGGACTACCAACAGGAACAAAGTCAGGGCTTTATATACGCTGATGGCGACACTTCCTCCACCGCTTTGAACGCCCTCAGCCCGGATGCAGCGGTTGAAAAACGTTATAAAAGGGAAATAACCAAAGAGAAAAAAACGATTGCCGGCTATGTCTGTACGCGCTTTATCCTGGTTCCCAAAGGGCGTAAAAAATCGGCTGACCGGATTACCGGATGGTACACGGCCCAGATCAAAACCCAGGCCGGACCCGTGCCCAATTTGAACCATGAAATGCCCGGTTTCCCTTTGGAAATCAGTCTGCGCGATAGCCGGTCGGGGGGCACGGTGCTGTTCACGGCCGATCGTATTTCCAAACTGGATACGAGTGTTTTGGGAGCATACGGCAGCTACATGCAAAGGGCTAGCCGGCCGAAACCGGATGCGGCACGGCGGGCGGAACTGGCCTTTTACCAGGATTCCAGTGTACGGCTGCAAATGCCGGTGCTACCCGGCTGGAAAATAGCAGCGCAAACTTACCAGACGCTTACGCTGCGGCATGACGGCTGGAAAGCGATCCTCCGGCTACAGCGAAGGGCGCCGGCGGGGGATGTAGAAGTAGCGCCGCAACTGGAAAAAGTGGTGATGGAGAGTGGTAATTACCTGCAGGATGTGCTCCACCTGCCTCTCCCGGCTATGACTACGCTGACTTTCCGGGATCAACCGGCGATGCAGCGCGTGTGGCATTACTCGAATGGCCGGAACTATATATTTCAGACGTATTCCAGGGAGCAAAACCCCTATAACTACTTCCCGCTGACGGAGCTGGTGGAGCTGCAACGGGCCTTTTTAATCAAAGATGTGGTCTATGAAATGCAGGTGCAAACGGTGCAGACTAACTATGCGCAGGTGCTGCAGGCGGTGGAGGATATGTTGAAGCAGGCAACATTGCCGGGTCGATGATTTATTGGTGTTTATCGTTAAAACATAGTTGTTTGGCCTTGCGTTATTAGCAATGGTCGATATTTTAGTTTGCATTGCAAATTTGGAGGCTTGATTTGCGAGTTTCCCCGTCGCTGGCAAATCCCCTCTTTTCAGCCGCATTGATTATTTTAAAAAACCAAATTTCCAAAATGAAAAAATCACTGATAACCCTGTCGCTATTCGCGCTGCTCACTGCGCTTAGTGCTCAAAACTGGCAGCCTATGGCTGCTGGACTGCTTCCAAACAACACCGTCATTTTCAGTATTTCCGCAATCGGCGAAAACGTTGTTTGGGCCGTCGCATCCGGAGAATATTATCAGGGGCCCATCCCCAGTTCCGTCTACCCCCGCGTACTGCGCAGCATTGACGGGGGCCAAAGTTGGACGGTTTCGGGGATCGAAGCAGCAGCGTCTACCATCAGCTTTCAAATTGTCGCGGTAGATTCGCTCATCGCCTGGATCACCACGCAGGACTATGGCGGCGGTGCGGGCCGGGCGCTCTACAATACCGTCGATGGTGGCCTGAATTGGACAAAAATACTGCCTGAAGGCGCCGGTGGGGTCGCTTTGAACCGCTTTGCCGACGGACAACACTGGCTGGCGCACAATCGCCAGGCGATTAGTCGCTCGGCGGATAACGGAAGTAATTGGACCAGCGCTACGGTTTTAGGATATCAAACGGGTGAATATCAGATCCTGAATTCGGGAGCCAATTTGTCCAATACCATCGGCGACACCCTTTGGAGTGGTACTTCTGCAGGCCGCATCCTACGGTTTACAGATTACGGTCAGTCAACTCAATTTTTCAGCACCCCCCTTGGCAGCGCCACGACCATTACTTCCATTGCTTTTCAAGACCACCTGAACGGACTTTGTTACAGCCAAAACATTTCCAACAATAACCGGATTGCGCGGAGCACAGATGGCGGTGGCACCTGGACGTTACTGACGCAGCAACCAGGCACTACAATCGGCTGGAACATCGCCGCCGTACCCGGATCGCCCGGTTTTTATGTGCTGGCGTCCAACTACAATTTTGCTAGCGGCAAGGTGGCTATCACGACCAATTTTGGCGCCTCCTGGTCTGTTGAAACAGTCAATCAGCCCCTTAATGCCGTAGCTTTTACCAGTTCTACTACGGGTTGGATCGGCGCTGGCAAAATTACCTCCTCCATCCAGCCGGCTTTATTTAAATACGCAGGATCGCCGTTGGTGGCTACTACAATGCCGGATGAGTTGCCCGGCTTCATCGTTTCTCCTAACCCGGTCTCCGATGTGATCTACTTCGACTTCGAAGGTTGTGAGGGCGAAGAGACCATCATTGCCAGCCTGACGGATCTTCAAGGGCATTGTGTTTTTACAGGTAAAATTTCTGATAAAAAATTGAATGTCAGTCAATTGCCGGTCGGCACCTATATTTTTAAAATTGAAACAGAGCAAGGGTTCGCCCTGCGCAAAATCGTACGGTTGTAATCAGCAGCAAATCAGGCGAAAACAAGATCGCCTCGCCCGGGCATGCTTACCGGGCGAGGCGATTTATTTGCAAATTGATGTGCGCGAACCAAGCTGCGGCTATTCCTACTCGGCTTCCCGGGCTTTTGCCTCGGCTTCCGCCAGCGTATTTTCCAGGTTCTCCAGCAGTTCATCTACGGTGTTGGTCACGTCTTTCACGGCCCGTTTGCGCCAGCGAATACCGGATTCCGTGTAAAACAAATAAACGGCGGCAGCGGCAGCCAGGGCGGCGGTCACAATGACGGAGGTGGTGGTGCTTTTTTTCATGGTGGTTAGTAGTTTTAAAGGTTAAATGTAAATTTTGATCAAACAAACCAGGCCGAATCGTCCTCTACCTCCTGAAAGCGGGCCCGCATTTTGCCGACCCGTTTGCGCATGGAGCCGAAAATTTTAGTGCGGCTGGGCAGGACATCGTTGGCTTTTTCCCAAATTTTAGGCGCTAAACGTAACGCTATCGGCGCCACATTGTTAAGTAAAAAAGATGCCCGGGGGTCGCGTACCAGCAGGCTGGTGACCAAACGCAGCCCCCCCTGCCAGTTGACGGCGGCCAACCCCTTCTTTTCCGTTTCCTCTTCTTTCTGATCGCCCTGAAAAAAAGAGCCGATCACCTGCCGGGCAATAATAGCGGGCGTCAGGTTTTCGCGCAGTTCCTGTAGGGTAGCCTGCAATTCCTGCCGTTCTGTTTCCAGTTTCGTTTTTAATAAGGCTTTGCGGCGGCGTAGTTCCGCTAAATTATCCACGTCCGTCATGGTCGTCGTCATTATCCAGTATATTTTGAATGATTTTGGAGCGTACCCAAGGTTTTACAAAGTAAAAGGCCGCAATTGCAGCCGGTAAAAAAACAAGTCCGGTCAGCGAGAAACCTGCCGCCCGGCTTTCCAGCAGGTCGCTTAACCAAAAAGCGAAACCCACGCTGAAAAAGAAGAACATGATCAACACAAAAAAAGCAACCGCCAGGGTACTGACTAAAGCCGAAGCCGTTTCTGAAAGTTTTTCGGTCGCTGAAAGGGAGAAATACTGCCAGCGACTTTCCAGATGTTGCAGGGTCTGCTCCAGTAGACGTTCAGAAGTAGGCTTTTCGTTTGTTTCCGTAGTCATAAATTTATGAATGCTTGAGGCGCAAAGGTAAGATTCGATTTTTGCACCTCTCCCTGGAATGTGTAGTAAATGTCTTGCTGACCCGCTTTCCTCCGAAGCACCTTTACTTGTTGGGTTTTACATCGGGTTTGGACCTGCTTTCTTCACTTTTACCTACGATGCGAAATTCCGTGCGCCGGTTGAGCTGATGCTGTTCCTCGGTACAATCCACGCCCTCGCCACATTTATTCACGGGTTGGCTTTCCCCATACCCCCGCGCAGACAAACGGCTCCTATCCAGGCCATGGTTAGCCAGCCAGTCGACCACCGCATCGGCCCGGCGCTGGGAAAGCTCCAGGTTATATTCGGCGGCGCCCCGGGCATCGGTATGGGAAGCGATCTCGACCTTGAGTTCCGGATTTTGTAGTAAAGTCGTGAGCAGTTTCTTTAGTTCCGGTTCGGACTCCATGCGGATTTTCGCGGCGTCGTAATCATGGTAAATATGCACCAAAAAACCCTCCGTGCTCCGTTCCCAGTCGCTTTTTCCCGGTTGGCTGGGCTGCTCGTTGTCAAATAAAACGCCCTTGCGCAGGGTCAGTCCGTTGCCAAAATCATAGGTCGCCGGGCTGCCGTCCGCATTTTCATACAAGCCGGTCCGGGTATTGAAACGCGGCATTTCAACATTGGCGGGACTCGTTTTCTTCACCATAAAACCGTCTGCATCGCGATAAGGTTCCATACTGAGATCGGCCCGCAGACTGCTGCTGGGCGGCAATCCCACCGTGCAATTACGCTCGGAAACGTCGGCGATATAGCCCTCCGCCGTTGCTTTCACGGTATAACAGCAGTTTTTATCCAGCTTAAACTGGTAGCGCCCTTCTTCGCTGGTGTTCTGTACATCCACGGGTTGGCCGCAGTTATTGGTCAGCGTCACCAGCACGCCTTCTGCCGGCAAACCGTCGGTCATATCGAAAACCAGGCCCTGCAGCGTGTAGTTAGCCTTTTTTTCCAGGTGCAGGTCCAGGTGCAGGGTTTGCCCTTCCGCCAGACCTTTGGTACAGCCCTCCTTTTTGACCGTTTCGTAGCTTTTTTTGCTAAATTCAAAAGTCGCGCATTCCTCCAGGCGCATATCGAACTGGATCTTGCCGTCCTTCCCGGTGCTTAGGGCCAGCGTCCCACTTTGATTGGTCACCAGGGCGCCTACCACCGGCGCTTTAGTGAAGTAATCGAATACGTAAATTTCTACCGGTACGGCATGCTTGGTAAAGCCGTAAATATCATCGTGGCCCAGGCCGCCGGCACGGTTGGAACTGAAAAAACCCCAGTTGCCGATCGCGCTGAACGTAATGCCGAAATCATCGTGGCTGCTGTTGAGCGGCGCGCCGGGATTAACGGGCACGTTCCAGTCACCCTTGCCCTTCGGCGTGGTATAATAAATGTCCAGCCCGCCCAAACCGGTATGGCCATTGGAAGCAAAATACAAGCGGCCATCCGTATGAATGAAGGGAAAAATCTCATTGCCTTCCGTGTTCACATCCGGGCCCATATTGATCGGCAAGCCCCAGCGGCCAGACTCTAATTCGCTGAAATACAGGTCCATACCGCCATAGCCACCGGGTTTGTTACTGGCGAAATACAACCGTTGACCATCGGCGCTGAGGCTCGGGTGGGCCACGCTATAATTATCGGAACAAAATGGCAGCGCCTGCAGGCCAGTCCATTCGCCGGTCTCCGTGATGCTGCCGGTATAGATTTTCAACTTGATCAGCCCATCATCGTCGCGGCCGGTTTTGCCGTCCAGCAGGTTGTTGCGGGTAAAAAATATGGTTTTGCCGTCAGCGGAAAACGTAGCAGCCGCCTCATTGAATTTGCTGTTCACCGTTGCGGAAAACTTCCCGGCCGGCTGGTAGACAAAGCTGCCGGGTTCGCCATTATCAGGTTGAAAATCAACGCGGTACAGCTCGGTAAAGGAGGCGCCGGTCCACATACTCGTGCGTTGGCCGGGGCTGTTTTCCAGGCGGTCGCTGGCAAAGATCAGTTGGTTGCCGCGCAGCGTCGGGCCATAGTCGTCCAGCTCGGAATTGAAGGGCATTTTGCTGATGTTATATATTCCTTCGCCCGCCTGCCGGAGCTGGTTCACCTGATCGCAGGCTGCGGCGAGGTGCTGACCGCGGGCGTCTTCAGGGCGTTCGGCGCGATACAGGTCAAACCAGGTTTTGGCTTCGGTGCACTTGCCATTGGCCTGCAGCATCATGCCGTAGTACAGGCGATGAGCAGCCTTGGCCGTGGGCATTTTCACCACTTCCGCGTACCAGCGTTCGGCATTTTCCGTATCGTTTATCTTGCGGTAGCATTCCGCCAGATCGATCATGGCCAGGCTGTTCGGATCATGCTCCACCACCTGTTGGTACAAACTGATGGCCGTCACATAGTCCAGCGCCTGCATGGCCAGGTCCGCCTGCCGTTGCACGACCGCTTGTGCCGGCAGAGCGACCGGAAGGACATACAATACAGCCGGAAGCAGAATTAACAGGAGGCGCATGTGTTTAATAATGGAACAGGTTATAAGTTAAAAATACCGGGGCGTGGCCACCCGCTTGACCTTCACATCGAATTCGTAGCCCAGCATCAGCTCGAACGAACCACCGGACACGCGCCGTATGCGACTGAACAGAATATCATAAGCGGCGCCGATTCGCAGGCCGTTGCGCAGGTACCAGGTGAAATACAGATCACCCGAATCGGCGGAGGACTGCCGGCTCTCCAGCGCGGTACGGAAAGCGCCGCCCACCCACAGGGTTTCATATAGGAAGAAGGCGGCGTCCACGTCTATTTGCGTCGGCGAACCGATGGGATTGTCAAGGGCGTCATTCCGGAACGAGCTGAACAGGCCCGTGCTTTTGAGCAACATGCTGGGCCGGAAAACCACATTCTTATTTTTCAACGGAAAAGCGGCGCCCAGCGTTCCATAATAATGGCGGTAGGTTTTAGCGTAAATAGAGCCGGCGTTCGTTTCGGCTTTGCGCAGGTTGTTTTCCAGCAAATGCGGCGCCCCGAAACCGGCATAAAACCGATCGGCCGAGAGATATACGCCCGCACCGAAATTGGGAAACCAGCTGCTGATATTCTGGTTGAAAACATCATCGCCCACGTGTTCCAGGTTGAGCTTATCCCAGTTGCTGCGCCAGTTGGTCATACTGGCCTGTACCGCCAGCGACCACAGCCAGCCATTGCGCATTTTAACCCGGTAAGCATAGTCGGTGTTCAGATCGGTGCTGCCGCTGGCCCCGATTTTATCGTTAATCATACTGAAACCCAGGGCTATATGCTGGTTTTTCAGCGGAGAATGGACGCAGAACGACTGGGTCGACGGGGCGCCCTCCAAACCCACCCACTGACTGCGGTGCAGGAGATTAACCGTGAGATGTTCCTTGCTGCCGGCGTAGGCGGGGTTAAAAGCCAGGCCGTTGAATACGTATTTCGTAAACATCGGATCCTGCTGCGCATAAGCCCTGGCCGCCTGAAAAAAGAGGGTCAGGAAGAGGAAGAAAGGGTAAAATGTACGCATACCAGGTAGTGCTTTGCGGCGGGTTGTGGGATTATAAAAAAGACAAAAATTTACGCAGGCAACTACTACAAAAGTCCGGCCACAACCTCCAACTCGGAGACCTTACCACCAATCTACAGCCCGCAGCACATTCCGCACTCTGCATTCCCTATTCCGCATTCGGCTATTCCGCATTCGGCAGCTCCATCCGGATGCGGCGTTCCGGCGGCAGGTAGTTGTTCATGCGGTTAGGCAACGCTTTCATCCAGCCGAGGTTCAGTCCGGCGTATCGGGCCAGGGTCCAGCCGCGCGGCGTGTCCACCGGCAGGTCAAAGGTCTCTTTTTTCAAAAACAAAAGGGCCTGTTCCTGCGAAAGGGTTAAACCGGGCAGTTCCGGCGCGGCCAGCTGACTTAGGGCCAGGGCATGGCTCGGAATAAAATCCTTGCCTTTAAATTCGCCGATCATGGTGCCGAACCATTTGGCTTTCAGCGGTTTATCCAGCACCAGGTAGTCTGTTTCAAGTTCCGCCGGCAGCGCCATTACTTCCCCGTTGATCGTTTCAAAAAAACGCAGGTCGATCCCCGGACGCAACCAGCGGGCCACCTCCGGCAACTGCGTTTTGGCCAGGGCTTTTAAGCTTTTAAAACTGCCGCCGACATTCCGCTTGCGGTTCGTTTCTCCGTCCTTTTGCAAAACCGCCAGAAAAAAGCCTTCGCCGCGCAGCCGGTGGGGATAGAAATGGTACCCGCTCTCATTTTGTACAATGCCCCATTCCGCCGGCAGGATCAGGGGTAAAATTTGCAGGTCGAAAGTCCGGCATAACCAGTCCACCTGATTCTCATCCTCCTGCGCATTATACGTGCAGGTGCTGTAAACCAGTATACCGCCCGGCGCCAGCGCATCCATGGCGGCCGTCAGAATGCGCTGCTGCCGCGCGGAGCAGAGATCAACGGCGGCCGGCGACCACTCCCGCATAGCGGCCGGATCCTTGCGGAACAAACCCTCGCCGCTACAGGGCGCATCCGCCACGATGACGTCGAAAAAACCTTCCAGTCCGCCAAAATCCTCCGCTTCAGCACTGGTCACGGCCACATTCGGCGTGCCCCATTTCTCCAGATTTTCCCGCAACGAATTCACCCGCGTGCGGATCACTTCGTTGGCGACCAGCAGGCTATCCGGTCCCAAAAGATCGGCCAGCAGGGTGCTTTTGCCGCCGGGTGCCGCGCATAAATCCAGCACTTTCAGTTTTTTAGAAAAATCGACCGTCTGCCGGAGCGCTTCGTATAAAAACATCGACGACGCTTCCTGCACGTAGTAAGCGCCCGCCTGAAAAGTTGGATCGAGGGTAAAAACCGGACGCTGCGACAAATAACGACCTTGGGGATGCCAGGGCACGACGCCGTCGATTTTAGGCAATACGTCCACCAGTGGTTTGGCCGGATTTAAGCGAATACTGACCGGTGCGGACGTTGCCAGTGCCGCCGCAAAAGGTGGGTAGTCTGCCCCTAAAAGGGCTTGCATTTGTCGTTCGAAAGGTGGCGGTAGCAAGGGAATTTATGAAGTAATGGGGTGATGAAATTATGAAGTGATGGGGACTTGATTACAAACTGTCCACACATACGCCCTACCATCAGCCATTTCGTTTTTCTCCATCCATAACTGAAATTCCTGGTGATAGTCATTTTTGATAATGGCGGCGGTCGTTGCGGCGCTTCTTCCATCCCAGTCGAAAGGCGCCACAAAAATATGCTGCCGGAAATCCAACTCCTTGATCCCGTAGGCTTTATACAGGCTTTCTTTAGCCGTCCAGAACAGATGCACCAGGTCGAATTGATGCTCCGTGGAATGTTTTTCTACAAATTCCTTTTCCGGCAGGTTCAAAAACCGGGGCGCCAGACGGGTCATTTTTTCCACCAGCACCTGCAGATCGCAACCCAGCGCTCCCCCACTTTGCTCGGCCACTAGGGCGCCCACCAGTCCGAGGGAATGACTCAAGGAACAGGCCCGCCCCGAGGAGGCCGGGAAAAAAGGTTTGGAAAAGGCGTCTTTCGCCAAGGGCAAACGCAGATCATGCCCGGAAATGCGGTGCAGTAACCAGCGTACCGCCAGCCATTCCTGCCGGCGATTACCCTTCAGCCCCGCCAGTTCCTGTGTTTCTCCAGCCGATAAAGTCAGGTTTTCCCGAAAGAATGCTTCCTCCTCTTCCATCTGCCAGACGGCAAAGGTAGCAAGCGCAAAAGGATGGCAGGAACGCAGCAGTGGCATGGTCGGTAAAAACAGCGATTGGAAATACTGGTTGAAAAAAACTTGCCTTCCGCTGTACACGGTTTGCTAACCAGCCTCATTAAAGGTGCAAGAACGGCAACTGCCAATATTCACCCATCCAAAATCTTTACAATGAAAAAACTTTCTTTTTTACCGGCACTTCTCCTTTTGATGCTCGCCCAAACCCTGTTCGGTCAGGCCAGCGGCGTCAAACCCGAACTCATCATGTATCGCCATAATTCAAGCCCGGGCGCCATCGCCACCCCGGTGGTGATGAACGATATTCTGGGCACCCTGAAATGGAATGGCCTGACCGTCACCGGCAACATCCAGACCGGCGCCAGTATCCGCTCGGTCGTTACGAACCCCGTTGCGCCCGGCGTACTCCAGGCCAACCTGATCTTCCGCACCAGCGGCGTCGGCGGTCTGCAGGACCGGATGATCATCACCCAAACCGGCCGGGTGGGCGTGGGCACCAATTTTCCTACATTTGAACTCCATACGGTCGGCAACACCCACACCACAGGTAACTTCTATGGCCGTATTCACTTCGACAAACACGAAGCGACCAATGATGCGCCAAACACCTACAATGACGAAGCCTACCTGGAACTGAAAAATCGGGCTGCCCTCACCGGCGGTATGGCGCTGCCCGCCAGTGCCGGCAATCAGGGCGGCGTGTTGTCCATGGGTCCGGGTGGTACCAGCTTCGACCACCAACTGTTTTTTGGCGCCAATGGCGTGTACAACCGCTATAAAACCGGTAGTGCCGCCGATTGGAGCAGCGCCGACTGGAATAAACTGCTCTCCAGTGCCGATATTAAAGGTACGCCGAATCGCATCGCCCGCTTCCTGCCTCCGGATAACCCATCGAGCAAACTGGGTGACAGCCAACTGTTCGACGACGGCGCCAACGTGGGTATCGGTACCATTACCCCCGACGCCGCTTACCTGCTGACTATCGGCGGCACAATGCGTATCGACGGCAAAACTTTCGTCAATGGCAGGCTCGGGATCGGCAACCCCACACCCGCCGAAGCCCTGGATGTAACGGGCAATGCGCTGATGAGTGGAAATGCTACCGTCGGCGGACAAACCCAGACCAACAGCCTGAACGTGAGCACCAATGCCACCATCGGCGGCTCCACCAGCACCGACAACCTGACGGTGGCCACCAACGCCAGCGTAGGCACCAACCTGAACGTGGCCGGCAACACAACCTCCGGCAGCCTGAACGTAAGCACCAACGCCATCGTGAGCGGCCAGGCGACCGTGATGCAGAAAATGAGCATCGGTACGGGCACCAAATCACCGACCTATAACCTGAGCGTCCAGGGTGGCATTATTTCCGATGAAGTGCGGGTGCAGTTACAGCCCTGGCCGGACTATGTTTTTGAAAACGACTATGTGCTGCAGCCTTTATCCGCCGTGGAAAAATACGTGCAGGCAAACAAACACCTGCCCGGTGTGGTCACAGCGCAGGACGTGGCTGAAAACGGCCTCGACCTCGGTCAGTCGGAGAAGGTTCAAATGGAAAAAATCGAGGAGCTGTACCTCCACCTGATCGCTTTGGAAAAACGCATTCAACTGCTGGAAACGGAAAATTCCCAATTGAAAACAGCCGCTGAAAAACACTGATTCTCCACCATTTAAAGCCAAAAAGCATGAAACCTATACTGCTCCGGCCATCGTGGTTGAGTCTGCTGATGCTGATTTTTTTCAGCCACAGCGCCTTTGCCCAAATGACCGAAAATGAAAAAAGCAACCTGCTGCGGGTCGCCGATCTGTACAAAAAGCAGGACGCCGAACGCCGCAAAGAAGTGGCGGCTTTTGCTCTGCGCAACAACCTTCCGCTGGAGATCCTGGACAGTAACCGGCAGGTAATCGCCGTACTGGACCACATCGATCACGGCCAGCCTATTTACATTGGCGACGACAATGTGGTTTCCCAGGCCAGCCTTTCGGCCGACGACTTGAAAACCGGCGGTGGTCTCCAGCTCAACCTGACCGGTGCCGGCCAGACCCTCGGCCTCTGGGAAGCCGGGGGAACGGCCCGCGCCACCCACCAGGAATTTGGCGGTCGCCTGACCAATGTCGACGGCTCGGCCAGCACCAACCACGCCACCCACGTAGCCGGCACCATGATCGCCGCCGGGGTCGATCCGGCCGCCCAGGGTTTTTCAGAAGCCGCCAACATTCGTTGTTATGATTCCGGCGGCGACCTGGGGGAAATGGCGACGGAAGCCGCTGCGGCCACGCCGATCCGCGTTTCCAATCACTCGTACGGCTCCTTCGCGGGCTGGGATTTCGATAATACACCCATGCCGCCGGTCTGGCGCTGGTTCGGCAATTCCGGCGATGCCAGCGACTGGAAGTTTGGCGCCTATGATTCTGATGCGCAGGGCTGGGATAATGTGGCTTTCAACGCGCCTTTTTACCTGCCCATAAAATCAGCCGGCAATGACCGCAACGACTTCGGACCGGCCAGCGGCGCTACGTACAACCTGGGTTTCAGCGCCACCACCAGTACCACTTCCCGGAATGTCGACGGCGGTCCAGCGGGGTTCGACTGCATTCCAACGGCCGGTAATGCCAAAAATATCCTGACCGTGGGCGCCGCCAACCCGGTGGCCGGCGGTAATGGCTACACCGGCCCGAACTCCGTGACCATCTCCGCTTTTTCGAGCTGGGGCCCCACCGACGACGGCCGCATCAAACCGGACGTGGTGGCCGATGGCGTCAATCTCTACTCCTCCGTCGCTTCCGCCGATATTGACTACGGGACGCTCAGCGGCACCTCCATGGCCGCGCCTTCCACGACCGGCACGGTAGGCCTGTTGCTGGAACACTGGGGAAACGTGCTGGGCGGTGTGCCGCGTGCATCCACGATGAAAGCGCTGCTGATCAACGAAGCGGATGAAGTGGGTCCGAATAACGGTCCCGACTATAGTTTCGGCTGGGGGCAGGTGAACGCGGCGGACGCGGCTCAACTCATTACCATTCATAATTATGAAGGTTGTGAACATATAGTGGAAGGTTCGGTCGCGGCAGGCGGTACTTTCAACCTGGGCATCAACAGTACCGGCAGCCAGCTTCTGAAAATCACACTGGTCTGGAGTGATCCTGCTTCTTCGGCTACCAATGGCGGCACCCTGAACCCCGCCGGCGTCACGTATTTGGTCAACGACCTCGATCTGCGTCTGGACGGATCGAGTACGACGTTCCTGCCCTGGGTACTGGATCCGGTGAATCCGGCGAATGCCGCCACCACCGGCAACAACAACCGCGATAATGTGGAGCAAATTCTGGTGCTGAACCCCACATCCGGCGCTTACACGATCCGGGTGGTAGCACCGGCAGCCCTGACGAGCGGTCCGCAGCGCTTCTCCCTGATCATCACCGGCAATGACGCCGCCGTTGATAATGCGACCTATAGCCTGACCACCATCACCGATGCCCGCACGTATGCCGCCCGGCAAACCCTGACTTTCGGACCGGCGTTTGTGGTCGCCAATACCGCGAATGTGCAGGCTTTTGCCGGACAATCCATCCGTCTACTGCCCGGTTTTCAAGCCGTGAGCGGCAGCCGCTTTTTAGCCCGGATCCAGCCCGGCGGTGGCTGCGGTAGATTTACCAGCGATCTAAAAGCGGATAATTACCTGCTCGGCAAACCGGCACCCGTAACCAGCCGTGAGGCGGAAAGCACGCCGGTAAAACCTGCCGAAACGGCCTTCGAGGATGCCTTCCTGATCTCGCCGAATCCGGCAAACGATGTCTTTGCGGTCCGCTTTCAGGCGGAGGAAAACAGTCCGGTTAATTTGTACGTGATTAATGCACAAGGGCAAATAGTGCAGACGCTATTGAAAAACGCGGCCTATGATGGCGGGGAATTTGTGGAAAAATTCACGACCCAATCGGTAACACCCGGCACCTATTTCTGCCTGCTGCAATGTGGTAGCCGGAAGGCCGTGCAGCCACTGGTGATTATGGGGAAATAGGGTGACCTGTGAGCATAGGTAATAGATGGAAAACACGGATGCAATGGGTTAAAAGGATCTAAAAATCCGTTTTGATCCGTTGCATCCGTGTTCCCATCCTAATACTAATACTAATACATGATCACCTGTTGGCTATGCCCGACGGTCGCCCCCTCTTAGCCGTCGTGTTCCGTCGTGCCGTCGTGGTGAGAAACACCCACGTAGAGTGATGGGAACGCGGATGCAACGGATGGAGCGGATCCCCTAACTCAATTCGATGCTTCTTTATACCGGACCACCGCATGTTTAATGACCGGTACAGTTTTCAAATAGGCGTAAATGGCCCGCACTTCCGTATCGCTCAAAGCGGCATGGGGAGTCATGGGATAGTGCAGCAGGCCGCCACCCGGCTTTTTACAGTACTGCACTGCATCCAGGAATTCCTGCTCAGTTAACTTGCCGATGCCCGTGTGTGAATCCATGGTCAGGTTGGCTGTCACGATCTCCGTTTTACCGTCCAGATCAAGCATGGCCGTGCCGCCACCGTAAAATCCGGGCGTTTTTTCCGGTTCCAGCTCATTAATGGTTTTGAGGTCGGCGCTGTGGCAGTTGAAGCAACCAAT
Organism: Saprospirales bacterium; assembly: GCA_031425035.1. Classification (GTDB taxonomy): domain Bacteria; phylum Bacteroidota; class Bacteroidia; order Chitinophagales; family Saprospiraceae; genus M3007. The sequence goes on along the minus strand of JANPIN010000084.1, from coordinate 36,252 downwards.
CATCCCATCGGCGACGTATTTCCCGAGGGCAACCTGGTTGCTGCTGTCGGGTTCCACGATACGCTGCCGGGGTAAAGGCAGTGGTTGGAAAGCTACATTGGACAGCAATTTGACCAGAAAATTCGCTTTATTCGCCGGGTATTCATGTGGGTCCGCCGCCAGTTCAGGATCATCGGAGCGCAGCCAGGCAATGATCGAATGCATATCCTCGTCGGACATACGCGGAAATTTTGGCATGAAAGGCGGCACATACTGACCCGTTTGCGGCCGGATGCCCGTCCGCAGAAAATAGTATAACTCGCCATCCGTCCAGGCGCCAATGCCATGGATTGAATCATGCGTAAGATTCAGGGAATACACCTCCCCAAATTCCTTGGGTATGTCGGTGCGGTGCGAGCCGGTCATTTTCTGAGTTTCCGGAGAATAATGGCATTCCCGGCAGAGCATGGAAGATATGCGTTTCCCTTCGGCCACATGCAGCATATCTTTTGGCACCTGTAGCTGCTGCACTGCCGCCGGCATTTCCACAGAATAATTTGGTATGCCCTTGATTTGTATATAAGCGGCAAAAATGGCCAGCAGGGTGATGATCACGCCCAGCCCGTAGCCGAGAATTTTAAGTGCTTTTTTCATAAAGGTGATTTTATTTTCATTTCAAAGCAGGACAAAGGTCGGTGGGGCGTCCAAAACAGGATTGTATAAAAACGACTTTTTTTCGAACTGCATTTCTGTCATTGCTCCTATTGACCAGGCAAAGGTCAGCCAGGTTGCAGCGTATGTATAGAATAAATGCGACATTCGTGCTGCCAAATACCTCCCCGCCTGGCATTCCTTTTTAGTAAATCCGGTATGAACCTGGCTAAAACACCCACCTACCCCCGCCTGCCGCATCCATTTTACCAAACGACCGACGTGGTGCAAATATCCCGCGATCTGCTGGGCAAGGTACTGGTCACGAACTTCAACGGCCAATACACCGCCGGACGCATTACCGAAACCGAAGCTTATCGTGCACCCGACGACCGGGCCTGTCATGCTTATGGTGACCGCCGCACCGCCCGCACGGAAGTGATGTTCGGAGAAGGCGGTGCGGCTTATGTCTTTCTGGTGTACGGCATTCACCACCTGTTCAATGTGGTCACCGCGCCGGAAAACCAGGCCCACGCCGTGCTGATCCGCGCGATCGAGCCACTGGAAGGCCTGTACATTATGCGGGAAAGACGGGGTGGAAAAAATCAATCCCTGGTGCAGCTAACCACCGGTCCCGGCGCACTTTGCCAGGCGCTGGGCATCACGACCCGCTGGACCGGCCAACGCCTGGATGATCCCGAATCGCCGATCTGGATCGAAGACCGCGGCGATATGCTGCCGGAAGATGATATTGTTGCCGGTAAACGGATCGGGGTAGACTATGCCGGGGAGCATGCCGAATGGCCCTGGCGGTTTTGGATAAAAAATACGCCTTTTGCGAAAAAACCGGTCAAGGTCAAAGTCCCTGGGCGTGATATGCCCGGTACGCCTCCTGCACTTTTTGGTTGAACTGCTCATAGGCCTGCACCGGAATTTTATGCCGGATCGATTCCAGGAACTGGCAGAGCTTGAGATATTCATTCTCTGTCAGGACGTTATCATCCATAAAGGCATTAAACAAATCGCGGAAATTCTCGCTCACGCTGCGGGCAAAATCTATGCGCTTCACCTTGTCCTCGATGAAAGCCATGAAATACAGGGCTTCCGTATAGTTCAGTCGACGCCGCAGCACGAGGTCATCGACTTCCCGTTTAATTTGTTCCAGGCGTTGCGAGGCTTCCTCGGCACTGCTCAATTGATTGTCAAAGTCGTAAAACACGTGTTGTACGCGGTCGCCATAGTTGCGGATCAGGCGATCGCGACGCCGGAATACCCACCAGCCGAACAGCGCCGTGAGCAGGGCCGTGGCCCCCACCATCGTCACTTCCTGCAAATAACCCGTATCGCGCAACAACTGCACCTGCCGGGCAATGAAATTGGAGTTTTGCTCCAGTCCGGCCGTCGAAACGGTGTAATCGAGCGGCCCGAAATCGGCATTCGTCAGCGGATGTTCAGGGCGCAGCGCATTAATATGGTCCTGGAAAATTTGCTTCAAAGCCGGAATGCCACCGGTCAGATAACAGCGACGCAGATTACTGCCCTGTCCCAGTTGATGCCCCGGCGAGTACTGCTTGCAGATTAAAGCATTGGTTTTCAGAAAGTAGTATAAAAACTGATGCTGCTGCACGGTATCCCGCAAAAGTGCGAGCTGGCGGAGCGCGGCCGTATCGGTAGTGGCTTTGAAGGAAAACGCCGTCGCCTGCCGGCGCAAATACTCCAGCAATTCATGACTGTTCGGCTGGAGGACGAAGGGGCGGCCAATACGTTTAAAATGTTCTTCACTGAGTTCGATCTGAGACCCGGGGCCATAGTGGGTCGCCGAGATCAGGTAGAAATTATCCGGAATCTGGATCTGCAGATCACCGATCTGGGCGGGTTCGCGGCGGCTGCTCAGCATTTCCCAGAGTTCGGGGCCGAAGAACGTTTCCGGGTTGATCTTATCGAAGTTATCGAGTACGACCACGAATTTCTGATCGGGCTGGGCACGGCATTTATCCCAGAAAAGCAATAAGTCACCGGGAATGAATCGCCCGCCTTCCTCGTGGCCGATGTATTTCTTATGGTATTCCAGATCGAACTGCGGTGCACAACTGATCTGTAGCAGTCGCTCCGGGCGACCGGCTAATAAACGTGCGGCACAGACGGCCAGGTTGGTGGCGCCGGTGCTGGTTACGCCCGATAAAACGATGAAACGCTTACGCTGCACCGTGCGGCAAAACTCGTTGAACTTACTCCACTCGATGGTCGGCAAATAAGGCTGGGCAATCAGTCTGAAAGCGGCCGAATCAGCCTGGGCGCTGGCACTTTCGGTGGGATGGAACTCTTTATAAAGCAGTTGGATCGAGTCCACGGCTTCATCCAGCATGCGGTACCGGCATTGCACCATCTGACCGGCCTCGAGCCAGACCGGATCGGGGCGGTCACGCATGCCGAGCCAGATCAGCAGGATCAGCAGCGGTATAGCAAGTGGGTATAATCGGGAAAGTGGTGTACGAACTTCCAATAGATGAGGAGTTTTTGCGAAGCGAAGATAGCAGAATTTGTTTGGTATACACGCCGGTTTAGCCGCCAGTTTTTGTTAATTTTGCGCCCGTTTTATTCACCGGATCCAGCATACTGTGTCAAATTTTCTTACCGAACTCGCCCGCCGCCGCACTTTCGCCATCGTCGCCCACCCGGATGCGGGTAAAACGACGCTCACCGAAAAACTGCTTCTTTTTGGCGGCGCCATCCAAACCGCCGGAGCGGTCAAAAGCAATAAGATCAAGAAAAGTACCGTGTCCGATTTCATGGAAATCGAACGCCAGCGCGGTATATCGGTGAGTACCTCGGTCATGGGTTTCGAATATAGAGACCTGCAAATCAACATCTTGGATACGCCGGGCCACGAAGATTTCGCCGAAGATACCTACCGCACCCTAACCGCCGTCGACTCCGCTATTGTGGTGGTGGACGTAGCGAACGGCGTCGAAAAACAGACCGAGAAACTGACCAAGGTCTGCCGGATGCGCCATACGCCAATCATCTTTTTCGTCAATAAAATGGACCGCGAAGGCCGCGACGCCTTCGATCTGCTGGACGAGATCGAGCAGAAACTGGACGTGAAAGTCCGCCCGCTTTCCTGGCCAATCGGCATGGGACAGCGCTTCAAGGGCGTGTATAATTTATACGAGAAAAAACTCGTGCTGTTCAATCCGCATAGCAAACAGGAGGAGGAAGACATTGTAGTCTTCGAAGATCTGGCCCATCCCGACCTGGAAAAAATCGTCGGCGAAAGCGCCGCCCGGGAACTGCGCGACGAGGTGAATGTGGTCGAAACGGTGTACCCCAAATTTGAAAAACAGGACTACCTGGACGGTAAAATCTGCCCGATCTTTTTTGGTTCGGCGGTCAATAATTTCGGGGTCAAGGAAATGCTCGACTGCTTCGTCGAAATAGCCCCCACTCCCCTGCCCCGCTACACCGAGGAGCGCCTCGTGGAGCCGGACGAGGATAAAATGACCGGCTTCGTGTTCAAAATTTTTGCCAACATGGATCCGCGCCACCGCGACCGCATCGCTTTTTTGCGGATTTGCAGTGGCAAATTCGAGCGCAACAAGAATTACCGCCACATGCGCCTGGGCCGGGATATGAAATTCCCCAACCCGACGATGTTCATGGCCAGTAAAAAAACCCTGCTCGAAGAAGCCTATCCCGGCGACGTGGTGGGTTTATACGACAGCGGTAATTTTAAGATCGGCGATACCCTGACCGAAGGCGAATCGCTGCATTTCAAAGGCATTCCGGCTTTTTCCCCGGAAATGTTCCGCTACGTGGAGAACGCCGATCCGCTGAAACAAAAACAATTCGCCAAAGGCCTCGATCAGCTGATGGACGAGGGCGTGGCCCAGATGTTCACCCGCCAAAGCGATGGCCGGCGCATCATCGGTACGGTCGGCCAGCTCCAGTTCGAGGTGATCCAACACCGGCTGGAGAGCGAGTACGGCGCCAAATGCCGCTACGAAGCCGTTAGTCTGCACAAAGCCTGCTGGATCACGGCCGCCGATCCGAAAGCGTTGCAGGAATTTCAGGATCGCCGCAAACGCGATATTGCCAAAGACAGTGAAGGCGCCCTGGTTTTTCTGGCAGAAACGGCCTGGACGCTGCAAACGGTGCAGGAAGCTTTTCCGAAAGTGCAGTTTCACTTTACGAGTGAGGGATAAAGCGGAGAATTTTCCTTATTTTTGAAGAAAATTTGCCAGGTATGTTGATCACCGACACGTTAGAAATTGAAGGCATTGCCGAAAAAATGACAGACTCGGCATTCGAAGCATTTTGTGCGCAAAACAAGCATTTGCGCATCGAGCGCGATTCATCCGGAAATGTAATAGTCATGCCCCCTGTACACACGGATACCGGTGATAAGGAAACCACCGTGCAGTCCTTTTTATTTATGTGGAATCTCACCAGCAAACGAGGCAAAGTTTTTAATTCTTCCACCGGTTTTACCCTTCCAAACGGTGCTATGCGCGCGGCGGATACGGCTTTTGTTGCCTTTGAACGCTGGGATAAACTGAGCGAAACCGAACGCAAAAGTTTTGCGCCGGTCTGCCCCAATTTTGTGGTAGAAATCCGCTCCGATTCTGATAAATCGCTGCCAAAATTGAAAAGCAAAATGGCAGAATGGATAGAAAACGGGGCAGAACTGGCTTGGCTGCTGGATACGTTTAGCCAGGAAACTTATATTTATCGGGCGGATGGCAGTATTGAAATAGTAAAAGGTTTCGACCAGGTGTTGACCGGAGAAAACGTACTGCCTGATTTTGAATTTGAGTTGAAGTTGATTGCTTAAATGTTGTTTTTAATAAGTAAATTATGGCGAAAAAGGGTGTAATCATTTATCTGATTGCACCCTTTTTCTGCTATAAAACAAGACGCATCCAACAAGGAAATTAAACCTGCATAATTTTGAGCAGACTACTGGACTGCTGCTGGAGGACTTACACAACCTCCGGCATGCCGGCTGTCTCGCGGTCCGGCACGATGATCATATTCATATTGAACTCGCGATCAATTAACTGTATATGAAATTTGCCCTCTCCCTCCTGCTGTTGCTCTGTACCACTGTCTCCTTATCCGGCCAGGATCTTTCCGGCCATTGGACGGGCCAACTTTTCCAGAACAACATCGGCTGGTACGATTTCGAATTGCAGTTAACCGCCCTGGGCGACAGTTTATATACAGGCACTTCCTATATTAGCTCTGAACGGGGCTCCGGCACCATGTCCCTGCGTGGGTTCCAGGATGAGGATGGTTTTCATTTCCAGGAATCGAGGATCCGGGATGAACACTGGACCACCATGGGCTGGTACTGGTGCCTGAAATCAGCCGACCTGGAGCTGATCCAGCGGCAGGATTCGCTGGTGCTGACCGGCCGCTGGAAAGGCTCCGGAACCTGCAAACCGGGCCACCTGCACCTGGCAAAATTCTATATCATGCCGGTAATAACACCCGCACCCGTAAACCCCGAACTTTCCGCCCGCCAGGTGGAAACCAGGGACCTGCTGCATGTCAACAACCAGGAGGTGGAAGTGGACATCTGGGACCATGAACAAGAAGACGGCGACATCGCTTCCATCACCCTGAACGGCGAAGTGGTCTTGAAAGATCACCTGGTGACCGTCCAGAAACACACTTTTAAGATCACGCTGGCTCCCGGTAAAAACCTGCTGGTCTTATACGCCGAAAATCTGGGAACCCGCCCGCCCAATACGGCCGCCCTCACCATTCATTACGATGGTATAACCAAGACCGTGGTGCTGAATTCGGATAAAACGAAAAGTGAGGCCATTGAAATTATGCACTAGACCCTACCCTTTCCATTTATTATTCTTCCCATCCGCATCCGGCACGTGCACGCTGCCCAGATTGATCTCTTTAATCGTTTTATCCGTGGTCAGTTTCACCTCCACCGAAGTGGCGCCTTTTTCCCAGACAGCAATGGTACGATGGAGCTTTTGCTGCGAACCATCGGTGAAAGTGAGGGTTAAATCCACCGGAACGGGCTTGGTGCCTTTCATTTCGACTAAAATTGACTTTTCCCGCTTATTGTTTGAAACATTGGCAATCGCCAGATCCGGTACGCCGGCATCGAAAAACCAGCGTTTCCAGAACCAGTTCAGGTTGACGCCCGAGCCCGCATTCATGCTGTAGAAAAAATCGTTGGGCAGCGGATGCTTGCCGTTCCAGTCCCGGAAATAACGGTGCAGCCCTTTATAAAACACCTCGTCACCCAGCATATCCTTCACGAAAAGATAACCCATGGCCGGTTTCGGGTAAGAGTTTATGAACATCGTCAGTCCGGATTCCTGGGTCGTCAGCGTAACAATGGGCAGGTCCGCCTCCGTACCGGCGCTCCGGGCATAGCGTTCCACACCGTAGTCATCCTCGATCGTCGAATCGATCATGGGGGAAATCAGCCACTCGCCAATCGTCGCCCAGCCTTCGTCCATCCAGCCGTATTTGGTTTCGTTGATGCCCATGTAAAATGGGAACATGGTATGGAAAATTTCGTGATCGGTCAGTTCAATGCTTTCAGTGCGGTCTTCCAGCGGATTATCATTGACCATCATCGGGTACTCCATCTGATCGAGGCCATCGAATACCGTTTCGTGGGCGTATGGAAAGGGCCATTTAGGGAAATTATAACTCATGGCCTCCACCGTTTTGCGGGCAAAATCGATCACCTCCACGAAGTCGCGGTGCTGCGGGTTGAACACCACATCCACCCGGGTGCGGCGGCGGGTTACGGGGTCCACTTCCAGGCTGGTGGCGTTCCACACATAGTGGTTACTGATCGCGATGGCTACGTCGGTTACGTTCTTCGCGTCAAAAAGAAAGGTGTTTTCGGCCTGATCATGGGTGATGTTGCCGGCCTTCAAATCGCTGCTGTCGATGACGGCGATGGTGGCGTCGCTGCGTTCGGCCTGGGCCAGCCGCTGGCAGAATTTAGGCTCCAGCACCTCGGCGCAATTGAGCAGGTCACCGGTGCCCCAGACCACGTAATTCTTTGGCACGGTGATAACGGTTTTAAAATCGCAAAAGTCATTGTAAAACTCCTGGGTGCCCAGATAAGGGAAACGGTTCCAGCCATCCACGTCGTCATACACAGCAATGCGTGGGAAGAAATAGGCCAGAAACCAGGCGCCATTGTCCACTTCGCCGGTACGAATATGGGAATCCTTGTTCAAGGTGTACGAATACTCCAGGTTAAAACGGATGCTCTGTCCGGGTAGCACCGGTGGGACTTTTACGTTGAGGTTGGTTCCATCCGGGTTTAATTCCTTGAGTGGCCGGTCCTCGCCATTGACCACGAACTTGCTGAACTGCACGCCATCGCTCAGGTCAGTGGCTTCGACGGACATAAGCCGAACCGCTCCTTTCTGGTAAATATTGGGATAGAGTTTAAAAAGAATGGTTTTCAGGGTATCGGGGCTGTGATTGGTGTACACGACATCTGCCTCGCCGCTGATCAGGCGGGTAGCGGGGGCAAAACGGATGCGCAGATCGTAGGTGGCCGTGTTTTGCCAGTAGTTTTTACCGGGCAATCCCGTCGTGCTGCGATTACCTTTATCCATACTGGCCTGGATATTACGGGGCGTGGGCAATAAATCCTGGGCCGACAGGTGGCCAAACAGGCCGAGCAGCAAACAGGTAAGTACAACTTTCAAAATATGCATGGAATGGGTAATTTTTAAACATGAACGCTGATTCTTGGACAACGTTAGCCAGATTGGTAAATAAAATGGGGCAAACTCGACCCACGGGTCCATTTCAGCAGCCAATGCCAGATGACATGGCATAGGTTTTTACCTTCCTGTGGAAACAAAAATCTAACTGCTATGAATGTTAAACGATTATTAGGAACCCTGTTGACTATCCTCGGTATCCTCGGCATGATCTACGCCGCTTACATTTTCATGAACACTTCGGGCGGCACCCGCAACATGAAATCACTGGCCATGTATGGCGTACTGGGCGCCGTGTTCTTTTTTGCCGGTATTGGTCTGATCAAGACCATCAAGGATACGGACACCCCGTCGTCCCAGGTTTAATCCTCAAATTCCCTGATCAGGAAACCGGCCAGCTGCGTCCTATCCACCTGTTCCAAGGGGTGCTTACAACCGGCTAGCCTTTCAAACCTGCCCTGCGGAATTTGCCTGGCCACCCAGCGACTCTCTGCTTCGGTTACGACATTATCCAGTTCGCCCCAGCCGATCGTGACGGGACAGGGAATACGTGTAAACGCATCCTCCTTTAAACCATGACCATCGCCCAGCTCGCGCAGGAACGCGGAAGTTTGTGCACAAACCACCTGCCAGTCGGCTGGTGCGTGGGCCTGCGCCAGCATTTGGGCAAACTGCGGCACTTTCGCCGCTATTTTCTCCGGATCAAACATGCGCCCCATCCCCGCAGCGACCTCGGGCGACCAATCCAGTTTGGTACCGAGCGTCACTACTTTTTTGATCCGGTCCGGCTGTTGTTCCGCTAAACCAAGCGCGACATACCCACCCATAGAATAGCCGAAAATATACACCTCCGGTAAATCGTGGGCATCCATGAATTGCAAAACTGAACTGGAAAAATCTGCCATAGAATAAGGCTGCCCCGTCGGCAAACCTCCATGTCCGGGAAAATTCAGGCTGAACATGCGCCAGTAAACTGGTAACCGCTCCTCTAAGGGTTGAAATTGGGCGGCAGAACCCAGCGCGCCGTGCAATAACAAAATAGGTAACATGGCTTTTTGCGACCAAGGTACGCTGACCCGATATTATTAGAGTTGTCCAAAAATCCAGTACTTGCAGGGAAATAACCTCTCCTATGTTACGAGCCTTTGTCTTCTGCTTCAGCCTTTACATTTTTTTGCTTTCCTGCACGTCCATCACCCAGCCGCCGCCGGATAATCACGCCATGACCGTGATGGAATATTTCAAGCCAACAGTGGACAGTCCGCAAACCGGCGGGGTGAAGCTCATCCCCATTCATACCCCCAAGGGTGATTTTCGGGTTTGGACCAAAACTTTCGGCAGCAACCCCAGCATCAAAGTTCTACTGCTGCATGGCGGTCCCGGCTGTACCCATGAGTACTTCGAAAGTTTTGAGAGCTTTCTGCCCGGCCAGGGCATCGAATTCATTTACTACGATCAACTGGGTTCCGCATTTTCCGACCAGCCGACCGATACCAGCCTCTGGGACCTGCCGAGGTTCGTAGAGGAAGTCGAGCAGGTGCGGGTTGCGCTGGGTCTGGATAAAAACAACTTCTATTTGCTGGGACATTCCTGGGGCGGCATTTTGGCCATGCAATACGCGCTAAAATACCAGGACAACCTCAAAGGGCTGATTATCAGCAACATGATGGCCAGCTGCCCAAAATATGGCGAGTATGCCGAGCAGGTACTGTCCAAACAAATGGACCCGGCCATATTGAATGAAATCCGCAATCTGGAAGCGAAAGGCGACTTCGCCAACCCGCGTTATATGGGCTTGCTGGGCCCTAATTTTTATGAAAAACACATCCTTCGCCAACCCGCTGCGGAGTGGCCAGACGCGGTAAACCGCAATTTTGCCAAACTGAATCAGCAGATCTATGTCTCCATGCAGGGACCCAGTGAGTTCGGCGTTTCCGGTAAGCTGGAAAAATGGGACGTCAGCGCCGAACTGCCCAAAATCAAGACGCCGACCCTGGTGATCGGCGCCACCCATGATACGATGGACCCCGAATATATGCGCTGGATGGCAACGCAATTACCCAAAGGCCAGTTTTTGCTTTGCCCGGATGGCAGCCACATGAGCATGTGGGATGATCAGGGGCATTTTTTCCCGGGTTTGCTGAGCTTTTTAAAATCGACGAATACCCAAAAATAAATTTACCACCAAAGCAGACTTTAACTAAGTTTGGCACGGTTATCGTAGTTGAATGAACTTCATTTATAATCTCATGAAGTTCTTTTAATCACCTATTACCGCAGAAAAAATAAGGCTCCCGGCGACTTGCCGTGGAGCCTTTTTGCTTTTTACTGGCCTTGGATCAGGCCATTTCTTTGATCAGGTCCCGGACTTCATCCTGGGTAACATTTTCGTGTAAGTGCGCATGCTGGAAAAACTCAACCCGTCCGGTTTCCACATCGTACATGCCACCCACAATATCGATGGTTCCATCTTTAACCAGCTGATCCAGAATGGTACTGGCCCGGCAGATTTCATCCATGACATTGTGCACGTTGTTTGCGGCCACGGCATTGACGAACGCATAACCGTCATTCGGATCGAAGGCCGTGAAGTCGGTGTTGATCACGGCGGGTTTTATTTTGTTGAGCAGGGCCGTAAGATTACCCAGTTCCACGCCATCGCAGGCGCCTTTCACCGCACCGCAGCGGGTGTGCCCCAATACCAGCACGATTTTAGCGCCGGCAATTTTGCAGGCAAATTCGAGTGATCCGACCACATCTTCATTGACCACATTGCCGGCCACGCGTACGCTAAAAATATCGCCGAGGCCCTGGTCAAACACCAGTTCCGCCGATATACGCGAATCAATACATCCCAGTACTACGGCAAAAGGATGCTGGCCTTCGCTGGTTTCATTCACCTGCTCCAGCAGATTACGGTGCAGTTTCAGGTTATTGATAAAACGTTGATTACCGTTTTGTAACAACTGGAGGGCCATGGCCGGAGTTAATGAGGCCTGAATTTCTTTTGTGAGGGTGCGCATTTTGCTAGAAGTTAAGGGTTAAAATTAAGTTTTTACCGCCTATAGGCAGTAAAAAAAGGATTACCATTGGATTAATTTTGTGTTTCCGGGGCTTCTTGCACGGTGTTCAAAAGGCCGTTTTGCGGTACCGGAACCGTAGTGGTCGGAGCGGCCACATGGACGAAATCAGCTTCCCAGAACAGATATTTTTCACTGAATCCACGCAGCGTCACCTGAATACCGCGTGCCGGTGCATTGATCAGGTGAAACTCGCGAATGAGTTCCAGCACGTCATAGTCAACGTAAGACGTATCCGTAGCATCGATGACCACCTTCGAGTTTTCCGGCAGGTGTTCCAGCGTAAGTTTAATGGCCGCTTTGTTCAAAAAGGACACCTCCTGCGAAAATTTCAGGTAAATAATATCGCCCATGTGGTACTGCTTGCGGTGGAAGAAATAAGCATTTTTCATATTCCCACGCAGAATCGCGAACGCACTGGCCGCCAGCCCAATCCCTACGCCCGTCAGCAGATCGGTGAATACGACCGCTACGACGGTAATGATATAAGGCCACCACTGGTACTTGCCATTATTCCACATTTCTTTAAAAATGGAAATTTTAGCCAGCTTATAACCGGTCAGGATCAGCACGGCCGCCAGGGCGGATAAGGGAATCAGGTTTAAAATAAATGGGATCGCCAGTACGCAGATCAGTAAAAGCATACCATGGATAACGGCCGCCATTTTGGTGCGCGCACCCGCATTTACGTTGGCGGAACTACGTACAATGACCGAAGTGATGGGCAATCCACCAATCATACCGGACAGCAGGTTGCCCAGTCCCTGCGCCTTCAGTTCGCGGTTAGGACTGGAGTGGCGCCGTTGCGGATCGATCTTATCTACGGCTTCCAGGCAGAGCAGCGTTTCCACGGAAGCCACGGCGCAAATGGTCAGCGCCACTGTCCATACTTTCGGATTGTTCCACTGCGAAAAATCAGGCAGGGTAAATAAACCCAGGAAACCCGATACATTCGTCACAATGGGCAGGTTCACCAAATGGCTGGTCCGGATGGCCCAGGGGTCGCCCAATGTTTTAAATAATTCATTGAGTAGTACACTGGCAAAGACCGCCAGCAAGGCGCCGGGCAAAAAGCCCAGTTTTTGCTTGACCGCCGGACGTTCCGCAATGATCAGAATGGCGATTGCAACCAAGGCTACCACCAACGCGCCCGGATGAATGACATCCGTTATAGAATGCCACAGGGAGGACAAGGTGTTGCTACCGTCCTTCTCAAAAAAGGCTTCATCACCCTCGCTGTCCTGGTCAAAACCCAGTGCATGCGGAATTTGCTTCATGATAATTATAATGCCGATGGCGGTCAGCATACCCTTGATGACGTTCGAGGGGAAGAAATTGGCAACAGAACCGGCGCGGGCAAAACCCAGGGCAAGCTGGAATACACCGGCCAGGGCCACTGCCAGGAGGAAGGTCGGCCAGGCGCCCAGCTGCTGGAGCGCAACCAGCGTAACGGCGGTCAGACCGGCAGCCGGTCCGCTGACACTGGTCTGGGAATCGCTCAGCATACCGATCAATACGCCCCCAATAATGCCGGCAATCAATCCGGAGAACAAGGGCGCCCCGGAAGCCAGCGCAATGCCCAGACAAAGGGGCACGGCAATTAGAAAAACGACCAGACCAGCCGGCAAATCATATTTCAGATTGGCGGCAAAATTTACTTTTTTCATACAATTCAAGATGGGCAGGGATGTAAACGGCGAACATCCGAAGTATTAACCCGGGAATATCTGGCGCTAAAATGTAAAAATAGCGCAAGTGCTCTCGCGCTTACAGCCCTGTATTAGAAAATTAAATGGAAATCAACAATTGGAAAGGCTTGCGGCCAGATCGGGAGGAGGTGTAAAAATGGCCAGAAAAGCCAAGTGGCGGACGTTATCGTCCGTGATCCGGTGGTTAATTGCCGCATTCAAATCATCAATATGCATCAACGAGGTAAAACAGAAGTGTTCATAGCTGCTCTTATGCTTGACCTCTTCCTCAAATAAGGTGGAAACGGGATTGTTACCGTCCTGATTTTGTTTTTCAATAGATTTCATGACCACCTCTTGCACCTGCGGGCAGACGAGGCGCGCCACGTCATTCAGGACGAGGCAGGAAACGGCAATTGCGAGTAAAAGCCGGAGAGTGAAAAGTGCAGGTAGATGCATAATGATTGTTTCCTGAACGCAAAAATATCGTTCTGGTTTCTCTACCCTGGTATTTTTTTTCTTCCCCACGCCGGCAAGTCCTACCTTTCGGCCATGAAAGCACTCGTATTCAACGCATTGCATCAGCCGTTGGCTGTTCAGGAAATTTCTATCCCCGAACCCGATCCGGGAGAGGCCCTCGTCCATTTGCGTGCTGCCGCCCTGAATCACCGCGACGTATATATTACACAGGGACTATATGGCAATTTAAAGATGCCCTGTATCCTCGGCGCTGACGGAGCCGGCGTGTACGAAGGGCGGGAGGTCATTATTTACCCGGCGCTGGCCTGGGGGGAGCATCCGGCCGCACAGGGCCGTGATTTCCGGGTGCTGGGCATGCCCGACGACGGTACTTTCGCCGAATATATCCGTATACCGCAGGTAAATCTATATCCTAAACCGGCCTATTTAAGCTGGGAGCAAGCCGCCGCCCTGCCTTTAGCGGGTTTAACGGCCTGGCGCGCCTTGTTTACCCGCTGTCAACTACGCGCGGGTGAACGGGTTTTCATTACCGGCATCGGCGGCGGCGTAGCCCTCACCGCGCTCCAACTGGCGGTAGCGGCGGGCGCGGAGGTCTGGGTGAGTTCGGGGTCGGACGAAAAAATTGCCCGTGCAGTCGCCATGGGCGCGCAAGGCGGGGTCAACTACCGGCATACCGACTGGGATAAACAACTAAAAAAAGCAGCCGGCGGGTTCGATGTCATTATCGATTCCGCCGCCGGCGATGGTTTTGCCGCTTTGCTGGGTGTATGCAATCCCGGCGCACGCATCGGTATTTATGGAGGCACTTCCGGTAAAATAAATGGCCTGAGCCCGCAACTCCTGTTCTGGAAACAGGTCAGTATTCTCGGCTCCACCATGGGGAACCACGCCGATTTCCTGGCCATGCTCGATTTTGTAACCCAACATGAAATCATCCCCGTTGTAGACCAGGTGTATCCGCTCACGGAGGGGAACCGGGGCCTGGAAAGGCTGGCGGAAGGCAGGCAGTTTGGGAAGGTGGTGGTGGGGATGTAAGGGGTTAGGTGACAGGAGGCAGGAGGCAGGGGCGTTTTTTAAAACATGGCGCGTTCCCCTCAAAATTTCCAGCATTTACAACCGCCTGATCCCCCACCCGACTGCCACCAGCATAAGCCCCGGTAACCCGATCCATTTCGCTTCGCTCCACAGCACCGCGAGTCCCCACTCGCTGAAAAATGCGCCCGCTCCCAGCGGACTGACCTGGATCGGATGCCAGGGAAAGAAAATACGGTCCAGACGAAAAGGCCACCACAGCGCTACGCCGCGGCCACCATTGGTGAGCATATCCAGCAGTGGATGAGAAGCTGTCGCCAGCATGAACAACAGCGCGATTTTCCAGAAATCCTTGTCCTGCCGGAAAAAAACAGCCGCCAGCAGCAAACCGAACCCGGCCGCAAAAACCAGCGAATGGGTCCAGCCACGGTGGCCCCACTCGCTGCCATAACTGATCCCGAAACGGAAAGCCAGCACGTCCAGATCGGGCGCCGCCGCGCAAAAAGCCGCCACCGAGAGTACCGCCGGCCGGCTTTGTGCCGGAAAAAAAGTGCAGGCCAGCGCTGCAGCCGCGCCAATGTGGCCAAAAATCGATGCCATCTAAGACGAAATCGTTTCCGGCGTGATCCAGACCTGTCCGGTCAGGGCGATCAGGAGGTAGGTTTTTACTTCCGGTATCATGGGTAATTGGTTTAATTCAGTGGCTGTTTGAATGTATTTAAAATCGTCATGTTCTTCGCTTAACTGCATTTTGCCCAGTTGTTTATTGCCTAATCGGACGTTATACAGCAGTTGCAGCCGCCAAATAACTGCATTTTCAGTTTTTAAACGGTAAAAAATGTAGTTGCGCCAACGAAATTTTCGGGTCAGTTGCCAGCCCGTCTCCTCGTGAATTTCCCGCCGGAGCGCCGCATCCCGGCTTTCTCCCCATTTCAGCTTACCACCCGGCAACTCCCAAAGCCCCGTCCCGGTACCAATACCTTGAAAATTTCGGCGTCTACGCAGCAGTAACAGCCCCTCTTTGCGCCAAATTATGATAGTAACCAATATTTCAATCGATCTTTTCATAGTCAGTAATTAATGCCTGTTGTTTGATAACATGCTAGTAATCCACTAATAAACTGTGCCAAATATAACGTAAAACAAGCAAATAACGTCGACCAGCCCGATGTAAGATCACTACCTCCAGGCATCTTTACAAGGTCATGACGACAGAATAGGCGTAGATATGGAACTTTTTGCACCTTTGCCCACCTGCTTACTCTAACCTGATCCGTATATGTCGCCATTTTCACCGCGTACTGTTGCTTTTTTTGTCCTGCTCCTTTTTCAACTTCCCGTTTTTTCCCAAAATATAAACCCCGATCACCTGAAGGGCATCGATATCCGGAGCATCGGACCGGGCGCTATGTCGGGCCGGATTACCTCCATCGCCTGCGACCCGCAACATCCGGAAGTTATTTATGCCGGCGCTGCTTCCGGCGGGGTATGGCGTTCCAAAAACGGCGGGACGGGCTGGCAACCCATTTTCGATAAAGCACCCACCCAAAGTGTCGGCTCGCTGGCCATCAATCCCCATAACCCCGACGAAATCTGGGTGGGTACCGGCGAAGGCAATCCCCGCAACTCCCAGAATTTCGGCATAGGCATTTTTAAAACCGTGGACGGCGGCCAGCACTGGAACTGCATGGGTTTGCAGGCCACCCACGCCATTCACCGCGTGATCCTGCACCGCGATAACCCGGACGTGGTCTTTGCCGCCGCCATGGGTTCCGCCTACGGCCCCAATGCCGAACGCGGCGTTTTTAAAAGTACCGACGGCGGAAAGACGTGGCGTAAAACCCTTTACGTCAATGATCTCACCGGCTGCTCCGATCTGGTGGCCGACCCGCAAAACCCGAATAAACTCTACGCCGCCATGTGGGAATACCGCCGCTGGCCCTGGTTTTTCAAAAGCGGCGGCAGCGGTTCGGGCCTCTACGTCTCGGTCGATGCCGGCGAAACCTGGGAGCGTCGCAGCGAAAAAGACGGTCTGCCGGAAGGTGAACTGGGCCGCATCGGCCTGGCTGTCGCGCCCAGCAATTCCGATATCGTTTATGCCCTGGTGGAAGCGAAGGAAAACGCCCTGTTCAAAAGTACCGACGGCGGTAAAAACTGGCGTAAAATGGCTGATAAAAACCAGGGCGACCGTCCGTTCTATTACGCCGAACTATACGTCGATCCCAAAAATGAAAATACCGTCTATTCCGTACACTCGCAGATCACGAAGAGCATCGACGGTGGCCGCTCTTTCGACAGCTGGGTGAGTTACTGGCGTATTCACCCCGATCACCATGCTTTCTGGATCAGCGCCGCCGACCCCGCCTATATTATTGAAGGCAACGATGGCGGACTGAATATTACCCACGACGGCGGCAAAAGCTGGCGCTATGCCGAAAACATCCCGGTCGGTCAGTTTTACCACGTCCAAACCGATAACCAGACACCATATAATGTATACGGCGGTTTGCAGGACAACGGCTCCTGGGTAGGCCCTTCCGCCACCTGGAAACCCGGTGGAATCCGCAATTCGGACTGGCAGGAAGTGTACTTTGGCGATGGTTTCGAAACTATGCCTCGAGAGGACGATCCGCGCTACGTCTTTGCCATGTCGCAAGGCGGCGAGATCGGCCTGGTCGACCGGCAGACGGGCAGCACGACGTACGTAAAACCCCTGCACCCGGATGGTAAAACCACCCTGCGTTTCAACTGGAATGCAGCGCTGGCCCAGGATCCCTTTCACCCGCAGGCCATTTTCTTCGGCAGCCAGTTCGTACACTATTCCCCGGATCTGGGCCAGAACTGGAGCCTTATGTCACCCGATCTGACGACCAGTGATACCTCTAAACTCCACCAGGGAACGTCGGGCGGTCTGACCACCGATGCGACCAGCGCTGAAAATCACTGCACCATTGTAACTATTGCGCCCAGTCCCGTGCAGCAGGGTGTAGTATGGGTGGGCACCGATGACGGACAGGTCCAACTGACCCGGGACGGCGGTAAAACCTGGGAGAATTTTGCCAAAAAACTGCCCGAATGCCCGGCCGGGGCCTGGGTTCCCGCCATTGAAGCATCGCCGAAAAATGCCGGCGAAGCCTTTGTCGTGGTGAATAATTATCGCCAGAACGACTGGTCGCCTTACCTGTACCACACCACCGATTTTGGCAAAACCTGGACCCGGCTGGTGAGTCCTAAAAACCTGCCCGCCAGTGCCGGCCAACCGAAAGAGGCCAGAAATCTGGAGGCGGTGCCAAGCAATAATTTCTGCCTGAGTATGGTCCAGGACCCCGAAGTGCCCAGTTTGCTTTTTCTCGGTACTGATCAGGGCCTGTACTTCAGCCTCAATACCGGCGCTAGCTGGCAGCACTGGTCCAAGGAAGGTTTTCCCTCCGTACCGGTGCAGGATATGAAAATCCAGGCCCGTGATGGCGACCTCGTCCTGGCTACTTTCGGGCGGGCTATCTGGATACTGGACAACCTCGGCACCCTGCGTAGTCTGGCCAAAGGCGGCCCCGGTTTATTGGACAAATCCTTCCAGCTCTTTCCCGCGCAGGCGGGTATACTGGCGGAATATCGTTCCTACGATGGTCCGCGTTTTGCCGCCGATGCCACTTATCAGGGCGATAATAAGGGCACGGCCGTACGTATTCCGGTCTGGGTGAAACCGGAAGTAAAAGCGCCGCCAGCGAAAGCTACGGAGCCGGATGCCAAGGGTAAAGGGAAGAAACAGGATGCAAAAAACGAAAAAGCCGCCGCAGAAGCTGCTAAAAACAAGGAAAAACTGGCCAAAGAACAGGCGGAAAAAGAGAAGAAAATAGCGGCCGAAAAAGACCCTTCCAAACCGGATCCCCTGACGCCGGCCTTAAAAACACGCCAGGATTCTGTGCCGGCCGCCAAACCCGCCGCTGCAACCGGCAAAGCTAAAGAGAAGGCGACGGTGACCATTCTCTCCATGACCGGCGATACGCTGCGTCGTTTCAAAACGGAACTGGACACCGGCTTTACCAGCATTACCTGGTACATGGATACCAAAGGCGTGCGTTTCCCCTCCAACAGCGAACCGGATAAAGATCAGTTGGAACCCGGTGGCGGTCCGGCCGTACTGCCCGGTACCTACCGCGTACAGGTGGCCTACCGTACTTTCCGGGATTCCACTACCGTGCGCGTACTGGATGATGCCCGCTTGAACATCTCCACGGCCGATCGCCAGGCCAAAAACGCCGCTACGCTCGACTTGTATCAGGCGGTGAACAAAGCCCAAAAAGCCTATGCCCGCCTGCTGGAAGCTGAAAAGACGCTTAAACTGGTGGAAGATCAGTTCGTGAACGTACCGGATAGTTCGAAGAAAGAGGTAATGAAGCTGGGTGGCAGTTTACGCGACAGTATTAGCGCTTTGAAGAATGAGTTTTTTCAACAAAAAGAACCCAAGGGCATTCAACGTGACCCCGATAACCTGAACGCGTATTTCTACCGGGCACTCGGTTATATTGGTGGTGGTCCGGGAGCACCGAACGCGACCACCCAGTTAGCCATCCGGCATGCCACCATGGATGCGGACTACCTGGTCGGACGGATCAATACCCTCTTCGATCAATCCTGGAAAAATTACCGGACCCAGGTGGAAACCGTGCGTTATTCCTTGTTCAAAGACTTCGAGAAGTTATAAACTGCCTATTACAATGCGTTTTTCTTTTTCTAACAACATAATTCGGCGCTACGGGGCTTGGTATGCCATTGAGATTAGAATTTGCTTAATTCGTCCGAAAATTTAGGGCGTAGCAATAGTTTTTTTAGGGTTTGGCAAATAATAGCTTAGAAAAGGGTTCATTTGCGCGGTCATTTTCCCAAAAGCCAAAAGAATATTCCAAGAATCGTATTACAATCTTCCCTTTATCATTTACTTTTTCTATTAACGTACTGTAAATCAAGACTATGGCTGACAATCAGCAAAAACTGACCAGAATTGGGGTCTTTTACGATGGCAACTATTTCCTTCATGTCAGCAACTACTACGCTTACCACCATGAACGCCGCAGTCGCATCAGCATCGCTGGGCTGCACGAATTTGTGTGTCACCGTATAGCCGATGAAGAAAACAAGGGCGCTCATCTATGCCAGATCGTGGATGCGCACTATTTCCGGGGCCGTTTGAGCGCCCAGGAAGCCAGTGCCGAAGGTAATCGCCTGTACTACGACCGCCTTTTTGATGATATTCTCATGATGGAAGGCGTTACCACCCACTATTTACCGGTTCGTACCGTGCAGGGTTACCGCCAGGAACGGGGCATCGATGTCTGGATGGCGCTCGAAGCCTTCGAACTGGCCTTGCATAAACAATTCGACGTGGTCGTGCTCATCGCTTCCGACAGCGACTTCGTGCCCCTGGTGCGTAAACTGCATACACTGGGCGTGAAAGTGATGCTGCTGGGCTGGGACTATGAATTCTACGATGAAGAAGGCCGTCGCCGCAGTACTGTTACTTCCCAGAATCTGCTGGAAGAAGTGACCTACCCGGTGCCGATGCATAATTTCATCGAAGACGACGATCCGGACGGCATTTTCCCGGTTTCGCAACTCTTTGTGGAACGCAAGAAAAATCCGCTGGGTGCAGAAACCCCCATTCCCGTCACCGATGCGGAAGTAGAAGAAGGCGAGGTGAGAACAAGTACCATTTTCAGCATGAAAGACGGCTACGGATTCATTACCTATCCGCAGACCAACAACCTGTTCTTCCACTTTTCCTTCCTGGTGGATACCGATTTCAACGATTTACGCGAAGGCGATACGGTAGAATTTACCATCAGCAAAAACGAACGCGGCGATCCGATCGGTAAAAATGTCAAACTGATCACGGGACAGGAATAACCTATACTCGCTCCCCCCTGAACGGGTTATTCGTACCTACGAATGACCCGTTTTTATTTGTTAAAAAAATAGAAAAGGAAAAGAATGCCGGGCGAACGGATGCAAAGACGTGGCTTATCACCATTTTTGCGCAAACAAGTAACGACGCATGCGCACAGCTCCATTCCTATTAAAATGCTGCCGGATACTCCCCTGGCTGGCTTTGGCCACCCTGGCATCCGCACAAGATTCTCTGCTCCTTACCGACCTGTCTTTCTGGAAAAACACCAACGCCACCAACTGGCAGATTGCCGGTAACGCCCACGCCGCCATCGACCGCGATGATGAAATGACGGCCACTGCCGGTACGGGTGTGCTCCTTAATTTACCCACCGAAAAGAACCGGTCGAACCTGCTTTCCGTGGCCGAGTTCGGCGATGTAGACGTCAGTTTTGATTTCATGATGGCCCGGAAATCCAACTCCGGCTTTTACCTCCAGGGACGCTACGAAGTGCAGTTGTACGATAGCTGGGGCGTACAAAACCCCGCCTACAGCGACTGTGGCGGCGTATACGCCCGCCGGCGCTGGAATCCACAGGAAGAAATGTTCGACGGCACCGCGCCCCGGACCAACGCCTGCCTGGCGCCCGGACTCTGGCAGCACCTGGACATCAGTTTTCAGGCCCCGCGTTTCGATATGACCGGTAAAAAAACGGCCAATGCGCGACTGATCAAAGTGATGCTGAACGGGGTCATTATCCATGAAAACCTCGAACTCACCGGACCCACCGGCGGCCCCATTTCCGAACAGGAAGCGGTAACCGGTCCGTTCATGATCCAGGGAGATCATGGCCCGGTCGCTTTCCGCCGCTTTAAGATCAGTGACCGCCAGGGTGCACCGGTAACCGTCAGCCAGCCGTTCAGCTATAAAGTGATCTACGGGGAGTTCCGCTCGCCCCAGGATTTTGCCGGAAAAAAGGTGGCACTGGAAGGTAAAACCGATCAACTGACCTGGGAAGTTGCCAAACGCGACAATGCCTACGCTATTCAGTATACCGGCACGATCCAGGTGCCGAAAGCCGGGCTGCACCACCTGGTTTTACAGGCCGGCGGCCGTTCTTCGCTGCTCATCAACGGCAAAGAAGTGCTGCCGGATGCCTGGACCAACTGGGATAATCAGCGCTCGGCAGACGTCGAATTGCCCGCCGGCGCCGTTTCGGTTGCCCTGACCAACTATAAAATGGACGGCTGGCTGCCCCCCTACCTGGGCCTGTGGATCGCAGGACCCAACTCCCGGGCTACAGCGCTGCACACCATGAGCTCCACCCTGTCCGCCGAGGTCCACAACCCGATTCTGCTGACTAGCGGCACGCCGAAAGTGTTCCGCTCGTTTATGGATATTAAGCCGCCCCGCACGAAGAAAAAACGCATCGTCCACGCGGTGCAGGTCGGTGATCCCACGCATTTACACTACACCTACGACCTCGATAACGGCGCCGTCGCCCAGATCTGGAAAGGTGACTTCCTGGACGTGTCGCCGATGTGGGACGACCGCGGCGATGGTTCCTCGCGCCCGCGTGGCGCCGTGCTGAGCTTCGACGACGTGCCGGTGGTGGTCGCCAAAACCGAACTTTTCGACCTGACGTCTTCCGAATTTGCCCCCATCAATCACTTCCGGCCGCAGGGCTATGACCTGGATGCCGCCGGACGACCGGCTTTCCGTTATAAAATGGACGACATGGAAGTGACGGATCAGCTGGTCGTAGTGGATCAGAAATACTTCAGCCGGACCCTGGTGTTTCGCAACCAGGCGGCCAATGCTGCTTACGTTTGTCGCCTGGCTCTCGGGACGACGATTGAAAAAATCAACGACACGACCTATGCCATCGATGGTCAGCGCTACTACTTGCTGCTGCCCGCCGGTGCAAAACCAGTCATTGAAAAATCCGGCAGTTTGTCGGCGTTGTACGTGCCTGTGGCCGAGCGCGTCGAGTATAGCCTGATGTGGTAAAACCCCGCATCGCCACCATGTCCAGTTATCCATCCAAAATCGCGCATTCCATGAAATTCCATATGCACTTTTTGCTCCTTTTATCCGGTCTGCTGACCGGCCACCTGCTTTCCGCGCAAGACAGCCTGGCGAGCGGGCTGCCGACGGAAGACACCTATTATCGCATTATTAAAATACCTGTTCCGGAAGGCGTCGTCCTCGAAGTCGGCGGCATTTGTAGTCTGCCCAACGGTAACCTGGCCGCCAGCACCCGGCGCGGCGACGTGTGGATCATTGAAAACCCCGCTTCCGGGCATCCCAATTACCGTCCCTTCGCCAGCGGCCTGCATGAAATTCTCGGCCTGGTGTATAAAGACGGCAGCCTCTACTGCGCCCAGCGCGGCGAACTGACCAAGCTGACCGACCGCAACGGCGACGGCATGGCCGACCGCTATGAAACGGTATATGCCTGGCCGATTTCCGGTCACTACCACGAGTATAGTTTCGGACCGAAAGTGCTGCCGGACGGTTCCTTCATGGTTACGGGCAACGTGAGTTTCGGCAACAGTGACTGGTGGGCCGGAAAATCCATCGTGCCCTGGCGCGGCTGGACCATGCACATCACGCCCGACGGCAAAATGGAGCCCTGGGCGGCCGGTATGCGTTCGCCCTGCGGCATTGGCGTGTACAACGGCGAGTTTTTCTACGGCGACAACCAGGGCGACTGGATGGGTTCCGGTTTTGTGGCCCAGGTGTCCAAGGGTGATTTCATGGGCCACCCCGCATCCCTGGCCTGGGCCGACCGCCCGGAATCGCCGGTTAAAATGCGGAAAGAAATGGTTTTCAAACAGATCGATCCACGCGACGACCCAGGCAAAAAACCGGAATACCTGGCCGGGGAAGCCATGACCACGATTTATGAAATGGGCCATACCACCTACCCCGGCCAACAGATCAAAAGCCCGGCGGTCTGGCTGCCCCACGGCATGCTGGGCGTTTCGACCTCTGAAATGATCACCGATGATACCGAGGGCGCATTCGGTCCTTTTGCCGGGCAACTGCTGGTCGGTGATCAGGGCATGTCCAAAATAGCGCGGGTCTTCCTGGAAAAAGTAAACGACGAATACCAGGGCGCTTCCTTCGATTTCCGCAGCGGTTTTCGATCCGGCGTACTGCGCATGTGCTGGGGCGCCGACAAGACCATGTATGTAGGCGGCACGAACCGCGGCTGGGGCAGCACCGGCCTGGAGCCCTACGGACTCGAGCGGCTGGTCTGGACCGGCCAAATACCGTTTGAAATGAAAGCCGTACGCGCCATGCCCGACGGATTTGAAATCGAGTTCACCCAGCCGGTAAAAGCCGCCACCGCCGAAAACCTGGACAACTACCTGGTCCACAACTATATTTACAAATACCACCCGGTGTACGGCAGTCCAACCATCAATGACGAGGAAAATGCCGTACGCGGCGCCAAATTGAGCAGCGACGGTCTGCGGGTCCGCATTGTGGTCGATGGCCTGCGCCCCGGTTATATCCACGCCATTCAGCCGCAAGGTGTGCGTTCCGCAGCCGACAACCTGCCCTTGCTGCACAACAGCGCCTATTATACGCTGAACAACATTCCGGCCGGTGAAAAAGCCACTTTCCCCCTGGCCGCAGTGAAACCAAAAGCCAAAGCGAAACCGGTGAAAGATGCCGGAACCGCCGCCAACACCCCCGATAAGCAGATGAAAGAAGCCCGGCCCAGCGCCACCGGCGAAGCGGCCAAAACACCCGCCAAAGCCAAACCGGCGCCGGCAGCCAAAGCCAAAACGCCCGTCGTGACGGAAGAGGAAGCCCTGGCCCTGATCAACAAACATACCTGCAACGCCTGCCATAAAACCAATGTCCGCGCTGTCGGCCCCGCCTATGCGGAAGTAGCCAAACGCAAATACACCACCGCGCAGATTGTCGCCCTGGTCTACACCCCCAAACCCGAACACTGGCCGGGTTATACCCCCATGGCGCCCATGACCCAGGTGCCTAAAAAAGACGTGGAAAAGATCGCCATCTGGATCAATTCTTTACAGAAATGATTGATCATATAGTCGGTTGAGAGTGGTTTAGAAGGTTTAGACGGGTTTAGTGGCTGGCCGTCAGCAACTTAGATCCCGGCTTCGTTCAAATCCACTTTGTGTTGGCTATAAATCATGATCCCAGTGCACCCGCTTTGTCTCCCGGGTGCCCAACATCACACCACATCAAAAACCAACCTTCATGTCTCGTCAATCACCAAAAATAACTCATAACTCATAACTCCTGCCCCCTGTCACCTAACTCCTAACTCCTGTCACCTAAACACTCAAGCAATGACTCGTATACCGCTAACCTTCCTCCTCCTGGCCACTGCATTAACCACCGCTTTTGCCCAGATCACCGATCCGAAAGCCACCGAAGTCTGGACGCCTGCCCCCCGCGTAGTGACGCCCGGCACCGGCACCCAAGCTCCCTCCGATGCCATTGTGCTGTTCGACGGCAGCAATTTGAAAGAATGGATGAGCGCTAAAGACAGCACTGCCGCCGCCTGGACCATCCAGGACGGCGCCACTACCGTAAAGCCCGGCGCCGGTCTGATCTCGACCCGCCGCAACTTCGGCGACATCCAGCTGCATATTGAATTCCGCGAACCAGCCGTCGTCAAAGGCGAAGGCCAGGGACGCGGCAACAGCGGCATTTTCTTCCAGGGCCTCTATGAACTGCAGGTGCTGGACTGTTATCAAAACCGCACCTACTCCAATGGCCAGACCGGCTCTATTTACAAACAAAGCATTCCGTTGGTCAATGCCTGCCGTAAACCCGGCGAGTGGCAGACCTACGACGTGCTGTTCACCGCTCCGCACTACAACGCCGACAGTATTCAGGTAGCGCCCGCCCGCATCACCGTGCTGCACAACGGCGTAGTCGTCCAGTTGAATACGGAGATCCGCGGTACCACCGAATACATCGGTTTACCCAAAAATGTGGCCCATGGCAAAGGCCCCCTCCAACTACAGGACCACGGCGACCTCGTCAGCTACCGCAACATCTGGGTACGCGAACTGTAACGAATGCGGAACTGTAGCGAATGCGGAGTGATGAATGCGGAATGCGGAATAGGAGTAAGGAACATGAAGCTGCGGGTTGGTATTTGTGGGCGGGTATAAGAGATCGTTCAATAAGCTCGATTTTGTAAATTCCGCATTCCGTATTCAGCATTCCGCATTGTCTATTGCAACTAGCATTTGAAAAAAACGTTTTATTTACTCAATTTTGTAAAATTCCGCCACCCGGATTCCGCATTACACTATTCCGAATTTGCATAGTCCGCTCGATGTTGTGAAATTCCGCATTCCGCATTCCCTATTCCGCATTCCAAAATGGATAACTTTCCTTTTTATAAACAACACGATTCATCGGACTGCGGCGCTGCCTGTCTGCGGATGATTGCGCGTCATTACGGGCGGCATTATTCGCTGGAGTACCTGCGGGAGCAATCCCACCTCGACCGCGAAGGCGTGACGTTGATGGGCATTTCCGATGCCGGGGAGAAAATCGGCCTGCGCACCCTGGGCGTCAAAACCGGTCTCAGCCGGCTCGAACGCGACATCCCGCTGCCCTGCGTGGCGCACTGGGACCAGGATCACTTCGTGGTGGTATATAAAATTGCGAACAAGAAAATCCACGTAGCCAACCCGAAAGTGGGTAAAATCGTGCTGCTGGAAGAAGAGTTCCTGAACGGCTGGATCAGCGACGTGGTGAACAATGAACCCCAGGGCATTCTGCTGCTGCTGGAAACCACCCCCGAATTCTTCCAGCACGAAGGCGAAAAGACCGACCGCGCCGGCTTCCGTTTTCTGTGGTCGTATTTAGCACAGTACCGTCGCCTGCTCATCCAACTGGGCATGGGCCTGATATTAGGCAGCCTTATCCAGCTCGTATTCCCCTTCCTGATGCAGGCGCTGGTGGATAAAGGCGTGCAGCTCTACGACCTCAACTTCGTCTACCTCATCCTGGCCGCCCAGGGCATGCTGTTTCTCAGCCAGGTGGCCGTCGAGTTCATTCGCGGCTGGATCCTGCTGCATATTGGCAGCCGGGTCAACATCAACCTGGTCTCCGATTTCCTGATCAAACTGATGCGCCTGCCGATGTCGTTCTTCGACACCAAAATGACCGGCGACCTGCTGCAGCGCATCCACGATAACGAGCGGGTGGAACGCTTCCTGACCTCCACCTCGCTGATGACGCTGTTCTCCATCATCAACCTGTTCATTTTCGGCGCCGTGCTGTGGTTTTACAGCGGCCTGATCTTCGGCGTGTTCTTTGTGGCCGCCCTACTCTATTTCGGCTGGGTCATGCTCTTTCTGCAACGCCGCCGCGCCCTCGATTACCGGCGATTTGAACGCATGGCGGAAAACCAGAACACCCTTATCCAACTGGTCAACGGCATGCAGGAAATTAAACTGCATAATGCCGAACGCCAGAAACGCTGGGCTTGGGAACGCGTGCAGGCCCGCCTGTTCCGCGTCAATGTGCAGTACCTCTCCACCGATCAGTTGCAGCGCGCCGGAGCCTCGTTCATCAATGAAGGCAAAAACATCCTGATTTCCATTATTTCCGCCAAGGCCGTGATCGACGGCCAGATGAGTCTCGGGATGATGCTCGCCGTGCAATATATTATCGGCCACATGAACGCGCCGCTGGAATCACTGGTGCAGTTCATGCTCGGCGCCCAGGAAGCCAAGATCAGTCTGGAGCGCATGAACGAGATCCACAGCCGCGCCGACGAAGAGCCCGCCGATAACCCCCGGGTGACCGTGCTGCCGACGAACGGCGACCTGTCGCTGCACAATGTCTCCTTCCGGTATGGCGGCCCGCATGATCCCTGGGTGCTCAAGAACGTAAGCCTGACTTTCCGTGAAGGCACCACGACCGCTATTGTCGGCACCAGCGGCAGCGGTAAAACCACCCTGCTCAAACTGCTGCTCAACTTCTATCCCCCCACCGAAGGTTTCGTGCGCCTCGGCGACCTGAACCTGGCCAACGTGAACCATAAACTCTGGCGCGATCAATGCGGTGTGGTGATGCAGGACGGGTACGTATTCTCCGACTCCATTGCCCACAACATCGCTTTCGGGGATGAACACATCGATCACCGCCGGCTGCTCTACGCGGCTAAAGTGGCTAATATTCAGACCTATATTGAAGGTTTACCCCTGGGTTATAACACCAAGATCGGCCAGGACGGCATCGGTCTGAGTCAGGGCCAGCGCCAGCGCCTGCTGATGGCCCGGGCGATCTATAAAGACCCGCGCTACATCCTCTTCGACGAGGCCACCAACGCGCTGGACGCGTATAATGAGCGGGTTATCCTGCATAACCTGGAAAATGCTTTCCGCAACAAGACCGTGATCATTGTGGCCCACCGGTTGAGTACCGTACGCAACGCCGACCATATTGTGGTGCTGGAGAAGGGGGAAGTGGTGGAACAAGGGAGTCATTTGGAGCTGACGGAACGGAGAGGGGCGTATTTTCATTTGGTGAAGGATCAATTGGAGTTGGGGGCGTGAGGGATCAAACAAGGGCTGGGATTGGATCCAAAGCCCAATAGATGGGTTTATCATATAAGCGATAGCCAAAGGAAGTTTTGTAGCATAAAGAAATATTTCGGCAAAATAGTACACCATTTGCGTAGCGGCCTTTACCTTGCCTGACGATTTTAAACCGCCAACTAGGATGAAATAGTTGTACACATGCATAAAGCGAAATCGGCTATAAATGAACATGAAATATTTTTCCACATTAAATAAATTTGATGAAAAAAGAAGCTGAAATAATCGAAGATGTAATATTGCATCTAAAAAAGCTAGGATATACTGAAAGTAATATAAAGTATGAAGTATTAGTTGATTCTTTTAAACGAGTTGATTTAGTTGTTGTCTCAGGCAGTGAAAACATTATAGCAATTGAAGTCAAATCAACCTTACTTCTAAACGATGAATTTGGAGAATTAAGCTATAATCCAATTGTAAGACAATTGCAAAGATCAGCGCAGCAATTAGGAGCAAAAATTTATATAATTACAAATGGTCAATCTTATATTTGGCTAAAAACAGGAGACATAGGAAGGCCTGTTCAAATTGATCCTATCAAAGCTGATAGTATACCTCAATACAATATAAATTATATTAATAATGTAAATGTATTAATCGATCACGTCTCAAGCTATTTGATCAATTTCCCAATAACAGGAAATCATTCCAAGGATTTATCAATAAGTATATATTACAAACTTTTAAGTGATTTAAATTTTGATTTAACAAATGCAAATGACGAAATAGACTTTTTTTACAAAGAAGATAAAGTTGTTCTCCAGGTTTTGGACAGGTGGAAGGATATAAATTTTATTGAATCAAAAATTGAAGTCCTTAAGTATATAGATGAATTTTTGCTAAAAAATAAAAATGAATGGCAAGTGCCTAGATGGTTATCAAACCTAATGCTATGTTTTTTTCCAATCAATGAAAACAAAAACCAACTGCTTAATATTTTTGAAAAATATGGCGTCTTAGTTAGCAGTGCTTACTTAAATGGATGGAAGAACGTAACAAGTTTCTATTTTAATCAGGAAAATGAATATTGGATAAAATCCCAACAAATTCTTTCAAACGAAAATCCTGACAAAAATATATATTCTCAAAATTTATTGCCTTATGGTGGTTTTGCTAGTGAAAAGAATCAATTTGATTGTGTTTTAGTAACACCACCTTTTGGCCATAGCATTCAAACATATTCAGATAGAAATAATATCGATAGCGTAGAATTATTAATTGAAAGATCCTTAGATTATTGCAAACCAAATGGTTGGTCAATTTGTATAGTTCCAGATGGAACTCTTTTATCTTCAAAATATAAAAAATTTAGAGAAACTTTAATAAAAAATTTCTCAATAAAAGGAATCATAAACCTTGCACCTGATACTTTTAAACCTTATTCTTCGGTTTCGACAAGCATCCTTGTAATCCAAAAAAAGCAAACCGAAATTCAAAAAACTTTCTTTTCCAGTCTTGACGAAGTACCAAAAACAGAATATACATCTAACAGTCCTGTTATATTAAAATGGAATAATTTTATTTCTAACTTAGAATTAGAAGATGACGAAGAAGGATTTGTAGTTCATGATTTGAAAGTAGAGAATTTTCATTTTTCTTATTATTGGTTTCGTAAACATCAAGTAGGAATTCGAGAATTATCAAGCAGCTATCAAGCAATTCCCCTTAAAGAGTTGATTAAGAAAATGCAAAGAGGAAGCCCTTTTCAGAAAGATAAAGAAGAAGAAGTTCCATATATTACA
This sequence comes from Saprospirales bacterium, assembly GCA_031425035.1. GTDB lineage: Bacteria > Bacteroidota > Bacteroidia > Chitinophagales > Saprospiraceae > M3007. Next base: position 6,373 of record JANPIN010000084.1, on the reverse strand, counting down.
CCAGCGAGTATAAGAAGCATGAAATTAAATGAAGAAGGATTATCTTTTACTTCAATAGATAAAAAACCTCAGAAATATTCGAAAGTTAACCAAGGTGATATCTTAGTAAACATTATAGGAACACAAAAAGGATCTGCTGCAGTGGTAACGTCTGACTTTGAAGGTCTTGGTTTTAATCATCATGTGATTCGCTTAGAACCAAATACTGACTTAGTGAGGCCTTTTTACCTTGCAATTGCACTTAACAGTAACTATGTACAAAAACAATTGGAACAAGGAGCAACAGGTACTGTTATTCCATCCTTGAGTCTTAATAGCTTTGAATCAGTATATGTACCAGTGCCTCCAATTTTCATACAAGACGAGATTTGCGAAGAATACCAAAGGAAACAGGAAATAATAACTGAAAAAGAATCTGAGTTAAATAATTATAAATCTGAATTAAATAAATTTCTTATTGATTTAGGAAAGGAGGGAATAATACTATGAATTCATTTCCAATAATTAAAAGAGAGGTTCTTTTAAGCACATTTGATTCACTAGTGCAACTATATAACGCCGACAGAATTAAAATAATTGATTCTGCTGATACAGCTCTTTCAAATATTCCACATCCTTTTTCTAAGAATTCTGGTCCAATTGATCCACAAATTACTGAAATTAGACATAAAGTTAAGCAAATAGGAGGAAATTATGGTAGAAGTGTTTTAATTTTACTTATTGAATCATTATTTTCTGATCTTGTTGCAAATGGAGCAATTGGTGTTAATAATAATGATTTTTGTGATACTGTAACTATTAAAATTGAAGATGGTACAGAAATTAGATTTTCTCAACATGCTTATTGGAATATGGTTTGGACATTACCTATTCCACAAGGAGAAGAAGTAATATCTATGTCACTTAGGAAGTCAACGATCGCCATTAATGATATAATTCCTAGCTATATTGTTCAATATATAAACCAATCAATTAATGCATATAAAAATAAAAATTATCTAACATCATTAGCATTAATCTCTATAGCGCTTGAAGGAACACTTAGAGATGCATTAGCTATTAAAGGATATACTTATACACATGGGGCTCAAAGTGTGGATAGTTATGAAATTAAAAATGCAATAATTTCAGCACATCAAAATGGATATATTGTAGAATTCCAAGATGTTATGCCAAGGCATAAAAATGATTTTTTGAGTGAACCTAACCAAAACCCACCTTATCAAGTAAGGATAAAAAGAGTCCAAAAGAATAATCATTGGATAATAGAAATAAGAGATGTAGATTACTTGAAGGACTTCTGGTCTTCGGATATTGTATCTCAGCCAGGACAAATAAATATTAGTGGCTTGGGTACTGCGTTAAATGTGGCAAGAGATATTAACAAAGCAAATATCCTTGATGTAAATATTTTGCCACCTGATATAGATGATGTAATCCAGAAAGTGAGAAATAATTTAATCCATTTATCTGGAACTGCTTTAACGAGTATGATTGCTTCTATAAATATTTCTTTAGAAGATTTTGCATCCGATCAAGCGAGAGTCTTCGACACAATTGCTTCCATTTGTGATGCAATTGATAGGCTGTATTCAAAAATTGCAGATGGTAGCATTTAGAATAAATTTTATATGACTTAGTTAAAAAGAAAGCCTGTGTACAACAAAGCATGGTCGCACATGGCAGTGAAAGCAAAACCAGCTAGCGCACAGGCTGTGCCTGGCGTGGCTATATTCCAATGATCTGCCTAAACGATTGCCAAAACCGTAATGGCCATCTTGCCGGATAAGATAGCCGCTCGTGCACAGGCAGTACCCCGCATAGCTCTATCCGAAGCTGTGTCCTCGCTGGTAAACCCAAACGCAACCGTACACACCTTACGTCATTCTTTCGCTACGCACTTGCTGGAAAAAGGCGTGGATCTTCGCTAAATTCAGGAGTTGCTGGGCCATAAAAGCACAAAAACTACAGAAATCTATACCCATATCACCTAAAAGGGCTGGGATCGCATCCAAAGCCCAATAGATAGGCAACTGATATGAGCGGTGGCCAAATAAAATTTTGAGGCACCAAAAATTATTTTTGTAAAAATTTGTACATCATTTGCGTAGGGGCCTTTACCTTGCCTGACGATTTCAAACCGCCAGACAAGATGAAACATGCCTTCCAATGCACCAGGCCCTCGTTTGCTACCACTTGTTGGGAGAAGGCGAGGGCCTGTCGCGTATAGCTGGCACACACGCAATGCGGGAATGTAATAGTTCTACTCAATCAAAATAAAAAACGAAAAAGCATGGCTAATAAAATAAGAAATATAAAAACCCTAATCCAAGAAGGAAAAACCGAAAAGGCGATTAATGAATCCCTCATTAGTTTTGAAGGCTCTGAGGTTCACGACACCATCGTGCAGTTGTCGAATAGATACCAAAACATTAAAGCGAAAGTAATAAATGGCGAAGTCGGTCATAGCGACCAAACTATTTTAAACTCAATTAATGCATCGTTACTTTCTGTATTAGGTTCAGTTAATGAAAATGACGATGAAAAAAGAAAATTAAATAATTCGGCTTTGGGTGAGGTAAAAAATAAATCTAATTTTCGATATGTGTTGCCTATAATTGCGTTAATTTCAGGCATACTTTTATCATACACATTTCAGAGCAATTTAAAAAAGCCAAGTAATTTTCTTGATGAATCAAGAGAGAGGATAGATTTAAAAATATCTGACAGAATTGGATACAAAAAATGTATTTACCCAAATATCGCAATTGGCTTTTTAATACCAGATTCATGGATGCAAGAAGACCAAGTAGCAAGATTTGGCGGAAGCGAATTTGAATTAGTAAAACGATATGAAGATAGCAAAAGTGCAGTTGGAATACAATTTAGATTAAGGAGTGTACAGAAGAATTATATTAACGACCCTGAAACAGAAGTGAAAAACCAACTGGATTTAATGTCAAAAATTGACTCAAATGTTGTTGTTAAAGATATAACGGTGTTTGACAGGCCTGGTAAGGAATTCATTCTTAGACAAAGTACTGGAAAACGAATGGGAATAGTAAGAGTTGTTTAGTTTAGAATTAAACCTGACATTAAATTTAATCTTCATGGATTTATTTATGAAGACTCGGAAGACAAAGAGGAATTTATGAAGGAATACGACGACATTATTAGGTCGTTAGTAATCGACACCGAACGTATTAAATAATGAAATGAGCGGTCGCCTAGGGAGTGTTCAATTAACTGTGTCAGGCCATTTTCTTAGTTGACTCAAAATTGGCAATTAAAGTTCAGTCGAGCCGGAGTTTACGGAGGCGTAGCGAATTTTAAGGGCTAATTTTGAGTGCCTTGGCTCTTTTGCCGAGGCTAGTTTTTCAGGTGTCTTGTCCTGAAAATACTTTTATATCCACCCCCGCTCGCCCTAAGGCTATCCCTGACTAAATACCCAAAAATAAAATAAGAAACGCTCGCCCAGAGGCTATTCCGCCTCACATATACAATCACCCCGGGCTTTGCCCACTTCGCAGCTCGATTTTTAGCCCTGAGTGTTTTGTCCTGAAAACACTTTACACCCACCACCCGCCAAAAACAACCCCTTCCCCCGCCGACAGCCTGCTCCTTCCGCACAAACCTGCCCGCCGTCCCTATAAAAGCATAGTGTGCCAGCAGAAAACATGGGCCTGCTGGTCTAAACATGCCCCTAAATGGTCCAACAGGGTATGCTGCTGGTATAACAGACCATGCTGCCAGCAGAAAATAGGCGCCTGCTGGTCTAACCATGCCCCTAAATAGTCCAACAGGGTATGCTACCGGTATAAAAGACCATGCTGCCAGTAGAAAACAGGGCCCTGTTGGTCTAACCATGCCCCTAAATGGTCCAACAGGGTATGCTGCCGGTAGAACAGACCACCCTGCCGGTAGAAAATGGAGCAATGTCAATTGACAATGACTCAAAATATTCGGACAGACCACCCCGACGGCAGAAAATGAAGCATTGTCAATTGACATTGGCTCAAAACCATTCGTACAGACCTACCCTGTTAGCAGAAAATGGAGCATTGTCAATTGACAATGACCTAAAACCGATTTTTTTACTACACTTTTCTACTGGCAGCCTACCCTGTTAGCAGAAAATAGGTCATTGTCAATTGACAATGACCCAAAAACGAATGGCGAAGGGCCATTTTCTAACAGGAATCGGCCTGTTTTGACTGGAAAAACAGGGAATAAGAGGCTGTATACGCAGACAGGCAAATATGTTTTGCTTTACCGCTCGCCCTAAGGCTCCCCGCTCGGGTTGAGGCTGCTCTTTTGCCTTTTCCCTGCTCTTGAGGGGATCGTCCAGTTGTTGGCCTGGTTTTTATCTCAAAGAAAAGAGCCACTTTCCCGAATAAAATCACACGCCCTCTATTCTTTTTCATTAATATGCTACCCTTGGCTTCGCTAAATGGGGAATATGGTCTGAAATATATTTTCTTGCACCTGACCCGATGGGGGGCGCATAAGATTATAAAACGCTGGAACCTTCCCTTTCACCACGCTATCCATTATGCTGGTCTGGGGCTTTTTAATATATAACTTCTTCTTCTAGCTGGCCTTTTTTATTCACTGACAATCTATAGCTTCGTTAAACGCAAATTGCGCGCGGGTCAGCCATACGCGTTCCATCACGATGCGTACCTCCGGCGCCGACGAAGATCTGGTGCGGGGCTTTTTGCCTTGCTTGGTGTTCCAAAAAGCGACTCCAAGGTAAATATTTCAAGTGGATGGGTATAGAGAGCGTATACCGGTAATTACACTGTTTTTCCCGACACCGAGGTGGAGTTGCTATGGTGAAAACACCAAACAGGGCGGGAAACAGGATAGCCGGCGAGGTAGGTATGGCAGGGTAAAGGGTGGAGTTGTTTTTGGGAACACCAGGCGAGGCGGAACACCTGGCCCTGCTTCGTGCGTGACATAAAATAGTTATGCGAACCAGTGGTTAAAACCCCCAACGGGGCTTAACCTCTGATTCGCATGGCTATTTTGTTATAGAAATTCTATCGGTGAATTTCCTCACCTCTATTAGTGCGCCAGTTCTCTTCAAAATACTTGGCGTCTTCATCATTGCGAGGACGAACGCCCATGACAATATTGCCGCTTTTAACGCCTGATTCATATATTTTTGCACGCTCTTCAGGAATACCAGCTCCTACGAGGGCACCAATAATACCACCTGTAAGCCCCCCTGCACCTGCACCAGCAAGTCCAGCGGCAATTGGCCCGGCTATAACCAAACCAAGACCAGGAATTATGATGCTTGTGCCAACTGCTGCAATTATACCTGCAATGGCTCCTATGGTTCCGCCAATGGCAGAGCCCTTTCCGGCGCCTTCAGCAGCCATAGAACCTAAGTCGGTGTCTGCATGATCTCCGGAGAAATGCTTTTGCCGTGTCTCATCCGACATCATTAAATTAATGTCATCTTTAGAATAACCCCTTTCATGCAGAGAGTTATATGCTTTTTCCGTGCTTTCTCTGTCGCGAAACATGCCAGTTAACATGCCAGACCCTTGGCTTGACATGTTACCAGAGCCTTGATTAGACGTGTGGCCAGATCCTTGGCTTGACGTGTTGCCATAGCCTTGATTTGACGTGTTGCCAAATCCCTGGTTTTGATTTTGATTTTCAGCCATTTTGATTTGAATTTAAATTGTTTAAGTGTGTAGGTGACTCGTAAGTGGCATAGCCGATTATTTTACGAGCCCGTGTGTATTTATTACCATGCAAATGTGCATATTCTTTAATTTTTGCCATATCCGCCCCCATTATCCTACATGTACCAATCTTACAATGGCGATAGTTATACTTTATAACAAAAGATCTGTGCCAGTTCCTGTAATGGGTTAATACTGCTCCTATTGGGTATCCTATTTCACAATTCGATACGGGATGTATACAGTTTAACTCAGTAGTGTCCGGTTATAAGTCGAAGATAATCAATTAGTTATTGTTGTCGGGATTTGCATTTTGTTATCAGGTTTTGCAAGTAGTTGATTTCAGTATTTTGTCAAAAGGGGAGACGCTAAAAATCTGTAGCATTTCGTTCATACTCATAGAAATAGCGAGTTCTTTTTGAGGATGGCCACTAACACATAGGTGCACACGGCGATCCAAATTTGGGTCTTGACGCCCCCCCCACTCTAGCTGAGGCTGCTCCTCTGCCTGTTCACACGGTGAACATCATCATTCCATGCTCGCGCAGAGGCTAATCAGCTTCGCGTGTACAATCCCCTTGGGCTTTTCCCAGCCTATGCCCCACCACGCAGCTAAATCACATACCAACCACCACTGCATAAAAATTTCACTATCACCACACAGCGACATCCTT